>CAXSAX010000024.1:17422-58344 GCA_964235495.1 uncultured Acetobacteraceae bacterium | reverse complement strand
GGCCAGCAGGTCCGGCTGCGCCTCGGCCAGCGCCGCATCGACCCGGCCGCGCAGCAGCGCCGCGAGGCAGGCCGCCACGTCCCGCGCGGGCTTGCCGGCGTAGTCCAGGCCCAGCGCCGCGAGCAGCCCCGCCAGGTCCGCCATCGCCACGGCCAGGCGCGGGGCGTGCGGGGCGAGCAGGTCCAGCGCCTGCGCCGCCGTCGTCGCGGCCTCGGCGAAGGCGGCCACGTCGAACCCGGTGGCCGCGTCGTGGAAGGCCGGCAGGTTGAGCACGAAGCCGGGCCTGTCGCTCGCCACGCCGTGCCAGATGTCGGCGGTGGGCGCGCCGCGGCGGCGCAGCAGCAGCGCGTGCAGCCGGTCCGCCAGCCCGGCGATGCCGGCCTCCTTGGCGCGGGCGGACAGCGGCAGGATCCAGCCCTGCGCCAGGGAGGGCAGCGAGACGCGGGCATGGCCGGGCGCCAGCTCGCACAAGGCGGCGGCGGCGGCGTCGTCCCACGCGGCGGGCAGGCGCACGGTGCGGAGCGGGCTGTCCGGGTCGGGCGCCGCCTCCGTCTGCCGCAGCCGCACGCCCTGCCAGGTCCGGTCGGTTTTCATGGGGCGACGCTAGCGTGCGGTTTGCCGGACGGGAAGCCGGATTTTGCGTGCGCGGGCCCCTCGGACCACAAAATGCTGTGTGTAAGGTCGGCTGGTGGCGGCAGCGGTGGACCCGGCGGGGGACGCTGCTATAACCGCCGGCATGACCCTCATGATGCGCCTCGTCACTGCCCTCACCGGCCGCCTGGTCGGGCGGGACGCCGCCGGCAACGTGTATTACGAGGCGAAGAAGGCGGGCGCGTCCGGCGGCCGGCACCGCAAGCGCTGGGTGATGTACCGCGGCGAGGCGGAGGCCAGCAGCATCCCGCCGGAGTGGCACGCCTGGCTGCACTACACCACGGACATGCCGATCCCGACCACGGTGCGCCGCGCCTGGCAGAAGCCGCACGAGCCGAACCTGACCGGCACCCCCGCCGGCTACCGCCCGCCCGGCAGCGACTACCGCGGCGGCAAGCGCGCGCCGGCCACGGGCGACTACGAATCCTGGACGCCGGGCAGCTGAGATGGCGCGGCGCTCTTCCGAGATCGCGGCCGGGGCGGCGGTGCTCGCCGTGGCCGCCGGGTTCCTGGTCTATGCCGTGGCGAGCACGGGGCGCGGCCGCGTGGGCGGCTACACGCTGCATGCCGCGTTCGACAACGTGGGCGGCATCGCCACCGGGTCCGACGTGCGGGTGGCCGGGTTGAAGGTGGGCAGCGTCACGGGGCTGGCGATCGACCCGCGCAGCTACCAGGCGCTGGCGACGTTCACCGTGCAGTCCGACATCAAGCTTTCCGCCGACAGCAGCGCCACCATCGCCACCGGCGGGCTGCTGGGCGGCAACTTCATCTCGCTGGCCACCGGCGGCGACGACAAGATGCTGCCCGACGGCGGCACCATCACCGTCACCCAGTCGGCGGTGAACCTGGAGGACTTGCTGGGCAAGTTCATTTTCAACGTCGGCAACCTGTCCGAGGTGGCGCAGAAGCAGATGGACACGCTGAAGGGCCCGTCGCCGTGACGAATTGGCCCGGCGCCAACGGCGCTCCGGTCAGCTGCCGCGAGAAGCTGCGCACGCTGGAGGAGAACCACGCCGAGCTGGCCCAGGTGATGCAGGACGCATTCGAGGACGCGGTGCTGATGGGCGTGGACGAGACGGCGATGCGGCAGATCCTGGCCGGCCTGGCCGCCGGGCTGCGCAGCCCGAAGCGGGCGTGAGCCCCGAGACCAAGCGGGGCGTGAGCCCCGGGACCAAGCGGGGCGCGTTGCTGGCGCTGGCGCTGCTGGCCGCCCAGGCCCAGGCTCCCACTCCCGCCCCGGCTTCCACCCCGGCCCCCGCTCCCGTTCCGCTGCCGGACAAATGGGTGCCGCGCGACACCGCCGAGCTGCGGGTGCTGGACAAGGTGAGCGCCAAGTCCACGCCGCTGACGCTGAAGGCGGGGCAGGAGGCGGAGAACGCGTCCCTGTCGATCGCCCTGCGCGCCTGCGCGGTGCGTCCGCCGGACATGGCGCAGGACTCGGCGGCGTTCCTCGACATCCGCGACAGCCACCCCGGCGTGCCCGGCTTCCACGGCTGGGTGTTCAGCAACGAGCCGGCGCTCGCCCTGTTCGAGCACCCGATCTACGACGTGCGCCTGCTAGGATGCCACTGATGGACGCGCTGCCCCCGTTCGCCCGCGCGGCGCTGCTGCTGGACCTGGACGGCACGCTGCTGGACTTCGCGCCCACGCCGGACAGCGTGGTGGTGCCGCCCGGGCTGCCCGAAATCCTGGCGCGGCTGCGCGGCGAGCTGGACGGGGCGCTGGCGGTGATCACCGGCCGCCCCGTGGAGCAGATCGAGGCGCTGCTGCCCGGCGTGGTGCCGGTGATCTCGGGCGAGCATGGCGGCGCGCTACGGGCGGCGGCGGGGGCGGCCTTGCAGCGGCCGAACCTGCCGGGGCTGCCGCCGGCGGTGCTGACGGCCGCCCAGGCGCTGGCCGCGGCGCACCCGGGCGTGCTGGTGGAGCACAAGGCGCGCGGGGTGGTGCTGCACTACCGCGCCGTGCCGGACGTGGAGGACGTGCTGCACGCGGCCATCTCCGGCCTGCTGCGGCCCCATGCCGACAGCTTCCAGCTGCTGGCGTCCAACATGGCGCGGGAGGTGCGGCCGCGGGGCGCGGACAAGGGCCGGGCGGTGGCGGCGGTGATGGCGCTGCCGGGGTTCGCGGGCCGGCTGCCGGTGTTCATCGGCGACGACGTGACGGACGAGGACGGCATGGAAGCGGCGCGGCGTTTGGGCGGGGCGGGGCTGTTCGTGCCGACGGTCTTCGGCTCGCCAGGCGCGGTGCGGGGCTGGCTGGAGCGGTGCCGGGGGGCGTTCGCCGGCCTGCCAGACTGAGGCGGGGCGGCATTTTCCAGGCTTTACCCCGCGCGTTTTCGAGCAGTCGTTACTTTACAGCGTTACCTGGTCCCCGCCGTTTCCTGCGATGACTTCGCAGTTGCACAATCTTAGTCTTCGCCCGCTATCGAAGCGCATCGCTGCGAAGGAACCACTCCCGTGACCGACCTGAACTACGCCCCGGACGGCCTGGCGGGAGGCGTTGCCGCTCGCCTGCCGCAGCACTCCGCCTACCAGGACCACGCCGCCGCCATCGCCCGGCTCGTCGAGGGCAAGGGGGGCGCGTGGGACGCCATCAACCCGGACGCCGTGGCGCGCATGCGCCTGCAGAACCGGTTCCAGACGGGGCTGGACGTGGCGCGCCACACGGCGGCGATCATGCGCGCCGACATGGCCGCCTACGACGCGGACCCGGCGCTGTACACCCAGTCGCTCGGCGCCTGGCACGGCTTCATCGCCCAGCAGCAGATGATCGCCGTCAAGAAGCATTTCGGCACCACCAAGCGGCGCTACATCTACCTGTCCGGCTGGATGGTCGCGGCGCTGCGGTCGGAGTTCGGGCCGCTGCCCGACCAGTCGATGCACGAGAAGACCTCGGTTCCGGCGCTGATCTCGGAGATTTATGCCTTCCTGCGCCAGGCGGACGCGCGCGAGCTGGGCAACCTGTTCCGCGCGGTCGATGCGGCGCGCGACGCCGGCGAGCACGCCAAGGCGGCCGAGCTGATGGCGCTGGCCGAGAGCCACGAGAGCCACGTGGTGCCGATCATCGCCGACATCGACGCCGGGTTCGGCAACGCGGAGGCGACATACCTGCTGGCCAAGAAGATGATCGAGGCGGGCGCCTGCGCGCTGCAGGTCGAGAACCAGGTGTCGGACGAGAAGCAGTGCGGCCACCAGGACGGCAAGGTGACGGTGCCGCACGAGGACTTCATCGCCAAGATACGCGCCATCCGCTACGCCTTTTTGGAGCTGGGGGTGGAGGACGGCGTCATCGTCACCCGCACCGACTCGCTGGGGGCGGGGCTCACCAAGCAGATCGCCGTCAGCCATGCGCCGGGCGATCTGGGGGACCAGTACAACGCGTTCCTGGATTGCGAGGAAGTGACGGCGGACGCGGCGCATAACGGCGACGTCATCATCAACCGGCAGGGCAAGCTGCTGCGGCCGAAGCGCCTGGCAAGCAACCTGTACCAGTTCCGCGCAGGGACGGGGGTGGACCGCTGCGTGCTGGACAGCATCACCTCGCTGCAGAACGGCGCGGACCTGCTGTGGATCGAGACGGAGAAGCCGCATGTCGAGCAGATCGCCGGCATGATGGACCGCATCCGCGCCGTCGTGCCGAACGCTAAGCTCGCCTACAACAACTCGCCATCCTTCAACTGGACGCTGAGCTTCCGCCAGCAGGTGTACGACGACTGGCAGCAGGCCGGCGCCGACGTGGGCGGCTACGACCGCGCCAAGCTGATGGGCGCCGAGTACGACGGCACGGCGCTGGGCGACGAGGCGGACGCGCGCATCCGCACCTTCCAGGCCGATTCCGCCAAGCGCTCCGGCATCTTCCACCACCTGATCACGCTGCCGACCTACCACACGGCCGCGCTGTCGGCGGACACGCTCTCGCGGGAGTATTTTGGCGAGCAGGGCATGCTGGGCTACGTGATGGGGGTGCAGCGGCAGGAAATCCGCCAGGGAGTCGCCTGCGTGCGGCACCAGAACATGGCCGGCTCCGACATCGGCGACGACCACAAGGAGTATTTTTCCGGCGAGGCGGCGCTCAAGGCGGGCGGCGCGCACAACACGATGAACCAGTTCGCCTGAGGCTTCGGCCAGGACTGGCGAACGGCCTGGGCGGCGTGCCCCGGGCCGTTTTGCTCCGCACGGTGTATGCTCGCCGCATGCCCGTCGCGTATCGCTCCAAGACACTGCCGTGCTGACCGTCCATGCCGTTGACGCGCCGAACGGCCACGTGATCAGCGACGAGCGCGCGCGCCTCGACATGGCGTTCGTGCATGCGTCGCTGGCCGGGGTTTATTGGGCGGCCGACCGGCCGCGCGCGCTGACGGAGCGCAGCTGGGCCAACTGCCTGTGCTTCGGCGTCTATGCCCCGGATCGCATCCAGGCCGGCTTCGCCCGCGTCCTGACCGACTACACCCTTCGCGCCCATCTCGGCGACGTGTTCATCCGGCCGGCCAGCCGCGGCATCGGGCTGGGCCAGGCGCTGGTCGCCACGGTGCTGGGGCATCCCCAATTGGCCACTGTGGGCAGCTGGACGCTGACGACGGCGGACGGCCAGGGCCTCTACGCGCGGTTCGGGTTCCGCCCGGGCGGGGCGGACGGGCAGTGGATGACGCTCGACAGGCCGCTGGGCGGATAGCGTCGTGGAGTTGCCCGAAGCCGCGCCGCGGCACGTCCCCGGCGCTGCCGAGCAGCGCGCCACGCGGACCATGTTCTTCATCACGGGCTTCGGCTACTCCGCGTGGGCCGCCCTGGTGCCGTTCGCCCAGGCCCGCGCGGCGATCAGCGACGGCGGGCTTGGCCTGCTGCTGCTGTGCCTGGGCATCGGCTCGATCCTCACCATGCCGCTGTCCGGCGCGATGGCGGCCAGGTTCGGCTGCCGCCGGGTCATGACCGTGGCCGTCTTGCTGGCGGCCGCGGTGCTGCCGGGCCTGGCGGCGTTCTCGACGGTTCCCTCGCTGGTGGCGGCGCTGATGGCGTTCGGCGCAGGGATCGGCGCGGTCGATGTCACGATGAACATCCAGGCCATCATCGTGGAGCGGGCCGGCAGGCGCTCGATGATGTCGGGCTTCCATGCGCTGTTCAGCATCGGCGGCATCGCCGGCGCCGGCGGCATGGCGGCTTTGCTGAGTGCCGGCGTCTCCCCCCTGGCGGCGGCCTGCTGCGTGTCGCTCGGCATCGTGGCGCTGCTGGCCGCCTCGGCCCGGCGCCTGCTGCCTTACGGCGCTGGCAGGGAGGGGCCGGCCTTCGCGCTGCCGCACGGCATCGTGCTGTTCATCGGCCTGCTGTGCTTCGTGCTGTTCCTGGCGGAAGGGGCCGTGCTCGACTGGAGCGCGGTGTTCCTGATCTCGGTCCGGCACATGACGCCGTCCTACGCCGGGCTAGGCTACGCCGTGTTCGCCGCGGCCATGACGGCGGGCCGGCTCGCCGGCGACCGCATCGTGGACCGGTTGGGGCCGCGCCGGGTGGTGCTGGTCGGCGGCCTGTGCGCGGCGCTCGGCTTCGTCGCCACGGTCGCGGCGCCGTCCTGGCCGGTGGCGCTGCTGGGCTACGCCCTGGTCGGCGCGGGCTGCGCCAACATCGTCCCCGTCCTGTTCAGCGCCGTCGGGCGGCAGCGCGCCATGCCGGAGGCGGTCGCGGTGCCGGCGATCACCACCATCGGCTATGCCGGCGTCCTGGCGGGCCCGGCGGCCATCGGTTTCGTCGCCCACCTGACCAGCCTGCCGGCCGCCTTCCTGATCCTGGCCGCCCTGCTCGCGGCGGTTGCCGTGGGGGGCCGCACCCTTTGACGCCTCGCACCAGCGGCTGAGGCAGCCGCCGCGCCTGGCCTGTGGCTTGCATCCCACAGGCCAGCAGCAAGGGACCCAGCGATGGACGCGATCATGAGCCGCGACGAACAGGCCGCGATGCCGGCGCATGCCCGCTGGGTGCAGCTGCTGCTCGGCCTGGTCTGCATGATGGCCATCTCGTCGCCGCAGTACGTGTGGACGCTGTTCACCAAGCCCTGGAGCGCGGAGCTGGGCGCAGCCCCGGCGGCCATCCAGGTCACGTTCACCCTGCTCGTCGTGCTGCAAACCTTGTTCTCGCCCGCCCAGGGCTACCTGATCGACCGGTTCGGGCCGCGGCTGCTGATCGCCACCGGCGTGGTGCTGACGGGGCTGAGCTGGGTGGCGGCCTCCGGCGCCACGACGCTCGCCGGGCTGTACCTGGCCTACGGCGTGCTGGGAGGGCTGGGGACGGGCATCGTCTATGTCGGCGTGGTGGGGCTGATGGTGCGCTGGTTCCCGGACCGGCGCGGCTTCGCCGCCGGGCTGGTGGCGGCGGGCTACGGCATGGGCGCCCTCGTGACGACGTTCCCGATCTCGGCCAGCATCGCCGCCAGCGGCTTCCGCCATACGCTGCTGGTGTTCGGGCTGGGCTTCGGCGCGGTGGGCGCGCTGGCGGCACTCGGGCTGCGCACTCCGCCGGCCGCCGCCGTGCAACACGCCGGCTCCGTGCGGGACACGTCCACTGCCGCCATGCTGCGCACGCCGCTGTTCTGGCTGATGTTCGCCATGATGGCGCTGATGTCCACCTCCGGCCTCATGGTCGTCTCGCAGATCGCCACCTTGGCCGGCGACTACGGCGTGAGCGGCACGCTGGTGCTCGGCGTGGCGGCGGTGCCGCTGGCGCTGACGCTGGACCGCTTCACCAATGGGCTGACCCGGCCGTTCTTCGGCTGGCTGTCCGACCGGATCGGCCGGGAGAACACCATGGCCCTGGCCTTCGGGCTGGAGGGCCTGGCGATGGCCGGCTGGATGCTGACGCTGCACGACCCGCTGGCCTTCGTGCTGCTGTCCGGCCTGGTGTTCTTTGGCTGGGGCGAGATCTTCTCGCTGTTCCCCTCCACCCTCACGGACACGTTCGGCACCCGTTTCGCCACCACCAACTACGGCTGCCTCTACATCGCGCAGGGCGTGGGCTCCTTCTTCGGCGGCCCTATGGCTTCGCTCCTGCACGGGCAAACCGGCAGCTGGGGACCGGTGTTCGGCCTCGCCATCGGGGCTGACCTGCTGACGGCGGTGCTGGCCCTGGCGGCGCTGCGGCCGCTGCGGCGGCGCTGGCTGGCTGGGTTGTCCCAAGCAGCATAGCGGCCTAACTCCCGCGGCCTCACGACGCGGACGGGGTTGCGATGGATGGGCTGCGCCTGGGCGCGCCGGCGCCCGGCTGGGCGGCCGAGGCAAAGGCGACGGCGGTGCTGGCGCTGCCGTCGATCGGCGCGAACGTTGCCGCCATGAGCCAAAACACGGCGCAGATCGTGCTTGCCGGGCACCTGGATGCCACCGTGCTGAGCGCCGTGTCCGTGGGGGAGGCCGTGTGGGTGTTCGGCTTCGTGGCCGCGATCGGCCTCGCCAACGCCTTGCCGCCCCTGGTGGCGCAGCTGGACGGGGCAGGCCGCCGGGACGAAGCCGGTGCGCTGTTCCGCCAGGCGTTGCTGCTAGCGGTGATGAACGGCGTCCTGCTGGCCGCCGCCGCCGGCCTCGGCGGCCCGGCGCTGCTCCGCTCCTCGGTGCTGGACCCGGCCTTGGCGGCGGGCGCGGCCAATTTCCTGTGGGCGATATCGCTGGGCGTGCCCGCCTTCACGCTGTTCCTCGCCTGCCGTGGCCTCAGCGACGGCTTGGCCATGCCGCGGGCTGGACTGGTGGTGGAGCTGTGCGGGCTGGCGGCGGTCGTGCCGCTGGGCTGGGCGCTCGCCTATGGCCGCTTGGGGCTGCCCGGGCTGGGCGCCGCCGGGTTCGGCTTGGCCACGTCGGTCATGCTGTGGGGGCAGCTGGCCGGCATGGCGGCCTGGCTGCGCTGGTCCGGCCGCTATCCCAGCCAGGGGAGCGGTCCAGTCCGGCCCGAATGGCGCACCATGAGCAGCTTGCTGCGGCTCGGGCTGCCGATCGCGGCGTCCATCCTGCTGGAGGCCAGCCTGTTCAGCGTCAGCGCGTTGGCCATCGCGCATTTCGGCGTCATACCGTCCGCCGGGCACCAGGTCGCGTTGGCCGCGGCGGCGCTCTCGTTCATGGTGCCGCTGGGGCTGTCCACCGCCGTCACGGTCCGGGTGGGCCAAGCGGCGGGGCGGCGGGACCGCGCGGCCGTGCGCCGCGCCGGGCTGACCGGCCTCGGCCTGGCCGTGGCGTTCGAGTGCGTGACCTGCGCCCTGTTCGTGACGGCGCCGGGCGCCATCGTGGGCCTGTTCACCGGCGACGCCGCCGTGGCCGCCGCCGCGGTGCCGCTGCTGCGGCTGGCCGGGGTGTTCCAGCTGTCGGACGGCGTGCAGGTGGTCGCCTCCGGCGCGCTGCGGGGCGTGAAGGACGTGCTGGCGCCGGTGGCGATCACCGCGATGGCCTATTGGGTGGTCGGCATGACGGCGGCGCTGCTGCTGGCGTTCACGGCGGGGTGGCAGGCCGTGGGGATGTGGACGGGGCTGATCGCCGGGCTGACCACGGCCGCCGTGCTGCTGACGGCGCGCTTCGTGGTGGTGAGCGCGCGGACGTGAGCCGGTCCCGGAGGCCCAGGATGTTCAGCGCCACCGCAGCGAGGCCGTAGCCCAGCGCGCCGGCCGCCACCTGGGCGGGCAAGCCGCCCGGCGCCAGCCGCACGCAGGCCGCCATCGCCGCGCACGCCGCCGCCACGCGCAGGGCGGGGCCGACCGGGACGGGGATGGCCCAGGCCGACCGCCCTGCCGCGGCGGCATGCACGCAGGACACCAGCGCCGCCGCGAACGCCGCCACCGCCGCGCCGAGCGGCCCCCAGCGCGGCACCAGCCCCAGCGTCAGCAGCATGGCGACCGCCGCCGCCACGGCGGTGACGCCCACCTGCAGCCCCTGCCGCCGGCCGAGCTGGAAGGCGTGGTCCAGCGCGTGCGCGCGCACCCCGGCGAAGAACCCGGCGCCCGCCAGCCAGGGGGTCAGCGCCGCGACGGCGGGGGCGTAGCGCGGGCCGACCAGGGCGGCAGCGATGGCCGGGGCGGTCAGCGCCATGCCCGCCGCCATGGGCGCCAGCACGGCCAGCAGCAGCGCCAGGTTGGCCGAGGCCTGCCGGCGCGCGCCCGCGTCGTCGCCGGCTTCGAGCAGGCGGACCGCCAGGGGGTATCCGGCGGAGGCGATGCCGGCCGCCACCACGGCCAGCGTATTCTGCACCAGCAGGAAGGCGGCGGTGTACAGCCCGAGCGCCTCCGCCGAGTCCAGCGCCTCCAGCAGCGCGCGGATGCCGCTGCCGGCGACGGCGGCCAGCGCCAGGCTGGCGGCGAGCGGCAGGCCGAAGCCCAGCAGCTGCCGAGCCGCTGTTGGGTCGAGCCGTAGCGTGACCTTGCCGCCGCCTAGCGCCGCACCCAGCACGGCGCCGGCCGCGGTGGCACAGGCGGTCCAGGCCGGGTCGCGCGTGGCCCAGGCGACGGCGCCCGCGCCGAGTAGGACGGCGGCGGCGCGGCCGGCGTTCATCAGCAGGAAGCGGCCGGGGCGTTGCCGCGCCACCTGCAGCCGGGAGGCAAGCTCGAACCAGGACGTGCCCCACATCAGCAGCACGCCCGCTCCCGCAGCAGGGCCGGCGAGCCCGGCGGCCCACGCCGCCGCCGCCGCCGCCGCCGTCAGCCCTGCCAGCGCCGCGAACAGCGCCACCGCGGTGCCGGCCACCTCCGGGCCGGCCCGCGCCGAGGAGCCGACGCGCAGCAACGCCAGCCCGAGCCAGTCGAAGGCGAGGGTGGAGCCGAAGGCGGCCACCACCAGCGCCAGGCCGTAGCGCCCATAGGCCGCCGGGTCCAGCAGGCGGGTGAGCAGGGCGGTCGTCGCCAGGCCCATGAGGCCGGGGACGAGCTTGCCCGCCACATAGACCGCGCTGTGGCGGATCAGCACGGCCGCCGCCTCGGCCGCGGCCCGGTGCGGCCGCGCCGCGTTGTCATGGCCGGGCTTGCGGCGTGAGGGCGCCGGGGCGGGAGGCCGTGGGCGTCAGCGCGGCGCGCAGCCGCTGCCGCAGCCGCGGCGGCACCAGCCAGAAGGCCAGGAACGGTAGCACGTGCATCGCCCGGGGCGCGCCGCGGCTGAAGGCGCGGCGCAGCAGCAAGGGGGCGGCCGCGACGTCGCCGCGCCCCGCCGCCTGGGAGCCGAGATAGATCAGGCAGAAGCCGCTATAGGCGCGTCGGGTGACCAGGCCGCCCATGCCGTCGAGCCAGGCCAGCATCTCCCGCCAGTCGAACCGGCTGCCGAGCGTGTCGGGCTGGTCCTTGTGCAGCACCACCAGGGCGTCCGGCAGCATCAGCAGCGCCGCGCCGGCCTGCTTGGTGGCGCGCAGCAGCAGCGTCGTGTCCTCCTGCTGCCGGTCCGTGCTGAAGCCGGTGCGGGCGAACAGGGCGGTGGGCAGCAGGACGCTGGAGGTGCCGACATGCGTCTGGCCGCGGAACGGCGTGCGGCGGTCGAACAGGTACTCGTCCACCGGCATCCGGCCGTCGTACAGGCGGCGCGGCCACAGCTCGACGCCGCCCGGGGTGTGCACGCGGGAGCGGCAGGACACCACCACGTCGCGCGGCCCGGCGGCGGCCAGCTGGCGTTCCAGCTTCTCCGGCAGCCACTCGTCGTCATCGTCCAGGAACGCGATCCAGCGTCCCGCCGCGCCGGCCGCGCCCCGGTTGCGCGCCGCCCCGGCGCCGCACGGCTCGGCCAGCTGCAGCACGCGCACCCGGCCGTCCGGCCAACCGGCGAGAGCGTCCGCGGTCGCCGGGTCCGGGCCGTCGATCACGACCACGGCTTCCAGGGCCGCGTGGGTCTGCGCCAGCACGCTGCGCAGGGCGCGGGTGACGAGGTGCGGCCGCCGGACAGTAGGGATGACGACGGTGACGAGGCTCATGCCAGCGCCCATTGGGCCTGGAGCTGCCGCTGCTCGTGCCACGCGCCCAGGGCGGCGAGCGCGCCCGGCATCATGAGGGTGAACCCGTCGGCGAACGGCATCGGGCCTTCGTCCAGGTTCAGCACGATGTTGACCAGCATGAACAGCAGCACCCAGCGGCTTTCCCGCAACCCGCCGGCGCGGGCGGCCTGCACCGCCCGCGAGAGCACGCGGCCCCACAGGAACAGGTAGCCGCCGAGGCCGGCGGCGCCGAGCTGCAAGGCGGTGTCCAGGTAGCCGTTGTGCGAATCCGGCGCGCGCCAGCCGGCGAGCAGCCAGAGGTACTGCACCTGCGGCGAGTCGTCGCTCCAGAACCCGGCGTAGCCGTGGCCCAGCAGCGGCCGCTCCGCCACCGCGCGCAGCACCTGCCGCCACAGCGGCGCGCGGCCGGTGAGCGAGGCGTCCCGCCCCAGCAAGCTCCACACCGCCTTGGGGGCCAGGGCCAGCATGGTGGCTGCGGCGAGGGCGGCCCACCCGGCGGCGAGGCCGAGCAGCAGCCGCCCCCTCCCGCCGGACGCCATGGCCAGCGCCGCGCCGACCACCAGCAGCGCGATGGCCAGCGACGTGACCGACCGCCCGAGCGCGATGCACAGCAGCAGCAGCAGCAGGGCGGCGACGCGGGAGGGACGCAGCCCGTCCGCCAGGGCGCGGTAGCAGACGCAGGTCACGCCCAGCAGCATGCACTCGGCCATCGGGTTCTTCTGGCTGAACACGCCGCGCATGGCGTTCTCGTAGCCGAGCGCCGTCTCGCGCCCGATGCGCGGGGCGGCCACGAACACCAGGATGGACAGCACGCCCAGCGCCACGGCGGCGCGCCCGGCCCGGTCGATCGCGCCACCCAGCCCGAAGGTCTGGCGCAGGTAGAGCCCGAACGCGACGCAGCTGGCCAGGGAGACCGAGCGCCGCAGGGTGGGGCCCGGATTGTCGGACCAGGCCGCGGAGGCGAAGCAGAGCAGCACGATGCCGGCGTAGGGCAGCATGTGCCGCAGCACGGGCGCGTAGTCCCGCCGGCGCACCAGCAGGATGCCGGCCAGCACCGCCACGATCGCCAATTGGCTGGCGGTGCTGACGATGTCCGAGCCGCCCGGCCGCAGCGCCTCCGCCCCGCGCGCGGCCCGCAGCGCCTGGATGACGCCCTGCTCGTAGTACACGATGCCCAGATAGGCGTAGGCGCGTTCGAGCCGGCTGGCGCGCGGGATCAGCCTGCCGTCTCCGCGGTCGGCCGCGGGGCGGCTAGCCAGCGCCGGGCCGCGTCCGTGTGGTGCTCCGTCAGCTGGGCGAACCCCCAGCCGGCCGCGAGGCAGAGGGCCAGCCCGCCGCCGATGGCCGCCCACGGCCCCAGCCCCGCCTCCTGCATCCGCCAGCCGGTCCCGCTCAGCGCCGCCAGGACGGTGATGTAGAGCACCAGGACGGGGATGTGCGTGCAGTAGAGCGAGAACGAGCACCCCGCCATCACGCGGTGCAGCCGCGGCCAGGGCGGCGGGCGCAGGCCCGGGCGGCATTTGAGGCTGAGCAGCAGGACGCCGAACAGCGCGGCCAGCGCCAGGTCCAGCTCCGCCGATAGCGCCGGGTGCGCCCCGGCGAAGCTGCGCCGCACGCCCAGGCGCACGGCCAGCAGCGCCGCCCCCAGCAGCGCCGCCGCCGCCGCCGGGCGGCGGACCAGCGGCCGGTCCGCCGCGGCCACGGCGACGCCGACCAGCCAGACCAGCATGTAGGGGCCGACCGGCGCGCCGGTGAACTGCGCCGCGGTCAGCCCGGCCAGGGCCGCCGCCGCGCCGCCGGCCAGGGCGATGCGCGCGGCGGCCGGCATGTCCGCCAGCAGCGCGAGCGCCAGGGGCGGGAACAGCAGGTAGTACCAGAACTCGTTGAACAGCGACCACAGCGCGCCGTTGCCGGCCCATTGCGGGCAGGCCGCCGTTTGCAGGAACGCCATGTTGCACGCCAGCGCCGCCAGCGTCATCGACCCGGCGATGTCCGGCGGCAGGATGCCCCGCTCCGCCGCCCCCCAGCGCAGCGCCAGCGCCGTGCAGGCCGCGGCGAGCGCCAGCGCCGGCCACAGCACGATGCACAGCCGCATCAGGCGGCGGGCAAGGTAGGGACGCAATGCGAACCGGCCGGTGGCGGAAATCTCGCGCAGCACCGAGCCGCCCACCAGCAGCCCGCTGATGACGAAGAACGCCATCACCGCCTGGTGGTCGAACCCGGCGGCGAACGCGTACGCGGCGTGCGCCAGGCCCGGCTTCGGCATGTCGCCCAGCGGGACCAGCATGCGGATGCCGGCATGGGTGACCAGCACGGAGGCGGCGGCGAGCCAGCGGAACACGTCCACCCATAGGCTAAAGCTTCGCGTCCCGGCCTCGTCCCGCACTGGCTGCACCTGACCTTGGGCAGACCCAGCCTAACGGTGCGACCGCCGCAAGAGAACGCTATTGCGTGCGCATGACCGTTAATTCGGCGCTAAGCGCCATCCCCTGCCGCCGGGCTTCGCCTGCACCGGCAAGGGGCGGTCCTGCTGCTGGGACAGCGGCAAGCCTGATTGCTGCACCATCGCGTCGATGCCCAGCACCGCGCGGACGGGTGGGAGGGGCTTCAGCCCGGCCGGGGGGGCCGGCGCGTCCGCCAGCACGCCGGTGCCCATCCGCAGCGGCACCGGGTCGTCGTGCCCTCGCAGGCGCAGCAGCTCGCCGGGGTACGGCTGGGAGCCGATCAGCGCCACGCTGGGCGCGTCCGCCCCCAGCCGCAGGATGACCACGCGCGGGCCAAACGCGACCTGGCTGGACGTGGCGGCGCAGGAGAACACCGAGCCGTCCGCCAGCACCAGCCGGTTGCGGCGCACGCAGCCGCTGAAGCTGCCCGGCAGCACCGTTGCCGCAACGATCTGGTAACCATGGGCCAGGTAGTCATCCAGCACCGCCGCCTTGCCCGGCGATGCGAGCGTCAGCAGCACGGCCAGCCGCAGGCCTTGCTTTCCCAGGGGCAGCGTTGCAAGCGGGCGCGGCAGGCGGGTGGGGGCAGCGTGATCGTTCTGGTGACCGGCGTCGCGGGTTTCGTTGGCTATCACGTGGCCGGGCGGCTGCTGGACGCGGGCGCCGCCGTCATCGGCATCGACGTGGTGAACGACTACTACGACACCGGCCTGAAGGAGGCCCGGCTCGCCCGGCTCGCCCGCCCCGGCTTCACCCTGCACCGCATCGACCTGGCCGACCGGCACGCCCTGGAGGCGGTGGCCGGCGCCGCGCCGGGCATCACCCACATCGTCCACCTCGCCGCCCAGGCAGGCGTGCGGTATTCCATGGTCAACCCCTATGCCTACGTGCACTCCAACGTCATGGGCCACCTGGGCGTGCTGGAGCTGGCGCGGCGGCTGCCGGGCCTGCGCCACCTGGTCTATGCCAGCTCCTCCAGCGTGTACGGCCTGGGGCAGGAGTTCCCCTTGCGGGAGGACGGCGAGGTGGACCGCCCCACCTCGCTGTACGCCGCCACCAAGCGCGCCGATGAGCTGATGAGCCACGCCTACACCCACCTGTACGCGCTGCCGCAGACGGGCCTGCGCTTCTTCACGGTGTATGGCCCATGGGGCCGGCCGGACATGGCCTATTACGGGTTCGCCCAGGCCATCGTCGCCGGGCGGCCGATCACGCTCTACGAGGGCGGCGTGCTGCGGCGGGACTTCACCTACATCGATGACATCGTGGACGGCGTGCTGGGCGTGCTGGACCAGCCGCCCCCGCCCGGCCCGCCGCGCATCCTCAACATCGGCAACAACCGCAGCGAGAGCGTCACCCGGCTGGTGGAGCTGCTGGAGGCCGAGCTGGGGCGGCGCGCCGTCATCGAGGTCGTGCCCCGCCCCGCCGCGGACGTGGTGGAGACCTGGGCCTGCATCGATCGCATCGCCGCCCTGGCCGGCTATGCGCCCCGCACGCCGCTGGAGGTTGGCATTCCCCGCTTCGTCGCCTGGTTCCGGGAGTATCACGGCGTCTGACCCTCGCATTGCGCCTGCCTGCCTGATCCGTTAGGTGAACGCGATCGTATGATAACCGGGGGTCGCCGGCCATGCCCACTGACGCCGTCGCGTTCTATTCCGCCGCCGCCGGCGCGTTCCACGCCAGCTACGCCGGCGACGCCAACCGGCTGGAGCGGGTGCAGGTCTGGCGGCAGTTCTTCGACCGCCATCTGGACGGCGTCGGCTTCGCCTACGACCTCGGATGCGGTAGCGGCATCCTGGCCTGCGACCTGGCGCGGCGCGGCATCGAGACGGTGGGGGTGGACGGGGCTGCCGGCATGCTGGCCATCGCGCGGCAGGCGGCGGCCGGGCTGCGCGGCGTCAGCTTCGCTGAGCACCGCCTGCCGCTGGCCGACCCGGCGGCGTGGCGCCCGGCCGACGCCGTCATCTCCTCCAGCGCGCTCGATTACCTGCCCTCACTGCCGGCGGCGCTGGCCTGCATCCACGCCCTGCTGCGGCCCGGCGGGGTGCTGGTGTTCTCCGTGTCTAACCAGCAATCGCTCAGCCGCCGCCTGGTCCGCGCCGTGCACTGGGCGACGGGGCGGCCGGCGTATTTCGGCCTGCTCAAGCAGTTCAGCACGCCGGAGCGGCTGGGGCGTGACCTCCAGCGGGCCGGCTTTGCCGTGCTCGACCACGCCTATTTCGCCCGGGCGGACCGGGTCAACCGCGCCCTAGGGCGGGTGCTGCCGGCGCGGCTGGCCAGCAACATGGTCATCATTGCCGCCCGCCGGGCCTGAGATGCGCGCCCCCGTTTCACGCCCCCCCGTTTCACGCCCGCGCGTCCTGCTCGTCGGCCCGATGCCGCCCACCCGGGGCGGGGTGACGACGTTCATGCTCAACCTGCTGGCCTCGCCGCTGGCGGAGCAGGTGGAGTTCGTGCCGTTCACCACCTCCCGCCCGCCGAAGCGGGACGTGACGCGGAACTGGGGCTACCGGGCCATGCTGCGCGGCGGCCCGCGCCGGATGGTTGTCGGCGCGCTCGTCACGCTATGGCACCTGGCCAGCTTCCCGGCCGCGGCGCTGCGGGCGGACTTGGTGCAGGTCCAGGCGTCGGACTACCAGGTGTTCTGGGAGGCGGGGCTATACGCCCTGCTGGCGCGGCTGCTGCGGCGGCCGGTGCTGCTGCGCATCGGCGGCGCGTTCGACGTGTTTCATGGCGGCGCGTCGCGGCTGGAGCGGCGGCTGATCGCGGCGGTGCTGCGCCTGCCGGCCGTGGTGCTCGCGCAATCGGCCTTCGCCCAGGACGTGATCCGCGCCGCCGGGTGCACGGGAGAGATCGTGCGGCTGCCCAACTGGTCCGCCAGCTTGCCGCCCCCGTCCGCGCGGGACCCGGCGGAGGCGCCCACCTGCCTGTTCATCGCCGGGCAGGAAGCCGAGCGGAAGGGCGTGGAGCAGGTGATCGCGGCCATGCTGGCGTTGTGCGCGCAAGGCTGCCGGGTCCGCTTCCACCTGGTCGCCGTGTCGCCGGGGCTGGCGGCCAGGATCGCGGCGCTCGACCTGCCCGGCGTGTCCATGCAGGGGCCTGCGGCGCATGCCGACGTGCTGCAAGCCATGCGGCGCTGCGACGTGTTCCTGCTGCCCTCGCATGGCGAAGGCTTCCCCAACTCCCTGGTGGAGGCGATGGCCGCCGGCATGGCGTGCGTCGCCACGCCGGTGGGCGCGGTGCCGGAGATGGCCGAGGGCGGCGGCGTGCTGGTTGTCCCGGCCGGGGACGCTGCCGCCCTGGCTGCTGCGGTCGCCCGCTTGGCGGAGTCGGCGGAGCTGCGGGCGGCCTTCGGCGAGGCGGCCTGGCGAACGGTGTGCGACCGCTACACCGCTCAAGCCGCCCTGCCCGGATTGGCCAGGGCTTACCGGCGGCTCGGGCCACCCTTGCCGGGCCGTCCGCTGCTGGCCGGGAGCGGTTAGGCCGGGACCACGGTGGGAGCGACCTTCGGGAACTCGGCGATCTGGGCCGCCGGGATGTTCAGGTGTGCCGCGACCATGGCGGGCGGGGTAAGCGCCAGCCAGTTGGACAGGGAGATCTCCTGGTAGGAGCTGGAGGCGAACACCTCCACGAAGACGAGATCCGTGTCGCCGGTGTTCTTGATGTAGTGCCCGTTGCTGCGGTTGATGTAGCCGATGTCGCCCGGATTGAAGTTGCTGGTGACCGCCTTCGGCCCGGAGTTGAACACCGTCATCTGGCCGGTGCCCTTGATGTAGTATTGCCACTCGTCCGCGTTCGGGTGCCAGTGCATCTCGCGCATCCCGCCTGGATGCACCGTCACGAGCGCCGCCGCCACGGTGGAGGCCGCCTTGAAGGTGCCGCTGTCGGCGATCTGCACGAAGCCGCCCTTGCTTTGCTTCGCCTTGGGGCCGCTGGCCAGCGAGTAGACGAACGGGTTGGGCACCTCTCCGGCCGGCGACGCCACCGCGGCCTTGTCCGCGGCGAGCGGGCCGGGGACGCTGCTTTGGAAAATCCAAAGGTCGTGCAGCGGGATGTTGGCGAAGGCTTCCACCGGCAGGCCGAAGTTCAGGGCCAGCACGTCCGGCGGCGTGTGGGCCATCCAGCTGGTGAGGAGCAGCGTGTTGAACTCGGTGGCCTCGCCGTCATCGAAGCAGAGGATGAACTCGCACCCGTCCGGCCCCAGCCCTTGCAGGGAGTGCGCGTAGCCCGAGGGGAAGAACCACAGGTCGCCTTCCCTGACGTCCGCCACGAACGCCCGCCCGGACGGGTCCAGGACGGTGACGCGGCAGGCGCCATAGGTCATGATCGCCCACTCCGCCGCGAGGTGCCAATGCAGCTCGCGCACCCCGCCCGCGTCGAGGCGCATGTTCACGCCCGAGATCGACTCGGACACGTTGAAGTCGGCCTTCGTGACCTGCGGCGCCCAGCCGCCATCCTGTATCCGGCGCGGCGCGTTGTTGAACGACGCCCAGAACTGCGGCAGGTCGCCGATGTCCGTCGCGGGCGGGCTGAACGCCCCCGGGAACTGGCCGGAGATGGCTGTGCTCTGCGGGCCTGGGTCCACGACCCCGCGCGGGTCCTTCTGCGCGTTGACGGCGCCCTGCGGCGGCATGTCGGGGTTGCCGAAACCCTGCGCCGCCGCCCGGGCCGAAAAGCCGGCGACGCCAGCCGCGGCTCCGACGGACAGCATGTCGCGGCGTGAGATCGTCATGGTCAGGTTCCAGTTCGGCAAAAGCTCCGGTCCACCCGAAGCCCCGCGGCGACAAGCCTGCAGCGCGCTGCAAGTTCATGGCGGGCGCCATGCACAGGCGCCATGCGGCCATGGCGTCCATGCATGGGGCGGCGTCAGGGCTGCCGCGCCCCGGCGGGCTTGGCGGCGGGCCTGCCCGCGTGGTCGTAGGCCGCCAGCAAGGACGGAACGGAATGCTCCCACGCGAGCTGCGCCCGCACGCGCTCGCGGCCGGTCCGCGCCATGGCCGCGCGCTGCTCCGGATCGTCCAGCAGGGCTGCGATGCAGTCCGCCAGGGCGCGCTCCGAATCAGGGTCCGCGTAGGCCGCGGCCCTGCCTGCGGACACGCGGGTCTCGTGCAGGTCGAACGCCACCACCGGCAGGCCGAAGAACATGTACTCGATTACCTTGTTCATGGTGCTCTGGTCCGACCACGGCGTCTTGGGGTCGGGGTCGATGCCCAGCGTGGCCGAGGACAGGATGCGGCACAGCTCCTCGTCGCTCACCCGTCCGGTGAAGCGGGCCACGCCGGCCAGGCCCTGCTGCTCCGCGTAGGCCTTCACCGCCGGCTGGTGCGGGCCGCCGCCGAGGAACAGCACGTGGAAGTCGTCGCGCTCCCCGGCCAGCAGGCGGACGGCGCGGACCATAACCTCCACCCCGTCCTGCTGGCAGATCTCGCCGAGGTAGGCCAGCAGGTGCGGCTTGCCGGCACGGTAGGCCGGGTCCGGCGCGTAGTGCGTGAAGCGCCCGACATCCGGGCCGGAGCGGACCACGAACACGTCCCCCGGCGCCCGGCCGCCACGCTCCACCGCCACCCGCTTGTGGCTTTGGTTGGTGGCGATCACGACGTCGGCCGCGCGCAGGCTGCGCCGCTCCAGCCACAGCAGCGCCCGGTGCAGCAGGCCCGCCTGGCGGCCGAACTTGGCTGCGAACATCTCGGGGCAAAGGTCGTGGTGGTCGAAGATGAAGCGGCGGCCGAGCAGCTGCCAGAAGCGCCCCAGCAGCCAGAACGTGTCCGGCGGGTTGCAGGCGTGCAGCACGTCGAAGCCGCGGCCGCAGGCCACGCGCACGCTGAGCAGCGCGGTGAGTGCGAAGCACCACGCGAACTCCGCCGCGAAGCCGAACGGGCCGGACGGGTTGAGCGGCACGGGATAACGGTGGATGGCCACGTCCTCCAGCACTTCGTGCGCCTTGGTGAAGCCCTTGCCCTTGGGGCAGATCACGCTGACCACGTCGCCGTGCCGGGCCAGGGTGGTCGCCTCCAGCCAGACCCGGCGGTCGAACGGGACGGGCAGGTTCTCCACCACGATCAGCACGCGGCGCGGCCTCACCGGGTCAGGCCGGCGCGAAGGTGAAGCGGCTTTCCAGCACCGTCCCGGGCGTCAGCGTGCCCCGCCCGGCCAGCACGCAGGCGGGCTCGCGCTGGGCGAAGCCGGCGGAATGCCAGCCGAACGGCGGCTCGGTCTCGCCCCGGTGCACTTGCCAGCGCAAGGCGCCGGGCAGGCCGGCGGCCGCGGACCCGCCGGGCCACGCCAGCACGGCGCGGCGGCCCTGCAACGACACGGTGACGGCCGGCCCGAGATGGAAGGCGAGCATCACCGGGCGGGCCACCGCCGCGTCGATCCAGTCATGAATGGCCAGCGCCCGCCCCGTCAGCGTGACCCGGCGGTGATGGCGCGCGCCCCTGTAGCCGTCATGGCTGGCCTGCCAAGCCTGGCCGTCCGCGCCCGCCAGCTCGGAGCGGGGCTGCGTCAGCCACAGGAACGGCCCGCCCGGCACCGCCTGGTCGCGGCCCGCCAGCGTCAGCGTGTTGTGGCCCGCCGTGCCGCGGAACAGGGCGCGCCACGCCGGCTCGCCGTGGTAGCAGTAGGTGCCGGGGTCGGCGAGCACATCGACCCCGCCGTGGCGCAGCTCGACGGACAGCGCGTCCGCGTGGCCGTGGGCGGCCAGGGCGCCGAAGCCGTGCGGCCCGGAGTCGCAGCGCGCCCATATTTCGCCCGCCCCCAGGCCGCTGCGCAGGATCGCCATGCCGCACTCCGGGAACAGCGCGGGCCGGGGCACGTCCCGCGCCGGCGCCGGGTCGCAGAGCGCGGCGGCCACGGCGCCCAGCACGCTATCGCTGCGGGCCGGCCACCAGGGGGCGGGGCCGGCCAGCACGGCGGCGGCATCCAGCAGCGCCGCGGCCATGTCCCGCTCCGAGTCCTGGCCCGGCGCGTCCAGCAGCACGCCGCGGCCGTCGTCGCCGTCGCCGAAGCGGGGCGGCCGGCCGGTGGCGTCCAGGCTGGCGGCGAGCGCGTCCGCCATGCGGCGCAGCACGCCTTCCAGCGGCAGCCCGCACCCGGCCATGCGCGCGGCGAGGGCGGCGGCGGTCAGCATCTCCGCCACGAACAGGTGGTAGGCGCTCGCCTGCTCCCGGTTCCAGCCGTCCGCGCCGGTCTGCGCCTCCGCCTGCCTGACCAGGCGGCGTCCGGCGTCGCGGGCCCACCTGGCCGACTCGCGGAACCATGGGAAGGCCGCGGCGGCCGTCGCCAGCCCGGCCAACTCGGCGATCAGGTGGTTGTTGGCCGAGGACCCGGTGCTGCGGAACGCCTGCACGTAGCGGCAATGATGGTGCAGCTGGCGGGCGAATGCGTCGTTGGCGTCGAACAAGGCAGCGCAGCCGGGCCAGTCGGACAGCAGGGCGCGCATCCAGGTCCAGGATAGCAGGCGCAGCCCCACCTCGATGCCGCTGACCCAGTGCACGCCTTGCAGGAACGGGTTGTCCCGCCACCAGCTGCGCAGGTGCAGCGCCGCCCGCTCGGCGTAGGCGTCGCGGCCGGTGAGCCACCAAGCGCAGGCCAGCAGGGTGGTGGCCTGGTGGCGGGACAGCTCCCACACGAACTTCACGTTGCCCACCGCCGCCTCGTCGCGGTGAGGCACGCGGAAGCAGAACGCCGTGCGCGGGGCCTGCCTGCCGGTCAGCGGGTCATGGAACCAGTCCGGCTCGTCGGCCACGGCGACCGTGCGGCCGAACAGGGACCATTCCCCTCGCATCAGCCGATCGGCGGCCGCCACCACGGCCATCGCCGCCGGGCTGCTGCGCCATTCGGGCGCCGCGGCCCGGGGCAGCGCCACGGCGGCGGCGCGGGGTCCCGGCAGCAGCGTCGCCAGCCCGTCCGGACGGCGCGCCGGGTGTGACCAGCGCCATTGCCGCCCCGTCGCCGCCGTCCGGGCGGCGACCTCGGCCAGCGACATGCGGCGCAGGCGGCGCCAGTACCAGCGCGCCCTCATGCGAGCGGCAGGGTCACTGTGCCTGCGGCGCGGCGCGGGACCAGCGGCAGCGTCGCCAGCACGGGCAGGCCCAGCAGCCGCTCCACCCCCTGCTCCGTCACCACCACGGCGCCGGTGAGCACGGCCAGCACGCCGACGCCCCCCGCGCCGAGCAGCCCGAGCAGCAGTCCGGCGGCCAGGAACAACGGCTTCTTCGGCTTGTCCGCGCGGTCCGGCACGATGGCGGGGGCGACCTGCACCACGCTCACCTGGCGCGCCTGGTCCATTTGCTCCTGGGTGCGCGCCTGGTCGTAGCGGGTCTGCACAAGCTTGAGGTTGTCGTTCAGCGCCTCGATGCGGGACTCGGTGGTGCGCAGCGCCAGGTCAGCCTGCTCCAGCCGGTGCAGCTCGCCGTCCAGGCCGGCGGCCAGGACGGCGTAGCGCGCGCCTTCCGCGGCGAGCGGGGCGAGCTGGGCGCGGTCCATCACCATCTCCGCCTCGACCTGCTGCCGCAGCGGGGAGGGCGAGGTCTGCGTGTTCACCCGGTCCGCGCCGGCCGCGTTCTGCGACACCGCTGCGATCTGCCCGCGCACGCGCTGCAGGTCCGGGTTGCCGGGGGCGTAGCGCGCCGCCATCGCCGCCTCGCTGGCCCGCAGGTCGAGCAGGGTCTGCCGGGCGTGCACCTGCTCGTCGTTGCGGTCCGTGCTGCTGGAATGCATGGTGGCGGGAATGGCGGGCAGTGCCCGGGCCAGGGCCTGGAGCTTGGTCGTGAGCGTGGCCTGCTGGTCCGCCGCGTCCTGCCCCCGCGCCTGCGCGGCCACGCGCTGGCTGATCAGCGCCGTCCGCTGCGCGGCGATGTCGTAGATGCCGGCCTCCAGCTTGATGCGGGTGCGCTGCCGTTCCAGCTCCTGCGCCTCCGCCGCGCCGCGTGCGATCGCCTCGGCGTAGCTGTCGGTCCGCCCGGCGGAGAAGACCTGGGCGTGCTTGTCGATGTATGTGGTGATCAGCCGGTCCAGCACCTGCTTGGCCAAGGCCGGGCTGGATGCGTTGAAGCTGACGGCGATGACGTTGGACAGCTTGATCGGCTCGGCGGTCAGGTCCTTGCTGAACTTGTAAACGGCGGCATCGTCCAGGCTGCGGAACCAGGGCGGGTCCGAGACGAGCTTGGGATACAGCGTCTTCAGCCCGATGGAGCGGATGGTGGCATCCACCACCGCGCGGCCGGTCAGCAGCGCGATCTCCGACTGGATGCCCTCCTGCTTGGTCGAGCTGGGCGCGGTCAGCCCGGAATCGCCGTCGGACTGCGCCAGGTACTCGCGGCCGGTCTTCACCAGCAGGTCGCTCTGGGCGCGGTAGCTCGGCGGCAGCACCAGCAGCAGGGCCACGGCCAGCGCGGGCGGCAGCAGCAGCGCGGCCAGCATCTTGCGGCGCTGCCGGAACGCCAGCGCCGCCATCTCGCGCGCGCCCGGTGCGGGGCGCAAGGCGACGAACGGCCGGTCAGCCGGCTCGCGCAGCAGGGCGCTCATGCCGTCATGCGCTCCACCAAGCCCGGCAGCCGTCGCCCGCGCCGGTTCAGCACGGCGCCCAGCACGGGGGCGCCCATCTGGCGCAGCGCGTCGCGCGCGGCCATCGCATCGGCGGACGCCGTGCGCTCCGCCGCCACCACCAGCACCACCGCGTCCGCGGCGGCGGCGAGCACCGCCCGCTCGCGGTCGTCCAGCACCGGCGGCGCGTCCACCACCACCAGCGTCCACTGGGCGCGCAGCTGGCCGAACAGGGCGCGCACGTCCTCCATCCGCGGCGCGCCCAGCCCGCCCAGGCCGCCCAGGCCTACCGCCATGCCGCCGACCCGGCCCCGGCGCAGCGCCGCCTCGCCGCTGCGGGCGAAAGCCTCCAGCAGGCCGCCTTCCGCGCCGTGCGCGTCCAGCAGGGCCACGGAGCGCCACGAGGCGCGCGCCGCCGCGGCCGCCAGCTCGCGCGCGACGGTCGTGACGCCCTCGCCGTGGCGCGCCGCCGTCATGTGCAGCACCGTCGAACCCTGGGCGTCCTGCAGCATCGCCATCCTGGCGAGCAGCGGGCCGAGGTCGGGGCGCGGCGCGGCGGGAACCAGGTGCATGCCGTTTCTCCTCAGCGCCCGATGAAGCCGGGGTTGTTGGTGAAGGTCAGCGAGGCGGCCGTGGACAACGGCAGCGCCTGGCGGATGTACTGGTCCACCCACACGTCGAGCGAGGCCACGTCCGACCGCGGCACGATCACCACGTCGAGCGGGCGGATGCGGACGTTCTGCGCCAAGTCCTGCCCGCTCATTGCCTTGGCGAGATCGACCGAGAAGATCTGCTGCCCGCCCGGCGTCTGGCGCAGGATGATGACCTCGTTGCGCCGCGCCGTGGGCAGGAAGCCGCCGCCGGACATGATGACCTGGAACACCCGGCGGTCGCCGCCGGTCAGCTCCAGGTAGCCGGGGCGCTGCACCTCGCCGCCCACGAACACCTGCAAGCTGCCGAACGCGCGCAGGTTGAGCGAGAAGAACGGCCGCGCGAGCGTGTCGTCCTGCCGGTAGAGGCGGTTCAGCGTGTCCTGCAAGGCGGCCACGCTCTGGCCGCGGGCCGCCACGGGGCGCTTGATGCCGGGCACGTTGATGGCGCCGTCCGGCGCCACCAGCACCACGGCGCTGTAGTCCGGGTCCAGGATGTGGTGGATCTCCAGCTGGTCGCCGGACTGCAGCAGGTAGGCGCCGGCATCCTCCGCCTGCTCGCCCTGCAGCACGGCGGCGAGCGGGGTGCCGTGGGTCAGGATCGGGCCGCAGGCAGCGAGCCCGGCCAGCGACATGCATAGGGACAGCCTCAGCACGCCGAGTCGGCTCATGCCCGGCGGGGGGCTTGGCGCAGGCAGGACGCGATGGCTGCAAAGGCCGGCTTCGGCTGGAACGCGTCGTCCAGCGGCAGCGGGCGCGCCGGCTGGCCGTCTGGGCGGCGATAGGCGGGGTTGGTCGCCGGGGTCAGCCAGGTATAGCGGTCCGACAGCCCCCAGGTGACCAGGCTGGCCATCGCCGGCTGGTCCAGCGCCACCGCCAGCACGTCTCCGTAGCGGCTCGCCACGGCCGCGTCCCGCTGCGCCAGGGTGCCGGGCACGCCGATGTCGAACACGTCCATCTCGGTGATCAAGATGCGCAGGCCGCGCCCGGCGATGTCGGCCAGGAAGGCGCGGTAGGCCGCCGGGTCGAACGGCGTGCCGTCCAGGCGGAGATGGGTTTGCAGCCCGACCGCCCCGATCGGCGCGCCCTGCCGCCCCAGCCGGTCCAGCAGGCGCAGCAAGGCGCCGCGCCGGGCGGCGTGCAACGGGGTGGCCATCTCCAGCTGCGAGTCGTTGTAGGCCAGCAGGGCGGCCGGGTCGGCGGCGCGGGCGGCGTGGAAGGCGGCGGCGATGTACCCCGGGCCGAGCTTCTCCGACAGTGGCGAGCGGCGCATGCCGTCCGCGTCGCCCGCCTGCGTGTCGATCGCCTCGTTGACGACGTTCCAGCTCCAGACCTGCCCGGCATAGTGCCCGGCCAGCTGCTGGATGTGCTTGTCCGCCGCCGCCTGCGCCGGCGGCCCGGCGGCGGCGGCCAGGAAGGCGGGCGGCAGCTGCTCGTGCCACAGCAGGTGGCCGCCGGTCAGCCCCATGCCGTGCCGCCGGGCGAAGGCGATATCTGGGTCCTCCCAGCCGGGCTCGACGGCCGCCTCGGTGCGGCGCCAGCCGAGGTTGGGGGCGAACAGGCTGCATTGCGCGGCCATCGCCGCGGCGTAGGCGGCCGGAGCCGTGGCGATGGCTGCGTCGCTGCTGCTGCCGAAGCGCAGCCCGGCGGCGGCGGCGAGCTGCGCCAAGCTGGGCGCTGGCGCTGCCAGGGCGGCCGCTCCGCCGAGCGCCAACGCCCCGCGCCGGGTCAGGGACGGGCTCAGAACGCGTTCTGCCGGTCGAACAGGAGTTTGTAGGGCGTGACCAGGAGAATCCTGAGGTCGAGCAGCAGGGACCAGTTCTCGATGTAGTACAGGTCATGGGCGATGCGCCGGCGCACCTGGTCCGCCGTGTCCGTGGCGCCGCGGTGGCCGTTGACCTGCGCCCAGCCGGTGATGCCGGGCTTCACCCGCTGCCGGTGCAGGTACTCCGCCACGATCTCCTCGCCCAGCTTCTGCTGGGTGCGCATGCCGACGGGGTGCGGGCGCGGCCCCACCAGGGACATCGTGCCGTTCAGCACGTTCAGCAGCTGCGGCAGCTCGTCCAGGCTGGTCCGGCGCAGGAAGCGGCCGATCCGGGTCACTCGGCGGTCGCGCCGGGCCGTCTGCGCCACCGTCGCGGCTGGGTTGCGCCAATACATCGTGCGGAACTTCCAGATGTCGAACTCTTGCCCGTTGCAGCCGTGGCGGCGCTGCCGGAAGAACACCGGGCCGCGGCTGTCCAGCCGGATGGCGGCCGCGATGGCCAGCAGCAGGGGCAGCAGCAGCAGCAGCCCGGCCGCCGCGGCCAGCCGGTCCCCTGCCGCCTTCGCCATCAAGCCCCGGTGGTCGATCGGGCGGCTGGCCAGCACCATCGCGGGTGCGCCGCCGACGCTGCCGAGCCGGGCCGTGGCGCCGGCCAGGCCCAGCGTCGCCGGGCAGTGCGCCACCTCGACGTCGAGCGCCTTGAGCCGCAGCAGCAGGTCGAGCAGCCTCGCCTCGTCCAGGTGCGGCATGGTCAGCACCACCCGGTCCACCTGGCCCTGCCGCCCCATGTCGAGCAAGTCCGCCAGTGGGCGGCCGCCGCCCCCGGCCGCGTCGTCGAACACGCCGATCACCTGCACGCCGCAGTCGCGGGACTGGCGCAAGTGGCGCAGCAGCTGCTCCGTCCCGGGGCCGGCGCCGATGATGGCGACATGCTCTGCCAGCACGCCGCGCTGCACCATGAGCCGGAACGGGCGGGCCAGCAGCAGCCGTGCGCCGGCCTCGGCGGCGAGGGCGGTGAGCAGCCACATCGCCACCCAGCCCCGCGGCATGGCGCCCGACTCGCGCGTGAGGAAACCCACGGCCAGCAGCAGGCAGGCCAGGACCGCCATGCGGCGGGCGGCGCGGGCCAGCACGTCCGCGCTGGCGGCGGCGCGGACGTCCAGCCGCACCGTCCGCCCCCGCAGGACGAGCGGGGCGGCCATGCCGGCCAGCAGGGAGACGGCTTGGGCGATGCCTAAGAAGGCGGGAGGCAAGTTCGCCGGGTGGATCAGGCTGCGGTAGAGCATGGCGCAGCCTATTCCGCTGCCAGCCACGGCGATGGCATCCCACACGGCGAGCAGGTCGCGCGCGACGGCCAGGAGGTCCGGCCGGAGCGCGCGGTGCCGGGTGGCGGGCGCGGCGACGCCGAGGGTGCTGGCGCTCACGCCGTCTCGCAATGCAATCCGGACCGACGCCTCACGCTCCGCGCCATCAGGGGCCTCGTCTCGTTACCGCTGCCCGATCACATACGAAGGTGTGCAGATTTGGTCAAGAAGAATTGGCCAAGAACTCCGCAAGTCTGCGATCTTGGCACTGAGGTCGTTACTTTAGCATTATTAAAGCGCCAAAGTGGAGGCGGCCCTCAATCGTCGTTGGTCCGGCGCACGAGCACCTCGCGCTTGCCCACGTGGTTTGCCGCGCTGATGATGCCCTCGCGCTCCATCTGCTCGATCAGCTTGGCGGCCCGGTTGTAGCCGATCTGCAGATGGCGCTGGATGAAGGAGGTGCTGGCCTTGCCCTCGCGCGACACGACATCGACCGCCTGGTCGAACAGGTTCTTCTCGCCGTCGCCCGCGCCGGCGATCCCCGTCATGGCCGGGGCGCTGTCCTCGTCCGCCGCTTCGGTGACCTCGTCCAGGTAGGCCGGCTCGCCTTGCGCGCGCAGGAACGCCACCACGTCCTCCACTTCCTTGTCCGTCACGAACGGGCCGTGCACGCGGCCAATGCGTCCGCCGCCCTGCATGTAGAGCATGTCGCCCTGGCCGAGCAGCTGCTCCGCCCCCTGCTCGCCGAGGATGGTGCGGCTATCGAACTTGCTGATGACGGTAAAGGAGATGCGGGTCGGGAAGTTGGCCTTGATGGTGCCGGTGATCACGTCCACCGACGGCCGCTGCGTCGCCATCACCACGTGAATGCCGGCGGCGCGGGCCATCTGCGCCAGGCGCTGCACCGCGGCCTCGATCTCCTTGCCGGCGACCATCATCAGGTCGGCCATCTCGTCGATCACCACCACCAGGAAGGGCAGCTTCTCCAGGGCGAGCGGGTGCTCCTCGAACACCGGCTTGCCGGTCTCGGCGTCGAACCCGGTCTGCACCCGGCGCGTGACCACCTCGCCGCGAGCCTGCGCCTCCTCCACCCGCTCGTTGTAGCCGCCGACGTTGCGCACGCCCAGTTGGCTCATGTTGCGGTAACGGCGCTCCATCTCGCGCACCGTCCACTTCAGCGCGGTGACGGCCTTGGCCGGCTCCGTCACCACGGGGGCCATCAGGTGCGGGATGCCGTCGTACACCGACAGCTCCAGCATCTTGGGGTCGATCAGGATGAGGCGGCACTGATCGGGGCTGAGCCGGTACAGCAGGCTCAGGATCATCGCGTTGATGCCGACCGACTTGCCGGACCCGGTGGTGCCCGCCACCAGCAGGTGCGGCATCCGCGCCAGGTCGGCCAGGATCGGCTCGCCGCTGATATCCTTGCCGAGGGCGAGGGCGAGGCGCGCCGGGTGCTTGTCCCATGCCTCCGTGCCGAACAGCTCAGACAGGTAGACCGTTTCGCGCTTGGAGTTGGGCACCTCGATGCCGATGACGTTGCGGCCCGGCACGGTGGCGATGCGCACGGCGGTGACGGAGAGCGAGCGCGCCACGTCGTCCGCCAGGCCGATCACCCGGGCGGAGCGGATGCCGGGGGCCGGCTCCAGCTCGTACAGCGTGACGACTGGGCCGGGCCGGATGTCGCGGATGATGCCCTGCACGCCGTACTCGTCCAGCACGGACTCCAGCAGGCGGGCGTTGGCCTGCAACGAGTCCTCGCTCGGCCCGGTTCCGGCCCGGACCGGGGCTGGCTTGAGCAGGTCGAGCGGCGGCATGCGCCAGCCGCCGGGGGCCGCCTCGGCCAGCGGCAGGCTGGATTGCTGCGCGGGCGGGGGCTTGCGGGCCGGCAGGCTGATGCGCGGGCGGGGCGGCTGCGGCTCGGCCTCCATCTCGGGGATGGGCGGCACGGCCATCGGCGGCGCGGCGCGCGGCTGGCGCTCCAGCGCCGGGGCCGGCGCTGGGGCGCGGGCAAGCACGGGCTCGCGCGCGAGCATCGGTTCCAAGTGCCGGGTCACCAGCTCCGGCACCGGTTCGCTGGCCCGGCGCCTGGGCAGCAGTCCCGCAAGCGGCCGCAGCAGCGCGATCAGCCGCGGCAGCTCGTGGGCAGCGCGGCGTCCATGGCGGAGCGATCCGCTCGCGGCCCGGCCCGCCGCCCGCCACTCGCCGGCGGACAGGCCGAGGCTGACCCAAACCAGCGCCGCCCCCAGCACGGCGGCCGCGAGCAGCGCCAGGCCGCTGCCCACCGGCCCCAGCACGCCCTGCGCCGCGCCGCCGATGGATTGGGCGATGACGCCGCCGACGGCGCCGCCCGGCCCCGCCTCGGACGGCCAGGCGAGCGGCCGGAGCACGGCGGCGGCCACCGCCGCCACCACCGGCAGCGCCGCCAGCGTGCCGACCAGGCGGGCGGCCGGACGGCCCAGGCCGCGATGGGACGCGATGCGCCACGCCCAGGCCAGCGCCGCCACGCCGGGCAGCGCGCCGGCCACGCCGAAGCTTTGCAGCATCAAGTCCGCCATGACCGCCCCGGCCGGGCCGGCCAGGTTGGTGGCGGAGCGTGAGGTGGCCGTGTCGAAGGACGGGTCGAGCGGGTTGTAGCAGCACAGCGCCACCAGCAGCGCGATGCCGCCCAGCCCGAGGACGATGCCGCCCAGCTCGGCCATCCGCCGGGCGGCGAGGGCGCGGATGGCGGGGGAGGCGAGCAGTCGCGCGGGGGCAGCGGCAGCCATGCGTCGAGTCGTTCCGTTGTTGTTCGCGTCGGTGCCGTTATAGCCTGCAAGCGGTCCGGCCAGAATGCAAAACTGCCGAAACCGCCGGGTGCGACGCCCCTAGAGCATTTCCCGTGCTGATAGGCGCACGCAAAATACTCTAGGCCTGTGTTCTTACGAGCACCTTTATCCGACGGGTGACCCCGTTTAATCGGATGGTGCTCTAGGAGGGTGCTGAAAAAGGCCGAGGATACATCCTGCAGGGCTCTGCCCTGCACCCGAAAGGGGATAGTCATCCCCTTTACCCCTGTTTCTAGGTGTCCAGAGGACGACTGTCCTCTGGTGGGGTTGGGGCGAAGCCCTGATCCTTAACTGTGCAGAGTTTTTCAGCAGCCTGCTACCGCGACCAGCCGCGCAGGAAGCCCAGCGCGGGCAGCGGCGTCCAGCGCCGGGGCAGGTCGGAGCGGCGGATGGGCGTCACGACGTAGCGCGGCACCGCGTGGCTCGTGCCGGCGAGCAGGTGCCCGTAGGCCTGCACCTGGCGCTCCCGCCATTGCAGGTCGGCCAGCGCCTTGTCCCGGCTCGGGAACACCTCTGCCACCCGGCGTTGCTGCCCCAGCCAGGCGATGACGGCCCAGGCGCTGTCGCCGCTGGCGCGCGGCTGCAATTCGGTGACGGACGCCATGGCTGCTGATACTCCATCGCTTGGGTCACCGTGACATAGGCATCCGGGCCGGCCAAGACAGCGCCCCGCCGGACCTCGTCCCATCGGCGCGGCGCGATGCTGGCGCGCAGGCGGGGCTGCCCGGGCCGCGCCAGGTCAAGGGCGAACCGGCGGCGCACGTGGCCCGCAGGGCGATGTCGGCCAGGCTGGACGCCGCGGCGTTTGCTTCGGCCGCGGAAGCGCGCGAGGAAGGCGGCATGACGCGCATCCCCGCCCTGGCCACCCTGTCCCTGCTCGTGGCGCTGTCTGCGCTGCTGGTGGCGCTGGGGACCGAAAGGTTCGGCGGCCTGGCGCCGTGCGCGCTGTGCCTGGTGGAGCGCTGGCCGTACCGGGTCGCCATCCTGCTGTCCCTGGCTGCCGCCCTGCCGCTGCGCCCGCACTGGGCACCCCGGGCGCTGATGTGGGGCGTGGTGGCGTGCATGGCCTTTTCCGTGGCGGCGGCCTCCGTGCACGTCGGCGTGGAGCAGGGCTGGTGGCCGAGCCCGCTGCCGGAATGCGCCGCGCCGGAGCTGGGCGGCGGCAGCGTCGCGCAGCGCCTGGCGCGCATGCCGGCGCGCCCGGCCAAGCCGTGCGACGCCCCCACCTACCTGCTGCCCGGCCTGCCCGTGTCCATGGCGGCGATGAACGGCCTGCTGGCCCTGGCGTTCGGCGGCTTCCTCGCCATCTCGCTGGTCCGCAAGCCTCGCGGCCTGCCCGTACGGAGCCATGCATGAGCGCCACTACCCTGCCCGGAGACCCCACGTCGCGCGAGCGGCTGGAGCGCATGATCCGCGTGGACCACGCCGGGGAGTATGGCGCCGCCCGCATCTACCAGGGCCAGTTGGCCGTGCTGGGACGCGGCCGGCAGGGCGACACGCTGCGCCACATGCTGGCGCAGGAGGAGCACCATCGGGAGACCTTCGCCGCGATGGTCGTGGACCGCCGGGTGCGGCCCACCGCGCTGCTGCCGCTGTGGCACTTGGCCGGCTACGCGCTCGGGGCCGCGAGCGCGCTGATCGGCGAGCGCGGCGCGATGGCCTGCACCGTGGCGGTGGAGGAGGCGATCGACGAGCACTACGCCCAGCAGGCCTCCGCCCTGGAGGAAGACGAGTCCGGGCTGCGCGCCACCATTGAGCGGTTCCGCGCGGAGGAGCTGGAGCACCGCGACATCGGCCTGGCCAACGAGGCGGAGCTGGCGCCGGCCTACGCGCTGATGAGCCGGGCGATCAAGCTGGGCTGCAAAGTGGCGATCGCGGTGAGCGAGCGGCTCTAGCTGCCCTAGCTGGCGTCCTCGGGCGCCTGCAGCATGGCGCGGACCCGGGCCGCCAGCGTGTCGAGCGCGAACGGCTTGACGATCACCCCCATGCCCTGGGCCAGCTGCCCCTCGAACAGGTTTCCGGCGTAGCCGGTGATGAACAGCACCGGCAAGCCCGGCCGGCGCTCGCGGGCGGCGTCGGCGATCTGTCGGCCGTTGAATCCGCCCGGCAGGCCCACATCGGTCACCAAGGCGTCCACCCGCAGGTTCGAGCGCAGCACGTTCAAGGCCGCCGTGCCGTCCTCCGCCTCGATCACCCGGTAGTCCAGCTCGCGCAGCTGCTCGGCCGCCATGGCCCGGATTGCCGGCTCATCCTCCACGAGCAGGATAGTCTCGCCCAGGTTGGGGTTGTCCGGTTCCACGGCCGGGTGCGGGGCGTCCGGCGCGGGGCGCACCGCGTGCCGCGGCAAATAGAGCCGCACGGTGGTGCCCTGGCCGGGCGCGCTGTCCAGCCGCACCGCGCCGTCCAGCTGCCGGATGAGGCCATAAAGCTGGGACAGCCCCAAGCCCGTGCCTTGCCCAAGCGGCTTGGTGGTGAAGAACGGCTCGAACGCGCGCGCCATGGTGACCTTGTCCATGCCGATGCCGGTGTCGGAGACGTAAAGCTCCACGTAATTGCCGGCTCTCAGTTCATCCTGGCCCGCGAGGTCGCTGCCGCCCAGCGCGACATCCTGGGTGCCGATGGTGAGCGTGCCGCCAGCGGGCATCGCGTCCCGGGCGTTGATCACCAGGTTCAGCAGCACGCTTTCCAGCTGGTTCGCATCGCACAGCACGGTCCAGTTGCCGTTGCGCAGCGCCATCTGCACCGCCACGCCGGGCCCCACCGTGCGGCGGATCAGCTCGGCCATGCCGTCCACCAGGCTGTCAAGCATGACCGGCTTGGTTTCCAGCACCTGCCGGCGGGCGAAGGAGAGCAGGCGGGCGGTCAGCGCGGCGGCCCGCTCGACCGTGCGGCGGGCTCCGTCGAGGAATTGCTCCGCCTCCTCCCTGCGCCCCTGCCCGGTCCTGCGCTGGGTCAGCTCCAGGCTGCTGCTGATGGCTTGCAGCATGTTGTTGAAGTCGTGCGCGATGCCGCCGGTCAGCTGCCCGACGGCTTCCAGCTTGTGGGATTGGCGCAGTTGGTGCTCGACCCGCTCGCGCTCCGCCGCTTCGGCCTGCAGCTTGCGCCTTGCCTCCGCCAGCTCGCGGGTGCTCGCCTCGATGGCTTGCCGTTCGCGGGTGATGTCGAACTGGCTGGCGAAGAAGTAGGCCACGTCGCCCGTCTTGTCGCGCACGGGAGCGATCAGCAGCCGGTTCCAGAACAGCGAGCCGTCCTTGCGGCGGTTCTGGATATCGATCTCGATCGGTTCGGCCGTCGCAATCGCGCCGCGGATGGCGTCCACGGTATCCGAGTCGATTTCCGGCCCTTGCAGGAAGCGGCAGTTGCGGCCCAGCGTCTCCTCGTGCGAGTAGCCGGTCAGCCGGGCGAACGCGTCGTTGGCGAACACGATCGGGTTGTCGAACTCGCGCGGGTTGGTGATGATCATCGGCATGCGGGTCGCGCGCACCGCGGCGGCGAAAGGGTCGGTGCCGTCGTCCAGTCCAGCCAACTCGGCGCCGATCCGCGCGGCCTGGCTCTGGGCATCCTCGGGCACGGCCTGCGGCAGCTTATCCCCGGACATGGGATAGTCCCGGCTGTCCATCAAAAATCCAGCTGGCATGGCCTCCGCACGGGGCCATTCGGTCGGTCAACATCGGCAGCCGGCTCCAGACACGTCTTCTTAGGTTAAGTATAACATCGACATAGTTTGGATTAAAGCTGCTCGGCTGCATTCCTTGCGGAAGCCATGCCGACCCGGCGCGACTCCCCGAAGCCAAGCGTGGTGAAGTTTGCGAGTTTCGCAGCGGCCAGGGCCGCCACCGGGGCGTCGATCGCCTCGTCGGTCAGTTGGAACGTGCCGAAATGCATGCCCACCGACTGCGCGGCCCCAAGGTCATGATGCGCCTGCACGGCTTCCGCCGGGTTCATGTGCACGGGCGCCATCAGCCAGCGCGGCTCGTAGGCGCCGATCGGCAGCAGCGCCAGGTCGGGGGCGCCGAGCCGCTCCCGGATCGCCTGCCAGTGCGGCCCCGCCCCGGAATCCCCGGCGAACAGCAGGTGGCCGTCGGCCGTGCGCAGGCTGAAGCCGGCCCACAGCGTGCGGTTCATGTCGCCCGGGCCGCGGCGGCTGAAATGCCGGGCCGGGGTCGCCGTCACCTGGGCGGGGCCGGCCTGCGCCGCCTCCCACCAGTCCAGCGCCTCCACCTGGGCGAACCCGGCGGCCGTCAGCATCGCCTTGTTGCCGGCGGTCGTGATGGCATGCCGGGCGCCGCGCGCCGCCAGCTGGCGCAGGGTGGCCAGGTCCATGTGGTCGTAATGGTTGTGCGACACGAGCACGAGGTCCACCGGCGGCAGCGCCTCCAGCGCGAGGCCGGGCGGGCGGGCGCGGCGTGGCCCGGCCCAGCTGACGGGGGAGCATCGCTCGCTCCATACCGGATCGGTCAGGATCGTGAGGCCGGGCAGCTGGATCAGGAACGTCGAATGGCCGATGAAGGTGAGCACCGCCGACCCGGCGGCGGCGGGCGGCGGCGGGCCGTAGCGCGGGTCGGCCGGCTGCCGGGGCCAGGGCTGCCGGCCGCCGTCGAGCCGCCAACGCAGCACCTCCAGCAACCCGCGGCGGCTCGGCGTCTGGCCCGGGTTGAAGAAGCGCTCGCCGTCGCAGTGGTCAGACGGTTGGATGATCAGCGCACCGGGTCGGCGCGGATTTCGGTGCCGGTCGCGTCCGGCGTGAAGTGCATGGTCACGTTGGCGGCCTTGCTGCAGGCCTTCAACGACCAGATCTCCGTCCAGGGCTTCGGCGCGGCGCCGGCCACGGGACGGATGCCGGGCGGCTGTCCGTCCACGCCCACGAAGCGCGTGTTGGTGACGGCGCCCTGGTCGCAGCCCGGTGGCATGTCTCCCATGCCGCCGGCAGCATACTGCACGCTGTCATGCTGCAACTGCGGGTCAGAGACGGTGTCGCCTGGCAGCAACGGCTGCGTCTGCGGCGTGCCGTTCTGGCCCACGGCGGTCAGGGTGTTGATCGTCCGGTCATTGCCGCAGCCGGTCTCGCGCAGGCTTTCCTTCCAAGCGCCGGAAACGGGCTTGCCCCGGCTGTCCACCTGGAGGGGGGCGAGCACGACGACGTCGCCCGTGGGGGCGAAGCTGGCCGTCGTGCAAGCCGCCGCCGGGCCGTTGAGCGCGTGGGCCGCTTGCAGCAGCGCCGCCCGGTGCTCCGGCTGGGCGATCAGCTGACTGAGTTCGGGCGTCAGCGGCGCGGCCGCCGGCGCTGGTTGCGCCGCAGCGGGCACGGCCGCCGCGCCCAGCAGGATCACGCCTATCGCAAGCCGCATCGAAATCCGTCCTTGTTCAACCGCAGCTGGCAGATGGGCTCGACGGCGGGCAGTGCCAGGCCGTGCCCATGCGAAGATGCCCCAGCGTCAAACCGGCTCCGACTCCTTCGCGAGCGCGCCGCACAGCGAGTCCGTCAGCTCGTGCAGCGTGGTGCGAAGCGCCTCCAGGCCAGGCTCGGGCAGCTCCGTCTGGCACACGACGAAGCTTTGGGCGTTCTGCATCTCCTGCTGCAAGGCGAGCCCATCGGCGGTCAATCGGTTGTCGATGATCCGCTCGTCCTCCGTGCGCCGGGTGCGCTCGATCAGCCCGGCGGCGTCCAGGCGCTTGAGCATGGGCGTAAGGGTGCCCGCATCCAGCCGCAGGGCGCGCGCCAGCTCGCCGGAGGTCATGCTCGGCTTGTTCAGCAGCGCCATGACGACGAGGTATTGCGGGTATGTCAGCCCGATGTCGCCCAGCTTCTCCCGGTAGGTGCGGGTGATGGCGTTGGTCGCAGCGTAGAGCGCGAAGCAGAGCTGGTCTTCCAGACGAAGCGAAGACGTCGGCATTGGGGCACCCTCCATGCAAGAGCGATCCTTGGATGCAAGAGCGATCCTTGGACTGGGCAAGCGTAATGCCGTTTGGCAAAATTTTCACCACAGCGCCATCGACTTGCCGCGGGCCTGTGGCTGGATTGCGGCAAGCCTGGCGAGCCTTGCTTGACACGGTGCGGCCGCGAGGGTTGGCATGCCTCATGCCAGACACGAACCCTCCGCTCCGCTTCGCGGACATCGCTGCCCCCACCCCGACCCAGGACACCCTGGCCGCGGACTACGCCGCCCTTCATGCCCAATTGGATACCGACCCGGCAGGCGCCCTCGCCTCCTGGGACAGGCTGCGGCGGGAGGTCGATAGCTGGAGCGCCCTGGTCCACCTTCGCTTCGCCCAGGACACGGCGGACGCGGCGGCCAAGGCGGCGCGGGAATATGCCGACGCGCTGGCCCCCGTCGTCACCGGGCACGAGGTGGGCATGAAGCGCCGCCTGCTCGCCACCCCCGGCGTGGAGGCGCTGGCCAGCGCGCACGCCCTGCGGCTGTGGGAGACCGACATCACCACTTTCGACCCGGCGATCGCCGCCGCGCTGGAGGAGGAGAGCCGGCTGGGCGCCCGCTACACGGCGCTGCTGGCCGCCGCCTCGATCACGCTTGAGGGCGCGGAGATCAACCTCGCCGGCCTCGGCCCCTACGCCGAAGCCGCGGACCGGGAGGTGCGGCACCGGGCGGAGCAGGCGCGCTGGGGCTTCTTCGCGGACCACGGCGAGGAGCTGGACAGCCTGTACGACGAGCTGGTCCGGCTGCGCCACGGCATGGCCGGCACGCTGGGCTATGCCAGCTACACCCCGCTCGGCTACCGCCGCATGCGCCGGGTGGATTACGGCCCGGAGGACGTGGCGCGCTACCGCGACGAGGTGGCCACCCACGTCGTCCCCCTGGTCGCCCGGCTGCTGGAGGCGCGGCGGCGGGCGCATGGCTGGGACACGCTGCGCTTCTGGGACGAGGCGCTGATCGACCCGGCGGGTAACCCGAAGCCGGCCGGCGACCACGACTTCCTGGTGGCGCAGGCGCAGCGCATGTTCGACGGCATGGATGGCCGGCTGGGCGACTTCTACCGCCTGATGAACGCGGGCGGCTTCCTGGACCTGAAGAACCGGCCGACCAAGGCGGGCGGCGGCTTCTGCACCTCGTTTCCCACCGCTGGGGTGCCGTTCATCTTCGCCAACTTCAACGGCACCCATGGCGACGTGGGCGTGTTCACCCACGAGATGGGCCACGCCTTCCAGAACTGGGAAAGCCGCCACCAGCCCGGCATCGACTATCTGTGGCCCACCATGGAGGCGGCCGAGATCAACTCCATGGGCCTGGAATTCCTCACCGGACCCGGCGTCGGCCTGCTGGTGGGCGAGGCGGAGGCGGAGCGGTTCCGCCGCATGCACCTCATCACCTCGCTGGCCTTCCTGCCCTACGGCGTCTGCGTGGACCACTTCCAGCACGAGGCGTACGCCAACCCCGGCGCCACCCCGGCCGAGCGCCACGCCATGTGGCAGGCGCTGGAGCGGCGCTACATGCCGTGGACCGATTACGGGGACCTAGCCTACCCGGCAAAGGGCGGGCGCTGGCAGGCCAAGCCGCACATCTACCGCTCGCCGTTCTACTACATCGACTACACGCTGGCGCTGTGCTGCGCGATGCAGCTCTGGGTCCGCTCCCGCACCGACCACCAGGGCGCGCTGGACGCCTACGTGGCGCTGTGCGGCCGCGGCGGCTCGGCCCCGTTCGGCGAGCTGGTGCGCTCCGCCGAGCTGCTGTCGCCCTTCGAGCCCGGCGCGCTGGCCGGCGTGGTGCGGGAGGCGGAGGCGGCGCTGGCGTGAGCCCGATCCTCCGCTTCCAGGCCGGCGACGCGCCGGACGCGCGGGGCCGCTGGCTGGCGGACATCCAGGGCTGGGACGACGCCCGGCTGGAGTCGGTGCACGACTACATCCAATGGCTGTTCCCGCTGCCGGAGCCGAGCGGCTTCAACCCGGACGCGCCGTTGCTGACGGCGGATGACATCGCGGCCTTCGGGCGGGAGCCGGCGCTGCGGGATGCGTTGCTGGCCTCCTGGCAGCGGATGCGGCGCTTCTACCGGCTGCCCGAGGGGGCGGCGCACTGGCTCACGCCCGGCAACCACAACATGCTGCGGCTGACCCGCATCCTGCGCTGCCTGCACCTGCTGGGCTTGCAGGAGGAGGCCGAGGCGCTGCTGCGGGACCTGGAGGCGCTCTACGCAGGCGGGACCGCCCGGGCGATCGGGCCGGTGACGCTGGGGCATTGGCGGCGGGCGGTCCGGTGACGCCTTAGCGCCCGCCCTCCATCCGCGCCTTCAAGGCCTGGTTCATGGCGGCGAATTGCTGCCGGGTCTCGGCGATCACGCCCCGGGTCAGGGACCTGCGAGCAAGCCGCTGAACCGCTCGCTCTGCACGAATCGAGTCCCTGACCCCTCGGGCGCCAACGTGAAGCTGTGCTCGCCATCGAAGATGCCGTGGAGCCAGAAGCCGCCGCGCCACCTCAGCTCCCGCCCCGGCTCGACCGCAAGCAGCCGGGGATGGAAGCTGCTCGCGTCCTCCCCGTCCCCGAGCTGGATGGTGATGCGCCCGCCGATGACCAGGTCGCCCTGCAGCCGGCGGATGAACGGGTTCCAAGCGGGGAAGGCGGCCGTGTCCGTCAGCACGCGCCACACCTCCGGCGGCGCTGCGGCGATCCAGATGTCCGCCGCGACCTCGTCAGTCTCCTGGGTGACGGCGAGGGCGATGCCCGCCCCGGCCACCAGGAGCGTCAGTGCAAGCATGCTTGCCGTCAGAACCCGCATGTCGCTTCGGCGAGCCTTCCCAGGGATCGGGTCCGCGATCCTGACAAGGCGGCGGCGCTGCTGCAACCGTCACGGCGAACCCGGGCGCACCCGCGCTGTTGAGGCTGCGAACCAGGAGACCCGTCGCATGACCTTCGACAAGCTGGCGCAATCGGTGGCGCGCGGGGCTGGCAAGCCGCTCACCTTCATCACCGCCACCGCGCTGGTCATCATCTGGGGCGTCAGCGGCCCCATCTTCGGCTACAGCGACACCTGGCAGCTCGTCATCAACACCGGCACCACCATCATCACCTTCCTGATGGTGTTCCTGATCCAGAACACGCAGAACCGCGACACGGACGCGTTGCAGGTCAAGCTGGACGAGCTGCTCCGGGTGACGCAGGGCGCGCGGCTGGCGCTGCTGAACCTGGAGGAGGTCGATGCCGACGACTTGGAGCGCATCAAGGCGGGCTTCGTGGACCTGGGCCGCAAGCACAAGGACGGGGCTGAGCTGCCCGCCAGCTAGGCCGGCCGCCGGGCCTTGAGCGCCGCGCCCAGCGTGCCGTCGTCCAGCACGTCCAGCGCGCCGCCGATCGGCACGCCGTGGCCGACCCGGCTGACGGCCACGCCCGCCGGCTGCAGCCGTTCCGCCAGCCAATGCGCGGTGCTGGCGCCTTCCACCGTGGCGGACAGCGCAAGGATCACCTCCGCCACGCCGCCCTCCGCCACCCGGGCCAGCAACGGCCGCACGTTCAGGTCCTCCGGCCCGACTCCGCCCAGCGCGGACAGGGTGCCGCCGAGGACGTGGTACAGCCCGCGGTGCACGCCGGCGCGCTCCAGCGCCCATAGGTCGCCGACGCCTTCCACCACGCAGATGAGGGAGGCATCGCGCGCCGGGTCGGTGCAGATCGCGCACGGGTCGCGGCTGTCGAGGTTGCCGCAGCTCGTGCAGGGCTGCACGGCGCGCGCCGCGTCCGCCAGGGCGGCGGCGAGCGGCAGCATCCGGGCCTGCGGCTGCTGCAGCAGCCGCAACGTGGCCCGGCGGGCGGAGCGGGGGCCAAGACCCGGCAGCTTGGCGAGCAAGCCGATCAGGCGGTCGATCTCGGGGGAGTTCACCTGTCGTAGATAGGGCGCGCAGCGTCCCTCACCCAACCCTCTCCCGGGGGAAAAGGCTTTTTAGAACGGCAGCTTCATGCCGCCGGGCAGCTGCATGCCGCCCGTCACCTTCTCCATCTCCTCCGCCGTGGTGGCTTCCAGCCGGCGGCGGGCGTCGGCGTGGGCGGCGACCAGCAGGTCCTCCACCATCTCCGCTTCCGCCGGGTCCAGCAGCTTGGGGTCGAGCTTGACGCGCTTGAGGTCCCCCTTGCCGGACAGCACCACCTGCACCATCCCAGCGCCGGATGCGCCCTCGATCTCGATGGCTTCCAGCTTGGCCTGCATCTCGGCCATCTTGGACTGCATCTGGCTGGCCTGCTTCATCAGTCCGGCGAGGTTCTTCACGAGTCATACTCCAAGGTGTCGGCCGGCTCGGCGTCCGGCGGGGCGAAGTCGGGCATGTCCGGCTCGCCGGAGGCGGCGGCCGCAGGGGCTATAACGGCGGGCAGGCCGTAGGGATCGGCGGCGGCGTCCCGCACCGCGCCGAGCTTGGCGCCGGGGAAGGCTTCGAGGATGGCGCGCACCAGCGGGTGGTCGGCAGCGGCGTGACGCCGGGCGGCGTCGGCCGCCTGCTCCTGCTCGCCCAGGGTCGGCTCGCCCTGCGCCGTGGACAGCGCCACCGTCCAGCGCCGGCCGGTTTCGGCTTGCAGCAGCGCGCCGAGCCGGGCCGCGAGGTCCCGCGGGGAGGCCGGCTCGGGCCGCAGCTCGACCACGCCCGGGGCGAAGCGCACCAAGTGGACGGAATGCCGCAGGTGGCTGTGCAGCGTCGGGTCCCGCCCGGAGCACAGCGCCACCACGTCCCGGAACCCGGCCAGCCGAGGAGGGGGCGGCGCGTCGGGCTGCACGGAGGCCGCGACCGCCGCGCCGCCCGAGACGGCCCGCATCGAGCCACCCGCCGGGCCGCTCGACGGCCCAGGAAGCGGTGCGCCGCTCGACGGCCCAGGAAGCGGTGCG
>CAXSAX010000024.1:0-17322 GCA_964235495.1 uncultured Acetobacteraceae bacterium | reverse complement strand
GCCGCTCGACGGCCCAGGAAGCGGTGCGCCGCTCGACGGCCCAGGAAGCGGTGCGGCGGCGGACGGCCCAGGGGATGGTGCGCCGGCGGGCGGCCCAGGGAGCGGCGCGGCCGTGAGCCGCCGCACCAGCTCTCCGGGCGGCGGCATGTCCATCACGTGGCACAGCCGGATCAGCACCATTTCGGCGGCGGCGCGGCGGTCGGGGGCGGCGTCCACCTCGGCGACGCCCTTCAGCAGCATCTGCCAGGTGCGGCTCAGCACGGGGATGGAAAGCTGGTCGGCGAGGGCGGCCCCGCGGGTGCGCTCGGCCTCCGGCAGCGCCGGCCCGGCCCGCAGCTCCGGCACCGAGCGCAGCCGGGCCAGCATGTGCACCAGCTCCAGCAGGTCCCCCAGCACGGTGCCGAGGTCGGCGCCGAAGGCATGCGCGCGGTCGGTGATCGCCAGCGCCGCCTGCACGTTTCCGGCCGCCACCGCCTCCATCAGCTCGAACACCAGTTGGCGGTCGGCCAGGCCGAGCATGTCCGCCACCTCCGCCTGGCTGACCTCGGCGCCTTCCATGCGGGCGATCGCCTGGTCCAGCAGGCTCAGGCCGTCCCGCGCCGAGCCGTCCGCCGCGCGGGCGATCAGCTCCATCGCCGGCGCCGCCACCGCCACCTGCTCCGCCGCCGCCACGCGGGTGAACAGGCCCGCCAGCTCGGCCGCCGAGATGCGGCGCAGGTCGAAGCGCTGGCAGCGGGACAGCACGGTGATCGGCACCTTGCGAATCTCGGTGGTGGCGAAGATGAAGGCGATGTGCGGCGGCGGCTCCTCCAGCGTCTTCAGCAGGGCGTTGAAGGCCTGGGTGGTCAGCATGTGGACTTCGTCGAGGATGAACACCTTGGTGCGCGCCTGCAGCGGCTTGTAGCGCACCGCCTCGATGATCTCGCGCGCGTCGTCCACCTTGTTGCGGGTGGCGGCGTCCATCTCGATCACGTCCGGGTGGCGGTCGGCCAGGATGGCGGTGCAGTTCGGGCACACGCCGCAAGGTGTGGCGGTGGGGCCGCCCGTGCCGTCGGGGCCCACGCAGTTCAGCGCCCGGGCGATGATGCGGGCGGTGGTGGTCTTGCCGACGCCGCGCACCCCGGTGAGCATGAAGGCGTGGGCGATGCGGTTGAGCGCGAAGGCGTTGCGCAGGGTGCGCACCATGACGTCCTGCCCGATCAGGTCCTCAAAGCGGGTGGGGCGGTACTTGCGGGCCAGCACGCGGTAGGGCGCGGCCTTGGCCGGCGCGACATCCCCGAACAAGCCCGGCGCCTCAGCGGGCTCCAGGGCCGGAGCATCTCCGAACAGGCCAGACATGCGCGGGGCCAGGCCTCCTTGAGCTGTGGGTGGGGAACCGGACCGCGACCCGGGCGGAACTCACTGCGGCTGCTTCCTTCCGGACCTGACCGGGTTGGCAAGGCGACCGTCCGCAACCGGCTCCCCGGGCGCGTTGTATCACAAAGGGAGGGGGGTCGGGCAAGCGTGCCCTGGCGAGTTGCCCGCCGCTTTGCCCCGTGCCAGGGTCCGCCTTCCATGCCGATCATCACGCCCAGCCGGCCCAATCCCTACACCGGCAGCCCGCTGGACCGCGCCTCCCACCGCCGCAAGGACGCGGCCTGGATCGCGGATGCGCTGGCCGGCCCCGCCAGCCGCTTCGTCCCCGTGTGGCGCGGGCAAAACCTGCTGCGCTCCTCGCCGAACGGCATGCCGCACGCGGTGTTCCCCGAGCACCTGCGCACGGACGAGCATCCCTGGGCCTTCCTGGGCCAGTCCGACGGGAAGGCCTATTTCGCCCTTGACCTGAGCGCCGCCGAGGACCCGGCCGCTTCCCTGCCGCCCGGCTCCGGCGAATTTACCGAGCTGCGCAGCGCCGGGGCCGCTCTGCCCGCCGAGCAGGCCGCCATCCTGGCCCACGCCCGCGGCTTGATGCATTGGCGCAGCCAGCACCGGTTCTGCGGCAAGTGCGGCGCGGCCTGCGAGCCGGACAGCGCCGGCAACGTCCTGGCCTGCACCGGCTGCGGCCAGCACCACTTCCCCCGCACCGACCCGGCGGTCATCATGCTGGTGGAGCGGGAAGGCCGCGCGTTGCTGGGCCGCGCCCCGCGCTTTCCCGCCGCGATGTATTCCACGCTCGCCGGCTTCGTCGAACCCGGCGAAAGCCTGGAGGAGGCGGTGGCCCGCGAGGTGGCGGAGGAAACCGGCGTCGCGGTCGGGCCCGTGCGCTACCACAGCAGCCAGCCCTGGCCGTTTCCCGGCAGCGTCATGCTGGGCTTCTACGCCGATGCGCTGACGGAGCAGATCACCCTCGACCCGGAGGAGCTGACGGATGCGCGCTGGTTCAGCCGCGCCGAGCTGCGCGACCCAAAGGCGCACGGCTTCGCCCTGCCCCCCGGCACCAGCATCGCGCGCCGGCTGATCGAGGACTGGCTGGCGGCATGAGATGGGCATGGCTGGCGCTGGGGCCGGCGCTGAGCGTCGTGGGATGCGCCCGCCCGATGGACAACGCGCCGGCCGCTGCCATCCCCGAGCAATGCAGCGCGCAGGTCTATGCCGACCCGGCGGTCAAGGCGCTCATCATGAAGGGTGCCGGCAGCGAGTCGTTCCTGCGGCAGCACCAGGACGAGCTGAAATATGCCAAGCTCGACGCGGCGCACCGGTGCATGCAGCAGAAAGGGCTGTCGGCCCCCGGCGGCGGCGTGGAACGCCCATCCCTGCGGGGATGATCCGGGGCTGACAGGGCGGCCTGTCCATGCTCAGATCGTTCCGCAACGAAACTGAGGAGACCGCCATGCAGCCACCCATCGCATTGTCCAAGCCGCCGGGCTGGATTGCCGAGTTCCGCGCCTTCATCATGCGCGGCAACGTCGTCGATCTCGCGGTCGGCATCATCATCGGCGTCGCGTTCAGCGCCATCGTCGGCAGCCTGGTGAAGGATATCCTGAACCCGCTCATCGGCCTGGTGATCGGCGGCGTGGACTTCAGCAACGTGTTCCTGCCCCTGAACGGCCAGCACTACCCGACGCTGGCGGCGGCGCAGGCGGCGGGCGCGCCGACGGTCAACATCGGCCTCTTCATCAACGCCGTGATCAACTTCCTGATCGTCTCGTTCGCCATTTTCTGGGTGGTCAAGGCGATGTCCCGCCTGGTGCGCAAGGACGCGCCGGCCGCGGTGCAGACGCCGTCCGAGGTGCTGCTGGCAGAAATCCGCGACCTGCTGGCCGCGGGCGGTCGACCGGCCCTCGCCTCAGCGTCCGGCTTGGGACAGGACCCGCGACAGGCTGCCGTGCGCTGAGCCGGGGGCAACGCCCGCCCCCACGGTCACGGTCGCGGTCAGGCCCGCCGCCAGGTGCACGGTGTCCGGCACCTGGTCGATATGGATGCGCACGGGGATGCGCTGCGCCAGCCGCACCCAGGTGAACACGGGGTTGACGGTGGCGAGCCCCAGCGCGCCCGGGTCCAGGTTCGGCGTGGAGATGCCGCGGGCGATGCTTTCCACGTGGCCGTGCAGCGGCTCGCGGTAGCCCATCAGCGCCGCCAGCGCCGGGTCGCCCAGGTGGATGGCGGCGAGCTTGGTCTCCTCGAAATAGCCGGCCACCCAGAAGCTGTCGCTGTCCAGCACGGTGATGTTGCGCGCCCCGGCGGTGGCGTAGTCGCCCTCGCGCAGCAGCAGGTTGGTCACGTAGCCGTTCACCGGGGACAGCACGTGGGCGCGCTCCAGGTTGATGCGCGCCTGGCTGAGGGCGGCGAGCGCCCCGGCATAGGCGGCCGCGGCCACGTCCGCGGCGCTTTGGTAGCTCTGCAGCTCCTCCTTGGAGGTGGAAAGCGTGCTGAGGTTGCCGCGCCGGGTCGCCTCCTCCTGCTTGAGCTTCAGGTCGGCCAGCTTGCTGTTAGCGTTCGCCTCCGCTGCGGCGACGGCCACCTGGTAGTCCACCGGGTCGATCTCGAACAGCACGTCGCCGCGATGGACCTGCTGGTTGTCCGCCACGCGGAGCTTGGTGATGCGGCCCGAGATCTCCGGCGCGATGTTCACGACGTTGGCCAGCACCTGGCCGTCCCGCGTCCAGGGATCCGTCACGTAGTGGTTCCATACCACGAACCCGGCGAAGGCGGCGCCGGCCAGGATGCCCAGGGTGACGGCGAAGCGCATCGCTCGCCCGGCGCGTCCCAGCACGCTCAGCCCCGCCCCGGGGCAGGGACAAGCATCGGCAAGCCTCCCGCTACAGGAACCCGACCAGGGCGCCCAGGATGCACAGATAAAGCCCGGCTTCCGCCAGCGCCGGGTTCCAGGTCCAGCGGAGCAGGCGCAGCCAGACCAGCAGCCAGCGCAGCGGCAGGTAGATCAGGAAAGCCACCACGATATACCCGGCGAGCGGTGTTATGAAAATGCCCCCGATATCCGTCTCGCGCCACATTGCTATCCCACCAGGACGCCGTAGCGCCGCAGCGCCCGCCCGTGCTGGCGCAGCAGCCCCGCCGCGCCATGCAGCCCGGCCGCCGCCGCCAGCGCCCAGCGCCGTTGCGGCCCCGCCCACTCGGCCGCCAGCACGGCCCGCGCCGCGTCCTCCATGGCGTCCGGCGCGCAGGGCGGCATGGGCTGCCCCAGCGCCGCCAGCCCGGCCCGCGCCCGGCGCAGCGCGGAGTCCAGCTCGGTGAACGCGGAAAGCCGGGTCAGCACCGCCAGGCGGGCGGGGGCGGGCCGGCCCAGCCAAACCTGCGCCTGCGCCAGCCAGTCGAACCGCAGGCAGCGCGCGCTGATGGGGTCAAGCCGGGTGCCCCCACCCTGTGCCGAGCGCCGGACCTGGCGGCCGATCGCCCCAGCCACCCGCAGCAGCCGGCGGCGCGGCGAGACCGGCAGGAGCAGCTGGAACGTCAGCACCATGAACAGCACCGCCACCGCCTGCACCAGCGCGTTGTTCAGGAACGCGGACAGGTCGAAGCTCTGCGTGTTGGCGGGCGCCAGCAGCAGCGTGAGATACAGCAGCAGGCTCGGGCCGAACGGCGCCGTGGCCGGGTGCCGCGCGGCCAGGGCGGCGGCGAAGGCGAACGGCGCCACGGCCAGCGCGAACGGGACGAACCCGGCCGCCTGCGGCAGCAGCACGAAGCCGATCACCCAGGCTGCGGCGGCCGCGACCGGCAGGCTGGCGCAGAACGGCAGGGCCGCCGCCGTCGGGTTGGGTTGCATGCCGAGCAGGGCGGTGAACGCGGCCTGCTGCACCAGCAGCCCCGTGGTGCCGGGCACGCCGGACTCGATGCAGAACGCGGCGCCCAGCCCCACCGCGATCATCGTGCGCCCGGCACCCAGCGTGGCCCCGATCCAGTCTCGGTACATCGGCAGCCGCACGGGCGTCGCCGGGCCCACTCCCTGCATCAGCCGGTGCAGCCCGGCGCGCACCAGGGCATGCTGGGCCAGCAGCTCATCCGCCCGGTCCAGCAGGACGGCGGCTTGCGGGTCCTGCGGGTCCCCCAGGTCGAGGGGCGATGCGTCCGGATGGCGCAGCCGGCCTGCCGCGGCATCCAGCACGCGCCGGGTGTCCGGGTCGGTGGGCTGGCGCAGCCCCGTCTCCAGCGCGCGGGTGGCGGACAGCATGCCGAGCAGCCCGGCGATGGCCGCCTCCGCCCCGCCCCGGCGCACCCGGCCATCCGCCAGCTCGTTGCCGGCGTAGATGGCCTCCGTGCGCAGGGCCAGCACGGCCGTGCCCTCCTGCGCCGGCAGCGCCTCGGCGGGCAGCGGCCGGCCGGCCAGCGCCATGGCGGCCAGGGCCTCCGCGGCGGCCAGGCGGCGCTGCAGCTCGGCCGCCAGCCCCTCGAACGCGACGGCGCGGGACAGCACGGCATTCACCACGGCGACGCTGGCGATGCCGAGCAGGATGGCGGCCACCCGGTCGAGCGCCGCCAGCAGCGCGCCCTCCGGCGCGTCGATGCCGGTGACGGCGATGATGCCGACCGTGTAGCCGCACAGCACGGCGCCGTAGGAACGGAAGTCCCGCAGCAGGGTGGCTGCGAAGGTGCAGGCGCCCAGCCACAGCGTGAACGCCAGCAGCAGCATGGTGCGGTCCTGCGGGAACAGCCCCACCAGCACCACGGCCACCGCGCCGCCCAGCACGGTGCCGAGCGCGCGGTAGGCCGCCTTGGACAGCGCCATGCCCGGCGAGGCCTGCGACACGATGGCCACGCACAGCCCGGCGCTGGACGCCGACTGCAGCTGGATGGTGAACGCGAGCAGGTAGGCCAGCAGCAGCGCCGCCACCGTGCGCACGGCGTAGCCCACCGCATCGGGCATGAAGCCCGGCAAGGCCAGCCATGGCTCGGGGTGGCGGGTGACGGTGGCGGACAAGGCTGGCCTGGCTCCTCTGCCGTGGGAACGATCGGCTGTCAGCGCGCCGTTCGGAGGATTGGCTTCCCCTCGCCCGGCTGAACTTTGCGGTACCATTCTATTGCACGGGTGGGCCGGCGGCTTCCATCCTAGGCGCATGACGCACATGCTGACCCGCCGCACCCTGGGCAAGGCCGTCCTGCCTTTCGCCTGCGCGCTCGCAGCGCCGCGCGGCGCGCATGCAGCGCCGGCCGCCGTGCGGATCGGCTACCAGAAGATGGGCGCCCTGGTGATCCTGCGGCAGCAGCCGGACCGCCTGGCCTCGCTCGGCGCGGCGGTGGAATGGGTCGAGTTCAACTCCGGCCCGCCGATGCTGGAGGCGCTCAACGCCGGCGCCGTCGATTTTGCCGCCGTGGGGGACACGCCGCCGCTGTTCGCCCAGGCGGCCGGGGCGGACCTGCTCTACGTCGGCGGCCAGCCGCTCAGCGGCGCCGCCGAGGGCGTGCTGGTGGCGGACGGCAGCACCCTGCGCAGCGTGGCGGACCTGCGCGGCAAGCGACTCGCCTTCACCAAGGGGTCCAGCGCCCACGCCACGGTGGTGCGGCTGCTGGCCGCGGCCGGCCTCGCGCCGTCCGACGTGGAGCGCGTGTACCTGCAGCCGCCGGACGCTGCCGCGGCCTTCCGCTCCGGCGCGCTGGACGCCTGGGCGGTGTGGGACCCGTTCTTCGCCCTGGGCCAGCTGGAGCCCGGCGCCCGGGTGCTGGCCACCGCCGCCGCGTTGCCGCAGACCAGCAACTTCTTCATGGCCAGCCGCCGCTTCGCCACCGAGCGGGCGCCGCTGCTGCTGGCGCTGCTGGACGCGGTCAACGGCGTCGCCGAGTGGGCCGCCGCCAACCCGGACGCGCTGGCGCAGGCCATGGCGGCCGTGACCGGCGTGCCGCTGCCCGCGCAGCGCCTGGCCGCGCTGCGCGGCACCTATGCCGTGCAGGCGATGGACGACGCCATCGTGGCGCGGCAGCAATCGCTGGCCGACGACTTCGCGCGGCTCCGCATCATCCCCGCCCGCGTGGACGTGCGCGCCATCGTCTGGGCGCCGCCGCGGCAGATCACGGGAACCAGTCAATGAACGCCGACACCGGACGCATCCCGATGCCCTCGGACGGGAAGCTGGACTTCTTCTGGTTCATGCCCAGCGGCGGCGACGGCCGCTACCTCGGCGCGGCCGAAGGCGTAAGGCAGAACGACAACCGCTACCTGCGCCAGATCGCCCAGGCAGCGGACCAGCTGGGCTATGGCGGCATCCTGCTGCCGACCGGGCGCGGCTGCGAGGATGCGTGGGTCACGGCCTCCAGCATCGCCCCGTTCACCGAGCGGCTGCGCTTCCTGGTGGCCGTGCGACCCGGCGCCATCGTCCCCGGCGAGGCCGCGCGCCAGGCCGCCACGTTCGACCGCATGTCCGACGGCCGCCTGCTGCTGAACGTGGTGGCGGGCGGCACGCCGACGGACCTGGCCGGCGACGGCATCACCCTCGGCCATGACGAGCGCTACGACCAGGCGGGCGAGTTCCTGCACATCTTCCGCGGCATGCTGCGCGGCGAGACGGTGCAGTTCGAGGGCCGCCACCTGAGCAGCCGCGGCGGCAGCCTGGTGTTTCCGCCGGTGCAGCGGCCGCATCCGCCGCTGTATTTCGGCGGCTCCTCCGCCCCGGCGCGCCAACTGGCCGCCGAGCAGTGCGACGTGTACCTCAGCTGGGGCGAGCCGCCGGCCATGGTGGCGGACAAGATCGACGACGTGCGCCGCCGGGCCGCCGGACTGGGCCGCACGTTGCGCTACGGCATCCGCTTGCACTTCATCGTGCGCGAAACCGAGGGCGAGGCGTGGGACGCCGCCCGCCGCCTGATCCGCCACCTGTCGGACGACACGATCGCCAGCGCGCAGGCCAAGCTGAACGCGGGCACGGACAGCGAGGGCCAGCGCCGCATGATGGGGCTGCACGGCGGCTCGCGCGAGAAGCTGGAGGTGGCGCCCAACCTGTGGGCCGGCGTGGGCCTGATCCGCGGCGGCGCCGGCACCGCCCTGGTCGGCGACCCGGCGGCGGTGGCGGCCCGGCTGCGCGAGTACCAGGCGCTCGGCATCGACCTGGTGATCGGCAGCGGCTTCCCGCACCTGGAGGAATGCTACCGCACGGCGGAGCTGCTGTTCCCCCACTTGCCCGTGCCCGCCGCGACCCGGCGGCTGCCGGGCGGCCCGGCGATCCTGACGGGAGGGGGCAGCTTGAGCACGGACCGGATGCCGGTCGGGCCGGGCAACAGTGGGATTTGAGTCGGGGCGGAGTTAGATAAACTCTGACCAAGGCCGCAAGAACGTTACCGTTTCCGCCAAGCCTTGTCGCAGCAGTAAAGCAAGGTAATCTTCCGAGTTGAAGTTCGGGCTTTTGAGGCTTGCGCGATGGTCGCGTATGGCCGCCAACGCCAAAGGTTCGTCCAAGTCCAGGATATGACGAACGAAAATGTCCGGATGCTGGGCTTCGACCGAATAGGGCTTGAGGGCGATGGCCGGAAAGTCCTTCAGGTTCAGTGTCACAATGACATCGGCGTGTGCCGTGATAGCTGCTGCAAGCACATGGCGGTCGTCCGGGTCAGGCAAAGTCAGTCCTGGGACGAGTGCCTCGAGTCCCGTGACCAGCGCATCATCAATGGCCTTGTCCATCAACACGCGGGTTCTGCGCAGAGCATCGGCAAGTTCAGGACGTGTACGAAGTGCGCCTTGCACCCATTCTTCGTGAATTTGATCCGACCAGCGCGCATGAAATGAGCTCGTAAGGGCAAGCCGGATCAGAAGGTCTCGAAGAACAGCTGGATAGAGAACGCAAGCATCATAGACCGCAGTGAACGCCAATGGCTTGCTTAGTAACCGAGATCAAGCTCTTGCGCCTGTGCCGCAAGCTCATCCATGGCTTCGTTTGAGGCCGCAAGGCGTGTCCTGCCATAAGCCAGAACGTCCCGCAGCAGGACACGCCGATGGGTTCCAGCCATGTGATGCGGCAGCTTGCGATCTTTTAGTAACTGAACAAAATAAGGCCGAGAGACGTTTAGGGTGTCTGCCGCTTCCTTGGTGGTCAACTCCGCGTTCTCATGCATGACTGACACTGCGTGTCCCTCAGCCAGGTGCGCCATGATGTCAGTGAGGAGGCGGACGGCCCTCGCCGGCAAGACAAAGGTTTGCCGTTCCTCACCAGGGAGGGTCGCATCCAGTTGTACGCATTCACGGCCACTCAGCTTGGCGAGCCTGCGGCTGGTGTCTTGGAATGCGGCTATGTCCTCCTTGGAAGGCAAGCCCGGTTCCATGGTCTTAAGCAGGGCCATTGGCATGGTGGGGTCTCCTGGGACCAAATAGGGCGTTACCCAATCTAAACGCAATAAGCGAAAGAGGGATTGAGCGCCTGATGAGAAGATTTACAATCTGGCCGCTTGGCCCATCCCGGCCTTACCCAGCCCGTTATGTGTGACCCACGGATAGGGTGGGTTGCAACCCTGTCTAACACCTGACCGGTCGTAAACATCGCAAATTACGCCGAAATGATGCTTTGCTGCCGCTTCCCGCCGGCCGTTGCCGTCGCTTATCCGGGCGTCAGCCGATCGGCGCTCCGTCCGCGACCAGGATCGCACGGAAATCGTTGACGTTGGTGCGGGTCGGGCCGGTGACGACCAGGTCGCCCAGGCCGGCGAAGAAGCTGTAGCCGTCATTGTCCGCCAGGCGGGCGCGGCCGTTCAGGCTGAGGGCTGCGGCCCGGGCCAGCGTGTCGGGCGCGAGCAGCGCGCCGGCGTTGTCCTCCGTGCCGTCGATGCCGTCGGTGTCGGCGGCCAGGGCGTGGATGCCGGGGTGGCCCTCCAGGGCCACGGCTAGGCCCAGCAGGAACTCCGCGTTGCGACCGCCGCGGCCTGCGCCGCGCACCGTCACGGTGGTCTCCCCGCCCGAGATCAGCACGCAGGGCGTCGGGGCCGGCTGGCCGTGCCGCGCGCACTGGCGAGCGATCCCGGCCATCACGCGGGCCACCTCGCTTGCCTCGCCCTCGATCGCGTCGCCCAGGATCAACGGGGTCACGCCGGCGGCCCGGGCGGCGGCGGCAGCGGCTTCCAGCGAGGCTTGCGGAGTGGCGACCATGAGGGTTTGGGCGCGGGCGAACGCCGGGCCGGGCTTCGGCGTCTCGGCCGCCGGGTCATGCAGCCGGGCCTCGACCGCGGCGGGCGGCGCGATGCCGTAGCGCGCCAGCACCGCGCGGGCGTCGGCCAGCGTGGTAGCGTCCGGCACGGTCGGGCCGGAGGCGATCACCGAAGGGTCGTCGCCCGGCACGTCGGAGATGACGAGCGAGACCACCCGGGCCGGGGCGGCGGCGGCGGCGAGGTGGCCGCCCTTGATGGCGGACAGGTGCTTGCGGACGCAGTTCATGTCGTGGATGCCCGCCCCGCTGCGCAGCAGGGCGCGGTTCACCGCCTGCTTGTCCGCCAGGCTGACCCCGGGGGCCGGCAGCGCCAGCAGCGACGAGCCGCCGCCGGAGATCAGGCACAGCACGAGATCGTCGGCGCCCAAGCCTTGCACGAGGCCGAGGATGCGCGCGGCCGCCGCCTGGCCCGCCGCGTCCGGCACCGGATGGCTCGCCTCCACCACCTCGATGCGGGGCAGGGCGCCCACGCCGTGGCCGTAGCGGGTGACCACCAACCCGCCGAGTGGGCAGCCGGCAGGCCAGTGCGCCTCGACCGCCGCCGCCATCGCCGCCGCCGCCTTGCCGGCCCCCACCACCACGGTCCGCCCGGGCGGAGGCGCCGGCAGGTGCGGCGGCACGCACAGGGAGGGCGCGGCAGCCTGGATGGCGGCCTCAAACATCCGCAGCAGCAGCGCGCGCTCCTGCATCGTGGCTGCTACTCGGCTGCCGCCGCGAGGGCTGGGGCTTGGCCGATCTCGTGGCAGGCGAGCTTCTCCAGCACCCGCACCATGCCGGAATGGTCCCACGCCTTGCCGCCCGCGGCGGCGGCGGCGTTGAACAGCTCCTGGCACGCCGCGGTGTTGGGCAGGCTCAGGCCCAGGCTGCGCGCGCCCTGCAAGGCGAGGTTCAGGTCCTTCTGGTGCAGCTCGACCCGGAAGCCCGGCGCGAAGTTGCGCTTGACCATGCGCTCGCCATGCACCTCCAAGACGCGCGAGTTGGCGAAGCCGCCCATCAGCGCCTGGCGCACCCGCGCCGGGTCGGCGCCGGCCTTGGAGGCGAACAGCAGCGCCTCGCCGACCGCCTCGATGGTCAGGGCGACGATGATCTGGTTGGCGACCTTGGTGGTCTGGCCGTCGCCGTTGCCGCCCACCAGGGTGATGTTCTTGCCCATCAGCTCGAAGATCGGCTTGACGGCGGCGAAGGCCCGCTCCGGCCCGCCGGCCATGATGGTGAGGCTGGCGGCCTTGGCGCCCACGTCGCCGCCCGACACCGGGGCGTCCAGGTAGTCGCAGCCGAGCTGGTTGACCCGGCGGGCGAACTCCTTGGTGGCCATGGGTGCGATGCTGCTCATGTCCACCACGATCTTGCCCGGCGACAGGCCCTCCGCCACGCCGCCGGGGCCGAACAGCACGGCCTCCACGTCCGGCGTGTCGGGCAGCATGGTGATGACGATGTCGGCCGCCTTGGCCACCTCGCTGCCGCTGCCGCACGGCACGGCACCCTGGGCCACCAGCGCCTCGGGCACCTGCGAGCGGGTGTGGACGAACAGCGCGTGGCCGCCCGCGAGCAGGTGGCCCGCCATGGGGCGGCCCATGATGCCAAGGCCGATGAAACCGATGGTGCTCACGGTGCTGTCTCCGGTGTCAGGATGCAGGGATGTGCGTGGCTCGCGCCCGCAGCCGGCCGGCCGCGGTGGCAGGGCTGGCCGTCAGCGCGCGGCGGTGGTTTCCAGCGTCTTGGCCGGGGGGTCCGCCTGGCTCATGTCCTGGCCCTTGCGGATCGACAGCGAGGGGTCGAGGCAGAGAATGTCCTCGAACTCGTTCACGCTGTCCACCTCGGCGCCCATGGAGATGTTGGTCACGCGCTCCAGGATGAACTCCAGCACCACCGGCACCTGATGCTCGGCCATCAACGCGTGGGCCCGGGCAAAGGCTTCCTTGAACTCGTTGGGGCTCTTGACCCGGATGGCCTTGCAGCCGAGGCCTTCGGCCACCGCCACGTGGTCCACGCCGTAGCCCTTGACCGCGTCGCCGTCGGCGGCCGTGTTGATGTTGTCAAAGGCGAGGCTCACCTCGAAATCCATCTGGAAGCCGCGCTGCGACTGGCGGATCAGCCCGAGGTAGGAGTTGTTCACCACCACGTGCAGGAACGGCAGCTTGTGCTGCGCGCCGACCGCCAGCTCCTCGATCATGAACTGGAAGTCGTAGTCGCCGGACAGCGCCACGATCTTGCGGTCCGGGTCGGCCGCGCGGACGCCGAGTGCCGCCGGCAAGGTCCAGCCGAGCGGGCCGGCCTGGCCGCAGTTGATCCAGTTGCGCGGGCGATAGACGTGCAGGAACTGCGCCCCGGCGATCTGCGACAGCCCGATGGTGCTGACGTAGCAGGTGTCGCGGTCCAGAATCTCGTTCATCTCCTGGTACACGCGCTGCGGCTTCAGCGGCACCTGGTCGAAATGACTCTTGCGCAGCATGCTCTGCTTGCGGTGCAGGCAGGCCCCCGCCCACTCGCCGCGGTCCCGCAGCGTGCCGGCGGCCCGCATCTCGCGCGCCACCTCGACGAACAGCGCCAGCGCCGCGCCGGCGTCGGACACGATGCCGAAGTCGGGGCCGAACACGCGGCCGATCTGGGTGGGCTCGATGTCCACGTGGATGAAGCTGCGGCCCTTGGTGTACACGTCCACCGACCCGGTGTGCCGGTTGGCCCAGCGGTTGCCGATGCCGAACACGAAGTCCGACTCCAGCAGCGTGGCGTTGCCGTAGCGGTGGCTGGTCTGCAAGCCGACCATGCCGGCCATCAGGTCGTGATCGTCCGGGATCGAGCCCCAGCCCATCAGCGTCGGGATCACCGGCACGCCGGTCAGCTCGGCGAACTCCACCAGCAGGTCGCTGGCGTCGGCGTTGATCACGCCGCCGCCGGAGACGATCAGCGGGCGCTCCGCCGCGTTCAGCATCCGCAGCGCGCGCTCGGCCTGCTTGCGGGACGCGGCCGGCTTGTAGACGGCGAGCGGCTCGTAGCTGTCGATGTCGAACTCGATCTCCCCCATCTGCACGTCGATCGGCATGTCGATGTGCACGGGGCCGGGGCGGCCGGAGCGCATGACGTGGAACGCCTGCTGGAACACCATCGGCACCAGCGCCGGCTCGCGGATGCACACCGCCCACTTGGTGACCGCCTTGGCGATGGTCTCGATGTCGACGGCCTGAAAGTCCTCCTTATAAAGCTTGGCCCGCGGCGCCTGGCCGGTGATGCACAGGATGGGGATCGAGTCGGCCTGCGCCGTGTACAGCCCGGTGACCATGTCCGTCCCGGCAGGCCCCGAGGTGCCGATGCAGACGCCGATGTTGCCGGGCTTGGCGCGGCTGTAGCCGTCCGCCATGTGGGAGGCGCCCTCGACGTGGCGGGCCAGGATGTGGCGGATGCCGCCGTGCTTGCGCAGCGCCGCATAGAACGGGTTGATCGCCGCGCCCGGCACGCCGAACGCGACCGACACGCCCTCGCGCTCCAGCACAAGCACCGCCGCGTCCACCGCCTTCATCTTGGCCATCGTCTGCCCCCCATCGTCTCGTTACGCCCATAGTGGCAGATCCACCCGCCCGGGGCGCTTAATCCCGCATGGCGGAACCCGGCGGCCGACCGGGAACGGAAACAGTGTGTTAGCTGTTTCCGGCAGGCCGGGCAGGAGGGGACATGGCGCAGGACACGACGGGGCCGCGGGCGAAGCTGGGGGTGAAGCCCGGGCGCGGCGGCAGCGATTCGGTGCAATCGCTGGTGCGCGCGCTGGCGCTGCTGAACCGCATCGCCGAGGCGCCCGACGCCGGCGCCACGCTGACCGAGCTGGCGCAGCAGGTCGGGCTGCCGCCCTCGACGGCGCACCGGTTGCTGACCACCCTGGAGCAGGAGCGCTACGTGCGGTTCGACCCGGACGGGCGGCTGTGGTCGGTCGGCGTGCAGGCCTTCGTCAGTGGCTGCGCCTTCACCCGCACCCGCAGCCTGGCCGGCGCCGCCCGGCCGCACATGCGCCGCCTGATGGAGGACGCCGGCGAGACGGTGAACCTCGCGGTCGAAGATGACGGCATGGCGGTGTACCTAGCCCAGGTGGAGTGCCGGCAGATGATGCGCGCCTTCGCCAGGCCCGGCTCGCGCGTGCCGCTGCACTGCTCGGCGGTCGGCAAGGCCATCCTGTCGGCGGTCAGCGACAAGGCGCTGTCGAAGATTCTGCACCGGCGCGGCATGCCCCGCCTCACGGTCAAGACCATCACCTCGCCCGCCGCGCTGCGGGCCGACCTGGCGCGGGCGCGGGAGGCGGGCCACGTGATCGACGACGAGGAGCACGCGGTCGGGCTGCGCTGCATCGGCGCGCCGATCTTCGACGAGACCGGAGACGTGATCGGCGCGGTCTCCGCCTCCGGCCCGCTGGCCCGCATCGACGACGGCCGGGTCGGGGCGCTGGCCGTGCTGGTGCAGCAGGCGGCGCGCGCCATCTCGGCGGATATGGGAGGTCCCGGGGGAGGTCCCGGGGGAGGTCCAGGAGGCGGGCCAGAACGCCCGGATGCCCGCCGTTGAAGGCCGCCGCGTTCGCCGAGCGGGTGCAGGGCCGGCTGGACCGGCTGGACCTCACCGCGGAGGCCGCCGCCCGGGCCGCCGGGCTGCCCGCCGGCTTCCTCGGCAAGCTGCTGGACGGCAGCCTGCCGCCGCCCCGCGGCCAGCGCCTGGTCAAGCTGGCGGACGCGCTGGCGACCTCCGTGTCCTACCTGGTGGGCCTGGAGCCGGACTCGCCGGTGCCGGAGGAGTGGCTCGCCGAGGACCAGGGCAGCCTGGGAATGCTGGCCGGCGACGAGGAGGCGGTGCTGCGGGCCTACCGGCGGCTCGACGTGTCCTGCCGCGCGGCCCTGCTGCAGGTGGTGCTCAAGATGGCGCCGGAGCCGGAGGTGCTGGAAAGGAAGCCGCGCCGCTGACCCCTCAGCGCGGCAGCGGCGCGAGCAGCCCCCTGGCCGCGAGGCCCGAATCCAGCGTGGCGGCGTAGCTCGGCGCGGCGGGGCGGCCGGCGCGCTGCTCGAAGGCGTGGCCGTAGCCCAGCACCTGCGCGTCCGACCAGGCCGCGCCGATGAACGACAGCCCTACCGGCAACCCGCCCACCGCGCCCATTGGCACGGTGAGGTGCGGGTATCCCGCCACCGCCGGCAGGGTGGAGGCCGCCCCCAAGAAGTGGTCGCCGTTGATCGCGTCCAGCGTCCAGGCGGGGCCGTTGGTCGGCGCCACCAGCACGTCCAGCCGCTGGTCCGCCAGCAGCCGGTCGATGCCCTCGGCGCCGGCCAGCCGCAGCGAGCTGGCGCGGGCCTCGATGTAGGCCGGGTCGTCCAGCCCGCTTGTGGCCTCGGCGGCGTCGAAGTGCTCCTGCCCGAACAGCGCCAACTCGCGGTCCGCGTGGGCCTGGTTGAAGGCGATCAGCCCGGCCAGCGTATGCTGCGCCGCGGGGATCGGCGTGCCGGGAAGGTAGCCGTTCAGGTCCGCCTTCAGCTCGGTCAGCAGCACCGTCAGCTCGGCCTTGTCGATCCCATCGCGCCCCGGCAGGTCGTCAATCTCGACCAACTCCGCCCCGGCGGCGCGCAGCGTGTCGAGCGCGTGGGCGAACACGGCGTCCAGCTCCGGGTGGTAGCCGGCGAGGAAGCGCAGCACGCCGACCCGCTTGCCGCGCAGGGCGTCGGGCGAGAGGGCGGCGGCGTAGTCCTGCCGGTGGGCGTCGGCCGCCGCGGTCGCCGGGTCGGCGGGGTCGCTGCCGGCCATGACGCCCAGCATGATCGCCGCGTCCATCACGCTCGCCGTCATCGGCCCGGCGGTGTCCTGGCTGTGCGCCAGCGGCACGATGTGGGTGCGGGGCAGCAGCCCGAGCGTCGGCTTGAAGCCTACCACGCCGCTGACCGAGGCGGGGCAGGTGATCGACCCGTCGGTTTCCGTGCCGAGCGCTGCGGCGGCCAGCGAGGCAGAGACGGCCACGCCGCTGCCGGAGCTGGACCCGCACGGCGAGCGGTCCAGCGCGTAGGCGTTGCGCGTCTGGCCGCCCATGCCGCTCCAGCCGCTGACCGAGTGGGGGGAGCGCATGTTGGCCCACTCGCTGAGGTTGGTCTTGCCGAGGATGATCGCGCCCGCCGCGCGCAGCCTGGCCACGATCGGCGCGTCCCGGTGCGTCAGGTTGCCGGCCATCGCCAGCGACCCGGCGGTGGTCGGCATCGGGTCGGCGGTCTCGATGTTGTCCTTCACCAGGATCGGGATGCCGAACAGCGTCCCGTGCCCGCCGCCGGCCGCCCGCTCCGCGTCGCGCGCCGCGGCATCGGCCAGCGCCGCCGGGTTCTGCGTCAGCACCGCCTGCAAGGACGGCCCGGCGCGGTCGAGGGCGGCGATGCGCGCCTGGTAGGCCGCCACCAGGGCGGCGCTGGTGGTGCGCCCGGCCGCGAGGTCGGCGGCCAGCTCCACGACCGTTTTACGGACGACCAGGGCGTCGGCGGGCTGGGGCACGGGCGGCTCCGGTTGCGCGAGGGCGGGGGACGCCAGGGGGGCGAGCAGCGCGGCCAGCAGCGCGGCCGTGGGGAAGGGTGTCACGCCAGCACCCAAAGCGGCCGGGCCTGCGCTGTCAAGCCGCGCCCCGCCCCGCTCGAACGTTGCGGCTTCCCCCGTTGGCAGGGGCCTGAACCGGCCCGTGGCTGGCGGTCGCCGGGACCCCGGCGTTCCGCTTCACCCGCTATCGGGCGGCGGCGGCTCGTTGATGATGCGCAGCAGCTCGGCATCC
>CAXSAX010000023.1:0-62027 GCA_964235495.1 uncultured Acetobacteraceae bacterium | reverse complement strand
GGCTGGTCACGGTCTGAACAAACGACGAACGGCGTCCGGGCGCAAGCTTTTGTTTGCTGCGCTAACGCGAATGGCGCGCTTTTCACGGTTTTGGCCTCCGTCACGCCCGGATTTGGTTCGGGCATGACGGTGTTTGGCGACGGCTGCCGCGGCGGCTACCCTGCCAGGGTATGCCGCCGGACCAGGCCCAACCCGGTGAGGCCCGAGAGCATCAGCGCGAGCGAAACCGGCTCCGGCACCGGCGTGAATGCCATGCCGCGCAACACGTCGCCGCGTCGATGACGGCGAAGTCCTCGCCGGCTGCCTGGGTGGCCGTCGTGAAGCCCAAGCCGTCGGTGATGGCGACCAACTGGTTCGGGTCCGCCCCCTGGTCGCCGCTGCCCCTTACGGTGGAGGTGACGGCGTACAGCGTGCTGGCGGAGCCCATATCGTCGCTGCGCGTCACCATCATGTTGCCGGGGTGAAATAGTCGGCCCGGGCGATGCCCAGCGCCAGGAGGATGATCGGCAGGGCCGCGCTGCCGAGCAACCGGCAACGCCTGCCGAGGGTGCCGTTGAACACATCCTGTCTCCAAATCGACCGTGCGCTCCGGTTAGCAGGTCACGCCCGGGCGGTTCACGTCGGTTCCGTGATGTTTGGCCGCGGCCGCGGCGCCTTGCGGGCGCGTCCCGCCGCGGCGGGGGCCGATGCGGGGGCGGCGTCGCGCCGGGCGAAGCGGATCGCCTCGAACAGCAGCCAGCCGGCCGGGGCGAAGAAGAAGGCGAGCGGCAGCACCGGCAGCAGCAGGATGCGGGGCAGCCGGTCGTCCAGGAAGCGCTGCGCGATCATCACGCCGACCAGCAGGTCGAACGCCAGGTAGTGCAGCCAGCCGGCCAGCAGCGCCGCCGGCTGGCGGAACAGCAGGCCCACGCCGGCGAGCGAGCTGACATCGCCCGGACCGCCCCAGTGCGTCACCAGCAGCACGACGTAGGCGCTGGCCAGCAGCAGCGGCACCAGGCTGCCGCAGAAGCGCTGCAGGGCGCGCCGCCAGCCGAACGCGGCGGCCAGTACCAGCACGATCCAGGCGACCACCGCGCCGAAATTGGCGATGCGGAACACCGCTTCCAGCGGGTTCATGCTAGAGCGTCCATGCGGATAGGCGCACGCACGCTCTAGGAGGACGTTGAAGAATCCCGCGAAGCAAAGATCGGGGCTTTCCCTGCGTGCGTATTCCACGCGCCTGATAGAAGGCGAGCGGAACCTTGACCCACTCCGCCCCGAACCCCACCAGGGGACAGTCGTCCTCTGGACACCTGGTATGGAGGGGTGAAGGGGATGCCCCGCTTGCAAGAGTTGGCCCCTTTCGGGTGCAGGGCAGAGCCCTGCAAGCGCCAGTTTTGGCCCTTTTCAGCACCTTGCTAGCTGGCGAGCTTGAGGAAGCCCACCAGCCGCTCGGCCTCCGCCACGATGGGGTCGGCGATGGCGGCGGCGCGCTGGGCTCCCTCCGCCAGGCGTCGATCGATGCTGGCGGGGTCGGCCAGCCAGCGCCGGGTCTCGGCGGCGATGGGGGCGAGGCGGTCGATCAGCAAGGCGGCCAGCGCCTCCTTGAACACGCCGAAGCCGTGGCCGCCGTGCTCGCGCAGCACCCCGGCGGGGTCGGTGTCGGACAGGGCGGCGTAGATGGCCACCAGGTTGCGCGCCTCCGGGCGGTCCTCCAGGCCGCGCGGGTCCTCCGGCAGCGGCGCCGGGTCGGTCTTGGCGCGGCGGATTTTCAGCGCGATGGTGTCGGCGTCGTCGGCGAGGTTGATGCGGCTCTGATCGGAGGCGTCGGACTTGCTCATCTTCTTGGCGCCGTCGCGCAGGCTCATCACCCGGGCGGCCGGGCCGAGGATCAGCGGCTCGATGACGGGGAAGAACGCGACGCCGTAGTCGTGGTTGAACTTCTGGCCGATGTCGTTGGCCAGCTCCAGGTGCTGGCGCTGGTCGTCGCCCACGGGGACGCGGGTGGCGTGGTAGGCGTGGATGTCGGCGGCCATCAGGTTCGGGTACACGTAGAGCCCGGCGGAGACGGTCTCGCGGTCCTTGCCGGCCTTGTCCTTGAACTGCGTCATGCGGTTCAGCCAGCCGAGGCGGGCCACGCAGTTGAACAGCCAGGCCAGGCGGGCATGGGCGTGCACCGCGGATTGGTGGAACAGGATGGGCCGCTCACTGATGCCGGCGGCGATGTAGGTGGCGGCCGCCTCGCGCGTGGCGGCGGCGAGGCCCGCCGGGTCCTGCCAGGCGGTGATGGCGTGCAGGTCCACGACGCAGAAGATGCATTCGTGCGCGTCCTGCAGCGCCACCCAGTTGCGGATGGCGCCCAGGTAGTTGCCGAGGTGGGGGACGCCGGTGGGCTGGATGCCGGAGAAGATGCGCTGCATGGCGCATCGTCCCCGGCGTGGGTTAGCCGGTCAAGACCTCGCCAGCCCCGCCATCTCGCGGGCGACGGCGCCGTCATGCGCCGCCTGGTCCGCCCGGGCGGCGGCCGGGCTCCAGCGTCCGCGCATGATGAACACGCAGGCCACGAAGAACAGGATGGCGGCCGTGCAAATCCAGTACCAGGTCCGCCACTGGCCCGGCGCATTGGCGGCGGCCTGCTGGATGGCGCCCAGATGCGCCATCACGTCGGCGCTGGGCGCGGTCTGGCTGGCCTGCGCCTTGGCGAGCTCGCCGAGCCAGTGGCCGGACTCGACCAGCGGCGTCACCGAGTTGATGATGAACGGGATCGCCACGAAGGCGGCGGTGACCACCAGGCGCTGAATCCAGCCCCAGATGGCGAGGCCGGTCCCGGTCAGCGCCGGGTTGCGCGCCTCCACCGTCTCGGTGAAGCTGGCCATCCAGCAGGTGTAGGCGGAGGCGACCAGCACGGACTGGACGCAGCTCAGGGCGACCAGCGTGCCCCAGCTGGGGGTTTGCCCGGCTTGCAGCAGGAAGGCCACGGTGAGCGCCGCGCCGCCCAGGCCGCCTATCAGCATGAACGGCTTGCGCACCCCCAGCCGGTCGGACAGCAGGCCGGAGGCGATCAGCGCCACCGCGTTGCAGGCCCAGGTCCAGTTGAACAGCTCGTTGGCCATCACCGGGGTGTAGTGGAACACGGTGATCAGGTAGATCGTGCCGAACGCCACCGCCGTGTAGTAGAACAGCAGCAGCACGGACACGCCGAGCGCCGAGCCAATGACGTCCAGGTGCATCAGCTGGCGGAACGGGGCATGCAGGTTCACGTTGACGATGCCCCGCGCCCGCGCCTCCACCAGCGCCCGGTCCTTCATGCTGACCATGATCTGGTCACGCAGATTGGGGGACAGCTCGCGCAGGAAGATGAACGCGACCACGAACATGACGAGGCCGACGACGCCGCAGATATAGAACTGGCTCTGCCAGGTCTGGAAGATCGGCAGCGTCTTCGAGGTGACGAAGCTGACCATGAGGCTGCCGAGCACCGGGCCGATGGTCCAGAAGCCCATGGCGGTGGCGCGGCCGACCTGGGGGGAGAAGTCCCGGATCAGCGCCGGGGTGGTGACCAGGATCACGCCTTCGACCACCGCCAGCAGGGAGGCCAGCACGCCGTAGCTGAACCGGTCCGGCGCGTAGGGGACCGCGAGCGTGAGCAGGGCCACGATCAGCGTGCCGAACACCACCAGGTTGCAGCGGCCGAACCGGTCGCTCAGCCCGGCGAGCAAGGAGGCGAACGCGCCGGCCAGGTTGCCGATGGCGAAGATGGCGACCAGGTAGTTGAACGGCATCTGAAAGTATTGGAGCATGTAGGTGGCGACGCCGCCGCCGACGTACAGCTCGTAGTACAGCGACACCGTGATGGCGACCACCAGCAACAGGTAGGCGCGCCTGGCGCCCTCCGCCGGATAGTGCGCCAGCTCGCGCCGGTGCAGCCAAGACGGCCCTGCGGAGACACCTACCATAGCCGACATCAACATTCCCCTTCGCGTCTTGGCGCGTTGGGGATGACGCTATGGCGTCCGTCGGGGGACGGTCAAGCGGGGCGGCGGGCCTTGAGCCGGCGCGACAGCTCCCCCACGTCGAATGCGCCCAGGGCCAGCCCGGTGGCCGCGTAGGTCAGCATCCCGGCGGCGACCAGGGCGGCCAGCCCCGCCCAGCGCAGGCCGCGCGCCATGTCCGCCGGGTCGAACGCCTGGTGCTGGACGAGCCATAGCACGGCGGCCATCGCCGCGGCGGCGAGGGCGATGCGGGGCAGCCGCCGCCGCAGCCGGGCGTCCGGCGCGAGGTGGCCGCGCCGGTGCAGCGCCACGGCGAGCGCGCCGGCGTTGAAGGCGGCGGCCAGGCTGGTGGCGAGCGCCGGGCCCACGTGCTGCAGCGGGATGAACAGGGCGAGGTTGAGCGCGAAGTTCAGCACCAGGGTGATCAGGCCGATGCGCACCGGCATCGTCGTGTCGCCGCGGGCGAAGAACGCCGGCGCCAGCACCTTGACCAGCACGAAGAACGGCAGCCCGAACGCGTAGGCCGCCAGCGACTGCGCCGCGAGCCGGGCGGATTCGTGGGTGAAGGCGCCGCGCTCGAACAGCACGGTGAGGATGGGGGTGCCCGCCACCATCAACGCCAGCGCCGCCGGCGCCGTCAGCAGCAGGGCGAACTCCAGCGCGCGGTTGAGGGTCGCGACCGCCGCCGCCGGGTCCGGCCCGCGCACCTGGCGGGACAGCAGCGGCAGCAGCGCCGTGCCCACGGCGGCGCCGATGGTGCCGAGCGGCAGCTGGTTCACCCGGTCGGCATAGTACAGCAGGGAGATGGCGCCCGGCGGCAGCAGGCTGCTGACGATGACGTCGACCGCCTGGTTCAGCTGCATGGCGGACGCGCCGACCAGGCCCGGGCCCATCCGCCGCAGCAGCACGCGCATGGCGGGGGTGAGGCGCGGGCGGGGGATGGCGAGCCGCATGCCGGCCCGCCGGGTGGCCCAGGCCAGCAGCGCCAGCTGCGCCACCCCGGCCAGGGACACGCCCCAGGCCAGCGCGTGGCCCACGGTGGGCACGTGGCGCGTGAGCAGCAGCATGGCCGCGATGGAGCACACGTTGTACAGCATGGGGGCGGCCGCGGCGGCGGCGAACCGGTCTAGGCCGTTCAGCACCCCGGACAGCAGGGCCGCCAGGCAGATCAGGATCAGGTAGGGGAAGGTGATCCGGGCCAGATCGACCGTCAGCGCGAACTTGCCCGGCACGTCGCCGAAGCCTGGCGCCAGCAGGTGCATGATGGCGGGCATGAACACCTCGCCCAGCACCGTCAGCCCGAGCAGCCAGAACGCCAGCACGCTGATCGCCTGCTGGGCGAAATCCTTGGCTGCCGCGTGGCCCTCGGTGGCCAGCAGGCCGGTGAACTCGGGCACGAAGGCGGCGTTGAATGCGCCCTCGCCGAACAGCCGGCGGAACATGTTGGGCAGCTTGTTGGCGACGAAGAACGCGTCTGCCACACCCCCGGCGCCGGCCAGGGCGGCGATCAGGATGTCGCGCGCGAAGCCGAGCAGGCGGGACCCCATGGTCCAGCCGCCGACGGTGAGGATGCCGCGGAGCATGGCGGCTGCTTAGCCTTGCACGGGGCGGCGGGAAACCCTGGTGGCGTGCGGGCGCCGTCAGGGCACGGTCACGAGCGGCTCCGCAGCGACCTGGATGGACCCGTTCAGGGCATAGATCGCATCCTTCCATCTGACCGGCGGGCCGCCTGAAGGGATGATGATCGGGATGATGATGAGGCCTGCGACATCCACGCCGCCCTGCTGGCGCAGGCTCATCCGCAACGTCACCATCTGGCCAAGCCGCGCCGGGTCCGCCACGGCAACCAGGTAGCGCTCGCGGGGGGCGATGCGCAGGCCGGCCCGCAGCCCTTCCAGGCTTTCCCGAAAGTCGCCCGGAGCCAGCGAGCGAGTGACGGCCCCGTTCCCGTCCAGCACGGACAGCCTTGGCGAAACCAAGACACCCTGCTTCGCAAGGCTTGTGACGGTCACGGAGTAAGGCGCCGGCGCGTCCGGCAGGCGGAACACGGCGTAGGTGAGCCTTGTCTGCGCATCGGCCGAGAGGAGGCAGTGGCTTGCCTCGCCATATGCCACGGCGACGTGGTCGTGCAGCGGCACGGCAACCGCTCCGTCGAGCACGGGGGCAGCGTCGCATTGCCGGCCTCCGAGGGTGAGCAACGGCGGTTGCGCGGGCAGCGCGCAGGCACCGAGGCTCAGCACGCCGGCGACAGCGAGCGCGCGGCCGATCATGCCAAGCGCTTCCCGACCGAGTCGGCCGCGTATTTCAGCGCGCCACGAAGCGCCATGGACGCCCGGACAGGATCATCCGTGACTTGCGAGAACGTGTAGAAAGCATACGGCGCCGGCGGAGCCCCGTTCGGTTGCGGCAACGGCACGTCGATCTCGTTCAGCGCGACGGTGTCCTGCATCATCACCGTGCGGTCCTGCGCCCCGATCAGGCGTGCTGCGAGGATGACGCTCGGGTGGTAGGGCGCATCATCGGAATCGGACGCCGCGATGAAGCCATACTGGCTGATGTAGATGTCCAGGATCGCTTGCACCGCCGGTTCCCCGTCGGCGCGCGCAACGAAGCTCGACCGCCTCGAATCCGCGGCCATGGGGACCACCGTCAGCCCTTGAGCACGCAGGTCGTCGGTCACGGCTTGCGTGAGGCAGCTCTGCGCATCGAGCGCCTGCGAGGCCAGCAGCGCCTTCAGCGCGCTTTCCCGGTTGCCGCGCACAATCGCCGTGCTGAGAATCCCGATCGCGCCGAACGAGTTGCCGATCGGTTGCGCCACCTGCACCGTTGGGCTGCCCGGCGCCCCGATGGTTGGCAGGCCGACGCGCTTGACCCCGGCCATGGCCGAGCGGTCCAGCAGCACGGGCTTGGCGGCACAGCCGGCCAACAAGCCAAGCCCGCCGAGCAGCGCGGCGCGGCGGCCTGGATTGGCCAGGCGGTCCTTCAACATGCGATCCATGGCGGCCTTCAGTGTCTTCGGCCGCCATTCTTCACTAAAATCGTTATCACCGGGTTGACCTCACCGGAGGTTTCGAAACGGCTCACCGGGGTCGTCATGCGTCCCACAGGTCCGCCCTGCCGGGTGGGCCGCCGCGGCGCAGCGGATCGCCGAAGGCCGTGCGGCCTAGCCGGCCACGTCCACCCGGAAGCTCTCGATCACCTGGTTGGCCAGCAGCTTGCGCGCCATGGCCTCGCCCGCCGCCTTGGCGCGGCCCGCGTCCGTCTCCGCCGTCTCGACCTCGATCACCTTGCCCGCGCGCACCTCGCCGATGCCCGCGAAGCCGAGGTTGCCCAGCGCATGGCCGATGGCGCGGCCCTGCGGGTCCAGCACGCCGTCCTTCAGCATGACGGTGACCACCACCTTCATTGCACCGCCTCCGGCCCCTTCAGGTCCCGCGAGCCGGCCTCCGGCAGGATGCCGAGGCGGCGGGCCACCTCCTGGTAGGCCTCCTCCACCCGGCCGAGGTCGCGGCGGAAGCGGTCCTTGTCCATCTTCTCGTTGGTCTTGCTGTCCCACAGCCGGCAGTTATCCGGGCTGATCTCGTCGGCGAGCACGATGCGCATGTCCTCGTCCTCGTACAGGCGGCCGTACTCCAGCTTGAAGTCCACCAGCGTGATGCCGACGCCGAGGAACAGCCCGGACAGGAAGTCGTTGACCCGTAGCGTCAGCGCCATGATGTCGTCCATGTCGGCGGTGTTGGCCCAGCCGAACGCGGTGATGTGCTCCTCCGCCACCATGGGGTCGTTCAGCGCGTCGTTCTTGTAATAATATTCGATGATGGAACGCGGCAGCCGGGTGCCTTCCGGGATGCCGAGCCGGGTGGACAGCGAGCCGGCGGCGACGTTGCGCACCACCACCTCCAGCGGGATGATCTCCACCTCGCGGATCAGCTGCTCGCGCATGTTGAGGCGGCGGACGAAGTGGGTGGGCACGCCGATCTCGCCCAGGCGGGTCATCAGGTACTCGCTGATGCGGTTGTTCAGCACGCCCTTGCCGGTGATGGTGCCCTTCTTGGCGCCGTTGCCGGCGGTGGCGTCATCCTTGAAGTATTGCACCAGCGTGCCCGGCTCCGGCCCCTCGAACAGCACCTTGGCCTTGCCCTCATATAGCTGCCGACGGCGCGCCATGTCCGTATCCCCGCGTTGAACGCGCCGTATAGCAGGGGGGCGGCAGGGCTGCCACCCGCGGGCTACCCCAGCGGCACGGGCGAGAACCCGGCGACACCCGCAGCCCCCGGGGCGAACAGCCATTCGGGCCCGCCCGCGTCCGGGAGCGCCAGCAGCGAGGCGCAGGCGGTGCCGAACCCGGCGCCCGGCGGCACGCTCAGCGCCGCCTCTCGCGGGCCGTCCGCGTCGGCCAGCAGCCGCGGCCACTCCGCCCAGTCCGGCGGCTCGGGCGGGGCGGCGGCCTGGAAGCGCGGCAGGTGGCGGGCGACCCGGGGGCTCGCTGGGTCATCCGGGTCGTGCGCGGTGACCATGTGCAGCCCGGGCGGCAGCGCGCTGGCGAGCAGCCGCCCCGCCTCGTCGTTGCGGACAAACCAGACGGCGGCGCGGTCCGCCAGCACGAGGTTGAAGCTGCGGTACTCCGCGCCGTCCAGCCGCATGACCGCCGCCGCGGCCGCCCCGGCGGAGGCGTGGTCGAGCGCCAGCAGCGGCAGCTCGCCCCGGCTGCGCTTGCCGGGCGCGGGACCGAGGCTGCCGGTGCGGTTCAGCACGGCGGCCACGACGCCGCCGCGGCTCACCCCCATCCAGGTGCCGCCGCCGCTGCGGTCCCGCCCCGCCACCACGCCGGGCCGGGCCGGCCAGTGGGCGGCCGGCGCGTCCCAGGCGCGGTCGAGGCGCTCGTCCCGGTTGGCGGCGAGCAGCAGCGGCCAGGCATGGCCCGGCCGATGCAGGGTGATGACGGTGCACACAGGCCTCCAGCATGGCCCCGCCGGCGCGCCGTTACCAGCCGCGGCGCTCGTCGTGCCAGCGGTGCCACTCCGCCTCGCGGCGATGGCGCTCCCACTCGCGATGCCGCCACGCGCGTTCCCGCCAGTCCGGCCCAGGGCCATAGAAGCCGCCCTCCGGTCCGCCATAGTATTGCGCCAGCACCAGCGGCGCGGGCGCCATCGCGCCCGGACGAACGGGCGCGGCGTCGGCCACGATGCCCGCGCCGAGCAGGCCGGCGAGGGCGGTCAAGGTCAGCAGGGTCTTGCGCATGAGGAGCCTCCTTGTGATCCGGAGGCAGGGTGTCCGGCGTTTGCGGTGCGCGAAGGGCGGGTTTGTGATGGGATTTGGGCAAACCAAGCGGCCTGCGAGGGGTTGTCGCTCCGATTGCCCGGAGGGCCGGATGACGCAGCAGATTCCTTTGACCACGGCGGACGAGGCGGGCATCGAGCGCGATGGCGGCCTGCTGGAGGTGGCGCCCGACCTCGCCAGCAAGCGGCTGCTGCTGGTCAACGTCGTGCTGTTCGGCCTGCCCGGCGCCAAGGACCGCGAATGGGTGCTGATCGACGCCGGGCTGCCCGGCATGGCGGGCGCCATCACCGCCGCGGCCGCCGCCCGCTTCGGCGCCGGCGCGCGGCCCGGCGCCATCCTCATGACGCACGGGCACTTCGACCATTTCGGCTCGCTGGAGGCCCTGGCCGAGCAGTGGGACGCCCCCGTGTACGCCCACCCGCACGAACACCCCTACCTCAACGGCCAGGCCGCCTACCCGCCGCCGGACCCGGCGGTCGGCGGCGGGCTGATGTCCGCGCTGTCGCCGCTGTACCCGCGCGGCCCGGTGAACGTCGCGGCCCGGCTGCGGGCGCTGCCGGAGGACGGCTCGCTGCCGCTGATGCCGGGCTGGCGCTGGCTGCACACGCCGGGCCACGCGGTGGGGCACTGCTCGTTCTGGCGGGAGGCGGACCGGACGCTGGTGGCGGGCGACGCGGTCATCACCACGGCGCAGGAATCCGCCTACTCCGTGGCCGCGCAGTCGCCCGAGCTGCACGGGCCGCCGATGTACTACACCCAGGACTGGCCGAGCGCTCGCCGATCTGCCGAGCGGCTGGCCGCGCTGGAGCCCGAGCTGCTGGTGACGGGGCACGGCAGGCCGATGCGGGGGGCGGCGATGCGGGCGGCGCTGCACCGGCTGGCCGCCGCGTTCGACCAGGTGGCGCACCCGGCGGGCGCGAAGTACGCCGACCACCCGCTGCATGCGGAGGATGGCAGCGCCTACGTCCGGAAATAGCCGGCGGTGGCGAACACGGCCGCCAAGCAGGTTCAGCCTATTCGATAGACGGCTGAACTTGCGCTCTGCCTTATGGCAAGGACAGCGAAGACCCAGAACACGATTGCAGTTCCGACACCGATCAGCACATCGCCCTCTCGCGGCCCGAGTGCCAGGCCTAATGCTGAACCGATCAGCAGGATCATGCCTAGATAGTAAAATTTTCGTCTAGGAATGTAATAGGCCATGTAGATGAAGTGCAGCCCAACGACCAAAGCCACGCTGGGCAAGACATAATCCGTCAAGTCAGTGTTGATCAGAACGTTCATGAAGATCGCTATCCCGACCCCCTCGCCGATCGTGGCCTGCATGGTTATTGTTCGACTATGGCGGTCCAGGGCGTAGGACGTGCCGGGCTGGCGAATGACCTGTGTCGTCCAAACCACAATTGTGCCGGACACCAGCAAGGGCAGCGCCAGGAGCGGGCTCAGCCAGCCAAGCTGGCGCGCGATGCCGGCCTCGAACCAGACCACCGCCCAGAAGCATAAGACGATCGCGCCGAACGGTCCCAATTGCCTGGCCCTTCCTCACGGAGTTAAGAAAAGCTTTAGCGCAGGCCGCCGCATGGCGTCACCTGCCCACGTGAACCGGCCGACGACGGGGAGAACGCTCAGCGGTTCGAGGCAGCGCCTGCCTCAGGCGCCGCTGACCGCCCGCAAATCCTGCGCGACCCGGGCCACCACCGCCGCCCAATCGCCCGGGCGCGGCTGGCGATGCACCGTCAGGGTCGGATACCACGCGCTGCCCCGCTGCCCGGCCGGCCAGCGCCAGCAGGGGTCGAAGCGGTCCAGCAGCCAAACCGGCCGGCCGAGCGCCGCGGCGAGGTGGGCCACGGCGGTATCGGCCGACACCACCAGGTCCAGGTTGGCGACCAGCGCCGCCGTGTCCGCGAAGTCCGCCATCTCGGCCATGAAGTCGATCAAGGGCAAGCTGGCCGGCGGGGCTGGGCCGCCCTTCTGCACGCTGAACAGGCGCAACCCGCGCGCCCCGGCAAGCGGCATCAATTGCTCCGGCGGGATCGAGCGGCGGCGGTCGGCGGTCAGGCGGGGGTTGCCGGCCCAGGCCAGGCCGACCCGCAGGCCGTCCGTGCCGGCCAGGCGCGCGCGCCAGGCGGCCTGCTGCGCCGGGTCCGCGCGGAGGTAGGCGGGCGCAGCCGGGATGGTGGCGGGGGTCGTGCCGAACGCCAGCGGCAGGCTGAGCATCGGGCAGTGCAGGTCGTGCTCCGGCGCGGGCTCGCTGGTCCCCGCCACGTGCTCCACCCCCTGCAGGCTGCGCAGCAGCCGCACCAGGGAGGGCTGGACGTGCAGGCTGACGCGGAACCCGAGGGCGGCGGCCAGGGGGGCGTAGCGGCAGAACTGCAGCGTGTCGCCCAGGCCCTGCTCGCTGTGCAGCAGCAGCCGACGCCCCTCCGCCGGCTCGCCGCGCCATTGCGGCGTGGGGAAGCGGCGCGGCCGCACCGTGGCGGGCAGGTGCCAGCGCCACTCGTATTCCCGCCACCCCGCCGCGAACTCGCCGCGCCCCAGCAGCGCCATGGCCAGGTTGGTGTGCGCCATCGGGTAGTCCGGCCGCAGCGCCACGGCACGGCGGAAGCTGGCCAGCGCCTCGTCCGGGCGGCCGGCGTCGCGCAGCGCCGTGCCCAGGCTGTTGTACGCCTCCGGGAAGCCGGGGCGCAGCGCCAGGGCGCGCTCGTGGCTGGCGATCGCCTGCTCCGGCCGGCCGAGCGCGGTGAGCGCTGCGCCCATGTTATTGTGCAGGTCCGCCGCGTCCGGGGCCAGCCGCAGCGCCTGGCCGTAGCTGGCCGCCGCCGCGTCCGGCCGCGCCTGGTCCTGCAGCACGTTGCCCAGGTTGCTGTGCGCCTCCCAGTAGTCGGGCTTGAGCGCGATGGCCTGGGCGCAGGCGACGCGCGCCTCGTCCAGCAAGCCCTGCTCGCGCAGGGCCACGCCGAGGTTGTTGTGCGCCTGCGCGAACCCGGGCGACGCCGCCACGGCCCGGCGGTAGCAGTCTGCCGCCTGGTCCGGCCGGCCTTGGCGGTGGAGCGCCAGGCCCAGGTTATTGTGGGCGGCCGCGGCGGCCAGCTCGCCCGCCCCCTGCTGGCGGGCGCCCTCGGCGAGCCAGGCGCCGGCATCCGGCGGGGGCACGCCAGCATCTGGCCGGGACACCCGGCGCCTACTGCGCGGCCATCGCGGCCTGCGCGGCGCCCGGCCCGAACACGCGGGCGAACACGTGGTCCACCGCGCGCAGGTGCATGGCCGGGTCCATCGCGGCGTCCAGGGCGGCGGGGGTGATGCGGCCGGCCACGTCGGGGTCCGCCAGCAGGTTGGCGCGGAAGCTGCGCCCGCCCGGCTGGCCGAGCGCCTGCCAGGTCGCCATGGCGTTGCGCTGCACCACCCGGTAGGAGTCCTCGCGGCTCATGCCGGCGCGGGTGAGCGTCAGCAGCACCTCGCCGCTGTGCACCACGCCGCCCAGGGCGTCCAGGTTGGCGGCCATCTGCTGCGGATACACCACCAGCGTCTCCATCATGCCGGCCAGGCGGTGCAGGGCGAAGTCCAGCGTGGCGGTGGCGTTCGGGCCGATGGCGCGCTCCACGCTGCTGTGGCTGATGTCGCGCTCGTGCCACAGCGCCACGTTCTCCAGCGCCGGCACCGCGGCGGCACGCACCACGCGGGCCAGCCCGGTGAGGTTCTCGCTCAGCACCGGGTTGCGCTTGTGCGGCATGGCGCTGCTGCCCTTCTGCCCGGCGTGGAAGAACTCCTCCGCCTCCCGCACCTCGCTGCGTTGCAGGTGGCGCACCTCGATGGCCAGCCGCTCCACCGCGCTTGCGATCACCGCCAGGGTGCAGAAGAACTGCGCGTGGCGGTCCCGCGCGATCACCTGGGTCGAGACCGGCTCCACCGCCAGGCCGAGCGCGCGGGCGACGTGCTCCTCCACCGCCGGGTCGAGGTGGGCGAAGGTGCCGACGGGGCCGGAGATGGCGCACACCGCCACCTCGGCGCGGGCGGCCAGCAGCCGCGCCCGGTTGCGCGCGAACTCCGCGTAGTGCCCGGCGAGCTTGAGGCCGAAGGAGGTCGGCTCGGCGTGGATGCCGTGGCTGCGGCCGATGGTGGGCGTGTGCTTGTGCTCGAACGCGCGGCGCTTGAGGGCGGCGAGCACCCGGTCCAGCCCGGCGAGCAGCAGGTCCGCGGCCTGGGTGAGCTGGAGCGACAGGCAGGTGTCCAGCACGTCGCTGCTGGTCATGCCCTGGTGGACGAAGCGGCTGTCCGGCCCGATGCCCTCGGCAAGCCAGGTGAGGAAGGCGATCACGTCGTGGCGGGTTTCGGCCTCGATGGCGTCGATGCGGTCGAGGTCGGCCTGGTCCATGGCGGCCAGCAGCGGCTCGCCGCGGGCGCGGATGGTGCGGGCGGCCTCGGCGGGGATGCCGCCGAGCTCGGCCATCGCGTCCGCCGCGGCGGCCTCGATGGCGAACCACAGGCGGTATCGGTTCACGGGCGCCCAGATGGCGACCATCTCCGGGCGGGTATAACGGGGGATCATGCAGCACCTCCTCAACGCGGACATCCTAGCGCAACTGACGGCGCTGGCGCAGGTGCTGGTGATCGACCTGGTGCTGGCCGGGGACAACGCGGTGGTGGTCGGCATGGCGGTGGCCGGGCTGGCGGCGGCGCAGAAGCGGACGGCGATCCTGGGCGGCATCGCGGGTGCTGCGGTGATCCGCATCGGGCTGGCGCTGGTGGCGCTGCGGCTGCTGGCGGTGGTGGGTCTGCTGCTGGCGGGCGGGGCGCTGCTGCTATGGGTGTGCTGGCGGATGTACCGCGAGCTGCGCCCGCGGCCGCGCCACGCCGGGTCCGTGGCGGCGCCGAAGTCGCTGGCGGCGGCGATGGGGCAGATCCTGCTGGCCGACCTGTCGATGAGCCTGGACAACGTGCTGGCGGTGGCGGGGGCGGCGAACGGGCACGTGGGCGTGCTGGTGGCGGGGCTGGCGGTGTCCGTGGTGCTGATGGCGGCGGCGGCGACGCTGATCGCGCGGCTGCTGGAGCGGTACCGCTGGATCGCGTGGCTCGGGCTGCTGGTGGTGCTGTTCGTGGCGTGCAAGCTGGTGTGGGAGGGCTGGGCGGACGTGGTGCTTCGGCTGCCGACGTGGGGGGACGTGCGCTAGGCGGCGCTGCTTCCGGCGGGCCCGGCGCTTAGGAGAGCCCTATGAAGCGGTCCCGCAAGCTGCTTCCGAACGTCACGGCTGTGGCAGAACATACAAGGAACAACTCTGAAAGCCCAGGATGGCGCAAGACAATTGGATGAACCAGGGCCGCCAGTCGCACGGCTGGTTTGGCCACGGCACCAACCCGGACAAGGCTGCATCGCCGCAGGGGCTTGCCCGCCCGCTGGCTGAGCGCATCCATGACTTGGGTCACACGCTGGTCGCCGGCCTGCCTGCCGCCAAGCGCCACCACGACGCCGGGCGGCTGAGCGCGGAGGACCATGCGCGGCTTGACCGCCTGCTGGCGGCCGTCGTGCAAGCCTTGCCGCTGGGGCTGCCGGCCATGGCTCGGCGCGTGTTCGGCGTGCACCCGGACACGCCGGGCCTCAAGAGCTTCGTCGATGCCGGGCGCGCTCTCCTGAGGGCCGGGACCAGCGCCGACCTGCGCACGGCGACCGACTTGCTGGCGGACAGCGCCAAGTCGATTGGGCTGGACCACGTCAAGCCGTTCCTGCGCCGGGCGGACGAGCACCTGGCGCAGCAGGGCGGGCTGCTGGCGCTGGTGAAAGACATGCGCCCGCCAGCGCCTCCCGCCGCGAAGGTTCCGGCCGGCCCTGCGCCGCCGGCCCGGCCGCTCTTGCCGCTGGGCACGGCGCGGGGCTTGGGCGCCATCGGGCTTGCGGCGAAGGCGCTGGAGGTGATGCGCCAGCACGCGGAGGCGGACCAGGTCCAAGCCGCGGCCGAGCGGTTCAAGCTGGATGCCGCCAAGCCGCAGGACCTGGCGGCGGCGCGCGGCTACGTTTGGGCGCAGTATCATGGCCCCATGCTGTTCGGCACGCCGTTCGCCGGGCCGGAGATGGAGGCCATGGCCGAGCGGGTGCTGCGGGCCGTGCGGTCCGACCCGGCGCTGCTGGACCGCGCGCTGGCGGGGAACAACGCTCCCTTGAAGGCGGCGGTGCAGGCTGCGCCGGTTCCTGGCAGCGGCATCGAGACGCGCAACGACGAGGAACGGGCGCTGGTCGCGCAGATGACGCGGGAGGGCAGGAGCAGCGCCGACATCCAGGCGGCGCTTGATGCGCGGCGGGGCGGGGCGGGTCGGGGGCGCAGGCGCCGCAAGCGGCCGGCACGACACCGCGGCAGCCGGAGGTGCAGCAAATTTCGCCGGAGCAGTTGCGTTTCAGCCAGAGGACGGCGGGAGGGAGAGGACGCGCGGCCGAACAGCGGGATTACGTGCAAAAGAACGGAACCATCATCGCGCCGGTGGATGCCGTTCGCACGCCCCATGGGATCGTGACCATCGACAACACGCGGGTTGCCGTGACACGAGAACATGGCCTGAAAACCATTCCGGTGAGAGTTTGGGAGCCGTCCGATCCACTGCCGGCTGACATGGCAAAGCGTTTTGAAGGTGCGGCTACGTGGGGCGAGGCATTGCAAGTTCGCTTGGAAAACCAAAGGCCGGTACTTCCCCCAACAGGAACAATCAAGCCTCCACGCCTGCCGAAGTAAGGAATCCGCATGAATCCACTGTCCTGGATAGAGCCGGCTTTTTCTGCTGAGCAGCTTCAAATAGCCCCTGAGTTTAAGTCGATGATAGATAAGGGAGAGCGAAAGCAGCGACCATTCTACTTTCTTGATGCGAAAGATGCTTTAGAACAGACTAAGGATATGCATCGCCAGTTTCCATCGCACCATGTCATCGCCTTCGCACGACGGGGTGACTATGATGGTGTGGTTTGCCTCGTTTTAACCGATGAGGTTTACCCGCGGGGCCATATCCTGATTCTCCATGACGATGCACGGACCGGCACCGAGATTGATGACGATTTCCCATCTCTGGAAGCTTGGGCCAAGTCGGCGGAGGAGGAGATTGCGGAGCGGATCAGCATGGGATGGGACGAGCCCAGCTAGCGGCCCGCCCGCACTCCCGACGCCGGGTCGCCCTGCGTCGCACCGCCCGCCTCGCGCCTGCCCGCGAGCGTGCCGGCCAGCCGGCCCATGGTGAAGCAGTCGATGTACTCCCCGTCGCGGAACGCGTTGCCGACCAGCCGGCCTTCCACCACGAAGCCGAACCGCCGGTACAGCGCCAAGGCCGGCGCGTTGTCCGTGTTCACCTCCAGCTCCAGCCGCAGCAGCCCGAGCCACTGGTCCGCCGCGTCCACCAGGGCGGCCATCAGCGCCGTGCCGATGCCACGGCCCACGTGGGCGTCGTGCACCATGATGCCGATGGCGCCGCAATGGCTGCGCCGCCCCGGCCGCCGGTTCAAGCTGGCGGTGCCGACCACCGCGCCGCCATGCTCGGCCACGAGGCAGAGATCGCCCTTCGGCAGGGTCTCGAGCCATGTGCGGCTGGCTTCCACCCTGGGAAATGGCAGGGCCAACGTGCCATGGCGGACGCCGGGCAGGCTGCGCATGGCTGCGATGGCCTCGGCGTCCTCGAAGCGGACGGCGCGGATCAAGGCAGGCTCGGCTGGCGGTGTCATCCTCTTCTCCTCTGGCAGGCCGGGAGAAGGGTGGTGCGAAGCCCCGTTCTACCGGCGGGGCCTCAGCGATGTCGCTGGTCTCAGCGCAACCGCGTCGGCAGCCCGTCCTTGCGGATGGTCATGCGAAGCACGATGCGGTGGTGGGTGCGGCCCATGCCGTGATCCTGCGGCGCAACCGCGTCGGGATGCAAAACGAAAATGCCCCGGCGGATGCAGCGCTCCCATGCAGCGAACGCAAGCCAGCGGGCGTTTGCCACTCCGCCGACCGCGCGGCTACGCTTGCGGCCAGCGAGGGAGAACGAGGATGCACCCAGAAACCATGGCGATCCACGCCGGCTGGCGGCGGGACGAGAGCACCGGCGCCGTCGCCGTGCCGATCTACCAGACCACCGCCTTCCAGTTCGACAGCGCCGACCATGCTGCCAGCCTGTTCGCGCTGAAGCAGCTCGGCAACATCTACACCCGCATCATGAACCCGACCGCGGACGCGCTGGAGAAGCGGGTGGCGGCGATGGAGGGGGGTGCTGCAGCGCTGGCCGTCGCCTCCGGCCAGGCGGCGAGCGCGCTGGCGGTGCAGAACCTGGCCCGCGCCGGGGACAACATCGTCTCCTCCACCGATCTCTACGGCGGCACCTGGAACCTGTTCGCCAACACGCTCAAGGACCAGGGCGTGGAGGTCCGCTTCGTGGACCCGGAGGACCCGCACGCCTTCCTGCGCGCCACGGACGCGCGCACCCGGGCCTGGTACGCCGAGACCCTGCCCAACCCGAAGCTGCGGCCGTTCCCGATCGCGGAGGTGGCCGCGCTCGGCGCGCCGCTCGGCATCCCGCTCATCATGGACAACACTGCCGCCCCCATGCTGGTCCGCCCGTTCGACCACGGCGCCGCCATCATCGTGTACTCCGCCACCAAGTATCTCGGCGGCCACGGCACCGCCATCGCCGGGCTGATCGTGGATGGCGGGCGGTTCGACTGGGCGGCGCACCCGGCGCGGCAGCCGGGGCTGAACACGCCCGACCCGTCCTATCACGGCGCCGTGTGGAGCGAGGCCGCCAAGCCGCTCGGCCCCATCGCCTACATCCTGAAGGCGCGGGTGACGCTGCTGCGCGACCTCGGCCCGGCGATCAGCCCGTTCAACGCCTGGCTGGTGCTGCAAGGCATGGAGACGCTGCCGCTGCGCATGAAGCGCCACTGCGAGACGGCGCTGACCGTCGCCGATTGGCTGGCCCGCCGGCCAGAGGTGGCCCGCGTCATCCACCCCGCCCACTTGGCCGGGCGGGAGGCCGAGCTGACCCGGCGCTACCTTCCCGGCGGCATGGGCGGCCTGCTCGGGTTCGAGCTGCACGGCGGCGCCGCGGCGGGCCGGCGGTTCATCGACGCGTTGCAGCTGTTCTACCACGTCGCCAACATCGGCGACGCGCGGTCGCTGGCGATCCATCCAGCGAGCACTACCCACTCGCAGCTGGACGACACCGACCAGATGAAGAGCGGCGTGTCGCCGGGCTACGTGCGGCTGTCGATCGGGCTAGAGCACCCGGACGATTTGCTGGCCGATTTGGGGCAGGCGCTGGCGGCGTCCGGCTTGAAGGCGGCGGCGGAGTGATAACAGGCCAACAGAGGTGATCGTGTCAAACTACTGCAAGTTACTGATGATTGGATTGTTCCTTGCGAGCACCGGCGTGTCGTCGGGTCTGGCGCAGAACCCAACCATCCGCAGCCGCCAGACGATTGCCACCCAGCGTGCTGGTGGCCAGACGGTCGAACTGGACAGACTTGGCCTGACAGTTTGGCAGGTTACCATTGGAACTAAGACGGTGCTCGAAGACCGTGAAGATGAGACTTTGGCTTTGCGCGGCCCCTACAGCGCCCCTGGGCGGGATTACGTCTTGATTGAGGAAAGCCTAGGCGGCAATGCGTGCGAGTCGAACTTCCAAATCATAGAAATTCAAGCTGGGCAGATTTTGGTGAGCCCGCGCTTTGGAAGTTGCTCCGCAGATGCCCGCGTCACTGTCAACGGCACTGAGCTGCATGTCGTCACGCCAGCGTTCAAAGCAGGACGTGCTGTTACGACGACCTTCGTTGATGGGCGTTTTCACACATCCGGCTAATAATCTGTGACATGCCACACGGTTTGCCAAAGACCAGCGGCGCTTTCCCAAGGCCTGGCAAGGCTCGCCTCGGCTTATGTTGTGAAGATGCGACAACACTGAACTAAACCGCCAGCCGTAAGCCAACTGACGGCTTTGTCCTGCAATGGCCGACCTATCTGCCTCTCTATCCCTTCATCAGACTTTACGGAATAACGCCCACAGAGGAGTCCACCCCGATGACAGCCTGGTCGCCCGCATCCTGGCGCAGCCATCCCATCCGCCAGCAGCCCGCCTACCCGGACCAGGCCGCGCTCGCCGCCGTCGAGGACCGGCTGCACGGCTATCCGCCGCTGGTGTTCGCCGGCGAGGCGCGGCGGCTGAAGGCGGCGCTGGCGCTGGCCGCCGAGGGCGGGGCGTTCGTGCTGCAGGGCGGCGACTGCGCCGAGAGCTTCAGCGACTTCAACGCCGTCACCATCCGCGACACCTTCCGGGTGCTGCTGCAGATGGCCGTGGTGCTCACCTTCGGCGCCGGGGTGCCGGTGGTGAAGCTGGGCCGCATGGCCGGGCAGTATGCCAAGCCCCGCTCCGCCGACACCGAGACGGTGGACGGCGCCACCCTGCCCTGCTACCGCGGCGATACCGTCAACGGCCCCGGCTTCACCGCCGCCGAGCGCACGCCGGACCCGGCGCGGATGGAAACGGGGTACTTCCACTCCGCCAGCACGCTGAACCTGCTGCGCGCCTTCGCCGGCGGCGGCTATGCGGATCTGCACGAGGTGCACCGCTGGAACCTGTCCTTCGCCGCCCGCTCGCCGCTGGCGGGCCGCTACGGCGAGATCGCCGGGCGCATCGACGAGACACTGCGCTTCATGGCGGCCTGCGGCATGACCAGCGTCACCACGCCGCACATCCGCGAGACCGAGTTCTACACCAGCCACGAGGCGCTGCTGCTGCCCTACGAGCAGGCGCTCACCCGCGTCGATTCCACCAGCGGCGACTGGTACGCCTGCTCCGCCCATTTCCTGTGGATCGGCGACCGCACCCGCCAGCCGGACGGCGCACACGTCGAGTTCCTGCGCGGCGTGCGCAACCCGGTCGGCATCAAGGTCGGCCCCAGCACGGCGGCGGCCGACCTGCTGCGGCTGATCGAGAAGCTGAACCCGGCGGACGAGCCGGGCCGCATCACCCTGATCAGCCGCATGGGCGCCGAGCACGTGGCGGCCAAGCTGCCGCCGCTGCTGCGCGCCGTGCAGGCCGAGGGCCGCCGGGTGCTGTGGCTGTGCGACCCGATGCACGGCAACACCGTCAGCACGGCGGCCAAGGTGAAGACGCGCTCGTTCGACGCCATCCTCAAGGAGGTGCGCGGCTTCTTTGACGCGCACGAGGCGGAGGGGACCTGGGCCGGCGGCGTGCACGTCGAGATGACGGGCCGCGAGGTCACCGAGTGCGTCGGCGGCGCGCACCGGCTGACGGAGGCCGACCTGCACGCGCGCTACGAGACGTTCTGCGACCCGCGGCTGAACGCGGAGCAGTCGCTGGAGCTCGCCTTCCTGGTGGCGGAGGAGCTGAAGGCCCGGCGCCTGCCCCGCGCCGCGGCCGCCGTCGCGGCGCAATGAGCCTCACCGAGGACATCGCCAACCGCACGGACGCCTACTTCAACCGCACGCGGGACATCGTGGCGCGGTTCGGCGACAAGCGGGTGAGCTACGCGGTGTTCCTGCGCCGCCCCGTGGTCTCGGCCCCCCGGCCGATGCTGGACTGGCTGCGGGCGGTGGCGGCGGAGCAGGGCTTCCCGATCGAGCTGGAGCTGACGCACCCGGAAGGCGCCTGGGTCGGCGCGGGCGAGCCGCTCGCGTATGTCACCGGGTCGTTCCAGCACCTGTCCAACTGCGAGACGCTGCTGCTGCAGAAGCTGGGCGCGGCCTGCGTGGCGGCGCACAACGCCTACCAGATGTGCATGGCGCTGCCCCGCGTGCGCTTCATCGCCATGGACGCGCGGCATTGCGCCGGCGCCGAGATGCAGGACCTGATGGGGTATGCCGCCAGCGTCGGCGGGGCGGCGGCGCAGCGCGAGGGGGCGTGCGGCTTTGTCGCCACCGCCACGGAGCTGACGGCGCACTGGTTCGGCCAGCCGCACGGCGCGGGCACCATGCCGCATGCGCTGATCGGCTACGCCGGGTCCACCGTGCGGGCGGCGGAGATGTTCGCCGAGACCTTCCCGGGCGAGCCGCTGACGGTGCTGACGGATTATTTCGGCCGCGAGGTCACCGACGGCCTGGCGGTCTGCCGCCGCTTCCCCGAGATGGCGGCGGCGGGGCAGCTTTCGGTCCGGCTGGACACGCATGGCGGGCGCTTCCTCGAAGGGCTGGACCCGGCGGAGAGCTACGCCGTGCTGGAGCGCCATGCCCCCGGCGCGATCCGCCGCCACCGCAGCGAGACGGAGCTGCGCATCCTGGTCGGCACCGGCGTGTCCGCCGCCGCGATCTGGCGCATGCGCGAGGCGCTGGACGCGGCGGGCTTCGGCGCCGTGCAGATCGTCGCCTCCTCCGGCTTCAACGTGGACAAGTGCCGGGTGATGGCGGATTGCCACGCGCCGATCGACGCCATCGGCACCGGCAGCCACCTGCCGGACCGCTGGAGCGAGACCTACGCCACCGCCGACATCGTGGAGTACGACGGCGCGGCGCGGGTGAAAGTCGGGCGCGAGTTCCTGCTGCGCGGCCCCCGCCCGTGAGCGACCTGTTCGCCCCGTCGGGCGGCTGGCGCGTCCGCATCCTGGACCTGTCGGGCGCGTCGGACGACAAGCTGGTGGAGGAGATCGCCGGCTTTCCCACGCTCATGCAGGCCAACGCCTTCGCCCGCGCCTACGTGCGGGACAGCCTGGAGCGCTGCCGTGGACCGGGCCTGACGGCGCGGCAGGTGCTGGACGCCTGGTTCGCGTTCGGCGAGGACGCGGAGGTGGCCGACAACCCGCAGGGCGCCTGGCGCAGCGCCACCGAGCTCAAGGAGTTCGCCGGGCGCCCGGCCAGCGAGGAGGAGCGTGACTGGCGCGCCCTGGACCCCCGCACCGAACCTGAGGATGACGAGTGAAGCTGCGTTTCGCCCCCTCCCCGACCGGCCTGCTGCACGTCGGCAACGTGCGCGCCGCGCTGGCCAACTATCTGCTGGCCCGGCGGCACGGCGGCCAGTTCCTGCTGCGGTTCGACGACACGGACGTGGAGCGCAACCGGCCGGAGTTCGTTTCCGCCATCGAGCAGGACCTGCGCTGGCTGGGCATTGAGTGGGGCGAGAGCTTCCACCAGTCCGCCCGCCTGGCCGACTACGCCGCGGCGGCCCGTACGCTGGAGGCCTCCGGCCGGCTGTATCCGTGCTTCGAGAGCGAGGCGGAGCTGCAGGCCAAGCGCGACCAGCGCCAGCGCCGCCACCTGCCGCCCACCTATGACCGCGCCATGCTCAAGCTGACCCCGGAGCAGCGCGCCACGGCCGAGGCGAACGGCAAGACTCCCTACTGGCGCTTCCGCCTGTCGGACGGCGCCGTGGCCTGGCACGACCTGGTGCTGGGCGACAAGCAGGTCCGCCTCAACACCCTCTCGGACCCGGTGCTGGTACGCGCGGACGGCACGCCGCTCTACACCTTCACCTCCGTGGTGGACGACCTGGCGACCGACATCACCCACATCGTCCGCGGCGAGGACCACGTGACCAACACGGCGGTGCAGCTGGACATCTGGTCGGCGCTGGGCGGCAACCCGCGCCGGGTCTCGTTCGCGCACCTGCCGCTGCTGGTGGCGGACGATGGCGGCAAGCTGTCCAAGCGCACCGGGTCGCTGACGCTGCGCAGCCTGCGGCAGGACGGGATCGAGCCTTCGGCCGTCACGTCCTACCTGGCGCGGCTCGGCACCTCCGAGGACCCGGTGCCGTGCGATATGGACCAGCTGGCCGCCGGGTTCGCGCTGGACCAGTTCTCCCACAACTCGCCGCGGTTCGACGTGCGCCAGCTGCTGGCGATGAACCGCCGGGTGCTGCACGGCCTGCCGTTCGAGGCGGTGCAGGACCGCCTGCCGCCAGGTGCGACCCCCGTGTTCTGGGACGCGGTGCGGGGCAACCTGGACATGCTGGCGGAGGCGCGCGACTGGTGGGACGTGGTGGCAGGCACCATCGTGCCCCCGGTGATCGAGGAGGATGCCGGCTACTTGCGCGAGGCGTTGGCCGCCCTGCCGCCCGACCCGTGGGCCGCCGACGTGTGGGACGCCTGGACGGGGGCGCTGAAGGCCGCCACCGGGCGCAAGGGCCGCACCCTGTTCCACCCGCTGCGCCTGGCGCTGACGGGCGAGGAGCGCGGGCCGGAGATGCGCGGGCTGCTGCCGCTGATCGGGCGGGCCAGGACGGCGGAACGGCTGCGGGTGGCCCAAAGCTAGTGGTGCTGACCGTGGCGGACCCGGTGGACGCCACCCGCATCATCCAGACGGCGCTGACGCCGGTGTTCCTGCTCTCCGGCATCGGCACGCTGCTCAACGTGTTCAACCAGCGCCTGGCCCGGGTGGCGGACCACACCTCGCACGTGGCCGACCTGATGGCAGGGGCTGAGGGCGATTTGGAGCAGGCGAAGGTGCGGCGGCACTACCGCCGCCTGATCCGCCGCCGCTCCGCGCTGGACGCCTCCGTGGTGCTGGGCGCGCTGGCCGGCGGGACGACCTGCGCGGCGGCGTTCGCGCTGTTCCTGGTGACGATCCGGGACTCGACGGGCAGCGTGGTGGAGCTGTGGCTGTTCGGCTCGGCGCTGGGGTGCACCATCGCGGCGCTGGCGGCGTTCCTGGTGGACACGGTGCTGGGCTGGCACGGGCTGCGGGTGGACGGGCCGACGCCGAAGCGGTGAGGCCAGACGCCTCCGTCAGAACAGCCCCGCCCCCGACAGCCCGCCATACACGCCGAACGCCGTCGTCACCGTCAGCACCACGATCACCACCCACTGGTAGGCGCCCTGCAGCCGCAGTCCCAGGGGCAGCGCGCGCATCGCCAGGGCCACCAGGAAGAACAGCACCAGCGGCAGCAGCAGCGCGTTCATCACCTGCACATCGACGTTCAGCGCCACCAGGTCGGGCGAGACCGCGATCAGCGCCGCGCCGCCCACGATGCAGGCCGCATACACGCCGTAGAACCACATCGCCCGCCGCGGCGGCAGCTCCAGGGAACGCTGGTAGCCCGCCACCTCGCCGATGCCCCAGGCCAAAGCCAGCGAGGCCACGATGGCGGCAACCATGGCGGCGCCCAGCACGCCGAGGCTGAACACCAGCTTGCCGGTGCTGGCGCCCAGCAGCGGCGTCATCGCAGCGGCCATGTCGCCCACCGTGTTGAGCGGGGTGTCCTGGCGCGCGCCGCCGATCACCGCGGCGCAGGCCACCAGGGCCGCCGCCATCACCAGCTGCGTCAGCACGGCGCCCACCGCCGTGTCGGCCCGGGCGGCGCGCAGGTGCTCGGGCTGCAGGCCTTTGTCCGCGATGGCGGATTGCTGGTAGAACACCATCCACGGCATGATCACGGCGCCGATGTTGGCCGCCACCAGGAACAGGTAGCCCTTGTCGGCGAACGGAATCCTGACCGAATCCGCCAGCACCGTGGCGAGCGGCGGATGGGCGTACCAGGCCACCGCGAAGAACGCGAACTCGAACAGCCCGATCGCGATCGCGACCCGCTCCACCCGGCGGTACGAGCCCGTCAGCACCACCGCGATCAGCGCCGCAGCGGCCAAGGGCAGACTGACGAAGCGGGACACGCCGTACAGGTCCCCCACTGCGGCCACGCCCGAGAACTCGGACAGCAGCGCTCCCGCCGTTGCGACGCACAGCCCGGCTGCGGACACCCAGCCCCAGAAGCGGCCGAACGTGTCGCAGATCAGCTCGCCATGGCCGCGCCCGCTGTGGATGCCGAGCCGCACCGTCAGCTCCTGGGTGATGTAGAGGATCGGCATCAGCAGCACCTGGACCAGCAGCAGCCGGTAGCCCCACTGCGCCCCGCTCTGGCCCGCCGTGACCAGGCTGCCGACGTCCGTGTCCGCCAGCATGACGACGAGGCCGGGTCCGAACACGGCCAGCCAGGACCTGACGCCCGGTTTGTGCGGCATGGCGGTTCGCGGGGCGCTGGTTTGCAGGCTGCTGGCCATGTCGGTCCGTCGTCTGGGTGAGGCTGCGAATTACTCGCAACGGCAAGCGCCGTCAAACGGAGCGCGCTGTTGTCAGCTGCGGCCGCCTGCACCAAAACCGTGCGGCCATGCCCCTCACCCTGCACAACAGCCTGACCCGGCGGCGCGAGCCGCTGGTGCCGATCGACCCGGCGCATGTCCGGATGTACGCCTGCGGCCCCACGGTGTACGACCGGGCCCACATCGGCAACGCACGCCCGGAAGTGGTCAACGACGTGCTGGTGCGCCTGCTGCGCCACCTGCATCCGCGCGTGACCTACGTGCGCAACATCACGGACGTGGACGACAAGATCAACGCCCGCGCCGCCGCCGCGGGGCAGCCGATCGGCGTCATCACCGAGCAGACCCTGGCCGACTTCCACGCCGACATGGCGCATCTGGGCGTGCTCCCGCCGGACGTGGAGCCGCGCGCCACCGCGCACATCCCCGAGATGGTCGCGCTGATCGAGCGGCTGGTCGGCTCCGGCCACGCCTACCCGGCGGAGGGCCACGTGCTGTTCGCGGTGGCAAGCTACGCCGAGTACGGCCGCCTCTCCGGCCGCAGCCCGGACGAGCTGCTGGCCGGGGCGCGGGTGGAGGTCGCCCCGTTCAAGCGCGACCCGGGCGACTTCGTGCTGTGGAAGCCCTCGCCGCCCGACCTGCCGGGCTGGGACAGCCCGTGGGGCCGCGGCCGGCCTGGCTGGCACATCGAGTGCAGCGCCATGGCGTGGCGCTACCTGGGCGCCAGCTTCGACATCCACGCTGGCGGGGCCGACCTGCTGTTCCCCCACCACGAGAACGAGCGGGCGCAATCCTGCTGCGCCTTTCCCGGCGAGGGCTTCGCCCGCATCTGGATCCACAACGGGATGCTGCAGGTGGAGGGGCACAAGATGTCCAAGTCGCTCGGCAACTTCACGACCGTGCAGGACGTGCTGGGTCGCGCGCCGGCCGAGGCGGCGCGGCTGCTGCTGCTGCGCACCCATTACCGCTCGCCGCTCGACTACACGGACCACGCCTTGGGCGAGAGCCGCCGGGAGCTGGACCGGTTCTATCGAGCGCTGTCGTCACATGCGTTCGCCGGGAAGCAGCCTCCCGAGCCGGCCTTGCCGCCCGAGATCGTCGCCGCCTTGTGCGACGACCTGAACACGCCGCTGGCCATCGCCCACCTTCGCCACCTCGCCGACGGCGCGATGGCTGGAGACGAGGCGGCCTATGCCGGACTTCTCGGCGGCGGGGCGATGCTGGGCCTGCTGGGCGCCGACCCGGCAGCCTGGTTCCACGCCGAGGCGGACCCGGCGGCCATCGAAGCCGCCATCGCCGACCGGGTGGCTGCCCGCAAGGCGCGCGACTTCGCCCGCGCGGACGCCATACGCGCCAGCCTGGCCGAGCGAGGCGTCGTGCTGGAGGATGGCCCGGGTGGCACGACCTGGCGCAGCTCCGGAGGGGATGCTCGATGACCCGCATGATCCTGGCCGCCAGCCTCCTGCTAAGTGGCGCAGCCCTGGGGCAGATGCCCATGGCGCCCGCCGCACCGGGCGCGGACACGCCCGCCACCGCGGCCAACAAGGAGGCCATGCAGCGCATGATGGCGGCCATGGACGCGCCCGCCACCGGCGACGCCGACCGCGATTTCGTCACGGGCATGCTGCCGCATCATCACGGGGCCATCGACATGGCCCGGGTGGAGCTGCGCTACGGCCATGACCCGGCGCTGCAGAAACTGGCCCGCGACATCGTCGCCTCCCAGGCCAAGGAGGAGGTTTTCATGAAGCATTGGCTGGCGCAGCATCCGGCGGCGCAACCATGACTGGACCCGCTTGACTGGCCGGGACGGCGGCGCTGCGCTGGCGCCGATCCCGGGCAGCCCCGTGGTCGTGCTGGTCCGGCCGCAGCTGGCGGACAACATCGGCGCTGTGGCGCGCGCCATGGCCAATGGCGGCCTGTTCCACCTCCGCCTGGTGGCGCCGCGGGACGGCTGGCCGCAGGAACGGGCCTGGCGCACCGCCTCGGGCGCCGACCGCATCCTCGACGAGCTGACCCTGCACGATACGGTCGCCGCGGCGGTGGCGGATTTGCAGCGCGTGTTCGCCACCTGCCCCCGCCCCCGCCACATCACCAAGCCGGTGCTGACCGCCCGCGCCGCCGCCGCCGGCATCCGCGAGGCTGCCGGGCGCGGGCTGCGCTGCGGCCTGCTGTTCGGGCCGGAGCGCGCCGGGCTGGACAACGACGACATGGCGCAAGCCGACACGCTGGTGCGCTACCCGCTGAACCCGGCCTTCATGTCGCTCAACCTGTCCCAGGCGGTGATGGTGATGGCCTACGAGTGGTGGACGGCGGCGGACGCGACGCCCGGCGCCGTGCTGGCCACCCATGGGACGCAGGTGGCGGACAAGGGCGCGCTGGACGGGCTGCTGGACCACATGGTGGCCGAGCTGGACGCCTGCGGCTTCCTGCGCAACGCGCCCAAGCGCCCCGGCATGGTGCGCAACCTGCGCCACCTGTTCCAGCGCGGCGAGATCACCGAGCAGGAAATCCGCACCTTGCACGGCGTGGTGGCGGAGCTGTCGCTCGGCCGCATGCGGCGCGGCCGGCCGGAGCAGGCTATTCCATCGCCAGCCTGCGATTGCGGATCACCGGAGTCCGAGTCCGCCCCGCCCGAGCCGCCGGGCTGAGCGCCAGCCATTCCTGCAACAGGGCGATGACGGCGCGGGTCGGACGGGCCAGGTCGAGCGCCAGCGCCTCCTGCACCCCGTACCAGCGCAGGCCTTCCAGCTCGCCCGACCCGGCCAGCGTGCCGGACACGGCGCCAGCGTCCACCACGAAGAAGCGGGCGTTGAAGCGGATCGGGCTGTCCGGCGGGGTGATGGCGCGGCCGAGATAGTCGAAGCCGGACAGGTCGGGCGGGGCGCCCAGCGACAGCGCGGTCTCCTCCTGCAGCTCCCGGGCGGCGGCCACGGCGACGGCGTGCGCCAGCGACGGTGCGGCGGCCCGCGCCAGCAGGGCGCGCACATGCGGCGGCGGCGGGGCGGCGACAGGGGCTTTCGCGTCCGCCGGGTCCACCGCGCCGCCGGGGAACACCAGGCGGTTGGGCATGAAGCGGTGGCCGGCGCCGCGCGTCCCCATCAGCATCGCCGCGCCGCCGGCCTGACGCAGCACGACGAGGCTGGCCGCATGCCGGGCCCGGATGGTGGGAACCCGGGCAGGCACTTGCTAGACCTTCGCCCGGCCGAAGCCGAGCAGGGCAGCGGCCGGGCGGATGGTCCAGCCCTGCACCACCAGGGAGGCGACCACCGTGCCGAACGCCAGCCCGAACAGCCGCTCGCCGCTGCGCGCGCCTTGCAGCACGGGGATGATGGTCAGGTAGATCGGCACCGCCCCGCGCAGCCCGACCCAGGCGGCGAAGGCGGTTTGCCGCAGCCCGAAGCCGAACGGCAGCAGGCAGGCGAAGGCCGCGGCCGGCCGCGCCAGCACAATCAGCACCGCCGCGATGGTCGCGATGGCGGGCAGCGACGGCAGCAGGGCGTGCGGCGTCACCAGCAGGCCGAGCATGAGGAACAGCGCGACCTGCGCCAACCAGGCCGCCGCCTCGAAGAACTGCTCCATCCGCTCGCGCGTGCGGTAGTCGCTGACGCCGGCGATCACTCCCATGACGTACACTGTGAGGAAGCCGCTGGCCCCCAGCGACTGCGCGGCGCCGAACAGCGTGAGGACGGCCGCCAGGGCCAGCACCGGGAAGATCGGCGCGTCCGCCGCCAGCCGGCGCAGCAGCGCGACCAGCCCCGCCCCGCCCGCCAGGCCGAACAGCGCGCCGCCGCCCGCCTCGGTTGCGAACTCGGCCAGGGCGTGGCCGGCCGTTGGCTGCTGGTGCGAGACCAGGATCGCCACAAACAGCACTGTCAGGAACACCGACATCGGGTCGTTCAGGCCGGACTCGATCTCCAGCAGGGCCGTCAGCCGCTGCGGCACCGCCACCCGCGCCTGCCGCAGCAGCAGCGCCACCGCGGCGGCGTCGGTGGGGGCGAGCACGGCGGCGATCACCAGCGCCTCGTCCCAGGGCGCGCCGAACGCCACGATGCCGACGGCCGCCACGATGCCGGCCGTAATGGCCACTCCGGCGGTGGCCATGACCAGGGCGGGCCAGAACGCCTGGCGCAGCATGGCCCGCTCCGTCTTGAAGCCGCCCTCGAACAGGATGGCCGCCAAGGCGATGCTGCCGATCAGGTAGGAGGCGCGGTAGTCCGAGAACATGATGCCGCCGGGTCCGTCCTCTCCGGCCAGCATGCCGATGGCCAGGAAGACCAGGAGCAGTGGAGCGCCCACCCGGGCGGAGGCCAGGCCGGCGAAAATGCTGAGCAGCCCCAGCACGCCGCCGAGCAGGATCAGTCCGTGCGCGTGTTCCATCCCATCCGCATACCGCACCCGCCAGCAGGGCCGCCAGGCGCATCGAACCCGGCGGCGGGCTGTCCCGTTGACTGCGTCCAGACTGGAGATGCCGATGGCCGACATTCGCACCCTCGACCCCCACGACCCGATGCCGGACGGCGGCCGGTCGGTGATCGTCATGCGCCGCTTCGACGAGGACGACCCGCACCGGACGGTGGTGGAGATCACCCTAACCCACGGCCGCGGCCTGCCCGAGCGCACCCACCCGATGCGGCCGGACGGCTTGGCGATGAGTCTGGACGAAGCGGTGGAAGCGGCGCGCCAGGTGGCGGACCAGGAAGGCATCGCCACGGTGCAGGTGATCGACCGCCTGTCCGGGCCGCGGGAGCGCGACGTGCAGCAGCATGGCGGCGACCACTCCATCCACATGGAGCGGCTGGACGACGACGACCTGGAGGAAGGCGAGCAGGGCCCGGACATGCGCGACCGGAGCTGAGCCGCCCCGTCCGGGCCATCCGGCTCGCCGCCGCCGCGCTGTGCCTGGCAGGCGCCACGCTGTGGTGCCTGCCGTTGCTGGCCTCCGGCCTGCTGGCCTTGCTGCGGTATGGCTTCGGCAGCCTGTTCCTGGTGGGGGAGAGCGTTGCCGCCGCCCTGCTCCGCTCCGGCGGCGCCGACATCGCGGGAACCGTCGGGCGCCTGGCGGCTGACCCGGCGTCAAGCGCCGCCGAGGCCGGGGCAGGCTTGCTGCTTGCCGCCGCCGCCGCGACGCTGGTCATGCGGCGGCCGGGAGCGGCGTCGCTGCTGGCGCTCGGCTCCGCCGGCGAGGCGCTGTGGTACGGCTTGCCGTTCGCGGCCGCCGTGCTGTTTCCGGCGGCAATCTGCGCCATCGCCACGGTTCGGGGTTGACGGACACGGCCCCACCCCTCACTTCGGGGATACAGGACTTATAAGGTCCCGATTAGCAAAGCATGAAGCCGGTTGGCATGTTCAAGTTGTCGAAGCTGACTGATTACGCGGTGGTCGTCCTGGTTCGCCTGGCTGCGACGCCCGGGGTTCAGACATCGCCGGGCGTGTCCGCTGCGACCGGCGTGCCCGAGCCGACGGTGGCCAAGGTGCTGAAGGCGCTGGCCGCGTCGGGCCTGGTCGCGTCGCAGCGCGGCGCACGCGGCGGCTACCGCCTGGTGCGCCCGCTCTCCGCCATCGCGGTGGCCGACGTGATCGTGGCGATCGATGGCCCGATCGCGATGACAGCCTGCGTGGAGGGTGCGCCCGCCCCGTGCGAGGCGTCGTGCTCCTGCCCGGTGCGCGGCCGGTGGGACACGGTGAACGCCGCCGTGCGCGAGGCGCTGACCGCGATAAGCCTGGCCGACATGACAAGATCTGCGCCACGGCATGCCGCCATGGCGTCCCTTTCCCTTTCTGCCGAGTAGGACGCCCCATGGCCGCCGTTGCCGAAACCCTTGATGCCGTCCAGTCGCTGACCCAGTCCGGCTACAAGTGGGGGTTTGAAACCGACATCGAGATGGATGTCGCCCCCAAGGGACTGAACGAAGACACCATCCGCATGATCTCCGCCCGCAAGGAGGAGCCGGAGTGGCTGCTCGCGTGGCGGCTCAAGGCCTATGCGACCTGGCTGACCATGGAGTCGCCGGACTGGGCGCGCATCGGCTACCCGCCGATCGATTACCAGGACATCCACTACTATGCCGCCCCCAAGAAGAAGGACGGCCCGCGCTCGCTGGACGAGGTGGACCCCGAGCTGCTGAAGACCTACGCCAAGCTCGGCATTCCGCTGAAGGAGCAGGCCATCCTGGCCGGCGTCGTCGGCGCGGACGGCGAGGGCGCCGAGGAGGGTGCGGCGCAGGGGCGCAACATCGCGGTGGACGCGGTGTTCGACAGCGTCTCGGTGGCGACCACCTTCCGCAAGAGCCTGTACGAGGTGGGGGTGATCTTCTGCCCGATCTCGGAGGCGGTGCACGACCATCCGGAGCTGGTGCGCAAGTATCTCGGCAGCGTGATTCCGGCGGGTGACAACTACTTCGCGGCCCTGAACAGCGCCGTGTTCACGGATGGCTCGTTCGTCTACATCCCCAAGGGCGTGCGTTGCCCGATGGAGCTGTCCACCTACTTCCGCATCAATGCCAAGAACACCGGGCAGTTCGAGCGCACCCTCATCATCGCCGAGGAAGGCGCCAGCGTGTCCTACCTGGAGGGCTGCACCGCGCCGCAGCGCGACGAGAACCAGCTGCATGCGGCCTGCGTCGAGCTGGTCGCGATGGACGACGCCACCATCAAGTACAGCACGGTGCAGAACTGGTATCCGGGCGACGCGGACGGCAAGGGCGGCATTTACAACTTCGTCACCAAGCGCGCCGCCTGCCGCGGCGCGCGTTCCAAGGTGAGCTGGACGCAGGTGGAGACCGGCTCGGCCATCACCTGGAAGTATCCGTCCTGCATCCTGCAGGGCGAGGACAGCGTGGGCGAGTTCTACTCGGTGGCGGTGACCAACAACCGCCAGCAGGCGGATACCGGCACCAAGATGATCCACATCGGCAAGGGCTCCCGCTCCACCATCGTGAGCAAGGGCATCAGCGCCGGACGCTCGGACAACACCTACCGCGGCTTGGTCCGCATCCTGCCCAAGGCGGCGAACGCGCGGAACTTCACCCAGTGCGATAGCCTGCTGATCGGCGACCAGTGCGGGGCGCACACCGTGCCCTACATCGAGAGCCGCAACGCGACCAGCCAGGTCGAGCACGAGGCGACCACCAGCAAGATCAACGACGAGCAGCTGTTCTACTGCCGCCAGCGCGGCCTGAGTCAGGAGGACGCGGTGGGCATGATCGTCAACGGCTTCTGCAAGGACGTGCTGAAGGAGCTGCCGATGGAGTTCGCCGTCGAGGCGCAGAAGCTGCTGGCCATCTCGCTCGAGGGGTCGGTTGGCTGATGCTTGAGATCAAGGGGCTGGCGGCGTCCCTAGAGGACGGCAAGGCGATCCTGAACGGGATCGACCTAGCCGTGCCGACGGGCGAGGTGCACGCCATTATGGGGCCGAACGGCTCGGGCAAGAGCACGCTCAGCTACGTGCTGTCCGGCCGCGAGGGCTACGAGGTCACTGGCGGGACGGCGACGTTCGACGGAGTCGACCTGCTGGAGATGGAGCCGGAGCAGCGCGCGGCGGCCGGCCTGTTCCTGGCGTTCCAGTATCCGGTGGAGCTGCCCGGCGTCGGCAATGCCAACTTCCTGCGCACCGCCTACAACGCCCAGGCGCGCAGCCGTGGCGAGCCGGAGCTGGACGCGATCAAGTTTCTGCGCATCGCGCGCGAGGCGATGCAGCGGCTGTCCATGCCGGACGACATGCTGAAGCGCAACGTCAACGTGGGTTTCAGCGGCGGCGAGAAGAAGCGCAACGAAGTGCTGCAGATGGCGGTGCTGCGGCCCAAGCTCGCCATCCTGGATGAGACGGACAGCGGGCTGGACATCGACGCGCTGCGCATCGTGGCGGACGGGGTGAACGCGATGCGGGCGCCGGGTTTCTCGGCCCTGGTGATCACGCACTACCAGCGCCTGCTGGACTACATCGTGCCGGACCGGGTGCACGTGCTGTCGGCTGGGCGCATCATCCGCTCCGGCGGGCCGGAGCTGGCCAAGGAGCTGGAAGCCAACGGCTATGCCCAGGTGGTCGCCGAAGCGGCATGAGCACCTCCCTGCAGCGGGGGGCCGACAGCTTCCTGGCGCGCTACCAGGGCCTGCGTGCGCGCCTGCCCGGCGATGTGGCGGCGCGGGACGCGGCGGCCGACATGTTCCGCCGCACCGGCCTGCCCGGGCCGCGCGTGGAGGGCTGGCGCTACACCAGCTTGCGGGCCCTGGCCGAGAGCGAGTTCCGCGAGCCGCTCACGTCGATCGCAGGCGGCGAGCTTCCCGTCATTCCCGAGACCGGCCCCCGGCTCGTTTACCTGGATGGCCGCTTGCGAGAGGACCTGTCCCGCTTGCCTGAGAGCGTCACCTTCGCGTCGTTCGCGCAGCAGGGACATTTCGGCACCCTCTCACGCCCCGAGAAGGAGCCGGCCGTGGCGCTCAACGCCATGTTGGCGGAGGATGGAGCCGTTCTGTCCGTTGCCGAGGGCGTGGATGCCGGCACGCTGACGCTGGTGCACCTGGCGGCGGAGACCGAGGGCCGTTCCCTGGCCTTCCACCCCCGCCATGCGATCCGCCTGGCGGAGGGCGCCAGGCTCACGGTGATCGAGCTGTTCCGCGGCCGGGGACGCTACCTGCACAACCCGGTCACGGAGATCGAGGTCGCGGCCAACGCGACGTTGACCCACATCCGCGTGCAGGAGGAGGCGGGCGAGGCGTTCCACCTTGCGACGATCTACGCCGACGTGCAGGCCGCCGGGTTCTACGATGCCTTCACGCTCACCCTGGGCGGGCAGCTGTCGCGCGCCGAGTTCCATGCCCGCCTGCTCGGGCCCGGCGCCATCGTGCACCTGAACGCGGCGCAGCTGCTGGGCGGTCACCAACTGGGCGACGTCACCACCGTGGTGACGCACGAGGCCCCGCTGTGCTCCAGCCGGCAGGCGGTGAAGAACGTGCTGACCGACCATGCCCGCGGCGTGTTCCAGGGTCGCATCGAGGTGGATCGCATTGCGCAGAAGACCGACGGATACCAGATGAGCCAGGCGCTGCTGCTGTCCCCGGATGCCGAGATCGACTGCAAGCCGGAGCTGCAAATCTACGCCGACGACGTGAAATGCAGCCACGGCGCCACGATCGGCGAGCTGGATGCGGACCAGCTGTTTTACCTGCGCGCCCGCGGCATCCCGGAGGCGGAAGCGCGCTCCATGCTGGTCCGCGCCTTCCTGGACGACGCGATGGAGGCGGTGACGCACGAGGCTGCGCGTGCCTTGCTGGAACAGGCGGTCGAAGGCTGGTGGCAGCGCCAGGCGGCTTGAGTGGGCTGCTGGACGACGAGGAAAGGGAGCTTCGGATGGCGCAAATTCGCGTAGATATCGACCAGAAGCTTGCCGGTATTACCCTCAAGCAGCAACAGCTTCGGTGGGAACCGCTCAAGATCGTCATCGCGGCCGCGGCTGCTGGGGCTGCTTTGATGGGATCAGCCATCGGCTTGCTGGCGCTTCTCTTTAGGCATTTCGCAGTATGAACATGATGACTCGCACCCCGCTCGACGTGGCGCGCATCCGCGCCGAGTTTCCCATCCTGTCGCAGACTGTGCACGGCAAGCCGTTGGTGTTCCTGGACAGCGCTGCCTCTGCCATGAAGCCGGATACGGTGGTCGACGCCATGTCCGAGACCATGCGGACGCAGTACGCCAACGTGCATCGCGGCCTGCATTGGATGAGCGAGCGCACCACCGACGCCTATGAGGGCACGCGGGACGCGGTGGCCCGGCTGCTCAATGCGCCGTCCCGCGACGAGGTGGTGTTCACCAAGAACAGCACGGAGGCGATCAACCTGCTGGCGCACAGCTATGGCAGCCTGCTGCGGCCGGGCCAGGCGGTGCTGATCTCGGAAATGGAGCACCACGCCAACATCGTGCCGTGGCAGATGCTGCGGGACCGCGGCGGGATCGAGCTGCGGGTGGCGCGGGTGACCGAGCTGGGCGAGCTGGACTGGGCGGATTACGAGGCCAAGCTGGCCGATGGCCGGGTCGGGCTCGTGGCGATGGTCCACATGTCCAACGTGCTGGGCACCTACCTGCCGGCGGCCCGCATCGCGGCGGCGGCGCATGCGGCGGGCGCCAAGGTCATGTTCGACGGCAGCCAGGCCGTGGTGCACCGCCGGGTCGACGTGCAGGCGCTGGACGCGGATTTCTACGTGTTCACCGGCCACAAGCTGTATGGCCCGACCGGGATCGGCGTGCTGTGGGGCCGCATGGCGCTGCTTGAGGCGATGCCGCCCTTCATGGGGGGCGGCGACATGATCGGCAGCGTCAGCTTCGAGCGCAGCAGCTGGGCGCACGTGCCGCACAAGTTCGAGGCCGGCACCCCGCCCATCGTGGAGGCCATCGGTTTGAAGCGCGCCATCGAGTGGGTGGAGGCGATCGGCTTCGACGCCATCGCCGCGCACGAGGCCGAGCTGACCGACTACGCCCTCGCCCGCATGGCGGAGGTGAAGGGCGTGCGGGTGCTGGGCCGGGCGCAGGACCGCGGCGGGGTCGTCTCCTTCACGCTCGAAGGCGCCCACGCGCATGACGTGGCAACCCTGCTGGACCGCAACGGCATCGCGGTGCGGGCCGGCAATCACTGCGCGGAGCCGCTGATGCATCGGCTCGGCGTGGACAGCACGGCGCGCGCCAGCTTCGGCATCTACACCACCACCGCGGAGATCGACGTGCTGGCCGGCACGCTGGACCGGGTGCGCGAGTTCTTCGCCTGATGGACGGATTCACCGACGTGCGGGAGCTTTACCAGGAGGCGATCCTGGAACACGGCCGCAACCCGCGCCATCAGCGCCGGCTCGACCCCTTCGACGGGGCGGCCAAGGGCGACAACCCGATGTGCGGCGACCGGGTCGAGGTGCGCGTGCGTATGGACGGGGACCGGATCGCGGAAGCTGGGTTCGATGCGCGCGGCTGCGCGATCAGCCTGGCGTCGGCGGATCTGATGGTGGAGGCGGTGACCGGCCGCTCGCCGGCGGCGGTGCGCGACCTGGCGGAGCGGTTTCGCGCCATGCTGCGCACCGGCGCGTGCGCCGCGTGCGCCGATTGCGATGCGGAGATGACGCCCCTGCTGCCGCTGTCTGGGCTGCACGAGTATAAATCCAGGCTGAAATGCGCCACCCTGCCGTGGGACGCGCTGCTCGGTGCGCTGGAAGGAGCCGCTCATGGCTGACACGCACGGAAGCTGGTCCCCGGATGGGGCGACCGAGCCGGCCCTGAACGAGGATGCGGTGATCAACGCCATCGGCACGGTGTATGACCCGGAAATCCCGGTCAACATCTACGAGCTGGGCTTGATCTACCTCATCGACATCTCGGACGAAGGCCACGTCAAAGTCGAGATGACGCTGACCGCGCCAGGCTGCCCGTCCGCGCAGGAACTGCCGGTGCAAGCGCGGGACGCCATCATGATGGTGCCTGGGGTGACCGGCTGCGACGTGGAGACGGTTTGGGATCCGCCTTGGGACCCGAGCCGGATGACGGAGGAAGCCCGCCTCGCGTTGAACATGTTCTGACGCGTCACGATCTGGGATGACACGATGAGCACCACACAGACCGCCACCAAGCCCCGCCGCGCCTTGCCGCCGCTGATGACGCTGAGCGACGCCGCCGCCCACCGCCTGGGCGCGCTCTACGGCGGCGCGCAGAAAGGCATGTTGCTGCGCATCGACGTCAGCACCAAGGGCTGCTCCGGCATGTCCTACCGCATGGAATGGGTGGCTGAGCCCGGGCCCGGCGACGAGGTGGTGACCGACCACGGCCTGACCGTGCTGGTAGACCGCAAGGCGAGCCTGTTCCTGATCGGCACCACCATGGACTACCAGGTGCAGGACCTGTCCGCCGGGTTCACCTTCGTCAACCCCAACGAGAAGGGCCGCTGCGGCTGCGGCGAGAGCTTCCATGTCTGAGCAGGAGCGTCGGCCATGATCCGCGATGAGCTGGAAGCGGCGTTGCGCGAGAAGCTGCAGGGCGCCGCACCGATCGGGGCCAGCATCCTGTTCGACCTCGGTGGCGACGGCAGCATCTTCCTTGACGGCAAGGCAGACCCGCCGACAGTGGCCGAGACGGGCCATGCGCCGGACACCACCATCACGGTGGCCGCCTCCGACCTGAAGGACCTGATGGCGGGCGACATGAGCCCGATGGATGCCTACACCCTGGGCAAGCTGGATGTGGTGGGAGACATGGCGCCCGCGATGAAGCTCGGCTCCCTGCTCGGCTAGATCCAGCCTTTGACGCGGAACCACACGAGCGGAACCACGATGCTGAGCAGGATGACTCCCCAGGCATACTGGTAGCCGTAAACCCAGTCGTACTCCGGCATGAACTTGAAGTTCATGCCGTAGAGGCCGACCACGAAGGTCGGCGGAATGCCGGCGACGGACGCGATCGTCAGCACCTTGATGCCGTTGTTCTGCTCGATGTTGATGAAGCCCAGCACGGCGTCGAGCAGGAAGCTGACCTTGCTGCTCAGTTGCTGGTCGTAGTCGTTCAGCGACGCGATGTCCTGCCGCAGCGTCGCCAGGCGTCCCTTCAGCTCCGCCGGCCAGCAATCCGCCGTCTGCTGCACGTAGGCGGCGATCCGGCCGATGCCCAGCACGCTGTCCCGCAAATTGCCCAGCGTGTCTCCGCACCGGCCGACGGCGCCGAGGGTGGTGCGCAGGGCGCGGTCCGCCCGGCGCACGCTGCGCCGGACATTCGGGTCCTCCGCCTGGAAGGTGGTTTTCGACAAGCCGTTCAGTTCGCCGGCCACCCGCTCCAGCACGTCGGCCAGCCGGGAGATGATCGTCTCCAGCAGGCCCACGAACGCCTCCGCGCTGCCGAGCCTGCCGCCATGCGCGAAGGCCTCGGCGTATGTCTCGAACGCCGGCAGGACGGCGAAGCGCACGGTGAGCAGCCGCGCCGCAGACAGGACGAAGCCGACCGGGATCACGGCGGAGCGGCCATCGGCGGCCAGGTAGCTGTAGGGCATGCTGAGATAGCTCGTGCCGCCCTCGCGGTAGAGGCGGCTTGAGGTCTCGATCTCGGCAAGGTTGTCCCGCGACGGCACGCGCAGCCCGGTCAGGCGCTCGACCGCGGCCCGCTCGTCGTCGGTCGGGCTGAGCAGGTCGATCCAGCTTGCGTCGCTGGACAGATGCGGGCCGGGCTGGAGCGATTGGCGCGGACTGGCGCCGTCATTGGCATAGAGCACGGGCTGCCTCATGGATGGGTGGACCGGGTTTACCGCGCCTACAAGCGCCGGGCGAGTTGGCCAATGGCGACCGGCGCGCTATGTCCCGCAGCGAACGGAGTGCCGGCCATGAACGAGTTGTCTCCCGCCCTGCCCAACACGCTGCGCTCCGGCCCGGACGGGCGTGGCCGCTTCGGCGGCTTCGGCGGGCGGTTCGTGGCCGAGACGCTGATGCCCCTGGTTCTGGGCGTGGAAGCCGCCTACGAGCAGGCCAAGCAGGACCCGGCGTTCCAGGCCGAACTCGACCGCTACCTGAAGGACTACGTGGGCCGTCCCAGCCCGCTCTGGTTCGCCGAGCGGCTGACCCGGCGGCTCGGCGGCGCGCGCATCTACTTCAAGCGCGACGAGCTGAACCACACCGGGTCGCACAAGATCAACAACTGCATGGGCCAGATCCTGCTGGCCACCCGCATGGGCAAGACGCGCATCATCGCGGAAACCGGCGCCGGCCAGCACGGCGTGGCCACCGCCACCGTCTGCGCGCTGTTCGGCTTGCCGTGCAGCATCTACATGGGCGCCACGGACATCGAGCGGCAGAAGCCCAACGTGTTCCGCATGAAGCTGCTGGGCGCCGAGGTCGTGCCCGTCAGCTCCGGCGCCGGCACGCTGAAGGACGCGATGAACGACGCCATGCGCGACTGGGTCGCCAACGTGGCGGATACCTACTACCTGATCGGCACCGTCGCCGGGCCGCATCCCTACCCGGCGATGGTGCGGGACTTCCAGAGCGTGATCGGCACGGAGGCGCGGGCGCAGATGCTGGCCGCCGAAGGCCGCCTGCCGCACGCCGTGGTGGCGGCGATCGGCGGCGGCTCCAACGCGATGGGGCTGTTCCACCCGTTCCTGGACGACCCGGACGTGCGCCTGATCGGCGTGGAAGCGGCCGGTCGCGGGCTGGACACAGGCGAGCATGCCGCGAGCCTGTCGCGCGGGCGGCCCGGCGTGCTGCACGGCAACCGCACCTACTTGCTGCAGGACGCGGACGGTCAGATCACCGAGGCGCACAGCATCAGCGCCGGGCTGGACTACCCCGGCATCGGCCCGGAGCACGCCTGGCTGCACGAGATCGGCCGGGTGGAGTACGTGGCCGCGACCGACGCGGAGGCGCTGGACGCCTTCCAGCTCTGCACCCGCACCGAGGGCATCATCCCCGCCCTGGAGCCGGCGCACGCGCTCGCGCACGTAGCCAAAATCGCCCCGTCGATGGGCCAAGACGAGATCGTGCTGATGAACCTGTGCGGCCGCGGCGACAAGGACATCTTCGCGGTGGCAGAGCACCTCGGCGTCAAGCTGTGAGCCGCATCGCCGCCCGCTTCGCCCTGCTCAGGCAGGCAGGCCGCGGCGCGCTGATCCCGTTCCTGGAAGCCTACGACCCGGACGAGGCGACCAGCGCCGCCATCCTGCACGGCATGCCCGGCGCGGGCGCGGACCTGATCGAGATCGGCATGCCGTTCACCGACCCGATGGCGGACGGCCCGACCATCCAGGCGGCGGGGCTGCGCGGGCTCAAGGCGGGAGCGACGCTGGCCGGCACGCTGGCGATGGTCGCCGGGTTCCGCGCCGTGGACGCCCATACGCCGGTGATCCTGATGGGCTACCTCAATCCCGTGCTGTCCTACGGCCCCGAGCGCTTCTGCACGGACGCCGCCGCCGCCGGGGTGGACGGGCTGATCGTGGTGGACCTGCCGAGCGAGGAAGCGGACTGGCTGTCCAGCCCGGCGGCCGCCAGCGGCCTCGACATCATCCGGCTCGTGGCGCCTACCACGGACTCGGCGCGGCTTCCGCACGTGCTCAACGGCAGCTCGGGCTTCGTGTACTACGTGAGCATTGCCGGCATCACCGGCACCCGCACCGCCACCAAGGAGCACCTGGCCGCCGCCATCCCCCGGGTGCGCGCCGCCACGGACCTGCCCATCGCGATCGGCTTCGGCATCCGCACGCCCGCGCAGGCGGCGGAGGCGGTGGCCGTGGCGGACGCCGCCGTGGTGGCCTCCGCGCTGATCGACACGCTGGCCGCCAGCCTGGACGCGCAGGGCCGCCCCGCGCCGGACAGCGTGCAGCGCGTGCTGGACCAGGTGCGCGGCCTGGCAGAGGGCGTGCGAGGCGTGAGGGCGGCCGCGTGACCGCGAGGGGAGCGCCCATGCCCGGCGATGCAATGGAGGCGCCGGCCGCAGCCCGCCTGGTGCGGGGTGGCGAGCGGTTCACCGGCAAGCAAGGTCTCGACTACGCCGTCGGCATCTCGTCCGAGACGGCCGGGGCACAGGGAATCCACCTGCAGCTCGTCACCATCCCGCCCAGCGCCCGCGCCAAGGCCCACAAGCACGCAACGCACGAGACTGCCATCTACGCCCTGAGCGGCAGCTCCGCCGTCTGGCATGGCCCGCGGCTGGAGCACCACACGGTCGTCGAGCCCGGCGATTTCCTCTACATACCGGCCGACATGCCGCACCTGCCGTACAATCCGAGCAGCATCGAGCCGGCCGTGGCCGTGATCGCCCGCACGGACCCGAACGAGCAGGAGAGCGTCGTCCTGCTGCCCGACCTGGAACAGGCCGTCGCGGCCTCCCTCCCCCTGCCGAGTTCGTTGGCTTGAGCTGGCTCACCGAGGTCGTCCGACCCCGCATCCGCTCCTGGCTGGGCCAGGACACGCGGGAGGTGCCGGACCTCTGGCAGCAATGTCCCGCCTGCCAGCAGATGATCTTCAACAAGGACCTGGACCGCAACCTCAAGGTCTGCCCGCACTGCGCCCACCACTTGCGCCCGACCGCGCCCGAGCGGCTGGCGTGGACGTTCGACGCCGGGCAGTTCACCCGGATCGAGCTGCCCAAGGCGCCCGCCGACCCGCTGCGCTTCCGCGACCAGAAGCGCTACGCCGACCGGCTGCGCGACGCCCGCGAGAAGACCGGCCTGGACGACGCCATCATCGTCGCCCACGGCGCCGTGGGCGGCCAGAAGGCCGTCGTCGCGGCCATGGCGTTCGAGTTCATGGCCGGGTCCATGGGTGCGGCCGTCGGCGAGGGCATCGTCGCCGCCGCCCGCCTGGCCGTGCTGCAGGATGCAGCGCTGGTGATCTTCACCGCCTCCGGCGGCGCGCGCATGCAGGAGGGCGCGGTGAGCCTTATGCAGATGCCGCGCACCACCATCGCCGCCACCATGGTCAAGCAGGCGCGCCTGCCCTTCATCACCGTGCTGACTGACCCAACCACCGGCGGCGTCACCGCCAGCTTCGCCATGCTGGGGGATATCCAGATCGCCGAACCCGGCGCCCTCATCGGCTTCGCGGGCGCCCGGGTCATCGAGCAAACCGTGCGCGAGACCCTGCCGGAGGGCTTCCAGCGGGCGGAGTACCTGCACGAGCACGGCATCGTGGACATGGTGGTGCCCCGGGGCGAGATGGCCGCCACGCTGGGCCGGGTCATCGCGATGCTGCGGGACGTGCGGGCCGAGCCGGCTCCTGCCCAGGCCTGAGCCGGGCGTGAGCCGCATCGAGCCCGTCGTCGCGCGTCTGCACGGGCTGCATCCCCGGCTGATCGACCTCAGCCTCGACCGCCTGCTGCGCCTGCTGCGCCAACTCGATGACCCGCAGCGCCGGCTGCCCCCCGTGATCCACGTGGCGGGCACCAACGGCAAGGGCAGCACGTGCGCCTTCATCCGCGCCATCGCCGAACACGCCGGGCTGCGGACGCATGTCTACACCTCGCCCCACCTGGTCCGCTTCAACGAGCGCGTCCGCATCGCCGGCCGGCTCGTGAGCGACGAGGCGCTGGCGGACACGCTGGACAGGATCGAGCGGGTGAACGACGGCGCGCCGATCACCGTGTTCGAGGTGATCACGGCGGCCGCCTTTGTCCTGTTTGCCGCCACCCCGGCCGAGCTGTGCGTGCTGGAGGTTGGCCTGGGCGGCCGCGGGGATGCGACGAACGTCATCACGCCCGCGGCCTGCGCCGTCACGTCCTTGTCGCTGGACCATCGGGAGCTGCTGGGCGACACGCTCGGGCTGATCGCGGCGGAGAAGGCAGGCATCTTCAAGCCCGGGGTGCCCAACGTCACCGGCGCGCAGCCGGCCGAGGCGTTGGCCGTGCTGGACCGGTTCGGCCCGGTTCGGGCGCGTGGGCGGGATTGGTGGATCGAACCGGACGGCGCCGCCTCGTGCTACCGGGATGGCGACGGAACGGTGGCGTTGCCAGCCGCCAGCCTGGCCGGCGCGCATCAGCTGGACAATGTGGGCATCGCAGTCGCGGCCATGCGCGCCGCCGGGCTTGGCGTCACGGACTTCTCCGGCGTGGCGGGGGCAACCTGGCCAGCACGGCTGCAGCGCCTGCACGGCCGGGTGGCGGCCATGGTGCCGGGCCGGGAGGTGTGGCTGGACGGCGGGCATAATCCCGGGGCTGGCGAGGCGCTGGCCGTGCATCTGGCGAAGTGGGGTCCGACGCACCTCATCGTCGGCATGAAGCAGGCCAAGGACACGGCCGAGTTCCTCCGCCCGCTGCTGCCTCATGCCGCGAGCCTGTGGGCGGTGATGGAGCCCGGGCAACACTTGGCGCTGCCCGTGGAGACCATCGTGGCGGCGTCCGGCGGACTGGCCCGGCCCGGGCCGACGGTGGCGGAGGCGCTGGCCAAGCTGGAGGGTGCCCCGGGCCGCGCGCTGATCTGCGGCAGCCTCTACCTGGCTGGCGAAGTCCTGAAGCTGGACGGCACGGAGCCGACCTGACCCGACGGCACGGTTCGCCGGGCTCGACTCAGGGTTTCCCTGCGGCGAAGCGCCGGGCTTCCTGAATCTCAGGCCGCCCCGGCGATGCATCCACCACCAGCGCCGCTGCCGCCGCGTACCATCGGCGCGCCTCGTCCGCATGCCCCAGGGCCAGCGCCGCCCGGGCTGCGCCCAGGAAGCCGTTGAAGCGGTTCGGCGCCGTCGTCATGCTGGACTCGAACGCGGTCAGCGCCTGCTGCGGCCGTCCCGCTTCGAGCAGCAGGTCACCATAAAGCTCGCGCATCGGCAGGAGCTTGTTCTCCAGCAGAATGTGCTTCTCGCGTCCGTCATCCTGCTCCGCCGCCTCGCCCATCAACCGCAACGCCTGTTCCGGGTCGCCGGCGGCGTAGGCGATCCAGGCATCGGCGGCGTTGGCATAGACATCGACCAAACCGGCCCAGTAGGCCCCCGCTTCGCGCAGCAACGGTTCCCGCAGCTGCCGCAGGGCCGTCGCTTCCTCGCGCGCCGCGGCGATCCGGCCGGAGCGGGCCGCGCCCAGCGCGCGCACGAAGCGCACCGTCAGCGCGTCAAGGGAGGACGCGGCTCCAAGCGGCATGGTCGAGGCGCCGGCCCAGTCGTTGCGCTCGAGCAGGTAGCGCGCCGCCACCAGCGTGCGCTCCTCGGATGGTCCGGCCAGGGCCAGGGCATCCACCACCGCGGCGTCCTGGCCAAGCTGCAGGTGCGCGTAGGCGATGAAATCCATGCCATGGGGGTCCATCGCGTCCATCGCCGCCACCGTGTGGGCGGAACCGTCGTTGCCGACCTGCGCCGCCGCACGGTTCGCCGCGATGGAATCCTGCCACAAGCCCAGCATGGAATAGATGTGCGACGGCATGTGCTGGGCATGCATGGCGGCCGGCGCGATGCCCGCGTACGCACGCGCGGCGGCCAGCGCGCCGGCCGCAAGTTGTGGGTAGTCGTAGGCATGGATGAGGTAGTGCGGCGCGCCGGGGTGGTCGGGATGCTGCGCCCACAGGCGTTCCAGGATGCGGCCGGCTTCGCGTTGCCGGGTCAGGCTCTTGTCGGTCAGGTCGACCGCTTCCAGGATCGCGAGCGCGAAGAAGCTTTGCACCTCCAAGTCATCGGGGTAGCGCTGCGCCAGACGGCGCATGGCCGCCTCGTAGGCCAGGGTCCGGGCGGGCTGGCTTTCGTGCGGGTCGCGGTAATAGACCTGCATGGCGCCGATGAGCCCGGCCTCGCGCGGCGTCGCCGGCCCGGCGGCGAGCGCCTTGACGACATAGCCGCGCCCCACCGCGAACGCGCCGGGATCGGGCGCGCCGGCGAGCGGGTTGCCGCGGGCCGTCATCGCGGCGCCCCACCACGCGATGGCGCAATGCGGGTCGGCGGCCGCAACGGCGCGGAAGGCCCTCTCCGGCCCGTCGAAGTCGTGCAACCGGGCGATCGCGGTTTCGAACCTCTCCTGCACGGCTGGCGCGCACGAGGTCGGGAACGAGACGGCGCCGAAGCCGGGGATTTCGCGGCTCCCGGCCGGCGGGGCGGCCATCAGGGCGATGAGTGCGGGAACAGCAGCAAAGAGGCGCAGGGTTGGGCCCAGGCTACGGCGCATGGGACGGGCCGGCCTCCGCCTCGTCAAGCTCCGCGAGGCCCCCGGCTGCGGCGCGCAGCCGATGGAAGCTGCGCCGGCTGAACGGCAGCATCGCCACGTAGATCAGTCCTGCGGCCGCCAGCGCCGCCCATGGATCGGCCACCAGGACCGCGGCGAACAGCCCCGTGCCGAGCAGCAAGGGCAGCACGTAGGCGGACGGCACCTTGAAGTTCTTGAAGCTCCAGACCGGCAGCGTGGACACCAGCAGCATGGCCCCCCCGATGAGCACCACGGCGCAGAACAGCGGGCTTTGCATGACCAAATAGAGCCGTGGCCAGCCCCACTCGCGAGCCTCCAGCCCGGCAAACAGCGGGAAAAGCACCAGTCCCGCGCCGGCGGGCGCGGGCACGCCGGTGAAGAAGGATTGCGCGAAGGCCGCAGGGGGGGAGGTGTCCAGCATGGCGTTGAACCGGGCCAGCCGGAGCGCCATGCACACGCTGAACATCAGGCAAGGCGCGAAACCGTAGCCGCCGGCCACGTGCAAGGACCAGAGATACAGGATGAAGGCAGGCGCCACGCCGAAGCACAGGAAATCCGCCAGGCTGTCGAACTCCGCGCCGAAGCGGGACGTCGCCTTCAGCAGCCGGGCCAGCCGGCCGTCCAGCCCGTCGATGGCGCCGGCCAGCACGAGGGCCACGGCCGCGTTGCCCCAGCGGGCATCCAGCGCGAACCGCATGGAGGTCAACCCGGCGCATAGCCCGATCAGGGTCATCAGATTGGGCACCATCCGGTTGAAGGACGGCCCGGGGTGTCGGGGTCGGAGGCGCCGGGACCGCAAGCCGGCCCGCCGGACGCCGCCGCTCACGTCAGCTCGGCCAGCACGGTTTCGCCGCCCACCATTGTCTGGCCCACCACCACCAGCGGCAGGGAGCCTTCCGGCAGGTACACGTCCGTGCGGCTGCCGAAGCGGATGATGCCGAAGCGGCTGCCGGCCCGCACCGGCTCGCCCTCCCGCACGTTGCACAGGATACGGCGCGCGATCAGCCCGGCGATCTGGACGACTGCGATGTCGCGCCCGTCCGGCAGGCGCATGGCCAGCGCGTTGCGCTCGTTCTTGTCGCTGGCCTTGTCCATGCTCGCGCTGAGGAACGCGCCATGCCGGTAGGCGATGCGGGTGATGACCGCATCGGCCGGAACGCGGTTCACGTGCACGTTCAGCACGGACAGGAAGGTCGCTACCCGCCAGCGCGGCGCGGGGCCAAGGCCGAGCTCCTCGGGCGGCACGGCCAACGAGACGGCCACCACGCGCCCATCCGCCGCGGCGAGCAACGCGCCGGGCCGCGGCGGCGGCATGCGCTCCGGGTCGCGGAAGAAATACAGGCAGAAGAGGGTGAAGGCCAGGGCCGGCCAGAACAGCCAGCCCGTGAACGCCAGCCCGGCCACCATGGCCACCACGCCTGCCGCGATGAACGGCCAGCCGGCGCGATGAGGAGGGGAGAATACGCCGCGGAGCGTCTGCGCGAAGGTCATGGCACTGATATCATGGAGGGACAATTTATGGGGCTTGCGACGCAGGCCCGCAAGTTCAGGGCGCTGGAGCGTCCGGAATGGTGAATACCTGCCCTGGGTAGATCAGCGCCACGTCACGGATTTGGTCACGGTTGGCCAGGAAGATGATGGTGTAGCGGGTGCCGGCGCCGTAGCTGCGCCGGGCGATGCGCCATAGCGTCTGCCCGGGCTGCACCACGACCTGGCCCGGCGCGAGCCCGGGGGACGGCATGGCCTCACGCTGGAACGGCAGCTCCATCCGGCGCGCCACCTGGCCCGCCGGCGTCAGCTGGTCCAACCGAAGCCGGTGCATCCCGGGCGGCACGGCCTCCAGCGGCAACAGGCCCCAATGGCCGTCCTGCCCCGCCACGGCATCGCCGACGGGGGCATCGTCCACATAGACCCGAACGGGCGCTCCTGGCGGTGCGGTGCCACTGAATCGGATGGCGCCATGCTCGTCGTAGTCTACGATGCCGAGCCCCAGTGCCTGGCCCGGCGCTTGCCCGCCTGGGGACTGCAGCAGGCGTGCCGGGGCAGTCGGCGGCATCAGCACTGCGACCGCGGGCAGGGCGGCCGCCGCCTGCGGCACCACGACCAGCACGGGGGCATCGGCCACAGCCTCATGGCCGGTCGAATCACGGCTGGACAGGGTGATCTCGTCGGCGCCCGGCGGCAGCTTGGCTGAAGGTGTCAGGACCCAGGAGCCGCCGGCATCAACCTGCGCCTCCCCCAGCGTGCGGCCGCCGCGTTGCACCATGATCGTGGCGCCTGGTTCGGCACGCCCCGCCAGGACGGCGCTGCCATCCGGCGACACCCGCACGATGTCGAAGCTGGGCGCAAGCCCTGCGAGGCCTGGGATGGGTTGGGCAACAGCCGTCGGGGGAGCCTCGCGGCCAGCCCATACCCAGACGCCGCCCGCACCGAGCAGCATCACGCCCACCAGGAGCATGGCAGGGCGCAGCCACGGGGGTTGGCTGGATGACGGCATGGCGGCACCATGTTAACGATGCCGGGTCGTGGCTGCAATCTGGGCCGGGTTCGCAACGGCTTTGATCGATCCGCCCGAGTTGTTGACAGGATCAAGCATGAGTGGAGCGAGGCGGCCACGGGCGCGGCAGACGGTGCTGCGCCTGTCCATGCGGGTGTGGGACCTGCCGACGCGCCTGTTCTACTGGGCGATTCCCTTGCTGGTCGTGGCCGACGCCTTCTCCATCCGGCATGACCGCGGGACGCTGCACCTACTTTGCTTGTATGCCACGCTGGCCTTGCTGCTGTTCCGCGTGGCCTGGGGCGTCGTCGGCAGCGAAACGTCCCGGTTCAGCCAATTCGTGCGCGGCCCGGCGGCGGTCATCCGCGACCTTGCCCAGCTCACCGGGCAAGGTCCGGACGACCAGGTGGGGCACAGCGCCAGCGGCGGCTGGCTGGTGCTGCTCCTGCTCGGCGATCTCGGCGTAGAAACCGGCACGGGACTGTTCAGCGAGGGCCCGCCATCGCCAGGCCCGCTCGCCCACCTGGTCAGCCAGCCGGCCAGCGAGGCGCTGACGACGGTCCACGCCTACAGCTTCGGCATCCTCGTGGGGCTGATCGGCGTGCACGTCCTGGCCATCCTGGCCTATACCAGCCTCAAGAAGCAGAATTTGCTGCGCCCCATGATCACCGGCCGCAAGCGCCTGCCGGGCGCCACCCGCCAGCCGCGCATGGCGTCCCCGCTCCTGGCGATCCTGCTGGCCGCCCTGGCAGCCTGCCTGGCCTGGCTGGTTGCGACCCGCTTCTGACGCACCGCCACGGCGGAAACAGCATGACAACGGCTCGCATCCGCGCCATTCGTGACCCTGATCGGGGATTTGCACCATGCCGGCCAACATTCGCTCTGTTGTCGTGTTCTGCGGCTCCCGCGTCGGGCATGACCCGGCCTGGCGCAACGCCGCCGAGGCGCTGGGGCGCGGCCTCGCCTCCTCCGGCATCCAGCTCATCTACGGCGGCGGCCGGGTGGGCTTGATGGGCGCCGTGGCGGATGGCGCGCTCGCCGGCAGCGGCTTGGTGACCGGCATCATTCCCGACTTCCTGCGGGCGCGGGAGGTGGCGCATCCCGGCGTGACCGACCTCCACGTGACGGACACCATGCACCGGCGCAAGGCCCTGATGTTCGAGCGAGCGGATGCGTTCGTCACGCTGCCAGGCGGCCTGGGCACGTTGGACGAGACGATCGAGATCATGACGTGGCGTCAGCTGGGCCTGCACGACCGCCCCCTGCTGATCGCCAACCTCAACGGCTGGGCAACCGACTTGCTCACGTTGCTCAACAGCTTCGTGACGGACGGTTTCACCGACGCGTCCTCCCGGGCGCTGTACGAAGTGCTGCCGGACGTGCCAGCGATCTTGCGCCGCTTGGTCACCATGCCCGCGCGCGAACGCCCAGCTTCCTCTCAGCTGTAGCTTGCGGGTGCCTCCACCGGGCGCTATAGGGCACGCTCGGTCGGAGCGTAGCTCAGCCTGGTAGAGCGCTTGCTTCGGGAGCCAGAGGCCGGAGGTTCGAATCCTCTCGCTCCGACCACTCCCGCCACCCGGCAAGCCGCATCAGCGTTTGTGGACGCTCCACAGCATTAGCCACCGTATCGGGAAGACCCAGACGATTCCGGCAACCAGGAAGTATGCTGCCTGCACCGCCCAGTGGCTAGGCAGCACATCCGGCAGGGTGATCGCCAGGGCGACATAGGCAATGACGAACGTGATCCCCATCACGGTGGCGGCAAAAGGTCTGGACATGACGCGGGTTAGCGCAAGCGCGCCTGCCCGGCTATAGCAGCCAGCCGCCAGCGCAAGGATCGCCCATGGACCTGAAGCACCATATCGCCGCCATTCCGGACTTCCCGAAGCCAGGCATCCTGTTTTACGACGTTTCCACTTTGCTGCGGCATCCAGACGCCTGGCAGGTTGCGATGGGCCGCATGGCCAACCTGGTGCGCGCCTGGCAGCCGGACATGCTGGCTGGCGTCGAGTCACGCGGCTTCCTGCTGGCCGCCCCGCTCGCGCTCAAGCTTGGCTGCGGCTTCGTCATGCTGCGCAAGCCCGGCAAGCTGCCCGGCCCCGTGATCGGGCACGACTACGCGCTGGAATACGGCACCGACCGACTCGAAATCCAAGCTGGCGCCGTGTCTCCCGGGAAGCGCGTCGTCGTGGTGGACGACCTGCTGGCAACGGGAGGCACCCTGGCCGCCAGCATCACGCTGCTGCACGAAGTCGGGGCCGCCGTGCCAGGCGCGGCGGCCTTGATCGAACTCAGCTTCCTGGGGGGGCGGCAAAAGCTTGGCGTGCCCTTCGAGTCCCTGGTGTCATACGACGCCTAAGGCCGCAACCAACCGTGGTTTGACATCGCTTGCACTCCCGTTACGACTGGAGTGCGGCCTTCAGGAAGGATGTCTCGGTGATACGTAGCATCACGCGCCGGGGGCTGGTCGGCTCCCTGGCGGCGGCAGCGCTGGGAGCCGCAGGCCCAGCTGAGTCTGCGCTGGGACAGGACGCCTTGCTGCTGGTTGGCGGGCCTGGCGGCGGCACGATCGACATGTGGGCCGATTGGCTGGCGACGCCGCTCGGGCATGCCTTGTCGCTCGGCAGCCCGGTGCGCAAGGACATTGTGGGTGGCCCGGACGGCGTCACCGCAGCCAACCAGTTCGAGGCCTTGACGGTGCCGGATGGACGGACGGCCCTGCTGCTGCCCGGCAGCGCCGCGATGGCTTGGCTGGTCGGCGACCCGCGGGCCCAATTCGACCTGGCGCGCTGGGTGCCTGCTCTTGCCGGGGTCACGCCGGGCCTGGTCGTGAGCCGCTCGCCGGCGTCGCAAGCCTTCAGCGGCGCGAAGCTGCGCGTGGCTGTCTCCCATGCTGTCGGCCCAGACTTGCCTGCGCTCCTTGCCTTGGACTTGCTCGGCGCGGAATGGGTTCCGGTGCCCGGCTTGGTAGAGCAGGCAGCGATGGAAGCCCTGGCCCAGGGCCAGGTGGACGCGCTGTGCCTGCATGGTCGGCAGGTCGCCGAGCCGGCCCAATGGCTCGCCTCCTCTGGCATGTGGCCACTCTTCTCGTTCGGCAGCTTGGACGAAGCGGGTCATCGGCAGCGGGACCTGGCCTTTCCCGCCGTGCCGACCGCCAATGAGCTGCTTGCCAGCCGAGGCGGCCATCGCGGATTGCGCAACGCCTGGTCCGCGACGGCTGCGGCCTCCGACCTGGACATGGCGCTCGTCCTGCCGCAGCTGACCCCAGCCGCCATGGTGGCGCTTTGGCGGCGCGCTGCGGCACAGGCGATGGGACCCGGCGGCGTCGCGGCGCAGGCGGCAGCCTCGGGCGTCCGGTCCCTCCTCGCGCCGGCCGCGACGGCTGCCACGAGCGCGCTGCTGGCCGACCAATCCGCGCAGCTGGATTTGCGCCGGTGGCTGTCGTCACGGCTGAACTACCGGCCGAGCTGACCGGTCACGTCCAGCTGCGCTCCCGCGCGATCGGTTCGAGCACGGCCCTGAGGGACTTGCCCAGCCTCGGCAGCGCCTCTGCCCAAGCTGGGCAGGCGAAGCGGTCGAACTCAGGCAGGACGTGCCCGCCCACGTCGAAGGTCGTGCTGCAGCGTAGGGCTGCCGGGTCAGGCATGACCTCAAGCAAGCGAAGGAACAGGGCAAGGCCCTTGCGAGGCAGGTAAGGGTGCTGCCCAAGCTCGGCCAGCTCGCCTGGCGACGCGCACAGCCCGGTTTCCTCCATCAGTTCACGGCATGCGGCTGCCGCAGGGTGCTCGCCGGGTTCGGCTTGGCCCTTTGGAATGTCCCATCGCGGCGAGCGGGTCGCGTGGCCGATCAGCAGGCGGTGTCCGTCCGTGACCACCACGCCGCAGCTCAGCGCAGGGTTCACGCGGTCGGCTCACCGTCAGAGGGTCCGCTGCCTCTGCGCCATTTGTGGCTGCTCGCGCCGTAGGCCAGGATGCGGCCGCCACCGTCCACGACTTGCGACCGCGCGAAATACAATGACCGGCCATGGCTGACCACCTCGCCCGTGCCGAAGATTTGGCCATCCCGCGACTGGCCGACAAATCGGCAATCCAGGTCCACGGTCACTGACGAACGATGCTGCGCGCGCGTGTCGGACCACAGGCCGCACAACGCTCCAACCTCGTCCAGCATGGCAAGCAGCACGCCACCGTGCAGTATGTTGGACCGGTTCAGGTGCTTGGGGAGCACATCGAGCGCAATGCGGGCGAACCCATCCCGCCACTCCAGCAACTCAATTCCCAGGTTTGCATGGAAGTCGTCGCGCTGCGCCATGGCCTGACCCGTGGCGCAGCGCGGGTCATCCGTCAAGCCGTCACATCTGGACGGCCTGCACTGCCGTCTCGACTTCCTGAAAGCTTGGCATGTGCATGTTGGGCGCCATCTTGCGGCCGGTCTCCACGCTGATGGCAGGCGCATTGCCATGCAGGTGCGTCACCAGCACAGCGCGGATCACCTCCAGGTACTTGGCCTCCTCCTCCACCACGCCCTTCATGCGCGCTGCCACCGGCCCGGCCATGCCATAGGCCATCAGCACTCCGAGGAACGTTCCGACCAAGGCTCCGCCGATCATGGCGCCCAGCACGGCCGGTGGCTCGTTGATGTGGGACATCGTCTTGATCACGCCCAGCACGGCTGCCACGATGCCCAGGGCCGGCAAGGCATCGGCCATCGCCTGGAGCGCGTGGCTGGGGTGAAGCTCCTCGTTCAGCGTCTTCTTCAGCTCCCGCGCCATGACGTCCTCGATCTGGTGCGGGTCGTCGGCGTTCATGCCGACCATCCGCAGATAGTCGCAGATCAAGTTGGTTGCGTGGTGGTTGGCAAGTATCTTGGGGTATTTCTGGAAGGCAGCGCTTTCGGACGGCTTCTCGATATGCGCTTCCAACGCCATCGCGCCCTTTGATGAGGCAAGCCGCGTGAAGTAGTACAGCAAACTCAGCATCTCGACGTAATCGGACTTGTGGAAGCTGGCGCCTTTCAGCACTTTCTTGAAGGCGCCCAGCGTGTGCTTCACGTCGTGCATTGAGTTGGACATGACGAAGGTGCCGATTGCCGCCCCGCCAATGGTCAGCAACTCGAACGGCATGGCTTCGATCAGGGGCTCCAGGCTGCCGCCAGACATGATGTAGCTGCCGAATACACAGGCGAGCAGGAAACCGAGACCGCCGATGGTCAGCATCGCCTGATCACCCGGCCTTGCGGGGGGCAGCCTGGCGCAGCACCATGATGGCTATACGGCGGTTGGCGGCGGCCAGCGGATCGGCCGGCAGCAGCAAGTCCCGGTCTGCTTGCCCACTCACGCTCTGCACCCGGGCTTCCGGGATTCCCGCCTCGGCCAGCAGCCGGCGCGTCGCGTTGGCCCGGTCAGCCGACAGCTCCCAGTTGGACCGGTCGCCGCCGTGGTAGGGCGATGCGTCGGTGTGCCCTGTCACGGAGAGCTGTTCGGGCAGCTTCATCAGCACGGGCGCGATCTTGGTCAACAGCGCGCGGGCGCGGTCGTTGGGCACGGAGGAGCCGTTGGCGAACATGGCCTGCTTGTCCTCATCCAGAATCTGGATGCGCAGGCCTTCGGGCGTGATGTCCACGGCCAGCTGGCGGGCAAGGTCGGCCAGGCCAGGGTCCTTGGCCACTTCCTCGCGGATTTGCTGCGCGGCCTTGCTGAACGTTGCACGTTCCTGGCGCGCTTGCTCGGCCGCGGCTTGCGCCTCCGTGCCGTCTGGCGTCGGCTTGGCCGCGTCGGCGCCGTGACGCAGCTGCGGCCGCCGGGTCAGAACACCATCCTGGGCGCCCGTGTCGAACGACGCCGCCAACGCAGGCTTGTCGCTGTCGTCGTCCTCGACCTCGTAGGACGGCTTGGCTTGCGCGTTCATGACGGCGACCGAACCCCGGTCCGATGCCATGGCCCCGTCATCGTTCATGGTGTGGCCGCCGAAGGGGGCGCCAAACCCCGACGTGCTGCGGGACATCAGGTTGGTGGGGCTGAAGTAGTCGGCCAGGCCTTGGCGTTGCTCGGAGGTGGTGGCGTTGAGCAGCCACATGAGAAGGAAGAACGCCATCATCGCCGTCACGAAGTCGGCATAGGCCACCTTCCATGCACCGCCATGGTGGCCTCCCTCGATCACCTCTTCCCTGCGGATGATGATCGAGGGACGATCGTTCGCCTTCTTGCCTGCCACCAGCGACCCCTGCAAATGAGAGGCCATTGTGCGGACAGGTGCTTAACGCCGGGCTAAGCGTCCATCCTGCTCCCCGACCCGGGGCAACGCGGCCGGCTTGCGCGTCGCGGTTCGTCAAGGCCGCAAGTTGCAAGCGTCGCCACCACGGTCAGGAAATCGGGTTTCCTCCGGTCACTCCGTAAACCTCTCCGGTCACGAAGCTGGACTCCTGCGAGGCGAGCAGCACGTAGATCGGCGCCAGTTCCGCCGGCTGTCCGGGCCGCTTCATCGGCACCTCGCTGCCGAACTCGGGGATGGCTTTCTGCGGCTGTCCGCCGCTGGACTGCAACGGCGTCCAGACCGGGCCCGGAGCGACGGCGTTTACGCGGATCCCCAGACTGACGATCTGCTTGGCGAGCGAGTGGGTGAAGGCCGTGATGGCTGCCTTGGTGGAGGCATAATCCAGCAGCTTGGGGGATGGGTTGTAGCTCTGGATCGATGTCGTGTTGATGATCGTCGAGCCTGGCGGCATGAACGGGATGGCTGCCTTGCAGAGCCAGAACATGGCATACACGTTGGTCCGGAACGTCGCGTCGAACTGCTCGGTGGTGATATCGGCGATGCTTTCCACGGCGGTCTGCTTGCCGGCCACGTTGACCAGGATGTCCAGCCCTCCCAGGGCCTCACGCGAGGTTTCGATCAGCTGGTTGCAGAACGCCTCGTCCGTCAGGTCCCCCGGCAGCGACACGGCCTTGCGCCCGGCCGCTTCCACCAGCGCCACGACTTCCTTCGCATCTGCCTCCTCGGAGGGAAGATAGTTCAAGGCAACGTCCGCGCCTTCGCGGGCGAAGGCGATGGCCACCGCACGGCCGATGCCGCTGTCACCACCGGTGATCAGCGCTCGGCGCCCCGCCAGCCGGCCGAATCCTTTGTACGATTGCTCGCCATGGTCGGGCGGCGGAACCATGTCCTTGGCGAGACCAGGCGCCGACTGTGGCTGATCCTCGAACTTCGGCTGCGGGTACTGTGTCAGCGGGTTTTGCATATCATATTGATTGGACACGATAATTGGCTGCCCCTGTTGCATCAGCAGGGGTGAACGCCGCTTGCTGGTGCGAGTTTGCGGCGACCTCTGCCTTGTCAGCGGGATGCGGACGTCGAAAGATGCTGCGGGGAGAGCGGATTGATGCTGGACGGCCGAGTGATCTGGATTACCGGCGGCGGCAGCGGCATCGGCCGTGCGACGGCCATCGCCTTCGCCCAGGCAGGCGCCAAGGTCGCATTGACCGGTCGCCGCCCCGACGCGCTGGCGGACACCGCCGCCCTCATCGGCAAGGCTGCTTGCGTCGTTCCCGCCGACCTGACCGACCCAGCAGAGGTCATCCGGGCGCATGCCGCGGCTGCAGACGCGCTGGGGCCGGTGGAGGTTCTGGTGAACAACGCCGGCGCGAACGCCAAGCGACGGCATCTGCGCGAGCTGGAACCCGGCTCCTTGGCCAGCATCATGGGCGTCAACCTGGCAGCACCTTTCCTGTGCTCGATGGCGGTGCTGCCTGGGATGCGGGCGAAGCGGTCGGGCACGCTGATCCACGTCGCCTCGATCGCCGGCGTAAGCCTGTTTCCCGCCTCCGGCGCAGCCTATGGCGCGTCCAAGGCGGGCCTGCGAATGATGAGCGCCCACCTCAACGCCGAGGAAGGCGTGCACGGCATCCGCTCCATCTGCATCAACCCGGGTGAAGTTGCGACGGACATCCTGGACAGCCGGCCCAGCCCGCCTTCCCCAGAGGACCGCGCACTCATGCTTCAGGCGGAAGATGTGGCCGCCGCGGCTGTGTTCGCAGCATCCTTGCCCATGCGGGCCACCTTGGCCGACATGACGCTCCTGCCGACCGACAACCAATCATGGCGGCCGTTCGCCCAAGCCATCGCAGAAGGATGACTGCCTTCATGGCCAACCTGCCCCTCGTCACCATTCCCGTCATCCCGCTTGAGCGGTTCATCGCCGACATCTTCAGCAAGGCAGGCACCAGCCGGGCGGAAGCGGAGCGGATCGCCCATCACCTGATCGGCGCCAACCTGACCGGGCATGACAGCCACGGCGTCATCCGCGTGCCGCGCTACGTGCAGTGGCTGCAGGACGGCTTCGTGGTGCCGGATGCGACGCTGGAGATCGTAAGGGACAGCCCGACGCATGCCGTGGTCGATGGAGGGTTCGGCTTCGGCCAGACCATCGGCCCGCTGGCGGTCGATCTCGGCATCGGCAAGGCCAAGGCGGCCGGCATGGCCGTGATCGCGCTGCGCAACTCCGGCCATGTTGGCCGCATCGGCGACTGGGCGGAGCGGGCCGCTGTCGCCGGGCTGGTGTCCATCCACTTCGTCAACGTGGCCCAGGGGGAGCTAGTGGCGCCGTTCGGCGGCGTGGACCGCCGCTTTTCCACCAACCCGATGTGCGTGGGTGCGCCGCAACCCGGTGGGGAGCCGCTCATCCTGGACTTCGCCACCTCCCTCGTGGCGGAAGGCAAGGTGCTGGTCGCGTCCAACGGCGGCAAGCCGCTGCCGCCGGGCGCGCTGATCGATCCGGACGGCACGCTTTCCAGCGATCCTGAGACACTTTACGGCCCGCTGGCCGGCTCCTCCATACGTGATCCTGCGCAAGGCCTCGGGGCGTTGCGGGCGTTTGGCGACCATAAAGGCTCCGGGATCGCCTTCATGTGCGAAATCCTCGCCGGATGCCTTTCCGGCGGCCCAACGTCCGGTCCCATTCCGAGCGGCAAGCGCGGACGGATCGGCAACGGCATGCTGTCCATCTACCTGGATCCAGGCCATTTCGGCGCGGACCAGTTCGCCCAGGCCGCCCAGGACTACGCCGCCTACGTGAGGGCCTCCCGGCCTGCCGCGCCGGGCGGCGAGGTGTTGGTTCCAGGCGAGCCGGAAGCACGCACCCGGGCCGCCCGGCAGCGCGACGGCATCCCGCTTCAGAGCGCCACTTGGGCAGCGCTGGGCGAAACGGCGGCAAAGCTTGGGGTGGCGGCACTCGCGGCCTAGACCTACTCCCTCTGCAACAGCCGACTTTAGCTGCCGGTTAAGCCTGCGGCCCGATCATGCTGCCTTGTTGCAGGATTGAACGCGGCTCTGCACAGTGCCCTCGCCGCCAGGACCGGAATCGAGCCATGCTTGTCACCGCCATTCGACGCCGGCGTCGCGTGCAGGGATGGGCGTCGCACCTGGCGCTTGTGCTCACGCTGGCTGCCTGCGCCCAACGAGGCGGCGGGTCCTACAGCAGCGACGGCGCTGTGCCCTATGACGGTTATGACCCGGCGGCCGAGCACAGCAGGCGATTCGCCCCGCACCGCTACTATCCGCCGCCCGGTCCGCCGAGCGATCCGTGGGCGCCTTACATCCACGAGGCTGCGGCACGCTTCGCCCTGCCTGAACGCTGGGTCCGCGCCGTCATGCATCAGGAGTCGGGAGGGCGGGAGCAAGCCATCTCTCCCGTGGGCGCCATGGGCTTGATGCAAGTGATGCCAGCAACCTACCAGGGCCTGCAAAGCCGCCACCAGCTTGGCGAGGATCCATACGATCCCCACAACAACATTCTGGCCGGCACCGCCTACATGCGCGAAATGTATGACCGTTATGGGGCGCCGGGCTTCCTTGCCGCCTACAACGCCGGACCGAATCGGCTGGACAGCTACCTGGCTGGCGCGAGCAGCTTGCCAGATGAAACCGTCAACTACGTTGCCGCCATCTCGCCGCAGCTCGGCAGCGACGTCCCGCTCTCTGGGCCGTTGGCAGCCTATGCGTCCAACCAGCGCGCAACCCTGCCCGCGACCGCACCAACGGTGGCAAGCTTTGCATCGGGCTGCGACGTGAACGCCGCTTACGATCCGGACCGCCCCTGCAAGCCGCTGGAGCGCGCCGCCGCCGCACCAACGCCGCCCTCCGTCCTACGAATGGCAGGTGCAGGCGCCTGCGACGCGGATGCCGCGTTCGATCCGCGTTTGCCATGCCACGAGACCGGGTCGTTCGACCCACCCCGGGCGGCGTCAGGCCTGCATCAGGCCCCCGCAACCAGCGTGAGGGCGTGGGCCGTGCAGGTGGGTGCGTTTGCCAGTCCCGGCCTTGCCCGGGCTGTCGCCGAGGGCGCCCGGGCCGAAGCGCCGGACCAACTGCACACCGCCGCGCTGGCCTTGCCGACCACGGCGCCGTTTGGCGGCAACATCCTCTACCGCGCCCGGCTGATCGGCTTGTCGGCCGGCGACGCCGCCGCTGCCTGCTCCCACCTGAACCAGCGTCAACTGCCCTGCGTGGTGGTTCGGCCGGCGGGATCCTGAGTCCTGCGCCTTACCTGAGCTTGCGGAGCAGCAGCCGCACTGACCCGACGTTTGCGGCATGCGGGTGGGTGACCGCCAGCACCATGGGCCGCATCTGCGGCAGGTTGAGCCAAATTGGCAGCTCTCGCCGGATGACGCCGCCGTTTTCGCCAGTGCCTCTCCCGGTGATGATCTCCACGCATCGAACGCGGTCCGCATAGGCTCGGTGCAGGAACACCTGTAGCGCATGGAACGCGTGCTGCGCCGTACGCCCGTGCAAGTCCAGCGTCCTCGCCGGAGGCAGCTTCCCGGTTCGCAGCCGTGCCCACGTGCTCTTGTCCAACCCTGCCGGCTGCTCGCCAACCGTCACCACGGTGGCAGCCATCACGCGCGGGGGGAGGACCGCCACCCTCAGGGGCTGCGCAACGGGCCGCGCCACGGCCGCGGGGAGCAGGGCCGGAACTCCCCGGCCCGGCAATGCCGCGACATGCCGCGCGTAGTCTGCCCAGGCATGCAGATCGCCCTCGCTCAAGGCGCGCCGCGCCATGCTAGCTCGGCCGGGACGCCGCTCGCCGCATTGCTTCCAGTACGGACCATGGGGCCGGCGATCCCGCCGCCTCGCGCAGCGTCCCAAGATCGGCCATGCAAGGGGAGAACGTCGCCCGCATCGCCATCAGGCTGCTGTCCTGGCCGCAGCCTCGTCCTCGATCAGCAGCACGTGCAGCCGTCGCGGCCCATGCGCTCCCAGCTCCAGCGTCTGCTCGATGTCCGCCGAACGCGATGGCCCCGTGACCAGCATGACGTTGCGCGGCATCTCCCCGGCTGCCCGCAGCAAGTCCCAAGCCTCCTCATAGGACCCAACCACCCGGCTTGCGCGCAGCACCACGATGGCCGTGTCGGGCAGCAGGTTCAACGTCGTGGGCCGCGCTGGCGCCGAAGGCAGCATCAACGTCCCGGTTTCCGCCACGGCCGCAAACCCATGCTGGACGCTCACGAGGTCGGACGCCACCGCGCGTCCTTCCCGCAGCCGCAACAGCGGTCGGGCGGACCAAGGCATCGCTTGCAGTTCCGGGTGCGGCGCCATCACTGCTTCGGACGGCAGGTTATGGCTTGCCAAGTACTCCGTCAGCGCCCCCGGCACCGCCTCTGCGCCTGGCAGCCGGTCAACCGTGCCGAATTCGCGCTCGATATAGTGGACGAGCAGGTTGACCTGCTCCGCCCGGCTGACTTGGGTTCGTGCCGGGATCAAATGGCGCGGATGCCGGTCCAGCCGATCCCGCAGCATCGCCACCTGGTCGGCCGGCAACGGGCCGCGCCTCAAGCCCCGCCGGATGGCGTCGAGCACGGCGTCCTTGCTCATTTGGCAGTCCGCTGCTGCCGGGCGTACTGGGTGAAAAACGTCTCTCCCTCCGGCGCAGGAAGGTCTCGGCTACCCGTCCAGCCATCAGCTAGGGGCAGCGACGCGAACCGCCCTCGGCGCCGCCCCAGCACCTTGAGCACCCGCGCGGCCAGTCCCGTCATCGCCCGGTATGCCGCCGGACGGCGGGCGAACCACGCCCAGAGCCGCAGGTTGCCGCGAATGCCCAGCGGCGTGAGGTGGCGCTCGAATTCCCGCTCCCGCCAGTGCCGCATCAGCTTCGGCAATGGTATCTTGACCGGGCAGACGCTCTCGCATTTGCCGCAGAAGGTGCTGGCGTTGGGCAGGTGCCCCGCATGGTCCACCCCGATCAAGGAGGGCGTCAGCACGCTGCCCATCGGCCCGGGATACACCCATCCGTAGGCATGCCCCCCCACCGCCCCATAGACCGGGCAATGGTTCATGCACGCCGCGCACCGGATGCAGCGCAGCATCTCGCCAAATTCGGAACCCAGCATCGCCGACCGCCCGCCATCCAGCAGGACAACGTGGTATTCTTCCGGCCCGTCCAGGTCACCTGGCCGGCGCACGCCGGTCGAGAACGTCGTGTAGACGGAGAAATCCTGCCCCGTCGCCGATCGGGCAAGCAGTCGCAGAAGGCTTGTCGCGTCCTCCAGCGTCGGAACGCACTTCTCGATGGAGGCCAGCACGATGTGCACCCGCGGCAGCGTCTGCGTCAGGTCGCCATTGCCTTCATTGGTCACGATGACGCTGCTGCCCGTCTCGGCAATCAGGAAATTCGCTCCGGTGATCCCCACGTCCGCCGACAGGAACAGCTCCCTCAGCTTGGTCCGCGCCTCTGTCAGGATGTCCCGCCGCTCGGCGAATACCCGCGCCGGGTCCAAGTCAGCGTGCGACTGGCGGAAGGTCGCCTCCCAGTCCTCCCGGTTCAGGTGGAACGCGGGCGCTATGATGTGGCTCGGATGCTCCCGCCGCAGCTGGATGACATACTCACCCAAATCCGTCTCGATTGGCGTGATTCCGGAGCGTTCCAGGTGCTCGTTGATCCCGAGCTCCTCGGAGATCATCGACTTTCCCTTGGTAACCGTTTGCGCTCCGGCCTTTTGGCAGATTGCCAGCACCGCAGCCCGTGCATCGTCGGCGGTGGGGCACCAATGCACGTGCCCGCCAGCCCGCTCCACGTTGGCCGCGTAGGTTTCAAGATAGTAGTCCAGGTTCGCCAGGGCATGATCCTTGATGTCCCGCCCGATATCCCGCAGCCGCTCGAACTCCGGCAATGCCTCCACCGCCCGGGCCCGCCGCGCCATGAACTGCGGCTTGCTGAACGCAAGCGCCTTTTGCAGCCCGGCGTCGCCCAAAGCCTGGCGCGCGTTCTGCTTGAACTCCGGAGACGTGACGGCGACCATGGTGTTTTCCCCTCAGCACCTATGTAGCATCATGCCTGCCGCTCACTAGCCGTCACTCGCCATATGGCTTTAGCGCTTTCCAGCGGGCCGAATGCGGCGGCGGTAAAGCGAACTCAGCTCCTGCACGCTGCGTTGCGCCGCACGTCGCGAGAACCCGAGCGATGCTGGTTATGTTCCCTAGAAAAGCATTCCGCGGTCCTCGCAGGCGTTGCCCTTGCACTCCGCACCCGCTACCGCCTCAGCATGACCATGCCGTGGCGCCCCTCCGAACGCTATCCTGACCCAGCCATCGAGATCCTTGACCCTAGTTTTGCCCCGTACCGCCTGGCGCTGGCCGCTGTTGAACGCCTGTACACAGGCAGCCGTTGGTCGGAGGGTCCCGTATGGTTTGGCGACACCCGGTGTTTGCTCTGGAGCGACATCCCGAACAACCGCATTCTCCGTTTTGATGAGGAGACGGCGGCGGTCACGGTGTTTCGGCGCCCGTCCAACAACGCGAACGGCAACACGCGGGACCGGCAAGGACGGCTGGTGACATGCGAGCACGGCGCGCGCCGCGTTACCCGCACAGAATACGATGGCAGCATCACCGTCATCGCTGATCGCTTCGGCGGCAAACGTCTGAACTCACCCAATGACGTGATCGTGCGCTCGGACGGCTCGATATGGTTCACTGACCCTGAGTTTGGCATTCTGGGGCACTACGAAGGGGAGAAAGCGGAGCAGGAACTTCCAACCCACCTCTACCGAGTGGACGGTCAGACTGGAGCCATCACCGTGGTTGCAGGCGACATCAAGCGCCCCAACGGACTTGCATTCTCCCCTGACGAGGGAATGCTATACGTGGTCGAATGCGGCACGTCCCCTGGCCGCATCCTTGTGTTTGATGCGGATAACGGCCCCGCCTTGCGCAACATGCGCGTTTTCAACGATGCGGTTCAAGGCACCCCGGATGGCGTGCGGTGCGACGTGGACGGCAATCTGTGGTGTGGCTGGGGCATGGGCGAGGGCCTGGACGGGGTGATGGTGTTCAACCCTGCGGGCCAGCTTATTGGGCGCATCGCCTTGCCTGAACGCTGCGCCAATTTGTGTTTCGGCGGTCGCCACCGCAATCGGCTTTTCATGGCTGCAAGCCAGTCGCTCTACGCCCTCTACGTTCACACCCAAGGTGCTCCAGGCGGCTAACGCGGCTTTTACAGTCTGAGGCCTGCAGTGCGATGGCGTGGAATCCATCGAGAGCTTTTCATGCCAGCTTCGACAAGTAAACGAGACGTTGGTTGTTTGGCGTACTCTGGCAACGCGTCGCAAATGCAGCAAAGATTTGAGCAGCATCGCTTGCTGAACCTCAAACCTGACCTGCCCCCCTAGGAGTGAGCCGGCGATAATGTGAGATCGGCTGCACAGTC
>CAXSAX010000022.1:0-63233 GCA_964235495.1 uncultured Acetobacteraceae bacterium | reverse complement strand
CGCCGGCGCCCGAGCCGCCGGCCCGGCCCGCGCCGCAGGCCGCGGTGCCGGGTCTGCTGGACCCGGGCAGCGCCGCCGCCGCGAAGTCCGCCATGGGCTCGCTGCTCCGCACCCTGTCCAGCGAACGGACCGCGCAGGTGAACCGGGGCGTCACGATCGAGGACCTGGTGCGCGAGGAGGTTCGGCCGCTGCTGAAATCCTGGCTCGACCAGCACCTGCCGCCCTTGGTGGAGCGGATGGTGCGCCAGGAGATCGAGCGGCTGACCGGGCCCATGGCGCCGTAAGGCAAGGTCGGGGCTCCGCCCCGAACCCCACCAGAGGACGAAGTCCTCTGGACACCTGACTATAAGTGCGAGGGGTGAAGGGGACTTCGTCCCCTTCCGGGTGCAGGGCAGAGCCCTGCGAAGCAGTCGATTCAGAGTCCGGAGCCATGCTGGAAAAGTCCTTCGACCCCGCCGCCGCCGAAGCCACGCTCTACGCGGCCTGGGAGGGCAGCGACGCCTTCGCGGCCCAGCCGGGCAGCGGCGCCGCGCCCTACACCATCATGATCCCGCCGCCCAACGTCACCGGGGCGCTGCATGTCGGGCACGCGCTCGACAACACGGTGCAGGACGTGCTGATCCGCTGGCGGCGGATGCAGGGGCGGGACGCGCTGTGGCAGCCCGGCACCGACCATGCCGGCATCGCCACGCAGATGGTGGTGGAGCGCCAGTTGGCCGCTGCCGGCACGACCCGGCAGGCGCTGGGCCGCGAGGAATTCATCCGCCGGGTGTGGGCCTGGAAGGCGGAGTCCGGCGGCGCCATCACCGGGCAGCTGCGCCGGCTCGGCTCCTCGCTGGACTGGGCGCGCGAGCGCTTCACCCTGGATGCCGGGCTGTCGGACGCGGTGCGCGAGGTGTTCGTCAGCCTGCACCGCCAGGGGCTGATCTACCGCGACCGCCGGCTGGTGAACTGGGACCCGAAGTTCCAGACCGCGATCTCCGACCTCGAGGTGGAGAGCCGCGAGGTGAAGGGCACGCTGTGGTCGATCCGCTACCCGGTGGAGGGGACGGACCAGTGGATCACCGTCGCCACCACGCGGCCGGAGACCATGCTGGGCGACACGGCGGTCGCGGTGCATCCGGATGATGCGCGCTTCGCGGCCCTGGTGGGCCGCCACGCGGTGGTGCCGCTGGTGGGCCGCCGCATCCCCATCATCGCCGACGAGCACTCGGACCCGGAGAAGGGCACCGGCGCGGTCAAGATCACCCCGGCGCACGACTTCAACGACTTCGCCGTGGGCCGCCGCCACGGCCTGCCGATGCCGTCCGTGCTGGACAGCCAGGGCCGCGTCACGCTGGCCGAGCTGGAGCTGGCCGCCGTGCCGGGCCTCGCCGACCCGGCCTGGACCGCCGGGCTCGCCGGGCAGGACCGTTCCGCCGCCCGCGAGGCGATGGTGGCCGAGCTGGAGCGGCTGGGGCTGCTGGACGCCGCCGCGCCGCACACCCACCCCGTGCCGCACGGCGACCGGTCGGACGCGGTGATCGAGCCGCGGCTGACCACCCAGTGGTACGCCGACGCCAAGACGCTGGCCGGCCCCGCCATCGCGGCGGTGGAGAGCGGGCGCACCCAGTTCGTGCCGAAGCAGTGGGAGAACACCTTCTTCGCCTGGATGCGCGACATCCAGCCCTGGTGCATCAGCCGCCAGCTGTGGTGGGGGCACCGCATCCCCGCCTGGTACGGCCCGGACGGCGCCGTGTTCGTGGCTCACAGCGAGGCCGAGGCGGCGGCGGCGGCCCGGGCGCAGTACGGCCGGGACGAGACGCTGGTGCAGGACGAGGACGTGCTGGACACCTGGTTCAGCTCCGCCCTGTGGCCATTCTCCACCCTCGGCTGGCCGGAGCGCACCGCGGACCTGGCGCGCTACTACCCGGGCGACGTGCTGGTCACCGGATTCGACATCATCTTCTTCTGGGTGGCGCGGATGATGATGCTGGGGCTGCACTGCATGGGCGAGGTGCCGTTCCGCACCGTGTGCATCCACGGCTTGGTGCGCGACGAGCGCGGCGCCAAGATGAGCAAGTCCAAAGGCAACGTGATCGATCCGCTGGCCATGGTGGACCAGTATGGCGCCGATGCGCTGCGCTTCACGATCTGCGCCCTGACCGGCCCGGGCCGCGACATCAAGCTCGGCCCGGCGCGGGTGGAGGAGCAGCGCCGCTTCGTCACCAAGCTGTGGAACGCCGCCCGCCTGTGCGAGCTGAACGGCGTCCGCCCGGACCCGGCGTTCGACCCGGCCGCCGTGCAGGGCCCGCTGGCCCGCTGGGTGCTGGACGCGGCCGGCGCCGCAGTGGCGGAGGCGACGGCGGCGCTGGAGGCGTTCCGCTTCGACGAGTATGCCGCCGCCTGCACCCGCTTCGCCTGGAACGTGTTCTGCGACTGGTTCCTGGAGTTCGCCAAGCCGTCGCTGGCCGCCGACGCGGAGCTGCGCGCCGCCGCCGCCCACGTGCTGGGGATGCTGCTGCGGCTGCTGCACCCGGCGATGCCGTTCGTCACCGCCACGCTGTGGGGCGAATTCGGCTTCGGCGAGGCCGCCGGGCTGATCCGCGCGCCGTGGCCGGAGCCGGTGGCCGTGCCGGGTGCGGCGGCGGCGCGGGCGGAGCTGGGCTGGCTGGTGCGTCTGGTGGGCGAGGTGCGGGCGGTGCGCTCGGAGATGAACGTGCCGCCTTCCGTGCTGGCGCCGCTGCTGCTGCGCCACGCCTTCGCCGAGACGATGGCGCGGGCGGAGCGATGGTCCGAGGTGATCGGCCGCATGGCGCGGGCGAGCGAGGTGCGGGCGCTGGCCGGCGAGCCGCCGCGCAACAGCGCGCAGCTGGGGCTGGATGAGGCAACCGTGGTGCTGCCGCTGGAAGGGCTGATCGATTTGGCCGCCGAGCGCGCGCGGCTCGGGCGCGACCTGGCCAAGGCGCGGGCGGAGGCGGGCAAGGTGGAGGCCAAGCTGGCGCAGGCGGACTTCGTGGCGCGCGCCAAGCCGGAGGTGGTGGCGGAGAACCGGGAGCGGCTGGTGGCCTTCCAGGCGGAGATCGTTCGGCTGGAGGCGGCGCTGAAGCGGATCGAGTGAGCGTTTTGTCGAAGCACGCGGCATCCATGCTGGAGGAGCGACACCTGAAGCTTGACTGGATTATTGATGCGGTCGAACGGCCGGACCGAAAACAACCCGATCCGGATGATTCCACGGTCACTCGATTGTTCAAGCGCATCGAGGACCATGGCGGCCGCATCCTGCGTGTTGCCCACAGGCTGGACGGAGCCGATATACAGCCGGTGACAGCCTTCTTCGATCGCGGAGCACGGCCATGAAAACGACCCATGACCCCGATACAGACGCGCTTTACCTGCGAATGGCTGATATCGCTGTGGTCGAGTCGGAAGAAGTCTCGCCAGGAGTCGTGCTCGATTTCGATGCTGACGGACGTGTGGTGGCCATCGAGGTCCTTCACGCCAAGCAAACTCTAGCGTCAGGCGCGTTGCCGCTCGCGGCTGCATAACACGGAGACCGCCATCTTGCTGACCAAACGCTGGGACAAGTCCCGCCTGCCATCCCGCCACGTGACCGAGGGGCCGGGCCGCGCGCCGCACCGCTCGTACTACTACGCGATGGGCCTCGGCGAGGACGCGATCAACCAGCCCTTCGTGGGCGTCGCCACCTGCTGGAACGAGGCGGCACCCTGCAACATCGCGCTGTCCCGCCAGGCGCAGTCGGTGAAGGCGGGCGTGTCCGAAAGCGGCGGCACCCCGCGCGAGTTCACCACCATCACGGTGACGGACGGCATCGCCATGGGGCACCAGGGCATGAAGTCCTCCCTGGTGTCGCGCGAGTGCATCGCCGACTCCGTCGAGCTGACCATGCGCGGCCACTGCTACGACGCGCTGGTGGGGCTGGCCGGGTGCGACAAATCCTTGCCCGGCATGATGATGGCGATGCTGCGGCTCAACGTGCCCTCCGTGTTCATGTACGGCGGCTCCATCCTGCCGGGCCGCTACAAGGGCCGCGACGTGACGGTGGTGGACGTGTTCGAGGCGGTGGGCCAGCACGCCGCCGGCAACATGACAGACGAGGAGCTGCACGAGCTGGAATGCGTCGCCTGCCCCTCCGCCGGGGCCTGCGGCGGGCAGTTCACCGCCAACACCATGGCGACCGTGTCCGAGGCGATCGGGCTGGCGCTGCCGGGGTCGGCGGGCGCGCCGGCGCCGTACGAGGATCGGGACCGCTGGGCGGTGGAGAGCGGCCGCGCGGTGATGCAATTGGTGGAACAGAACCTGCGCCCGCGCGACGTCTGCACCCGCGAGGCGTTCCACAACGCGGCCGTGGTGGTGGCCGCCACCGGGGGCAGCACCAACGCCGGGCTGCACCTGCCGGCCATGGCGCACGAGGCGGGCATCCGCTTCACCATGGACGACGTGGTGGAGATCTTCCGCCGCACCCCGTACATCGCCGACCTCAAGCCCGGCGGCAAGTACGTGGCGTTCGACGTGCATAAGATCGGCGGCATCCCCGTCATCCTGAAGGCGTTGCTGGATGGCGGGCTGCTGCACGGCGACTGCATGACGGTGACCGGGCGCACCATGGCCGAGAACCTGAAGGACGTGGTGTTCCCGACCGACCAGGACGTGGTCTACCCGGTGTCGCGTCCGATCACCCCCACCGGCGGCGTGGTGGGCCTGCGCGGCAACATCGCCCCGGACGGCGCCATCGTGAAGGTGGCGGGGATGGCCCGGCAGCGCTTCGAGGGCACCGCGCTGTGCTTCGACTGCGAGGAGGACGCCTTCGCCGCCGTGCAGGCGCGCGCCTACAAGGCCGGCGACGTGTTCGTCATCCGCTACGAAGGGCCGCGTGGCGGACCGGGCATGCGCGAGATGCTGAGCACCACCAGCGCCATCTACGGCCAGGGCATGGGCGAGTCGGTGGCGCTGATCACCGATGGCCGCTTCTCCGGCGGCACGCGCGGCTTCTGCGTGGGCCATATCGGGCCGGAGGCGGCGCTGGGCGGCCCGATCGCGCTGCTGCGGGACGGCGACCGCATCGTGCTGGACGCGGTGGCGGGCACCATGGACGTGCTGCTGTCCGACGCGGAATTGGCCGAGCGCCGGGCCGCGTGGACGCCGCGGCGGACGGACTACAACAGCGGGGCGATCTGGAAGTTCGCCCAATTGGTGGGGCCCGCGCATCTCGGCGCGGTGACGCAGCCGGGGGGGGCTGCCGAGACGCACAGCTACCCGGACCAGTGAGTCAGCCGAACATGAGGTTCAGCGTCACCATGATCTCGGGCGCGAGCAGAAGGGCGAGTTGCTCGCCCTCCTGGTGCGTGGCCATCTCACGGTATCCGTCTCCCACCGGATTCCTGTGCGCTTCGAGCACGCGGCGCTTCATGTCCACGATCCACAGCTCGGCGATGCCGGCCCGGGCGTAGAGCGGCAGCTTCACGGTGCGGTCGAACCGGAGCGAGCTGTCCGCGACCTCGACCAGGAGCAGCACGTCCGCCGGGCCGGGCCGCTCCCCGGTGGCGTAGAAATCGGCCCGGCGGCGCAGCACGGCGAGGTCGGGCTGCGGCGCGTTCCATCGGTCCAGCCGGATGGAGTTCTGTGATGAAATAATGGCGCGACGGGCGCATGCCACGAACAACGCCTCGGCCAACCCGTTCACGGTGGCCGCGTGGCCCTGTCCGATCGGCGCCATGTCAATCAAGCCTGCGTCGATCAGTTCGACCCTGTCGTTCTCGCCGAACACACCTGTTTCGGCCATCCGGTAGTACTCGTCCGCGTCCAGCTTACGCCGGGTTGGCGCGAGGGCTGCCTCATCCATGGCGCATCTCCGTTCACCTGGCGTCCAGCGTATCACCGTCGCATCCGGGTTGGCACGCGCCAGCGGCTCACCCCTGGCGGAACACGTCGATCGGCACCCACGCCCCCTCGCGCTCGATGTGCCAGAACGTCCAGCCGTTGCAGGACGGCGCGTTCTGCACCGCGGCGCCCACCTTGTGGATCGACCCGGCGTGCGGCCCGCTCACCAGCGTGCCGTCCGCGCTGACCGTCGCCACCACCCGGCGCGTGCGGTCCCGCAGCTCGGTGCCGGGTGCCACCAGGCCGCGCTCCACGAAGCTGCCGAACGGCACCCGCGGCATGTCCCGCCGGGAGGGCGCGGTGGCGAGCCCGGCCAGCGGCAGCGGCTTCTCCCGCTTCACCCGCGCCATGGCCGCCTCCACGTAGGCCGGGTGGCGCTCGATGCCGATGAAGCGCCGCCCCAGCCGCTTGGCCACCGCCGCCGTGGTGCCGGTGCCGAGAAAGGGATCGAGCACGATGTCGTCCGGCGCGGTGGAGGCCAGCAGCACCCGGTGCAGCAGCGCCTCCGGCTTCTGCGTCGGGTGCAGCTTCAGCCCGTGCTGGTTGCGCAGCCGCTCCGGCCCCGTGCACAGCGGCAGCAGCCAGTCGCTGCGCATCTGCAGGTCGTCGTTCAGCGCCTTCATGGCGTGGTAATTGAACTTGTAGCGGCTGTCCCGCCCGCGCGCGGCCCAGATCATGGTCTCGTGCGCGTTGGTGAAGCGGCGGCCGCGGAAGTTCGGCATCGGGTTGGTCTTGCGCCACACCACGTCGTTCAGGATCCAGAAGCCGAGGTCCTGCAGCATGGCGCCGATGCGGAAGATGTTGTGGTAGGCGCCGATCACCCAGATGGTGCCGTCCTTGCGCAGCAGCCGGCGGCACTCCTCCAGCCAGGCGCGGGTGAACGCGTCGTACTCCCCGAAATCGGCGAAGCGGTCCCAGTCGTCGTCCACGCCATCGACCAGGCTGTCATCCGGGCGGCGCAGCTCGCCGCGCAGCTGCAGGTTGTAGGGCGGGTCGGCGAACACGCAGTGGACCGAGGCGGGCGGCAGCATGGCCATCACCGGCACGCAGTCGCCTCGCAACACCTGGTCCAGCGGCAGTTCGCGGACGAGTTCCACGGGGTCGGGCCTCCTTTGGCAATGAGGCGGCACTTTGGCGATGCCGGCGAAGCCGCGTCAATCGAGGCCGGCCGCCGCGGCCAGGTGGCGCCGCACCGCGCCGAAGGTCGGCCGGTGATGATGCGACAGGCCGTGGCGCGCGATGGCGGCCCGGTGCGCGGCGGTGCCGTAGCCGGCGTTGGCGTGCCAGCCATAATGCGGCCAGCGCGCCGCGAGCCGGGCCATGGCGCGGTCGCGCACCACCTTGGCCACGATGGAGGCCGCCGCAATCGACAGGCACAGCGCGTCCCCGCCGACGACGCAGCGGACCGGGCAGGGCAAGTCCGGCGGCGTGTTGCCATCGACCAGCGCCAGGTCGGGCGGACGCGGCAGCCGGGCCACCGCGCGCTGCATCGCCAGCAGCGCCGCGTGCAGGATGTTGAGGCGGGAGATTTCGGCGACGGAGGCGGCGCCTACGCCGATCTCGGCCGCGCCGGAGGCGAGCAGCGCCGCGTAGGCCAGTTGGCGCTGCAAGGGCGTGAGCTTCTTCGAGTCGTCCAGCATCGCGGCCAGGCCAGGCGGCGGCCCGGCGGGGAACACCACCGCCGCCGCGACGACCGGCCCCGCCAGCGGCCCGCGGCCGACCTCGTCCACGCCCGCGACTCGGCCGCCATGCTCGGTTTCCATCGTGTAGTCTGGCATGATGCCGACATAGGCCGGATCGCATAGGAACGGAAGAGCTAGCTTAGGTGAGACCTACGGAAGCTCCCTGCTGCAATTCAGGTGTCCAGAGGACCCCGTCCTCTGGCGGGGTTCGGGGCAGAGTTCCGAGATTGCTTCAGTATTGGATAGGAAAGCCCTACGCCGCCTAGAACAGAGACATCTGCGACTCGGCGAAGCCGCGCCCACCCGGCGGCGGCGCGAACTGCGAGCAGTCGAGCGCCTGCGCTTCCGGCAGCCCATGCTGGCGGACGGCGCGGGCGAAGCGGCGGGCCAGCAAGTCGGCATACACGCCGGAGCCGCTGAACCGGCTGTGGAACGCGGAGTCGTTCAGCGCCCCGCCGCGGGTCTGGCGCACCAGGCTGAGCACGTGGCGCGCGCGGTCGGGCACGTGCTGCACCAGCCACGCCTCGAACATCTGCTGCAGCTCAAGCGGCAGGCGCAGCAGCACGTAGTTGGCGGCAGTGGCCCCGGCGGCGGCGGCGGCTTCCAGGATGCGCTCCATCTCTGCATCGTTCAGCCCCGGGATCATGGGGGCGGCCAGCACGCCCACCGGCACGCCCGCCGAGGCCAGGGCGGCGATGGCGGCCAGGCGGCGGGACGGGGCCGCCGCGCGCGGCTCCATCTTGCGGGCGAGCGACGCATCCAGCGTGGTGACGGACAGCCACACCCGCGCGAGCCCGCGCCCGGCCATGCGCTGCAGGATGTCCAGGTCCCGCACCACGCCGGCGGACTTGGTGACGATGGAGAAGGGGTGGTTGAACCGCTCCAGCACCTCCAGCACGGAGCGCGTCAGCTTCAGCGTGCGCTCCACCGGCTGGTAGGGGTCGGTGTTGGAGCCGAGCGCCAGCGGCCGGGCGACGTAGCCGGGCTTGCGCAGCTCCCGGTCCAGCTGCTCGGCCACGTCCGGCTTGAACACCAGCTTGGTCTCGAAATCGAGGCCCGGCGAGTAGCCCAGATAGGCGTGACTCGGACGGGCGTAGCAGTAGATGCAGCCGTGCTCGCAGCCGCGATAGGGGTTCACCGCACGGTCGAAGCCCAAATCCGGGCTCGCGTTCCAGCTGATGACGGTGCGGCTGGCGTCGCGCTGCAAGGTGGTTGGCAGCGGCGGCAGCTCGCTGAACGCCGCCTCCAGCGTGCCCCAGCCATCGTCGAACGCCTCAGCCCGCAGCTTGTCGTAGCGCACGGCTGGGTTGACTGTGGCGCCGCGCCCATGCCGGGTGAGCGGCGGCAGGGACGCCGCCTCGGCCGGCATGCGCACGGGGGGGCGGACGGGCGCGGCAGGGCTGGGCTGAGCGGTTATGAGCATGGCAGCGTTCCCCGTCTGTTCAAACCGGAACATAGAGTGACCTGAAAGGCTGTTCAAGAACGATATGCGAACCATCCCGCCCATTCCGATGAACATGATCGCCTCTGCCGTCCGGCGCTGCCTACCGAGCGGGCCGGAGCACTCGCGCCAGGAATGGCTGCGCCGGGTGGCGTTCTGGGTCGGCGCGGTGCTGGTGGGCGTGGCCGCCCTGCTGTTCGCCCGGCTGGCGGACGGGGCCGGGCGGATGTTCACCGGCCTGGCGACCGGGCACGCCTGGCTGCCGTTCCTGCTGGCGCCGGCCGGGTTGGCGGTGAGCGTCCTGCTCACCCGCACGGTGTTCCCAGGCGCGCAGGGCAGCGGCATCCCGCAGGTGATCGCCTCCCTGCACATGAAGCAGGCGGAGCGGGTGGATGCCACGCTCTCGCTGCGGGTGGCGGCGGGCAAGGTGTTGCTGACGCTGCTGGGCCTGGCGTCCGGCGCGTCCATCGGGCGGGAAGGGCCCACGGTGCAGGTCAGCGCCAGCATCATGCACGCGGTGGGCCGGGTGCTGCGGCTGCCGCGGGAGGACGCCTACCGCGCCATGGTGCTCGGCGGCGGGGCGGCGGGGATCGCGGCCGCGTTCAACACCCCGCTGGCCGGGGTGGTGTTCGCCATCGAGGAGCTGAGCCATTCCTTCGAGGCGCGCACCTCCGGCACGGTGCTGACGGCCGTCATCATCGCCGGCATCACCACGGCGGCCAGCATCGGCAGCTACAGCTACTTCGGCGCCACCTCCGCCGAGCTTCCCTGGGGGGTCGGCTGGCTCGCCGTCGTCGCCTGCGGCGTGTGCGGCGGCCTGGCGGGCGGCCTGTTCAGCCGCGCCCTGCTGCTGTTCGCGCACGGCCTGCCGGGTGCGGCAGGGCGCTGGATCGCGCGTCATCCGGTCGGCTTCGCGGCGCTGTGCGGCCTCGCCGTGGCGGTGATCGGCTGGGCCAGCCAAGGTGCGACCTACGGCACCGGCTATGCCCAGGCGCGCGCGCTGGTGAACGGCGGAGACACGGAGGGCGGCTTCTTCCTGCTCAAGCTGGCCGCGACCGTCGTGTCCTACGTGAGCGGGGTGCCGGGCGGCATCTTCGCGCCGTCGCTCGCGGTCGGCTCCGGCTTAGGACGTACCATCGCAGGCCTGCTGCCGGGGGCGCCGGCCGGGGCGGTGGTGCTGCTGGGCATGGTGGCGTATTTCAGCGGCGTGGTGCAGGCGCCGATCACCGCCACCGTGATCGTCATGGAGATGACCGACGACGGCCGGGTGACGGTGCCGCTGATGGCGACGGCGCTGCTGGCGTTCGCCGTGTCCCGGCTGGTCTGCCCGCAGCCGCTGTATGCCGCGCTGGCCGAGCGCTACCTGCGCAGCCAGGAAGGTTAGGCGAGGCCTACCAGGTGCTCCTGCAGCCGTGGCATCAGCTCCACCAGGTTGCAGGGGCGGTGACGGCTGTCCAGCTGGGAGAGCAGGATGCCGTCCCAGCCATCCTTGACCGCGCCCGTGCTGCCCGGCAGCGCGAACAGGTAGGTGCCGCCCGCCACGCCGCCGATCGCGCGAGACTGCATGGTGGAGGTGCCGATCTTGGCGAAGCTGATCATACGGAACAGCTCGCCGAAGCCTTCGATGCGCTTGTCCATCACTCGCTCGAACGCCTCGGGCGTCACGTCCCGGCCGGTGATGCCGGTGCCGCCGGTGGTGACGACGGCGTCCACGCCAGGGTCGGCGATCCAACTGCGCAGGCGGCGCTCGATCGCGTCCGCGTCGTCCCGCTCGATGGCGCGCTCCGCCAGCGCGTGGCCCGCCGCCAGCACCCGGGCGACCAGCGCGTCGCCGGATGCGTCATCGTGCACCGTGCGGGTGTCCGAGACGGTCAGCACGGCGATGCGGACGGGGAGGAAGCGGCAGGTCTCGTCGATACCCAAGGCGGGCTCCTTCAGTGCAGGCGAACGACCTGCTCACGTTTCGCCGCCTTGGGCTCGAAGGCGGGCCAGGCGCCGGCGGCCAGGGTGTCCAGGCTCGGCGCGGGCAGGCGGAGGCGGGCGGCGTAGATCCAGCTATAGGTCAGCGCGCGGGGCACGAAGGCGCGCGTCTCATCATTGGGGATGCTCTCGATGAACAGCAATGGATCATCCGAGAACGGGATGCCGTCAGCCATGCGGCCGAAGCTGGTGGGCCCGGCGTTGTAGCTGCCGAGCAGGTGGATCAGGTCGTTGCCGACGCCCTGCATGGCGGCGAGGTACATCACGTAGCTCTGCCCGATGGACAGGTTGGTCGCCGGGTCGTGCAGCCGCCGCGCGTAGCGCCCGGCCGCGGTGCCGCCGTCGCCGCTCATGTAGCTGGCGGTGACCGGCATGACCTGCATGAGCCCGCGTGCGCCGACGCTGGAGACCGCGTCCGGGTCGAAGTTGGATTCCAGCCGGGTCAGCGCGTACACCAGCGCCGGGTCGATCCGGAAGCCGCCGGTGGGGCGTAAGGCGGGGATCGGGAATCGGGCGTCGTCGTGCGGCCGGCCTTCCGCGGTCTCGATCAGGCCGGCGAGTTGGGCCGCGAGGTCCATCATCCCGGCGGCTTCGGCGACGCGCAGCACGGCCTCGCTCAGCGCCGGGTCGGCGGACACCTGCGGCCATAGGCAACGCAGCTCCGCCTCGGCGCGGCGGCCCTGGCCGATCTGCAGCAGGGCGAAGGCGCGGCGTCCGCTCGGGATGGCCATCAGCGCGTCGGTGTCGGCGCTGCCGAGGATTTCGCGGCTGTCCGGCAGGCTTGCGCCGAGTCCCAGCGTGCGGCGGGCGAGCAGGCCGTAGAACGTGTGCTGCGAGCGGGCGGCCAGCGACATCCAGGGGCTGTATTCCGCCGGGTCGCGGTTGCGCAGGTGGGAGCGGGCGGCCCAGAACGCCGCCCCGGCGCGCAGGCTGGGGGATGCGAGGTCCGCGCGGTAGGCGGCCTCGAACAGGCCCTGCGCCTCGCCGTGGCGCTGCAGCCGCCACGCGGCCAGGCCGGCCACGTAGCCGCCCAGGCCCACGCGCCCGTTCGACTGGCGCAGCGCCCCGGCGGCGAGACGCAGCGCCGATTCATCGCGGCCCTGGGTGAACAGCGCCTGCGCGATCTCTGCGCGCAACTGGTTGCCGTACAGCGCATCCAGGCCGCGGGTGCGGCGCAGCAGGTCGAGCGCGCTGTCGGCGTTGCCGGCCTGGGCGCGCTCGTGCACCGTGCGGTCGAGCAAGGGGTTGCGCGCCAGGTGGGCGCGGGCCGGCTCGTCCTCCTCCGGCGGGGCTGCGGCCGGCGAGGCCGGTTCCAGCATGACCGACTCCGGAGCGTCCGGCCGCTGATGCCCGGGCGCGATGCGGGTGAGCAGCAAGGCGTGCACGGCGCCGGCGTCGGGATGGTCGGGATATTGCTTGAGCCAGGTCGCCAGCTCCGAGGCGGGGGCGAGGGTGAAGCGGCCGAGGTAGCGCTGCGCCAGCACGTGGCCGTTCAGCACCGGGTCCGGCGTCGCCGCCAGCTCGGCATCCGCGGCGGCCAGGTTGCCGGCCGCCTGCATGGCGAACACGCGCCGCAGCCGGGCGGCGTCGCTGGGGGCGAGCGGCTGCGGCAGCCCGGCGCCCGCCGAGCCGTTGCCGACGCGCGGGTTGGCGAAGGCGGTATCCTCGCTGGGCGTGGCGCGCACGTCTCCCGACGGCAGGGAGCCGGCAATGATCGCGGCGCCGGCTACCAAGAACCGGGCGGCGGGAAGACGGGAGAGCTTATGGCTGACTCCTCGCATGGCGGGGGGCCGCTACACGCTGGACCCAGCCGGCACAAGCCGCCCGGGCGCTTTTGCGCAGCCGGCACCCCGCAAGTGCCTGGCGTTCCGGTGAATACTTCAGGCGTAAACTAAGCGTGAATAGATGATCAAGGGCCGATGGCGCGCCGCAGCCGCAGCAAATCCGCCCAGGCGTCGCGCTTGGCGGCGGGCGTGGCCTGGATGTGGGCGGGGGACGGCAAGGCCAGCGCCGGGACCGGGTCCGGCAGGCCGGGGACGGCCAGGTCGTGCCACACGCCGCGCGCACGCCGCCCGGTGGCCGGCAGCAGGGCGCGCGCTGCCAGCCCGCCCAGGATGACCACCCGGCGCGGCCGCAGCAGCGCCAGGTGGCGCAGCAGGAAGGGCAGGCAGAGCTGCACCTCCGCCTCCGCCGGCTTGCGGTCGCCGGGGGGCCGCCAGGGCAGCAGGCTGGTGGCGAGGCAGGCGGCGCGGTCCAGCCCGGCGGAGGCGAACATGCGGTCCAGGAACAAGGCGGCCGGCCCGGCGAACGGCAGCCCGGCGCGGTCCTCCGCAGCGCCGGGCACGTCGGCCACCAGCACCACCCCGGATGCCGGGTCGCCGTCGCTGAACACCAGGTTGGTGGCGGTGGCGCGCAGGGCGCAGCCGTCGAACGCCGCCAGGGCGGCCCGCAGCTCGGCCGGCGTGCTGGCCGCGGCGGCGAGCGCCTGCGCCTGCAGCTGCGGCTGGGCCACCGCCGCCGGGCCGGCGGGGCGGGACGGGGGCAGCAGCCGGGGCAGGGAGGCCGGGGCGGCGGCCGGCCTCCGGCGATCGACCGGGTGGTCGGCGAGCGCCTCGTCCGCCCCCCACTCCACCTGCAGCCTCAGGAGCGCCAAATCGTCCATGCGGGCGTTTTGTGCCGCATTCGCACCCGGCGCAACACTGTCCACGGTGGCAAAATCCAGGTTTCCGCCTATCTCTCATGGCAAGGGAGAGGCCGATGTCCGAGCGCGAGGCGATGGAGTTCGACGTGGTGGTGGTGGGCGCTGGCCCAGCCGGGCTGGCAGCCGCCATCCGCCTGAAGCAGCTTGCGCCGGATGCGTCGGTCTGCGTGGTGGAGAAGGGCGGCGAGGTGGGCGCGCACATCCTGTCCGGCGCCGTCATCGAGCCGCGGGCGCTGGCCGAGTTGCTGCCGGACTGGCAGGAGCGCGGCGCCCCGCTCACGACCCCGGCCGGAGAGGACCGCTTCCTATATCTCACGGCCAAGCGCGCCATCCGGCTGCCGACTCCGCCGCAGATGCACAACGCGGGCAACTACATCGTTTCGCTGGGCAACGTGGTGCGCTGGCTCGGGCAGCAGGCGGAGGCCATGGGCGTCGAGGTGTATCCAGGCTTCGCCGCGTCCGAGCTGCTGGAGGAGAACGGCCGCATCGTCGGCGTCGCCACCGGGGACATGGGCGTGGAGAAAAGCGGCGAGCATGGCGGCAACTACCAGCCCGGCATGGAGCTGCGCGCGACCTACACCCTGTTCGCCGAAGGCTGCCGCGGGTCGCTGTCCAAGCAGGTGATGCAGCGGTTCGGGCTGCGCGACGGCAAGGACCCGCAGACCTACGCGCTCGGCGTCAAGGAGCTGTGGGAAATCCCGGCGGAGCGGCACAAGCCGGGCCTGATCGAGCACACCATCGGCTGGCCGCTGGACAGCGCGACCTATGGCGGATCCTGGCTGTACCATTGGGGCGACCGCATGGTGTCGTACGGCTTCGTCGTAGGATTGGACTACGCCAATCCGTGGCTGTCGCCGTTCGACGAGATGCAGCGGTTCAAGACGCACCCGGCGATGCGCAAGCACTTCGAGGGAGGCCGCCGCATCAGCTACGGCGCGCGGGCGCTGAGCGAAGGCGGGCTGCAATCCATTCCGAAGCTGACCTTCCCGGGCGGCGCGCTGATCGGCGACGGCGCCGGGTTCCTGAACGTGCCGAAGATCAAGGGCACCCACACGGCCATGAAGTCCGGCATGGTAGCGGCGGAGGCGATCGCGGAGGCGTTGGCCGGCAGCAAGCCGGCAGAGCCCGCCGGGTTCGCCGACAGGATGCAGGTGAGCTGGGCGTGGGACGAGCTGAAATCCGCGCGCAACCTGCGGCCCGCCTTTGCCAAGTTCGGCCTGTACGGCGGCCTGGCCTACTCCGGCCTGGACACCTACGTGCTGCGCGGCAAGGCGCCGTGGACGTTCCACCATCCGCATGCCGACAACGAGACGCTGCTGCCGGCGGCGAAGGCGCAGCCTATCGCGTATCCCAAGCCGGACGGCACGCTGACGTTCGACAAGCTCAGCTCCGTGTTCATCAGCAACACGAACCATGAGGAGAACCAGCCGGTGCACCTGCGGCTGCGCGACCCGGCGCGGTGGCAGGGCGTGAACTGGGACGAGTATCGCAGCCCCGAGTCGCGCTACTGCCCAGCCGGCGTGTATGAGGCGGTGGGGACCGAGACCGGCGAGCCGCGGCTGCAGATCAACGCGCAGAACTGCGTGCACTGCAAGACGTGCGACATCAAGGACCCGACGCAGAATATCGACTGGTACGTGCCGGAGGGCGGCGGCGGGCCGAACTATCCCGGCGGCATGTGACGGGCGGGCGGCGGTGGCTTTGCCATGGGCCGGACGATACAACCCACGCCATGGCCCACCCGCTCCAGCCCATCCGCCGCCCCGACCGCCATCCCGGCCGCATCACCCTGCTCGCGCTGTGCCTGCTGTCCGCCTGCGCGGCGGCTGACCCGGAGGACGGGGCAGGGCCGGCGTCCCGCCCCGTGGTCGGCGCGTCCGGGGCGGTGCTGACCGGGCGCTTCGCGTTCGGGCATGAGGAGATGGGCGCCGCCGCCGACGACTTCCTGCGCGCCCTGCAATCCGACCCCGGCAACACCGAGTTGCGCCAGGAGGCGTTCGCGGCCGCCATGATGGCGGGGCGGCCGCAGGCGCTGGAACTGGCGCATCAGCTGCCGTCCAACCCCGCGGCCCTGCTGCTGCTGGCCGACGCCGACGTGAAGGCCGGCAACTGGCACGGCGCGGAAGCACGCTTCGCCGGCTTGCCGGGGCAGGGCGCGATGGCGGTGCTGCGGCCCCTGTTGCAGGCCTGGGCGCAGCAAGGGGCGGGCGCCACGGACAAGGCGCTGGCCACCTTGCGCCCGTTCGTCGAGGACACCCGGTCCGGCGGCGTGTTCGCGTTGCATGCGGCGCTGATCAACGACCAAGCCGACCGCAAGCTGGAGGCGGCGCGGCTGTATCGGCTCGTCATGGCGCAGGGCGAGTTCAGCCTGGAATCCGGCACGGTCGTGGCGAGCTGGCAGGCGCGCAACGGCCAGCCGGCGGAGGCGCGCAGCACCCTGCGGGCGATGGTCGAGGCGAACCCCGACCTCTCGATCACCGAGCCGGCGCTGCTGCAATCGGCCGCCAGCCCCAAGGTCGTCGATGCCGCGGACGGGATGGCCGAGGCTTACCTGGCCATGGCCGGCACCCTGCAGCAGCAGGAAGCGTCGGAGCTGTCCTTGCTGCTGCTGCGGCTGGCGTTGGCGCTGCGGCCGGACCTGACGGCCGCGCGCCTGATGTCAGCCGAGCTGGAAGCCAACCACCGGCAATGGGAGGCGGCGGCGGCCATCCTGGCGCCCGTCGCGCCGGCGGATCCGTTGGCCGCCCTGGCGGAGCTGCGCCAGGCCCACTACGCCGAACGCGCGGGGCACCCGGCGGCGGCGAAGCGGCAATTGGACGAGCTGGCCGACCGCTATCCGTCCCGTCCGGAGCCGCTGGCCGCGCTGGCCGCCATGCAGAGCGCGGACGAGCAGTTCGACGATGCGGCGGCCACCTACGGCCGCGCCATCGCGCGGCTGCAGCAGCCGGGCAAGCTGGACTGGCTGCTGTTCTACGAGCAAGGCATGGCCTACGACCGGGCGCATGACTGGCCACACGCCGAAGCCGATCTGCTGCACGCGCTGCAGCTGTCGCCGGAGCAGCCCTACGTGCTCAACTACCTGGGCTACGCCTGGACGGAGCAGGGGCGCAACCTGCCGCGGGCGCAGCAGATGCTGGAGCACGCCGTGGCGCAGCAGCCGAATGACGGTTCCATCGTGGACAGCCTGGGCTGGACGCTGCTGCGCCAGGGCAACTATGCCGGCGCGGTGCGCATGCTGGAGCGCGCGGTCGAGCTGTCGCCGGAGGACTCCGCCATCAACAGCCATCTCGGCGACGCCTACCAGGCGGCCGGCCGGCTGCCGGAGGCGGAGACTCAGTGGCGTCGGGCGCTGATCCTGCACCCGGACCCGCAGGACGAGAAGGCGCTGCAGGCCAAGCTCGACAGCGCCGGGTCGTCCGCCACGGCGGCGCGCCGGGTCGAGTGAGCGTGCTGACGGAGGCAGCGCCGGCCAAGGTGAACCTGAGCCTGGCGGTGACGGGCAAGCGGGCGGACGGCTACCACCTGCTGGACAGCCTCGTGGTGTTCGGGCCGGCGGCCGACGTGCTGCACGCGAGCCGCGCTGCCGAGCTATCGTTGACGGTCGAGGGTCCGTTCGCGGCCGGGTTGGCTGCCGAGCCGGACAACCTGGTGCTGCGCGCCGCCCGCGCCCTGGCCGACTGGGCCGGCCGGCCGGCCCGGGCCGCCCTGGTGCTGGAGAAGCGTCTGCCGGTGGCGTCCGGCATCGGCGGCGGCTCGGCGGATGCGGCGGCGGCGCTGCGGGTGCTGTGCCGGCTGTGGCAGCTGCGGCCGGACGCCGACGCCCTGGCCGCCCTGGCGCTGCGGCTGGGGGCCGACGTGCCGGTGTGCCTCGGCAGCCGGCCCTCGCACATGACGGGCGTGGGGGAGGGGGTGGCGCCGCTGCCGCCCTTGCCGCCATGCGGGCTGCTGCTGGCGAACCCGGGCGTCGCGGTCTCGACGGCAGAGGTGTTCCGGGCGCGCGGCGCCGGCGTCTCGGCCGTGCCGCCGCTGCCGCCGGCCTGGCTGGATGCGGCGTCGCTGGCGGCCACGCTGGCGGGGCGGCCCAACGACTTGCAGGAAGCGGCATGCAGCGTGGCGCCCGGCATCCGCGCCGTGCTGGCGGCGTTGGCCGCGCTGCCGGATTGCCTGCTGGCGCGGATGAGCGGGTCGGGCGCCACGTGCTTCGGCTTGTTCGCCGATCCGGCGCAGGCCGCGGCGGCGGCGCGAAGGCTGCCCGCGGCGTGGTGGCGCAGCGCAGGCCCCCTTTACGAACCGTCCACGACAGCCCTATTGACGGAGGCGACCGGATGGGGCGTCGCCAAGCGGTAAGGCAGCGGATTTTGATTCCGCCATTCGGAGGTTCGATCCCTCCCGCCCCAATCTTTCCAGGCCTTGAGCATCATGCCGGCAGGCTCCAATCGATCTCCGCCACCCCGCGGGAGCGGAGGAACGCGTTGGCCTTCGAGAACGGCCGGGAGCCGAAGAAGCCACGGTAGGCCGCCAGCGGGGAAGGGTGCTCCGACCGGTGCACCAGGTGACGGCCGGCATCCAGCATGGCCGCCTTCTTGCCCGCGTGGCCGCCCCAGAGCAGGAAGGCGACGGGCGTGTCGCGGGCGTTCACCGCCGCGATGACCCGGTCGGTGAAGCCCTGCCAGCCGGCGCGCGCGTGGCTGCCCGCGCGGCCCTCCTCGACGGACAGCGACGTGTTGAGCAGCAGCACGCCGCGGTCGGCCCAGGCGGCGAGGCAGCCATGCCCCGGCGTCGGCACGCCGAGGTCGTCCGCCAGCTCCCTGTGGATGTTGCGCAGCGAGGGCGGCGCCGGCACGCCCGGCGGCACCGAGAAGGACAGCCCCATGGCTTGCCCCGGACGGTGATACGGGTCCTGGCCGACGATGACGGCGCGCACCTGGTCCAGCGGCGTGCGGCGCAGGGCGGCGAAGGTCAGCACGTCGGCCGGGAACACGCGCTTGCCCGCCGCCCGCTCGGCCGCCAGGAAGGCAGCGAGGCTGCGCATGCCGGGCGTTTCGAGCGCGTCGCCGACCGCCGCCTGCCAGGATGGCGGCAGGGACGCCCGCGCCGCGTCCCAGGACGGCTCAGCCACCGGCCGGTGTCACGCTGGACGCCTCATGAGTTTCAGCACCGCGTGAACTACCTCTTGCTGGCGGAAGGCAGGACTGAGCCGCGCAGACGATAATCGCATAATGTGTATTATGGAAAGTTGCGGGCCAGCCTCAAGCGTCGAACTCCATGATCAGCCCGTCATGGCCCGGCTCCACGCCCGCCGGCAAACGCTCGCGCAGCCAGGCCCAATCCATGTCCGGCCCCATATGCGTCAGCACCGTGCGCCGCGCGCCGACGCGCTCGGACCATTCCAGCACGCGCGCCAGGCTAGCGTGCGTGCTGTGCTGCTGGCGCTGGAAGCAGCCGACCAGCCAGGTGTCCACACCGTGCAGGATGTCGAACCCGGCATCGTCCAGCGTCACCAGATCCGTCGAGTAGCCGAACGCGCCAATGCGGAAGCCGACCGTCTTCATGACGCGGTGATCCTGCTCGAACACCTGCAAGGCCAGCCCGGCCGCCTCCACCACGTCGCCGAACTGGAATGGGCGCGGCTCCAGCACCGGGCAGTAGAAGCCCGGCGGCCGCCACGGGCGGAACGCGTAGTCGAAGCGCCGGGTCAGCTCGGCCAGCGTGAACGCCGTGGCGTGCGCCGGCAGCGGCTTGCCGGCGATGCGGTTCAGGATGCGCACCTCGTCGATGCCCATGATGTGGTCGGCATGGGCGTGGGTGAACAGCACGGCGTCCACCTGCGGGATGGCGCAGGCCAGCATCTGAGCGCGCAAGTCAGGCCCGGTGTCCACCAGCAGCCGCTGGCCGGCAGCGCTTTCCACCACGATGCAGGACCGGGTGCGCTGGTTGCGCGGCTCCGCCGGGTCACAGGCGCCCCAGTCGCCGCGGCCGTCCGCGCCGCCGACATGCGGCACGCCGGCCGAGCCGCCGCAGCCCAGGATCGTGACGCGCATCAGGCGGCGCGGGCGAACAGGCGGCGGAAATTGGCGGTGGTGAGCGCCGCCAGCCCGTCCGGCGCCAGGCCGCGCACCTCCGCCAGCACCGCAGCGGTGTTGGCGACGTAGGACGGCTCGTTGCGCTTGCCGCGATGCGGCGCAGGCGCGAGGTAGGGCGCATCGGTCTCGACCAGTATGCGGTCGGCCGGGGCGTCGCGGGCGATGTCGCGGTTCTCGACGGATTTCGGGAAGGTCAGGATGCCGGAGAAGCTGAGGTAGCCGCCCATGGCCAGCGCCGCCTCCGCCAGGCCGCGGCCGGAGCTGAAGCAGTGCAGCAGGAAGTCGCAGGGACCCCCCTCCTCCCGTTCCTGCCGCAGGATGGCGGCGATGTCGTCGTCCGCCGCGCGGGCGTGGATGCACAGCGGCACGCCGGCCAGCCGCGCGGCGCGAATATGGGCGCGGAACGAGGCCTGCTGCACGTCCCGCGGGGCGGTTTCGTAATGGTAGTCCAGGCCGGACTCGCCGATGCCGATCACCTTGGGATGCTGCGTCAGCGCGGCCACCGCCTCGGGCGTCGGCACCGGGGCCAGGGCGGCGTTCTGCGGGTGGACGCCGACGGTGCACCAGACCGCCGGATGCGCCTCGGCCAGGGTGAGGATGGCGAGCGACTGCTCCATGGAGGTGCCGATGGTGACCAGCTCGCCCACGCCGGCGGCGCTGGCGCGGGACAGCACGGCCTCCAGCTCGTCGGGAAAGTAGTCCAGGTGGCAGTGCGAATCGATCAGCACCTCAGGCCTCGCCGACGTGGCGCGGGAACACGCCCTGCGGCGGCGGCAGGACCGCGCCGCCGGGCAGCGGGGTCGCCAGGGCGGCGAAGCTGCGGGCCTCGGGCGGCACGCCCAATTGGTCCAGCATGGCGGCCATGCTGCCCGGCATCACCGGCTGCAGCACGGTGGCCACCGCGCGCACCACGTCCGCCAGCACGCGCAGCACGGCCGCCATGCGCACCGGGTCGGTGCGGCGCAGCGCCCAGGGCGCCTGGCGGTCGATGTAGCCGTTGGCGGCGCGGATGACGCGCCAGGCCTCGTCCAGCGCCTCGCCGAACGCCTGGCGGTCCATCCGGGGGCGCATGGCTCCCGGCAGGGCGGCGGCCTGGGCCAGCAGCTCCGCGTCGTCCTCCGTGGCGGGGCCGCGCTCCGGCAGCCGGGCGTCGCAGTTTTTGGCGATCAGCGACAGCGAGCGCTGCGCCAGGTTGCCGAAATCGTTGGCCAGCTCGCTGTTCAGCCGGCCGATCAGGGCGCGGCGGTTGAAGTCGCCATCGTTGCCGAACGGAATTTCGCGCAGCAGGAAGTAGCGCAGCACGTCCAGGCCGAACTCGTCCGCCAGGACCCGCGGATCGATGCCGTTGCCGAGCGACTTGCTGATCTTCTCGCCCTCCACCGTCCACCAGCCATTGGCGAAGCAGCGCTTGGGCACCGGCAACCCGGCGGCCATCAGGAAGGCCGGCCAATAGACCGCGTGAAACCGGGTGATCTCCTTACCGACCAGGTGCAGGTCCGCGGGCCAGAACGCCCAGCGCTCCGCGCCCGTGTCGGGATAGCCGAGGGCGGTGATGTAGTTGGCCAGGGCGTCGATCCAGACGTACATCACCTGCTCGGGGTCGCCCGGCACGGGGATGCCCCAGCGGAGGTTGGCGCGGCTGACCGACAGGTCGGACAGGCCGCCGCGGACGAAGCTGAGGATTTCGTTGCGCGTCGAGAGCGGCGCCAGGAAGTCCGGGTTGGCCTCGTAATGCGCCAGCAGCCGCTCGCCCCAGGCGGACAGGCGGAACAGGTAGTTGGCCTCCCTCACCCGCTCCACCGGGGCGCCGGTCGGAGCCAGCTTGACGCCGTCCGGCCGGGTGGTGATCTCGGCCTCGACGTAGAACGCCTCGTCGCGCACGGCGTACCAGCCCTCGTACTCGCCGAGGTAGATCTCGCCCTTGTCCGCCAGCGCCTGCCACAGCGCCGTGGCGCCGCGCTTGTGCCGCGGCTCCGTGGTGTGGATGAAATCGTCGTTGGAGCAGCCCATGCGGGCCGTCATGTCGCGGAAGTCGGCGGTCATGCCATCGACGAAGGCTTGCGGGTCCTGGCCGGCGGCGGCGGCGGCCTTCGCGATCTTCTGGCCATGCTCGTCTATGCCGGTCAGGAAGAACACCTCCCGGCCCTCCAGCCGCATCCAGCGCGCCAGCACGTCGGCCGCGACCGAGGTGTAGGCGTGGCCGATGTGCGGCGCGCCGTTGGCGTAATAGATCGGCGTGGTGATGTAGTACTTGTCGGTCATGGCCCGTTCAGCAGCGCGATGGACGAGAGCAGCGCCTGGCGACGGTCCAGGTTCAGCCGCTCCGTCTCGTCCTGGATATGGGTGAGCGACTGCCATAGTTCAGCCCACTCGGCCAGGGGGCGCAGGCTGGCCAGACGTTCGGGGTTCCCACGGGCGGCGCGGCGCACGGTGGCGGACAGGCCATCCCGCAGCAGGGTCATGAACGGGGTGAAGCGGTCCTCCGCCCGGCCGCCCAGCTGCTCCGCGATGGCGAAGGCGCGCAGCTTGGGCAAGTGGGGCACCCCGCCCAGCACCTCGGCGGCGAGGGCCGCCAGCTGCACCCCCTTCTCGTCCGCCAGCAGCAAGGCGCGGCCGGGGGCGCCGGCGGCTAGCCTGGCCAATTCGGCGCGCTCGGGCGCCGGCGTCTCGGGCAGGTAGTGCGCCAGGGCCGCGTCCATGGCGGGCGGCGGCAGGGGCAGCAGGGCCAGGCGGCGGCAGCGGCTGCGGATGGTGGGCAGCAGACGGCCGGGAGCGGCGCAGGTGAGCAGCAGCAGGGCGCGCGGCGGCGGCTCCTCCAGCATCTTCAGCAAGGCGTTGGCGGCATTGCGGTTCATGTGCTCCGCGCCGTCCACCACCACCACCCGCCAGCCGGCCTCCGCGGGGGTCAGCCGCAGGAACGCCGACACGGCGCGCACGTCCTCCACCACGATCTCGCCGCGCCGCCGCCCCTTCTTGTCGTCCCACTCGCGCTCGACGGTCAGCAGGTCCGCATGGCTGCCGGTCGCGACGCGGCGGAACACCGGGCTAGCCAGGTCAAGCGCCAGGCTGTCCCCGTCCGGCGGGCCGGCGAGCAGGCGGCGGGCGAAGCGGTAGGCCAGCGTGGCCTTGCCGAGGCCGGGCGGCCCGGTGATGAGCCAGGCATGATGCATCCGGCCGCTGCGCATGGCGTCGGCAATCTGCGCCTCGGCGGCGGCGTGGCCGAACAGCAGCGGGTTCTCGCGCGGCTCCGGCGCGGTCACGGCAGGGCCGCGGTGACGGCGGCGAACACCGAGTCCGCATCGCCGTTCGCGTCCACCACCGCGCAGCGCCGCGGCTCCGCGGCGGCGATGGCGCGGAAGCCGGAGGCGACGCGGGCGTGAAAGCCGGGGCCCAGGCGGTCGTAGCGGTCCGGCGCGGCAGCGCGGTCGGCCAGGCGGGCGGCGGCGACCGGCTCCGCCACGTCCAGCACCAGCGTGCGGTCCGGCACGATACCCAGCATCGCGGTCAGCGCCGCGATCCGGCCGCGGTCCGCCCCCTGGCCGTAGCCCTGGTAGGCCATGGTGGAGTCGTAGAACCGGTCGCACACTACGACCTGGCCCGCCGCCAGCGCCGGGCGGATCGTGCGGGCGACGTGCTCGGCCCGGGCGGCGAAGTGCAGCAGGGTCTCGGCTTCCGGCGACCAGTCGTGCCGGCCGGACAGCAACAGCTCGCGCAGCGTCTCGGCGCCGGGCGCGCCGCCGGGCTCCCGCGTCAGCAGCACCGACCGGCCGGCTGCCGCCAGGAAAGCGGCCAGGCGGCGCGCCTGGGTCGATTTGCCGGCCCCTTCCCCGCCTTCAAGCGTGATGAACAGCGCGTCAGCTGCCGAGCACGTAATGGCTGAACACGGCGGCGGCGCGGCCCGGCAGGCTGGCGCGCAGCACGTCGGCGCCGGCCAGCAGCGGCACCGCCATGTCCGGCACGCCCTTGCCGCTCACCACCAGCTTGCCGATCGGCTCGCCGCGGGCGATCGGGGCGGTGACGGGGGCGCTGTACTGCACCTCGATCTTGGCGGTCTGCTGCCATTGATGCGGCAGGGTGAGCACCAAGTTGCCGCCGCTCACCAGCGCCACCGTCCGCTCCGTGCCGAGCCAGACCTTCACCGTCTCCACGGTGTCCCCGGCGTTGAACAGCGTCACGTTCTCGAACTCGCGGAAGCTCCATTCCAGCAGCCGCTCGCTCTCCTCGGCGCGGGCGTGCATGCTGGGCAGGCCGTTGATCACCACGATCACCCGGCGTCCGCCGCGGTCGGCGCTGCCCACCAGGCCGTAGCCGCCGGCGTCCGTGTGGCCGGTCTTCAGCCCGTCCGCCAGGCCCTTCTGCACCAGCGGGTTGCGGTTCTGCTGGTCGATGCCGTTGTAGCGGAACGAGACTTCCTTGTCGTAATGGTAGTACTCCGGGAAGTTGCGGATGATGTCGGCCGCCAGCGTGGCGATGTCGCGGCAGCTCATGTGCTGGGTCGCGTCCGGCCAGCCGGTGCAGTTGGCGTAGTGGGTGTTGGTCAGGCCCAGCTCGGCGGCCTTGGCGTTCATCTGCTCGACGAACTGGTCCTCCGACCCGGCGATCGCCTCCGCCAGCACGATGCAGGCGTCGTTGCCGGACTGGATGATCATGCCGCGGATCAGGTCCTCGACCTTCACGCTGCCGCCCTGCGGGACGAACATCTTGGAGCCCTGCGTGCGCCACGCCTTGTCGCTGACCGGCAGCTCCTGGTCGAGCTTGAGCTGGCCGAGCTTGAGGTTGGTGTACACGATGTAGGCGGTCATCAGCTTGGTCATCGAGGAGGGCGGCTGCTGCACGTCCGCGTCCTTGTCGAGCAGGGTGGCGCCGGTGTTGTAGTCCACCACGATGGCGTAGCGCGCGCCGCTGTCGATCGGGCCGAGCGGCGTCGTGGCCGGGCTGCCGGCGGGGGGCGCCGGTTCGGGCGGCTTGCCGCGTCCGCGGGCGGGCGCGCGGCCCAGGGCCGGGCTGGCGGCCAGGGCGGGGGCCGCGGCCAGGAGGATGCGCCGGGTCAAGTCGGAGGTCATGCGGCCGGTCCTATTCCACCACCAAGTGGGAGTCGATTACCCCCGCGCGCCGGGCTTGGTCCAGTGCGGAGTCGGCCTCCGCCACGCTGGCGAACGGGCCGGCGCGGACCCGGTAGCGGGTGCTGCGGCCATCCTGCAGCCGCTCGACCGAGGGGTTGAGGCCGGCCAGCTGCGCCGCCACCCGGTTGGCGTAGTCGATGCGGCCGAACTCGCTGGCGCGCAGCACGATCAGGCCCGGGCTGGGCGCGCCTTGCGCCACCTGGTCCGGCAGGCGCTCCGGAATCGCCGGGGCAGCCGCAGCTTCGGGCGTCGCCGCCAAGGCCGCCGCGCCGCTGCCTTGGCCGCGCCGGGACTGGCCGATGCCGGGTGGCGGCGGCAGCGACTCGGCCTGCACCGCGCCGCGCGGTGCGGTGGCCACGGCCAGCTTCGGGCCGTCGCCCACCTGGTCCGTCAGGGCCGCGGTCATCGCGCCGTCGAGCCGCACGCGGAGCTGGGCGCCGTCCGTGGCGCCCAGCAGGGCGGCTGCGTGCCGGGTCAGCCCGATCAGCCGGCCGGGGCTGACGGGGCCGCGGTCGTTCAGCCGTAGCAGCACCTCGCGGCCGTTCTCCAAGTTGGTGACCCGGGCGATGGCGGGCAGCTGCAGCGTGGGATGCGAGGCGGCCAGCGCCGCCGGGTCGAACCGCTCGCCATCCGCGGTCAGCCCGGCATGGTCGGGCGTCACCGCGGCGAGGCCGGTGGATTCGTACTCGGCCTGGTCCTTGGGATAGCGCCATGCGCCCCCGAGCTGGTAGGGGCCGCCCAGGGTGTAGTGCGCCGGGGCTGGCGGCAGCGGCGGCTTGCGGGCGCGTCCGCAACCGGCCAGGCCCAGCGCCAACGCCAACGCGGCCGCCACGCCGCCATTCACGCCACGGTGGCGCCCAGCAGGCCCACGGCAAGGGCGTAGTAGTCGGACGGGTTGTATTTCCGGATGGCGGCGAAGTTGGCATAGACCATGAACGCGGCCCCGCCGGCGCCGTCGGGCGTCACCACGGCGCCCAGCGGGTCGGTGCGGTCGAAGGCGCTGCCGTCCTCGCGGCGGACGCCCAGGCGGCGCCACTCACCCAGCGGCTTCCTCACCTCGCGGCCCGCGGCGTCGAACCCCGGCGGCAGCTGCACCGGCTGGCAGGCTGGCTCGCCGAGTCGCCAGCCGGAGCTGGCCAGGTAGTTGGCGATGGAGCCGAGCACGTCGCCGCGGCTGTCCCAGATGTCGCGCCGGCCGTCGCCGTCGAAATCGACGGCGTAGCGCAGGTAGGAGTCGGGCTCGAACTGCGGCTGGCCCATGGCGCCGGCATAGGAGCCGAGCATGCGGCCGGGCGCCACGTCGCCGTGGTCGAGGATTTTCAGCGCGGCCAGCAACTGGCTGCGGAAGAAGCTGGCCCGCCTGCCCTCCCAGGCCAGCGTCGCCAAAGCTTCGACCACGTTGTAGCTGCCGGTGTCGGTGCCGAAATTGCTTTCCAGCCCCCAGATGCCGGCGATCGGCGCAGGGTCTACCCGGTAGCGGTCGGACACGCGGGCGAACAGGTCGCGGTTGGCGGCGTAGGCCTCGCGCCCGCGGGCGATGCGCTTGTCGGACATGGTGAACGAGCGATAGCGCGCCCACGTCATGGTGAACTCGGGCTGCCGGCGGTCGGCGTCGATCACCTTCTGGTTGGGCGCGATCCCGGCGAAGGCGGCGTCCAGCGTGGCCTCCCGCACCCCGGCGCGGCGTGCCTCGGCCCGCACCCCGGACAGGAAGCCACCGAAGCTGTCTTGCGCGTGCGCGCCTCCGGCGTGCGCCGCGAATGGGGCGGCGGCGAGGCCGGCCAGCAAGGCCCGGCGGCGCATCAGAACCGCACGGAGGCTGCCAGGGAGCCGAAGTTGAACAGCCCGCTTTTTTGCCCGTGGAACTCCTGGGTCTGCCAGGTCTGGGCGTAGGTGACGCGGACGCCGTGGTAGATGAGCGCCGCCCCCGCCTCCAGCTCGCCCACATCCCAGCGCGGCGGGTTGCTGCGGCTGGTGGCGAAGTTGTTGCCGTTCAGCGTCACGTCGGTGCCGACCGCCTGGCCGTCGGCGCCGGCGAAGAAATACCACACGAAGGGCCGGGTGGGGGTGAAGGCGTCCGTGCCGGTGAGGCCGGGACGGATGCGGGCCACGCCGTAGTCGCTGTCCAGCCCCTGCCCGGCGCGGACGATCACGCCGGCCTGGGCGTAGTTGCGCAACAGGCCGATGCCGATGCCGGCGGAGGGCAGCACGTCGAACGCCACGGTCTGCCCGACGGCCTGGACGCCGCCCAGCGGCACGCGCCAGGTGCGCTCGAAAAACACGTCGAACACCGGCTCGTTCTTGATCTGGGTGTCCCAGCCCTGGTTCGGCGTGTCGCCGATGATGTTGTGAAAGCCGTTCTGGATGGTCTTGCCGCCCGCATCCGGCCCCACTGTGCCGCCGAAGATGGCCAGCACGGTTTGCGCGTTGCCGGTGTTGTGGATCAGCGAGGCCGTCAGCCCGAGCACGCCGGCATAGGGGCGATCGCTCAGCGACGGGTCGGGCGCCTGGGTGTCGCGCGGGGTGAACAGCGACTGGCTGAGGTTTAGGCTCAGGCGCTGCACGCCGTCCCCCCACACCTCGTTGGCCGCGGTTTGCAGGAAGCCGGGCACCTCGTTGGTGCCGCCGGTCCAGCCCAGGCGCAGGCCGCTGGTGTAGTACTGGTCGGAGGTGCCGCGCAGGGTGGAGACGGCGTCGTTCTCGACCTGGGCGGTGATGATGTTGCCGGTGTCCTGCAACGGGACGGCCGCCGCGGCCGGCAGGCTAAGCAGGCTGGCGGCGGTGAAGGCGATGATCCTGCGCGGCATTGCGACCCGTTTCGTCGTGGCGTGCTCCCTTCGTAGAGGGTTGCGTGACGCCGCGAAACCCTCCCGGCGGGAGGCCGCCCCTTGAACCGGTCCGTGTCGTTACACTTTACGATTCCGTCCCGCGCCGCAACCCGGGCGGCACGCGACCCATCTCCATCAAGACGTTACGGTAGTGGCACGATGATTGCAGACCTGCGGACGGCTATTCAGCAACAGGAGGGCAAAATGCGACATTCCGTTGGACTTCGAGCAAAGCAGGCTGCAGCGTCCCTATGCCTGGCAAGCGTCATGGGTCTCGCCACGCACGAGGCCCAGGCGCAAACACCGCCGGCCGACCCGATCTTCGACCTCGCGGTCACGCACCCCACGCCGCTGGCGAGCTACCAGAACTTCTCCGTCTCGTTCACGGCGGCGCAGGCGAACACCACGGTCTCGTTCGCGTTCCGGGAGGTTCCGGCGTTCTTCGCGTTCGACAACGCCTCCGTGACCGCCACCGGCAGCACGGCCAACCTGCTGCAGGACCCAGGCTTCGAGGCCTCAACCGTGGGGTCGAACTTCCCAGTCGGGTGGCAGCGCTTCATCCAGCCGGTGGACATGACGGCCATCGGCGAGATCGCATCGTCCAGCGCCCGTTACGGCTGCAACGTGGGCGCCAGCGAAGGAACCCAGTTCTGGTGCGACGGGTCGGTCGAGGGCTATGACGGCCTGGCGCAGACGCTCGCCACCACGGTTGGGCAAAGCTACACGGTCAGCTTCGACCTGCAGGACGATTCCGGGTCGCCCATCACGTACCCAACCATCGACCTGCTGGTCTATGCCGAGAACGGCCTGCCCGGAGGCACGATGCCGATCGGACCCAGCCCCACCTCCGTTCCGGAGCCGGCCTCGCTTGCGCTCCTGGTTATGGGGTTGCTCGGGACGACGCTCATCGTCTGCCGCGACGCCTAGCCCATCCGCCGTTGCGGCTGCTTGTCCTGCGCGGGCCGGGAAGGTTACACCAGGGCAGCGCAGGACAGGTGGCCGAGTGGTTTAAGGCAGCGGTCTTGAAAACCGCCGAGGTGCAAGCCTCCGTGGGTTCGAATCCCACCCTGTCCGCCACGCTTGCGCTAGCTGTCCACCGTCTGCATCCCGGCGTCCGTGTAGCGCTCGCCGATGGCGGCCCCGGCCGGCAGCGCCTGCTCGATCGCCGCCAGGTCCGCAGGGCTGAGGTCGATCTCGGCCGCGCCGAGATTCTCCTCCAGGTAGCCCACCCTCTTGGTGCCCGGGATCGGGATGATGTCACGGCCCTGCGCCAGCACCCAGGCGAGCGCCAGCTGGCCCGGCGTGCAGCCCTTCGCCGCGGCGAGGTCGCCGACCTTGCGGACCAGGCGCAGGTTCTGCTCCAGCGCCGCGGGCTGGAACCGCGGCGAGGTGCGGCGCCAATCATCCTGCGCCAAGGCTGCGGCCGAGGTGATCCGCCCGGTCAGGAAACCGCGGCCGAGCGGGCTGTACGGCACGAGGCCGATGCCTAGCTCGCGCAGCACGGGGATGATCCCGGCCTCCGGGTCGCGCGACCAGAGCGAGTACTCGGTTTGCAGCGCCGTGATCGGGTGCGTCGCGTGGGCGCGGCGGATGGTCGCCGCGGACGCCTCCGACAGGCCGAGCCAGCGCACCTTGCCCGCCCGCACCAGCTCGCCCATCGCACCCACCGTGTCCTCGATCGGCGTCTGCGGGTCCACCCGGTGCTGGTAGTAGAGGTCGATCACGTCCAGCCCGAGCCGCCGCAGGCTCGCCTCGCAGGCGGAGCGCACGTAGTCCGGCTTGCCGCTGATTCCGGTCCGCTCGCCGCCGGGTCCCCAGGTGTTGGCGAACTTGGTGGCGATCACCACCCGGTCCCGCACGGGGCGCAGCGCGCGGCCGACCAGCGTCTCGTTGGCGCCCTGGGCGTACATGTCCGCGGTGTCGAAGAAGCTGACGCCTAGCTCCACCGCCCGGTGCAGCGTGCGGGCGCTCTCGGCGTCGTCCCCGGCGCCGTAATAGGCTGACATGCCCATGCAGCCCAGCCCGAGCGCCGAAAGGTGCGGCCCGCTGCGGCCCAGCTGGCGCTGCCTCATCGCCGCCCGCGTCCTGTGCCGCCGCCGGGCCGGGTCAAGCCGTGCCGCCGGGGGCCGCGCCGCCGGGGGCCGGGGCGTCCTGCAGGCCGTAGCTGTCGAAGCCGCGGACCGCCTCGGCGATCTCCGCATCCGTCAGCACGACCGGGCCGCCGATGGACAGGCTCAGGCAGTACTGCTTGGCCAGGGTTTCCAGCTCCACGGCCAGCCACATCGCCTTGGCCAGCGTCGGCCCCGCCACGATCATGCCGTGGTTGGCGAGCAGGCAGGCGTTGCGCCCCTCCATCGCCTTGAGCGCCAGCCCGGCCAGCTCCGCCGTGCCGAACATGGCGAACGGCGCGCACCGCACCGTGCTGCCGCCGAACGCCGCGATCATGTAGTGCACCGCCGGGATGTCGCGCCGCAGGATCGACAGCGTTGTGCAGTAGGGCGCGTGGGTGTGCACGACGGCCCCCGCCTCCGGGCGGCCGTTCAGGATGGCCAGGTGGAACGGCCACTCGGTGGAGGGCTTGAGCGGCCCGGTCCACGCCCCCTGCCCGTCCAGCGGCATGGCCGCCAGGTCGCCTGGCTGCATGGCGTCGTACGGCGTGGCCGAGGGGGTGATCAGCATGGCGTCGCCCTGACGGACGGAGATGTTGCCCGAGGTGCCCTGGTTGATGCCAAGCGCATTCATCTGCCGCGCCGACTCGACGATGGCCCGGCGAAGGTCGTGTTCGTTCATGGCGGCGATCCTAGCATAAAGTGCTGCACTGCGGTACAGCCCGCGCCATGCTGCAAATCGAAAACCTGGTGTTCAACGCCTGGGGCCGGCGCTTCTTCGACCGCGCCAGCGTCACCTTGCCGATCGGCGCCAAGGTGGGGCTGGTCGGGCGCAACGGCGCGGGCAAGACGACGCTGTTCAAGCTGATCACCGGGCACCTGCAGGCCGATGGCGGCGACATCGCCCTGCCCAAGGCCGCCCGCCTCGGCGTGGTGGACCAGGAGCACCCGGCGACGCCGGACACCCTGCTCGACACCATCCTCGCCGCCGACGCCGAGCGCGCCGCCCTGCTGCTGGCCGCCGACACCGCCGCGCCGGAGGACATCGCCGGCATCTACGAGCGGCTGGGCGAGATCGACGCCGACCGGGCCCCCGCGCGCGCCGGGGAGATTCTGGCCGGGCTCGGCTTCTCCACCGCCGACCTGCACCGCCCCATGGCCGAGTTCTCCGGCGGCTGGCGCATGCGGGTAGCGCTCGCCGCCGCCCTGTTCGCCGCCCCCGAGCTGCTGCTGCTGGACGAGCCGACCAACTACCTCGACCTGGAAGGCGCCATGTGGCTGGAGGCCCGGCTGCGGCGCTACCCGCACGGCGCGCTGGTCATCAGCCATGACCGGGAGCTGCTGAACAACTCGGTCGATCATATCCTGCACCTGGCGGAGGGCCAGCTCACGCTCTACCCCGGCGGCTACGACGCGTTCGAGGAGCGCCGGGCCGAGAACGCCCGGCTACAGGCCTCCGCCCGGGTCAAGCAGGAAGCGGAGCGGGCGCACCTGCAGGCCTTCGTGGACCGGTTCGGCGCCTCCGCCAGCAAGGCGGCGCAGGCGCAGTCCCGCGTCAAGCGGCTGGCCAAGCTGCCGCCCGTCTCGGTCACGGTGGAGGCGCGGGTGGCGCCGTTCGCCCTGCCCTCGCCGCCTCGCCCGCTGGCGCCGCCGCTGCTGCGCTGGGAAGGCGTGGACGCCGGGTATGGCGACACGCGGGTGCTGCGGGCGCTGAACCTGCGGCTGGACGTGGACGACCGCATCGGCCTGCTCGGCGTCAACGGCGCCGGCAAGTCCACCTTCGCCAAGCTGGCCGCCGGCGCGATCAACCCGCTGTGCGGCTCGGTGCAGCGGGAGCGGCGCCTGGGCGTCGGCTGGTTCCACCAGCACCAGATCGAGGCGCTTGACCCGGCGGACACGCCGCTCGACATCCTGCGGCGCACCCGCCCGGACGACAGCGAGACCAGCGTCCGCTCCCGGCTGGCCGGGTTCGGCATCAGCTTCGAAAAGCAGGCCACGACGGTCGAGAACCTGTCCGGCGGCGAGCGGGCGCGGCTGCTGCTCAACCTGGTGGCGATGGCCGCGCCGCACCTGCTGATCCTGGACGAGCCGACCAACCACCTGGACATCGACAGCCGCCGCGCGCTGCTGGATGCGCTGAACGACTACCGGGGCGCCGTGATCCTGATCACCCATGACCGCTCGCTGATGGAGATGGTGGCGGACCGGCTCTGGCTGGCGGCGGACGGCACGGTGGCGCCGTTCGACGGCGACATGGACGACTACGCCCGCTTCGTGCTGGACCGCGCCAAAGGCGCGGCGCCCAGCCAGGCCGGGCGGGAGCGCAGCGGCAAGAAAGGCAAGAAGCAGGCCCGCGCGGCCTGACCGCCTCTCAAGCCATGGCGTGAGCGATGCCGGCGTACAGCGCGCGGTAGCGCGGCAGCCGGTTGGCATAGGCGTCGGCGAGCGCCGGGTCGGGCATGATGGTCTCGGCGCGCTGCGGCGGCAGGCACACGGCGGCAGGCGGCTCCCCCGTCACGGCCATGCGGGCCAGCCGGGCCGCGCCGAACGCGCCGCCGTGCTCGCCGTCCGCCAGCCGGTGCAAGGGGATGCCGAGGGCGGAGGCGATGATGCGCAGCCATTCGCGCGACCGCGAGCCGCCGCCGATCGCATCCGCCTGCGTGACCGCCGTGCCGGAGGCCGCGAGCGCGTCCAGGCAATCCCGCAGCGAGAAGGCCACGCCCTCCAGCACCGCCTGCGTCAGCCCGGCCCGCCCCGTCTCGTTCGACAGCCCGGCAAACGCGCCGCGGATGGCGCCGTCATTGTGCGGGGTGCGCTCGCCGCTGAGATAGGGCAGGAACAAGGCCGGGCTGGCCGCGGCGGGCGTGCCCATCTCGGCCAGCAGCGCCGCCTCGCCCTGCCCCGCGACCTCGGCCCACCAGGCGAGCGAGGCGGCGGCAGACAGCGTCACGCCCATCTGGTGCCAGGTGGCCGGGACCGCATGGCAGAACGCGTGCACGGCGGCCTGCGGGTAGGGCCGGAAGCGGTCGGTGGTGGCGAACAGCACGCCGGAGGTGCCGAGCGAGACGAAGGAGTCCCCGGGCCGGATCGCGCCCAGGCCGACCGCGCCGGCCGCGTTGTCTCCGGCGCCGCCCGCCAGCACGGCGCGGCCCATGCCCCAGCGCGCCGCCAGTTCCGCCCGCAGGACGCCGGCCGGCGCATTGCCCTCCACCAGCCGGGGCATGGTGGCGCGGGACAGCCCGGTGGCGGCCAGGGCGCCGTCCGACCAGTCGCGCGCGCCCACGTCCAGCCAAAGCGTGCCGGACGCGTCGGACATCTCCTCGATCAGCTCGCCGGTCAGCTGGTAGCGCACCCAGGCCTTCGGCAGCAGGGCGGTGCGGATGCGGGCGAACAGCTCCGGCTCGTGCGTCCGCAGCCAGAGCAGCTTGGGGGCGGTGAAGCCGGGCATCGCGATGTTGCCCGTCACCTGGCGCAGGGCGGGGAAGCCGGCTTCCAGCAACGCGCATTCCGCAGTGGCGCGCACGTCGTTCCACAGGATGGCCGGGCGCAGCACGGTGCCCGCGGCGTCCAGCAGCACCGCGCCGTGCATCTGGCCCGACAGGCCGATGCCCTGCACCGCCGCAAGGGCCGCGCGGTGCTCGCGGCCGAGCGCGTCCACGGCGTCCAGCATGGCCTGCCACCAGGCCTCCGGCGCCTGCTCGCTGTGCCCCGGCGCCGGGCGCTGCACCTGCAAGGCGGCGGAGGCACTGCCGACCGGGCGCTGCTCCCCGTCCACCAGCAACGCCTTGACGGCGGAGGTGCCGAAGTCGAGCCCCAGGAACATGGGCCTAGGCTGCCAGGCGGTGGCGGTCCAGGTGCGGCAGGGCTTGGCCGTCCGCGCCGAACAGGTGGCAGGCCACCGGGTCGATCTCGAAGCGGACGGCCTCGTTCACCCGGGTAAGGTCGCCGCCGTCCAGCTGCACCGTCAGCTCCTGGCCGTCCGCCGCCACGTGCAGCAGCGTCAGCCCGCCGAGCTGCTCCACCAACCGCACCGTGCCGCCCACCGGTCCGTCCGGGCCCATCTGGAAGCCTTCCGGGCGCACGCCGAGCATCAACGCGGCACCGGGTTCGCAGGCCGCGCCGGAGATCGGCACGAAGAGCTGCCCGCCATCCGCCAGCACCACCGTCGTCCCGGCCGGTCCGGCCTCGGCCACCGTGACCGGCAGCATGTTCATGCGCGGCGAGCCGATGAACCCGGCGACGAACAGGTTGCGCGGGCGGTGATACAGCTCCAGGGGCGAGCCCACCTGCTCCACTACGCCGGCCTGCAACACGACGATCTTGTCGGCCATCGTCATGGCCTCCACCTGGTCGTGGGTGACGTAGACCATCGTCGCCTTGAGGTCCTGGTGCAGCCGCAGCAGCTCCACCCGGGTCTGCCCGCGCAGGGCGGCGTCCAGGTTGGACAGCGGCTCGTCGAACAGGAACACCTTGGGCTGCCGCACGATCGCCCGCCCGATCGCCACACGCTGGCGCTGCCCGCCGGACAGGTCCTTGGGGCGGCGCTCCAGGTAGGGCTCCAGCTGCAGGATTCGCGCGGCCTCCCGCACCTTGCGGTCCCGCTCCGCGCGGGGCACGTGCGCCAGGCGCAGCGCGAAGCCCATGTTCTGCGCCACCGTCATGTGCGGGTAAAGCGCGTAGGACTGGAATACCATGGCCAGCCCGCGATCCGCCGGCCGCACCTCGTTCACCCGCCGGCCGTCGATCTGCAAGTCGCCGGAGGTGATCTCCTCCAGGCCGGCGATCATGCGCAGCAGCGTGGACTTGCCGCAGCCGGAGGGGCCCACGAACACCACGAACTCGCGGTCGGCGATGTCCAGGTCGATGCCCTTGATGACGTCAACCGGACCGTAGCTCTTGCGCAGGTTGCGCAGGGTCAGCGTGGCCATTGCGGCTCTCCTTACTTGACGGCGCCGAAGGTCAGCCCGCGCACCAGCTGGCGCTGGCTGAACCAGCCGAACACGAGGATGGGCGCCACCGCCATGGTGGACGCGGCCGACAGCTTGGCGAAGAACAGCCCTTCCGGGCTGGAGAACGAGGCGATGAACGCGGTCAGCGGCGCAGCGTTCGACGAGGTGAGGTTGAGGCTCCAGAACGCCTCGTTCCAGCACAGGATCAGCGATAGCAGGCCGGTGGAGGCGATGCCGGGCAGGGTGAGCGGCAGCAGCAGGTACCACAGCTCGCTGGTGGTGTTGGCGCCGTCCATGCGGCCCGCCTCCAGAATGTCGATCGGCACTTCCTTGTAGAAGGTAAACAGCATCCAGACCACGATCGGCAGGTTGCTCAGCGCATAGAGCACTATCAGGGCGGTGCGCGTGTCCAGCAACCCGGCGCCGCGGCACAGCAGGTAGATCGGCACCAGCACGCCCACCGGGGGCAGCATCTTGGTTGACAGCATCCACAGCAGGGTGCCGCGGGTGCGCTTGGTGGGAAAAAACGCCATCGAGTAGGCCGCCGGGACGGCCAGCGCCAGCGCCAGCACGGTGCCGCCCACCGACACGGCGACGCTGTTGAACGCGAAGCTGAGGTAGTCCGCCCGCGCCAGGACCTCGCGGTAGGAGTCGAGCGTGGGGGAGAAGAACAAGCTGGGCGTGATGGCCGCCACTTCCTGCTTGAGGCTGGTCAGCACCATCCAGGCGATCGGGAAAAACAGCAGGATGGCGACTCCCCAGCCCAGCACGAACGCCAGCACGCGTTGGCCAAGGGTTGCCCGCATCCTACACCTCCAGCCGGCGCGCGATGCTGCGCACCAGGAAGAAGGCCACGACGTTGGCCAGGATAATCGCCACCACGCCGCCGGCGGAGGCGCCGCCGATGTCGTACTGCAGCAGCGCCTTGGCGTAGATCAGGAAGGCCAGGTTGGTCGTGGCGTTGCCGGGTCCACCGGCGGTGGTGACGAAGATTTCCGCGAACACCGTCAACAGGAAGATGGTCTCGATCATCACCACCACGCTGATCGCGCGCGACAGATGCGGCAGGGTGATGAACACGAACTGCGCCACCACGCCCGCGCCGTCCATGCGCGCCGCCTCCCGCTGCTCGTGGCTGAGCGACTGCACCGCCGTCAGCAGGATCAGCAGCGCGAACGGCAGCCATTCCCAGGACACGATGCCGATGACGGAGGCGAGCGGGAACTGCGCGAACCAGTCCACCGGCTCCGCGCCCACCAGGCGGGCTGCGGCGCTGAGTACGCCGTAGATCGGATGCATCAGCAGGTTCTTCCAGATCAGCGCGCTGACCGTCGGCATGACGAAGAACGGCGAGATGGCCAGCACCCGGGCGATGTTGCGCCCGGGGAAATCCTGGTCGAACAGCACGGCCAGCAACGTGCCGAGGCCTACGGTGATGACCAGCACGGCGGCCAGCAGCACCAGGGTGTTGCGCAGCGAGACCCAGAAGTCCGGTTCCGTCACCAGGAACCGGTAATTATCCAGCCCGGCGAACCCGGCCGTCTCCGGGCTGATCAGGTTGTAGTACTCGAACGAGAACCACAACGTCAGCACCAGCGGCACGATCATCCATGCCAGCAGCACCAGCACGGAAGGCATGACCAGCCACGACCCGGCCCGCTTGGCGGGAGCGGGCGCCGCCTCAGCGACGCGGGCGAGGGCCGTGGCGGACATGCTACTTCTTCGGGTAGCCGGCCTGGGCCATCGTGCGCTCGGTGGAGGCCTCGGCCGTCTTGAGCGCCTCGTCAACCGTGCTCTGCCCGCTCAGCGTGGCGGCCATGGTCTGGCCCACCTGGGTGCCGATGCCCTGGAACTCCGGGATCGCCACGAACTGCGCGCCGGTGTACGGGCGCGGGTGCTCCGTCTGCCCCTGCGAGTTGGACACGGCGATGGCGTTCTTCACGAAGGAGGCGAACGGCGCCACCTTCTGGTAGTCGGGGTTGTCATAGGTGGACTCCCGCGTGCCCGGCGGCACCGACACCCAGCCGTTCTCCTTCGCCACCAACTGGATGTAGTCCTTGGAGGTGGCCCAGGTCACGAACGTCTTGGCCGCATCCGCCTGCTTGGTGGAGGTGGGGATGCCCAGGTTCCAGCTCCACAGCCAGGTGGGGCCGCCCTTGAAGCTGCCGGTCGGCATGGGCGCGAAGCCCACCTTGTCCGCCACCTGGGACTGCTTGGTGTCGAACAGCAGGCCGCCGGCCACCGTGGCGTCGATCCACATGCCGCAATGGCCGCTGGAGAACAGCGCCAGGTTCTCGTTGAACCCGTTGGAGGTGGCGCCGGGCGGGCCATCGGCCTTCAGGATGTCGTCATAGTAGCTGATGGCCGTCTTCCAGGCCGGCGTGTTGATGGTGGGCTTCCACTGCTCGTTGAACCACTGGCCGCCCTCGGCATCCACCAGGGAGGTGATGTAGGCCATGTTCTCGCCCCAGCCGGGCTTGCCGCGCAGGCACATGCCGTAGATCTGGTTCTGCTTGTCGGTGATCTTGTCGGCGTATTCGCGAATCTGCGCGTAGGTCGGCGCGTCCGGCATGGTGATGCCGGCCTTCTGGAACAGGTCCTTGCGGTAGTACGTCATGGCGCTCTCGGCGTAGAACGGGAGGCCGTACAGCTTGCCGTTGTATGTGAGCCCGTCGCGCACCGGCTTGAGCAGGTCGCTCACGTCGTAAGAGGCGGGCGTGTCCATCGGCATCAGCCAGCCCTGCTTGGCCCAGATCGGCACCTCGTAGTTGCCGATGGTCAGCACGTCGAATTGGCCGGCCTTGGTGGCGATGTCGGTGGTGACGCGCTGGCGCAGCACGTTCTCTTCCAGCACGACCCACTTCAGGTGGATGTCCGGGTGCTGCTGCTCGAACTGCGAGGACAGCTTCTGCATCACCACCATGTCGCCGTTGTTGACGGTGGCGATGGTGATAGTGGAGTCGGCATACGCGGCCGCAGCGCCCACAGCCGAGAGAGCAGCGGTCGCAGCAGCTAGGCGCAGGCCACGGAGATGGCGGGGCAAAGGCGGTCCTCCCAGGTGTGCCGCACCATTTGGGCGGCGAGTTGTTAAGACCCTCTCATTCCCGTGTGAATGCGTCAACGGGCATTCGTGGCCCGGGTGCCGGCGCCGCGCCGGCAGATGGCTGACCCGGCGCCGCGGTCAGAACCCCTGCTCGCGCGCCGCCGCCGCCAGGGTGGCGCGGCTGCCGTCGCGGTACAGCATGGCCAGCCAGCGCGCCACCGGCCCGATCAGCCGCTCGTCCGTCCCGGCCTCGCCGAACAGCTGCGCGATGCCCAGCAGCGGGCGCGGGTCCGGCCCGCCTTGCACCGCGCGCTCCCGCAGCAGCGCCGCCAGCGGGTGGCGCACGTCGATCGGCTGGCCCTGCTCGTCCTCGCCGCGCACCCGGCGCAGCCAGGCCGCCAGCGCCAGGCCCAGCAGCTCAACGGGTTCGTCCGCCGCCAACCGATCGCGGATCGGGTCCACCAGCACGTTGAGCGGCGCGTCCGTGTTGACCCGCTCCACCGTGTCCTTGATGGCGGTGTTGCCGAACCGCTGCACCAGGGTCGCCTTGTAGGCGGCCAGGTCGATGCCGGGCACCGGCAGCAGGGTCGGCCCGGTCTCGCGGTCCATCAGCGCCACCATGAAGCGGGTGATCAGCGGGTCCGCCATCGCCTCGTCGATCGTGACGTAGCCGGCCAGCCGCCCCATGCCGGACACGGCCAGGTGGCTGGCGTTGAGCAGGCGCAGCTTCATGAACTCGTACGGCGCCACGTCCGCCACGAACTGGGCGCCGACCCGCTCGTACGGCGGGCGGCCGGCGGGGAAGCGGTCCTCGATCACCCACTGGGTGAAGGTCTCGGCGAACACCGGCCAGCGGTCGGCGATGCCGTACTGCTCGGCCAGCTTCGTCATGTCGGCGGCGGCGGTGACGGGGGTGATGCGGTCCACCATGGTGGAGGGGAAGCTGCCGTGCTCGGCGATCCAGGCGGCGAGCGCCGGGTCCCGCAGCTCGGCCAGCGCCAGCACGGCGCGGCGCAGCACCTCGCCGTTGTGCTGGATATTGTCGCAGCTCATGGCGGTGAACGCCGCCGCCCCGGCGTCGCGGCGGCGGCGATAGGCCTCCACGACGATGCCGACGGCGCTGCTCGGCTGCTCCGGCCGCGCCAGGTCGGCGCGGATCAGCGGGTTCTCCGGGTCGAGCCGCTTGGTGGAGCGGTTGAGGCAGTAGCCGTTCTCCGTCACCGTCAGGCTGACGATGCGGATGCCGGGCCCGTCGATCGCGTCCAGCAGGGCGGCGCTCGACTCGCCGGCGAACACCACGGCGGCGAGCGAGCCGATCACGGTGATGCACTGGGCGTCCGAGCTGCGCTCCACCAGGGTGTAGAGGCCGTCCTGCGGCTGCAGGCTCTCGGCCATCCGCCTGTCGCCCGGCAGCAGCCCGGCGCCGACGATGCCCCACTGCAGCAGCGCCGGGTCGCGGTCCATCAGATCGTGCGTGTAGCGGGCCATGTGGGCGCGGTGGAAGTTGCCCAGGCCCAGATGGACGATGCCGGGCGTGACCTGCGCCGGGTCGAAGCGCGGCGGGTTCACCGGCGGCGGCAGGTGGGCGAGGCTGGCGCGGCTGAGCTGGATGGCTGGCATGGCGGTTCTCCCGCCCCTTCTCTCGCCCAGCCCGCGCCCGGCGGCAACCGGTGACGCTCGCGCCGTCCTGCGCTACCACGCCGCTCCCCAGCGCAGGCAGCCCCGTGGCGACCATCCTCGGCATCGACTTCGGCACCACCAACAGCGTCATCGCAGCCTTCGACACCGGCACGCGCCAGCTCCGCACGCTGCGCTTCGCTGCCAGGGACGGCGAGCAGGACGTGTTCCGCTCCCTGCTGTGCTTCTGGCAGGACTCGGCGGGCGGCCCGTCCCAGTTGCGCCACGCTGCAGGCCCGGCGGCGATTGAAAGCTACTTGGAGGACCCGCTGGACAGCCGGCTGGTCATGTCGCTGAAGAGCCACCTGGCCAGCCGCAGCTTCACCGGCACCACGCTGATGGGGCGGTCCTGGACGCTGCCGGCGCTGGTCGGCCTGTTCCTGCGCGCGCTGCTCGCCGCCGCCCGGCTGGACCCGGCGGGAGCGCGCGTCGTCGCCGGCCGCCCCGTCCGCTTCGCCGGCGACGGCGCGGACGACGCGTTCGGCGAGGCCCGGCTGCGCGCCGCCTTCGCCGAGGCGGGGCTGCCGCAGATCGACGTGGCGCTGGAGCCGGAGGCCGCCGGCTACGGCTTCACCCGCGCCCTGGCCGCGCCCGCCACCGTGCTGGTGGGCGATTTCGGCGGCGGCACCAGCGACTTCTCCGTGCTGCGCTTCGACCCCGCCGGCACGCCGCGGGTGACGGCGCTGGGCCGCGCCGGCGTTGGCATCGCCGGCGATGCGTTCGACGCCCGCATCATGGACCGCGTGGTGGCGCCGCTGCTGGGCAAGGGCAGCAACTACGCGCCCTGGGGCACCGCCCTGCCCGTCCCCGCCGAGTGGTACGCCGCCTTCGCCCGCTGGCACCGGCTCTCGCTGATGCGCAGCCCGCGCACCTTGCGCGACATCGCCGAGGTCCGCCGCACCGCCGAGGCGCCGGAGCAGCTGGACCATCTGCGCCAATTGGTCGAGGACGAGCAGGGCTACGGGCTGTACCGCGCCGTGTCCGCCGCGAAGGCCGCGCTGTCGGCTGCGGACAGCACGGTGCTGTCGTTCCGCCACGCCGGCTTCGTGGTGGAGCAGGAAGTGACCCGGCGCGCTTTCGAGGGCTGGATCGAGCCGGAGCTGCGCCGCATGGACGCCGCCGTGGGCGAGGCGCTGGCGGCGGCGGGGGTGGACGCGGTGGACCGGGTGTTCCTGACGGGAGGCACGTCGTACGTGCCGGCGGTGCGGGCGCTGTTCACGCGGCGGTTCGGGGCGGAGCGGGTGTCGGGCGGCGGCGAGTTCGTGTCGGTGGCGACGGGGTTGGCGCTGATCGGGGCGGACCGGCTTGAGTGATCAACGGCAGGCCATCACGAGATAACCGGCTTTCTCACATCCGGGTCCCGCGACCGCGGGGCTTGCGATGGCAGCGCGGCGCGAACCAGCCTCTCAGGCAACGGCCTTGGACAGGAAATCCGTGTTCAGCGCCTTCTGGTACACGTCGAGCGCGGGCACCTTCTTGATGCCGCCCTGGTCCACCATGAAGTCCGCCGTCGCCTTCAGCATGCGGGCGATGTGTCCCGGGTTCTGCGCGTCCCCGCTCAGCCAATCCGGGCTGTTCTGCTCGTTTAGCGGCACGAAGGCGTATTGCCGCATGTCCGCCAGCGTCACCGCCGGGTCCAGCCCGACCTGCCCGGCGACGGCGGCAGCAGTCTGCTCCGGCTGCGCGCGGTAGGCCGCCAGGGCGCGGGCATAGGCCTTGAGGAAGCCGGTCACCGCGTCCGGATAGGAGGACGCGAAGCCCTGGCGCGCCACGATCAGGTCGGCGATGGCGTAGCCGGCTCCGTCCAGCGCCTGCCAGGTCGGATACAGCATCCCGCCCTGCGCGAGCAGCTGGCTCTTGGCGGGGGACCAGACGTAGGCGGCGTCGATCTCCCCCTTGGCCCAGGCGGCGGCGATCCGGTCCGGGCGGGCGTCAAGCAGCGTCACCTTCTCGCGGGTCAGGCCGTTGAGCTTCATGAACGCGAGCAGGCGGTAGTGGCTGGTCGAGCCGAACGGCGTCGCCACGACCTTGCCCACGAAGTCCTCCGGCGAGCGGATCGCCTTAGCGGCCCGGACGACCATCTCCTCCGCTGGGCCGATCGCGTCCACCACGCCGATCACCTGGTAGGGCAGCTTCTGCGCGATGCCGGCCGCGACCGCGGCGGAGCCGATGCCCAGGCCGATGTCGCAGGCGTCGGCGGTGACGAGGACGTTGACGTCGGTGCCGCTGCCCACCGGCTGCCAGTTGATGCGGCTGGCGGTGCCCTCCTCGAACCAGCCCTGCACCTTGGCCAGCATGGTGGGCTTAGTCTCGGTGAAGAAGGCGATGTTCGCCACCACCGGCATGTCCGCGCGCGCCCGCCCCGCCAGCGCCAGCCCGCCCGCGCCAGCCAGGGCAAGGCGCCGGGTGATCATGATCGGCATGGCTGACCTCCTCAATAGCCGCGGGCGGGGTCGAACAGGTTGGGCAGCGGCTCGCCCCCCTGGTAGGCCGCTACGTTGCGCAGGAACACGTCCAGGCTACGGGCGTCGTACGCCGCCGGGTCGTCGCTGGAGACGTGCGGCGTCATCACCAGGTTGCGCGTCGTCCACAGGCGGTGGCCCGGCGGCACCGGCTCCGGCACGAACACGTCCAGCACGGCGCCGCCGAGCGCGCCCGCGTCCAGCGCGTCGCACAGCGCGTCCTGGTCCAGCAACGCGCCGCGGCCGATGTTGGCCACGCCGGCGCCGGGCGGCAGCAGGCCGATGCGCCGGCGGTCGAGCAGGTTGCGCGTGGCCGGGGTCAGCGGGCAGGCCAGCACCAGCATCTCGGTCTCCGGCAGCACGGCGTCCAGCTCGGCGGCGGGCAGCACGCGCCGGCAGGCCGGGTGCGGCGCGGGGCTGGCCCGCACGCCGGTGACGGCCATGCCGAAGCGCGCCGCCTGCTCCGCGACGGCGCCGCCGAGGCTGCCCAGGCCCACCACTGTGACCCGGCGGTCCGCGGCGATGCTGGCCTGCCGCCGCTGCCACACGCCCGCGCGCTGCTGCTCCAGCAGGGCCGGCATGTGGTTGGCCAGCATGAGCAGGGCCATGATGCCGTACTCGCCCGCCTTTGGCCCGTGCACGCCGCGGTTGTTCAGCACGGCGGCCTCCGGCGGCAGGCTGGCAAACGGCACCGAGTCCAGCCCGGCGGAAGTGCAGAACAGCAGCCTCAGGGCGGGCGCATCGGCAGGGAACAGGGCCTTGGTGTCGCTGGCCGCCATCACGACCGCTTCGGCGTCGGCCATGGCGGAGGCGAACTCCTCCGGCGTGGCGCCGAAGCTCACGCGGTGCTGGTCCGCAGGCAGCCCGGCCCGGGCCAGCGCCTGCGCCCACTTGCCGGGCGTGATCGCCTGGGTGTTGGCGCTCGGCGGGTTCTGGACGTGGATGCGCATGAAAACCTTCGCTCCGCCGAATGTGAGGCCGTCTGCTGCGCAGCACAACGCGCGCCGCCCGCGTTGGCTGCCAAGCCGATTCACGAGGAAACCGCCATGAGCCTCCTGTCATCCCTGGGCCTGACTTCGGGCAAGAAAATCCGTTACGCCATCGTGGGCCTGGGCGACATCTCGCAGGAGGCGATGCTGCCCGGCGTCGCGCACACCGGCAATTCGGAGCTGGCCGCCTTCGTGACCGACGACTCGGAGAAGGCGCGCGCCCTGGGCAAGAAATACGGCGTGAGCGACAGCTACAGCTACGCGCAGTTCGACGAGATGCTGCGCTCCGGCACGGTGGATGCGATCTACCTGGCCACGCCGAACTGGCGGCATGCCGAGTTCGCGGTGCCGGCGCTGCGGGCGGGCATCCACGTGCTGGCGGAGAAGCCGTTGGAGGTGTCCACGGCCAAGTGCCGGGAGATTTTGGACGCGCAGAAGGATTCGACGGCCAAGCTGATGGTCGCCTACCGGCTGCATTTCGAGCCGGCGACGCTGGCGGCCGTCGAGGCGGTGCGCTCCGGCCAATTGGGCGAGCTGATCCTGTTCAGTTCCACCTTCACCCAGATGGTCGATTCGGAGGGCCACCGGGCGCAGCATGGCGACGAGGCCGGGCCGCTGCTGGACATGGGACCCTACCCGGTCAACGCGGCGCGGTACATGTTCGGCGACGAGCCGACGGAGGTGGCGAGCGCGGTCGGCTCCCGCCATCCGGAAGCCGGCCTGGGCGACTTCGACGACACGGTGGCAGTCACGCTGCGCTTCCCGGGCGGACGGCTCGCGCAATTCGTGTTGTCCTATTACGGCAACACGCTTGACACTTACGTGGTGGTCGGCACCAAGGGCAGCCTGCAGCTCAACCCGGGGTTCATGTACGGCAAGCCGCTGGAGCACCAGATGGTGATCGGCGAGAGCAAGAGCGCCAAGAGCTTCAAGAACACCGACCATTTTGGCGGCGAGCTGAAATACTACTCCGACTGCATCCTGAACGGCACCGACCCGGAGCCGGACGGCGAGGAAGGCTACGCCGACTTGCGGGTGATCGAGGGCATCCTGGCGGCGCTGCGCAGCGGCAAGCCGCAGGTGCTGGAGCCGTTCACCCGTAGCAAGCGCATTGATGCCGCCGCGCAAAAGGAGACGCTCGGAGCGAAGGCCGCGCCCGCCCTGGTGAACACGTCCAACCCTGGCAAGGGCAAAGAGAAAGTGCCAAAGAACTAACGATGGACCATGGCGAAGGCGGGAGCGCGATGAAGGCGGGAGCGCGCGAGGGCGGCTTTCTGCCGCTCGACCAGTATGCCGCGCTGGGTGACGGGCGCAGCGTGGCGCTGGTGGGGGCGGACGGCTCCGTCGATTGGTGGTGCGTCCCGAACATGGACAGCAACCCGCTGTTCGACCGCCTGATGGACCCGGACAGCGGCGGCCGCTTCTCCATCGAACCTGCGGAGCCGTTCAGCGTCGAGCGCTCCTACCGCCCCGACAGCAACGTGCTGGAGCAGGTGTTCACCACCGCCGGCGGCAGCGCCCGGATCACCGACTCGCTGAACAGCGGCATCTCCGGCCGCCTGCCGTGGAGCGAGCTGGCGCGCCGGGTCGAGGGCCTGACGGGCGCGGTCGAGTTCCACATCGCCGTGCTGGTCGGCCGCCGCCTCTCGGCCGCGACGCCTTGGCGGGAGCCCAGCCCGTCCGGCGACGTGCTGCACGTGGACGGGTTGGTGATAGCGCTCCGCAGCGACGACGCCGTGGTGCGCACGGCCGAGAGCGACCAAGGGGTGGAGGCGCGGCTGGTGACGCAGCCGGGCTCGCGCAGCCTCCTGGCGTTGCTGGCGGGCCAGGATGAGCCGCTGATCCTGCCGGCGCTCGGCAACATCGACAGGCGGATCGACCGGTCGGACCAGTCCTGGCGCCAGTGGTGCTCGGACCTGGCGGTGCCGGAGCGGTACGGGGCGGAGGTGCGGCGCAGCGCCCTGGCGCTCAAGCTGCTGCTGTTCTCCGGCACCGGCGCCATCATCGCCGCTGCCACGACCTCGCTGCCGGAGCGGATCGGCGGACCCAAGAACTACGACTACCGCTACGCCTGGACGCGTGATGTCACCTACACGATCAAGGCCTTCCTGGACGTGGATGCCACGGAGGAAGCCAAGGCCGCGTTCTCCTGGCTGACCTCGACGGCGCGGCGGCACGGCGGCCGGCTATCCGTCATGTATCGGCTGAACGGCGACGCCGCACCGGACCAGGAGGAGCTGGACGTCCCCGGCTATGCCGGCAGCCAGCCGGTGCGGCGCGGCAACCAGGCGACCAAGCAGCTGCAGCTCGGCATCTTCGGCGACCTGATGCAGACGGCGTCCATGTTCGTGGACAAGGGCCACGTGCTGGACCTGGCGACCCGGCGGCTGCTGGCCGACGAGGCCAACCGCTGCGCCGACATGTGGCGCATGAAGGATTCCAGCATCTGGGAGCTGGAGCAGGACGAGCACTACACCATCTCCAAGATCGGCTGCTGGTCGGGGCTGGACCGGGCGGTGAAGCTGGCGAGCCAGGGCCAGATCGACGCCAGCCAGGTCGAGCGCTGGAAGCGCGAGCGCGATCGCATCCGGGACTGGGTGGACGCAGAATGCTGGTCCGACGCCAAGCAGGCCTACGTCCAGTATGCCGGGACGGAGAAGCTCGACGCATCGCTGCTGTTGGGTGTCCGCTTCGCCTTTCCCCGCCCCGACCGCCTGGCGCTGACGCGGGACGCCATCGTGCGCGAGTTGGGCCGGGGTCCGCACCTGTTCCGCTATTCCGGCATGGCAGAGGAGGAAGGCGCGTTCATCGCCTGCGGGTTCTGGCTGGTGGAGGCCTACGCCTCCCTGGGCGACAAAGCGGCCGGGATCGCGCAAATGGACGCGATGCTGGCCGCAACGGGCACCAACCTTGGCCTGCTGAACGAGCAGATGGACCCCACCACCGGCGAGATGCTTGGCAACGTGCCGCAGGCGCTAAGCCACCTGGCGCTGGTCGGCGCAGCCACGAGCTTGGCAGAAACCTAGCCTTACGCTCGTTTGCGGCAGTGCAGCACTTGCCATCTCACGACCCGGCAATAGCTGCCTGATATGCTCCCAACCCCTGTTACGCCATGACCGCCCCGGCGCCGCCGATCGGCGAAGCCTATCTGGCGCTGATCCACTCGGACCGGGTGAGCGCCCGCACGCGCGCCGTGCTGCTGGACCGAGCCCAGCCAGACGACCCGGCCTACCAGCCCCGCGCCGTCAGCGCCGCCCAGTTGGCTGCGCTGCGGGCGGTGGTGGAGCGGGTCGTGCCGCAGCCCGGCCCGGCGCGGATTGACCTAGCCGCCCGCATCGATCGCGAGCTGGCCTCCGGCCGGGGGGATGGCTGGCGCTTCGACATCCTGCCGCCGGACGCCGAGGCGTTCCGCGCCGGGCTGGACACGCTGGACGCTGCCGCGCACGCGCAGCACGGCGCCGGGTTCGCGCAGCTGGACGCCGCGCGGCAGGACGCCTTGCTGGAGGCGGTCGCGGCGGGCGAGGCGCCCGGCGGCGCGCTGGACCCGGCGCAGATGCAGCGATGGTTCGAGGACGCCCGTGCCGAAGCCGTGCGCACCTACGTGGCGCACCCGGCCACGCTGGCCGCCATGGGATACAGCGGCATTGGCTACGGCGGCGACGGCGAACCCAAGCCCGGCTTCACGCAGGTCGGCCCCGGCGAGGCCGAGCCTTGGGAGCCGGCCCCGGCCGGGGCGATGCCATGAACCTGGACCGGATGGCGCGCCACAGCCTGGACGACGTGGTGGACGCTGTAGTGGTCGGCACGGGCGCGGGCGGCTCCCCGTTGCTGGCGCGGCTGGCGCGGGCGGGGCTGCGGGTGGTGGCGCTGGAGGCCGGGCGGAACTGGAACCCCGAGGACTTCGTGGCCGACGAGGTCGCGGCCGACATCTACTGGCTCGGCGAGCGGCTGAGCGCCGGCAGCACGCCGGAAGCGTTCGGCGCCAACAACAGCGGCACGGGCGTCGGCGGCTCCACCCTGCACTGGGGCGCCTACGCGCCGCGCGCGGACCCGCGGGACCTGCGGCTGCGCACCGAACAGGGCGTCGGCGCCGACTGGCCGCTCAGCTACGAGGAATTGCGGCCGTATTACGAGGAGGTGGAGGCGTTCATCGGCGTGTCGGGGCCGCAGCCCTATCCGTGGGAGCCGTCACGCCGTTACGCCCTGCCCCCGGTGGCGCGCAACGCCCCCGCCCAGATGATGGCGGCCGGGTGCGCGTCGCTCGGCGTGCGCGTCAGCGACGGGCCGGTCGCGGTGGTGTCGCAGGACTTCGAGCAGCCCGGCCACGGGAGGCGCCATGCCTGCATCAATTGCGGCTACTGCCACCAGGGCTGCCGCATCGGCGCCAAGACCAGCATGGACGTGACCTACCTGCCGCAGGCCGTGGCCGCGGGCGCGGAAATCAGGCCGGAGTGCAGCGTGCACGGCTTCGAGCGGGATGGGGCCGGGCGGATCACCGGCGTCGTCTATCGCGCGGACGGAGAGGACCGACGGCAGCGCTGCGCCGCCGTGTTCCTGTGCGCCGGCGCGGTCGAGACGCCCCGGCTGCTGCTGCACGCGGGGCTGGCCAACTCGAGCGGCCAGGTTGGGCGCAACTACATGGCGCACGTGGGGACGCAGGTCTGGGGCACGTTCGGCCCCGAGATGCGGATGAACAAGGGCTACCCGTCCGCCATGATCACCGAGGAGATGGTGCGCGCGCCGGACGCCGACTTTGCCGGCGGCTACCTGGTGCAGAGCCTGGGCGTGGTGCCGGTGACCTGGGCCACCTCCGTCACCCGCGGGCGGGCGCTGTGGGGGCAGAGGCTGGTGGACTACCTCGCTCGCTACAACCACATGGCGGGTATCGGCGTCAACGGCGAGTGCCTGCCGCAAGCCGGCAACTACCTGGATCTGTCGGACGAGGCGGACGAGCTGGGCGTGCCCAAGCCGCGGGTGCATTTCAGCTACGGCCCGAACGAGCGGGGCATCGACCGCCACGCCATCCGGTTCATGACGGCGGTGTGGGAGGCGGCGGGCGCCACGGACATCTGGTCCCTGCAACGTGCGGCGCACACAGTCGGCACCTGCCGCATGGGGACGGATGGCGACGCGTCGGTGGTGGACTCGGCGGGCCGCAGCTTCGACGTGCCGAACTTGTGGGTGTGCGACAACTCGGTGTTCCCGAGCGCCCTGGCGGCGAACCCGGCGCTGACCATCATGGCACTCAGCCTGCGCACGGCGGATGCGTTCCTGCGCGGTGGAGCGACGCCTTAGCGGCAGGGCCCTGCCCTGCGCCTGGAAGGGGCAAAGCTCGATCCAGCTTGCAAGGGTGCGCCGGGCATGGTGCAAGCGTGGCAAGCGACGCGCGGGATGGCCTGGCGGACCGCAACCGGGGAGCCCGCCATGTCAGCCGCCGCCAGGCCATCCGCAACGCAAGTCCACGTCGTCACCGCGGCCTTCCTCGGCTGGACGCTCGATGCGTTCGACTTCTTCATCATGGTGTTCGTGCTGCAGGACATCGCCGTCGCTTTCCATGCCGAGCGGGAGAGCGTCGCCTTCGCCATCACGCTGACCCTGGCCTGCCGCGCGATCGGGGCGGTGCTGTTCGGCCGCCTGGCGGACCGCTTCGGCCGCCGCCCGACGCTGATGGTCAACGTGCTGTGCTACTCGCTGCTGGAGTTCCTGTCCGGCCTGGCGCCGACGTTGACGGTGTTCCTCGTGCTGCGCGCGCTGTACGGCGTGGCGATGGGGGGCGAATGGGGCGTCGGCGCGTCGCTGACCATGGAGAGCGTGCCGGCCAAGTGGCGCGGCCCGGTGTCCGGCCTGTTGCAGGCCGGCTATCCCACCGGCTACCTGCTCGCCTCCCTGCTGTACCTGGCGCTACCGTGGCTGACCTGGCGCGGCATGTTCATGGTGGGCGTCGTCCCGGCGCTGCTGGTGCTGTACATCCGCCGCAACGTGCCGGAGAGCCCGGACTGGCTGGCCCGGACGGAGGCGGAGCACAAGGTCGGCATCCTGACGGTGCTGAAGCAGCACGCCGGGCTGGTGGTGTTCGCCTCTGCGGTGATGATGGGATTCAACTTCTTCAGCCATGGCTCGCAGGATGTCTATCCGAGCTACTTCTTGCGGGGGCAGCACCAGCTGCAGCCAGGCACGGTCTCAGCCATCGTCATCGTGATGAACATCGGGGCCATCGCCGGCGGCATCCTGTTCGGCAGCCTGTCGCAGCGGATCGGGCGCAAATGGGCCATCGTGATCGCGGCCCTGCTGGCGCTGCCGGTGCTGCGGCTGTGGGCGTTCTCCACCACGCCCGTGCTGCTCGGGCTGGGCGCGTTCCTGATGCAGGTCTGCGTGCAAGGCGCCTGGGGCGTGGTGCCGGTGTACCTGAACGAGCTGTCGCCCGTCACCATCCGGGGCACCTTCCCCGGCCTGGTTTACCAGCTGGGCAACTTCCTGGCCTCGTGGAACGCCAACATCCAGGTCTCGCTGGCCAAGCTGTTCGACGGCGACTACGCGATGGCGCTGGCGATCGTGATCGGCGTCGTGGCAGTGGTGATCGCGGTGCTGGTGGGGCTGGGACGGGACCCGAAGGGCGCACCCATGGGCACCGACCTGGCTTAGAGCGTTTTCCGTGCTGATAGGCGCACGCAAAACACCCTAAACTTATGTTTTTGCGAGCAATTTTGTCCGGCGGGTGATCCCGTTTGGTCGGACGATGCTCTAGCTGTCAGCGCCGCTCCAGCGCGTACCGGACGTCGCAGGCATCGGAGGTCACCGTCAGGTCCATGTGGCGGCCGGTGATCTGGCCCTGGATCGCGCCGCGGCCGTCGCTGCCCTGGATGCTGCCGTCGGGCGCCACCGTGGCGGTCAGGGCGTAGGACACGGTGGGGCCGCGATAGTTCACCGACAGCGCGTTGCCCACCACCATGACGGTGCGCGCGCCGCTGCGGGGGCAGCCGCGGACGGCGGCGCGGATCAGCCGGGCGATGCCGCGATATTGCCCGTCGATGTGCTCCGGCGGGGCCGGCGGGGCTTCGGCGAAGGGAGCCGGCGGCCTGGGGCCGGCGCAGCCGGCGAGCAACGGGACGGCCAGCAGCGCCGCCCCGGCAAGCGCCCCAGCAAGCCTAGCGGCGTTCAGCCGACGATCTCGCCGTCGGCGAAGAAGAACGCGATCTCGCTGGCGGCGGCTTCGGGGCTGTCCGAGCCGTGCACCGTGTTGGCCTCGATGTCCTCGGCGAACAGCGCGCGCACCGTGCCGGGCTCGGCCTTCTTGGGGTCGGTGGCGCCCATCACCTTGCGGTTGAGCGCGATGGCGTCCTCGCCTTCCAGCACCTGCACGACGACGGGGCCGGAGGTCATGAACGTGACCAGTCCGGCGAAGAACGGCCGCTCCTTGTGCACACCGTAGAACGCTTCCGCCTGGTCCTTGGACATCCGCACGCGCTTCTGCGCCACCACGCGCAGCCCAGCCGCCTCGAGCGTGGCCAGCACCTTGCCGGTGATGTTCCGCCGGGTCGCATCCGGCTTGATGATGGAGAAGGTGCGCTCGGTCGCCATGGTCGGTCAGCCTCTCAGGGTGTGGCGGGGCTGTAAACGAGGCGGGTAGGCCGGGCAACCCCGCGTCGCCGGGGCACGTTGCCGAGGGACAACGGGAGGATCGATGCCATGACGGATCGGGCGGGCGACAGCATCCTGGGCGGCCTCGTGCGCGGCGCCATCGCCGGGGCGGCCGGCGTGTGGGCCCTGCACGAGGTGGACAAGTACATGGCCATGCGCGGCAGCGCGGCCACGGAGGCGGCGACGGTGGCCGCCCGGCCCGGCGGCCTGGACACGCCGCACATCCTGGCCAGCCGCGCCGCCCGCGCCCTGGGCGCCGAGCTGGACCACCCGGAGGACAACGCCGTGGGGCTGGCCTTCAAATACGCGATCGGCATGGTCCCGGCCGCGCTGCTGGGCGTGCTGCGGGACCGCCTGGGCTGGCTGACCGCGGGCCGCGGCTTTGCCTTCGGGGTGACGGTGTGGGCGGTGGAGGACGAATGGGGCGCAGCCCGGCTCGATCTCGCCAGCCCGCCCACGCGCTACCCCTGGCAGGCGCATGGCCGCAGCTTCGTGGCCCACGTCGCTTACGGGCTGACGGTCGATGCCGTGCTGCGGGTGCTGAAAGGGCCGCCGCGGTAGTTCGGCGCGGTAGCCTACCACGACGCGCCGCACTACATCGGCGGCATGAGCTTGCTGGTCATCGACAACGCCACTATCCGCATGGCCGGCCGGCCGCTGCTGGAGCATGCCACGCTGCGGGTCGATGCCGGCCGCCGCATCGGCCTGGTGGGGCGCAACGGCGCGGGCAAATCCACCTTGCTGCGCGCCATCGCCGGCGAGTTGGCGTTGGATGGCGGCGCGATCCATCTGGCCTCCGCCGCGCGCATGGCGCAGGTGCGGCAGGAAGCGCCGTCCGGCCCGGCGAGCCTGGTGGAGACTGTGCTGGAAGGCGATCCCGAGCGCCTGGCGCTGCTGGCCGAAGGCGACGCCGCCCCTCCTGCCCGGCTGGCGGAAATCCACGAGCGCCTCCGCACCATCGGCGCGGACGCTGCCCCGGCCCGCGCCGCCGCCATCCTGGCAGGCCTCGGGTTCGACACCGCCGCCCAGGCCCGCCCGGTGTGCGAGTTCAGCGGCGGCTGGCGCATGCGGGTCGCCTTGGCCACCGCCCTGTTCGCGCAGCCGGACCTGCTGCTGCTGGACGAGCCGACCAACCATCTCGACCTGGAAGCGACGATGTGGCTGGAAGGTTGGCTCGCACGCTTTTCCGGGGCCTGCCTGATCGTAAGCCACGACCGCGGCCTGCTGGACCGCGCGGTGGAGGCGATCGCGCACTTGGACGGGCGCAAGCTTTCCCTCACGCCGGGCGGCTACACCGAGTTCGTCCGCATCCGCACCGAGCAGGCGATGCAGCAGGCCCGCGCCGCCGAGCGGATCACCGCGCAGCGCGCCCACATGCAGGCCTTCGTGGACCGCTTCCGCGCCAAGGCCACCAAGGCGCGGCAGGCGCAGTCCCGCCTCAAGGCGCTGGAGCGGCTGCCGGCGATGGACAGCGTGGTGGAGGACGCCGTCACCCGCTTCGCCTTTCCCGAGCCCGCCTCCCTGGCCCCGCCGATCCTGCAGCTGGACCGCGTGGACGCCGGGTATGACGGCAAGTCAGTGCTGCGGGGGGTGAACCTGCGGCTGGACATGGAAGACCGGGTTGCGCTGCTGGGCGCCAACGGCAACGGCAAGAGCACGCTGGCCAAGCTGCTCGCCGGCCGGCTGGCCCCCCTGGCAGGCGAGGTGCGGCGCAGCCCGAAGCTGCGCGTCGGCTACTTCGCCCAGCACCAGGCGGAGGAACTGGTGTCCGCCGAGTCGCCGGTCGACCACATGGCCCGCGCCATGCCGGCCGCCCTGCCCCCGGCGGTGCGGGCACAGTTGGCCCGCTTCGGCCTCGACGCCGACCGCGCTGACACGCCGACCGCGCAGCTTTCCGGCGGCGAGCGCGCCCGGCTGTTGCTGGCCCTGGCCACGCGGGACGCGCCGCAGCTGCTCATCCTGGACGAGCCGACCAACCACCTGGACATCGACGCCCGCGAGGCGCTGGTCCGCGCCTTGGCCGAGTTCGGCGGCGCCGTGCTGCTGATCACCCACGACCCCCACTTGGTGGAGCTGGTGGCGGACCGGCTCTGGCTGGTGGCGGACGGCACCGCGGCGCCGTACGACGGCGACCTGGACGATTACCGCGGCCTGCTCGCCGAGCGCGGGCGGCCAGTGCGGGTGGAGGCGCCCACCCGGCGCGACGACCGGCGCGACCGGGCGCAGGCCCGGGTGCAGACGGCCCCGCTGCGCAAGCAGGCGCGCGACGCGGAGAGCGCGCTGGCCCGGCTGGCGGCGGAGCGGACGGCCTTGGAGGCGCGGCTGGCCGACCCGGCGCTATATGCCGCCGGACGGACGGCGGAGGTCACGGCGGCGAACACCCGGCTGGCGGCGGTGGCGCGGGAGGTCGAGCGGGCGGAGATGGCCTGGCTGGAGGCGGAAGAGGCTTTGGCGGAGGCTTAGCGAAGGTCGGGGCGCTGCCCCGAACCCCGCCAGAGGACGAGGTCCTCTGGACACCTTTAGCGGCAGGGCAGTGCCCTGCCGCTTCCCGCATCAGTTGGTTGTTGGCCCGGCAACCGCCTTCAAGGTTGGATAAGGAACGCCCGGCCGGGTGCCCTCCCAGAGCACCTTGTTAAACAACCCGGTCGGCACGCGGTCTTCGCCCGTGAAGTCGAATCCGGCGGTCTGCTTCGCCCAGTAGGCTGCATCCTGGCGCGGATACACGCGCGGCCCCTCGGCGTAGCGCACGCCGGTGTCCGCCAGGACGAGTTGCGTGGTCTGCAGGATGGTCGAGGCGACGGCGGTGTAGGTCCAGGTGCCCTTGCTGGTCACGTCGAACACGTCGGCCATCGGCGGCTGGAAGGCGGTGTTGAGGTTGATGTGCTTCAGGCCGAGGATATCCTCGATGGTGCGCAGGGCGTTGACCTGGCTGTAGCGGGTGCTGACCACCGCGCCCTGCTTCACGTAGGGACCTGCGATATAGGCGGTGGAGCGATGCGAATCCACGTGGTCGGGGCCATCCTGGCTGTCATCCTCAGTCACGATGAACAGGGTGTCCTTGGCGAACCGGCTATGGGCCACGTAATCGACCATGCGGCCGACCGCGAGGTCGTTGTCGGCTTCCTGGGTGTCCGGCGTGTTCACCCCGGCGAGCGCGGTGGCGAAGCTGCCGGTGTGGTCATGCGACAGGCGGACGGTCTCGAAGGCCGGCAAGTCGCCGTAGGTCACGTATTGCTGGAACTCGCGATACCACTCATTGACGTTCCACTGGTCCGAATAGGTCTGGTCGAAGCCGCGGAAATACACGTCGGTCAGCGGCACGAGCGCCGGGTTCAGCTCGGCGGCCTGCACCACTCCGGCGGCGCCGGGATTGGTGATCGGCTTGCCGGCGGCGTCCGTGGTCGGGCCGATGTTGTTGACCGTGAAGCCGTAGTTCCGCAGGCTGAGGCCGGCCCGCAGCACCGCATCCATGATGTAGCCGGTCTGGTATTCGGTATCGAAATCCGTGGTCGCAATGTCGGCCACGCCGGGGAGCAGGTTGGCCGTGCCGCCGGGGAGGTTGGCCGAGAGCGCGGAGAACTGGCCCTTTGTCGCGGCATCCCGGTCGGCCTGCGCGACGAGGCCGACCGGCACGTTGCGGTTGGACGCCTCGCCCTCGTAGGACAGGCCGCGGTTGACGAAGGCGTAGTTGAGTTGCTGCGTCAGCTCCTCGTCGTTGGTGACGCGGCCGCGCATCGACCAAGACCAGCCATCCATGCTGCCGTCCGCTGGGTCCATGAAGTTGTCGAGCGTGACGAAGCTGGCGGCGATGTCATGGAAGTTGGGCGTGAGCGCCCGGCCGAACTGCACGAGCGCCGGATCTGCGTTGGCGCCGTTCGGCAGGTCGCCCAGGATCTGGTCGAACGTGCGGTTCTCCTTGACGATGTAGATGACGTGCTTGATGTGCTTGCGCACGAACGCCATCACCGCCGCATCGGCTTGGCTTTGCGGTGTCGAGTAGCCGTTATTGTCCGCCACCTGGGCGGTCAGGGGCCCGAGCTGCTGCGTCGTAGGGATGCGGGCGCTGACCAGCGAGGCCTGCTCCAGCTGGAACTGGTACTGGTTGCCTGCCCGGGCCGCGGCCGCGGCTGCGGCGTTGCCGCCGGGGTAGGTGATGCTGGTGATCGCGGCGGTGTTGCTCGCCAGGTTGGTCGGGTTCGGCCCGGTGTTACTCTTGCCGTTGATGATGTACATCCACGTGCCGTCCTGGCTGAACGCGACGTCCTTGGGCGCGTAGGCGGTCGGGATCAGCCCGATCACCGCAGCCTTCGCGCCGGCCAAGGACACGACGGCGATCTCGTTGGCGCCGTTGTTGACGACGTAGAGCTGCTTGCCATTGGGCGAGAGCGTCACGGCAAACGGGGCGGCGCCGGTCTGGCGGTAGCCCGGCAGGATGCCGGTTGGCGCCCGCACGTCGATCTTCTGCTCGACCGTGTTGGTCTGCGTCTTGATGACCGAGACCTGGTCGCTGTTGTCCTCGGCCACGTAAAGCGTGGACTGATCGGCGCTGAATGCCATGCCGTACGGGTTGCCGTCGAGCGGGATGCGGGCCACGAGCTTGGCGGCTGTCGGCGAGGACACGTCGAGCGCGACCACCTGGCGGTCGCGCGTCGAGGAGATGTACGCGACGCCGTTGGCGTTCACCAGCACCGCGAACGGGTACTCGCCGCCGGCGACGCCGCTGGTGTTCTCGTTGCTCGCCAGGTAGGGCCGCAGGTCGTGCTCGTAACGCACGGCATTGCTCGCCGTGTCGATGACGCTGACCGAGTCGTTGTAGTTGTTGGCGACCACGAGGGTCTTGCCGTCGGCCGAGATGCCCAGGCCGCTCGCGTTCGGCTGCACCGCCAGGCCGATGCCCTGCTTGTTGTGGTTCAGCGCGATCTTGGCGGCGAGCGTGAAGGCGCCCGTGGCATTGGTGTAGGCATACACCGCGTCGTCGTTGCCGCCGGTTGCGTAGAGCGTCTTGCCGTTCGGCGCCCAGACCAGGCCGACATGCGCGTTGGCCTGCTTGATGACCTGCGCCAGGACCGGCTTGGTCTTGTTGGTCCCGGCGACGTTGTAGAGAAAGATGTACTGGGTCGAGTTTGCAGTGTCGGTGTTGCCGCTCGCGTTGTCGAGCGAGTTCTGGCCCGCGCAGATGATCGCCAGCAGCGAGCCGTCGGGGCTGAGCCGGGCCTGGACCGCCTCGCCGGCGACGAAGTTCGGGTAGGCCGCCAGCCCGGGGTTGAGCGGCTGTTGCACGGCGCCGGCCAGGATCGTCGGCGTAATGGCCAGGCCGGTGGGCAGCAGGGTTGCCGCGGTCCCCGTGGCCGCAGGTTCGGCGGCAAAGGCGACCGGCGCCGCGGTGAGCACCGTGCTGAGCAGAAGGCCTATGCGGAACGAGCTTCCCAGCTTGAGCATCGGGTAATCTCCGTTTTGGGACCGCGGCCATCGCGGCAGTCAGCGGAGACTATGCTAGCGGCTCCGGCCCGGGGCGTCCGTGTCGCTTCCGTGTCAGTTCTGCGACATCGGGGCGGCGGGGATCAGACCAGGCGCATCACATCGGCCCAGTAGCGGCCCCAATCCTCGTTCGCCCAGGCCGACCCCTCGTGCATCGCGCGCGCGAAACAGAACGCCGCATCGCCTTCGGCCGCCCGCAGGTGCAGCGCCATCGCGAGCGGGGATAGGGCGGACCGGTCCGCGACGGCGGTCACCGGCCTGGCGGCGGCGCTCGGTGAAAGCTGCATGGTCGGCCTCCCTGCCTCATCTGCCAGGCCAGACTAGGCGGCCGCATGTGTCGGGGATGTGGCGGCGGCTTGTCCAAACGTCTCAGGCGGGCCGCATCACGGCCCCACCGACACCGAGCCGTCGCGCGCGAAGGTGTAGCTGCCGGACTTGGCGGTGAAGTTCTGCAGGATGGTGTCCTTCAGGTAGTCCACCCGCAGGTTGACCGCCGCCGGGTCCAGGCTGGCAAAGGCCGGCAGCACGTGGATGTCCGCCACCTGGCCGCCGCCGAGATCGACCGACACGGTGAAGCCGTCGCCGCTGCGCACCATGCGCCAGCGCGTGCCCTGCCCGGTCACGCTGGTCCAGCGACTGGCCGGCGGCGCCGGCGGCGGCGCTGGCGCCGCTGGCGGCGGTGCAGGCATGACCACGGTGGGAAGCGGGGCGGCGACGGGGTCGGGGGCGGCAGCAGGGTCGGGCTTGGGCGCGTTGTCACGCAGGCGCTGGATCACGGCGGCCAGGTCGCCCGGCGCGGCGGACGCGGACGGGGCGGCCGGCGGCGTGTCATGGATGACGAAGCCGGCCGGCGGGGCGCCCGTGTCGCCGGGGGCGATGATGCGGGCCTCCTGGCGCGGCCCGTGCGCCGTAGGCAGCAGGATCAGCCCGATGGCGATGAGGATGGCGGCGGCCACCGCCAGCAGGGCGAATTTCAGCATGGCAGGCTCAAGGTCATCGCAGTCGTGTAACGGACCCGGCGCGCCGGGCAAAGCCGCATCAGGCCTTCTGCCAACCCCGCTCGTCTTGCTGCCAGTAGGTCAGCGCGTGGCCGGCCGCCTTGTCCGCGGCCCAGCGCTGCCGGGCGGCTGCGACGGCGGCCTCGTCCGCGCCGTCGAACAGGTCGAACACGCGCTCGAACGGCGCCGGGTCAGCGGCGGTGCCGTCCAGGCGGAACAGGTAACGCGCGCCGTTGGGCGCCTCGGGCTGCAAGGTGAGCCAGATTGGCTGCCATTCCGCCTCGCCGGCGCGGGCGCTGCCGTGCGGCAGCCAGTCTGGGTCGGCGCTGGCCCAGAGCGCGTCGTCCAGGGCCCGCAGCCGCGGCTCGCTGCCGCACAGCACCACGGCACGCTGCCCGGCGGCGAGGGTGCGGCCGAGCAGCTTGGGCAGCGCCTGCTCCGCCGTGCTGCGGGTCAGGTGATAGAAGCCGATCGTGCTCATTCAGCCAGCTGGGCGGCCTCGTAGTGCTCGGCGATCAGACGATCGATCAGCCGCACACCGAACGCGGTGGCGCCCTTGGGCGCGGTGGCGGCGTCCTTGGCGCCCCAGACCATGCCGGCGATGTCCAGGTGCGCCCACGGCACGCCGCCGACGAAGCGCTGGATGAAGCAGGCGGCGCTGACGGCGCCGCCTGGCCGGCCGCCGATGTTCTTCATGTTGGCGATGTCGCTCTTGAGCAGCTTGTCGTAGGCGTCGCCGAGCGGCATGCGCCACAGCTTCTCGCCGCTGGCGCTGCCGGCCGCGAGCAGGTTCTGCGCCAGCTTCTCGTCGTTGCTGAACAGCCCGGCATACTCGTGCCCCAGGCTCACGATGATGGCGCCGGTCAGCGTCGCCAGATCGACCATGAAGGCGGGCTGGAACCGTTCCTTGCAGTAGGACAGCACGTCGCCCAGCACGAGCCGGCCCTCGGCGTCCGTGTTGATGACCTCGACGGTCTGGCCGGAATGGCTGGTCACCACGTCGCCAGGGCGCTGCGCCTTGTCGCCCAGCATGTTCTCCACCAGGCCGACCAGGCCCACCACGTTCACCTTTGCCTTGCGGCCTGCCAGCGCCGCCATGGCGCCGACCACGGCGGCGGCACCCGCCATGTCCCATTTCATATCCTCCATGCCGCCAGCCGGCTTGATGGAGATGCCGCCGCTGTCGAAGGTGACGCCCTTGCCCACGAAGGCGACCGGCTTGCCGTCCCCGCCCGCGCCTTGCCAGGACATCACCACCATGCGCGGCTCCCGCGCGCTGCCGAGCGAGACGCCCATCAGCATGCCGAGGCCGAGCTTCTCCAGCTCCGCCGGGCCGAACACCTCGACCGCTACGCCAAGCTGCTCCAGCGCCCGGCAGCGTTCGGCCATCTCCGCCGGGAACAGCACGTTGGCCGGCTCGCTGGCCAGGTCGCGGGCGAGGAACACGCCGCGGGCTACCGGCTCCAGCGCCGCCCACTCGGCCGTGGCGCCGGCGGGGTCGCCGCACAGGACGCGAAGGGCGGCGAGCTTGGGCTTGTCCTCGGCCTTCTCCTTGGTGCGGTAGCGGTCGAACCGGTAGGCCCGCAGGGTCGCCCCCATCGCCGCGGCGGCGGCGTGGGCGGGAGCGAGCGCGCCGGTGGCCAGCGCGGCCGCCTCCTCGCCGGCCAACGCCACGGCCAGGCTGCCGCCGGCCTCCTCCACGATTTGCGGGGTGAGCGCGTCCAGGCTGCCCAAGCCGGCCGCCACCACGCGGGACAGCCCGGCGCCCGGCGCCAGCACCGTGCAGCTGGAGCCTTTCTTGCCGGTGAACTTCGCCGCGGCGAAGGCGCGGCTGAGCGCTCCGCCGGTCGCCTCGTCCGCCGCCTGGGCCAGGCCGGTCAGCACCGCCTCCTCCCCCAGCAGCAGCGCGAGCGCCCCGGAGGCTGGCAGGGCGGCGGGGGCGAAGGTGGTGGCGAGCATGGCACGGTCCTCGGGATGCATCAGGTCAGACACTAGCGATGCTGGGCAGGTTTGCCAGGGTGCGGCGTGGTGGCCGCCGCACTCCGCCCCTATATCGCCAACGATGAACGATGAGGCCCTGCTCCATCTCGCGGCCGAGCTTGCCCAGCAGGCCGCCGCAATCATCCTGGCCGTGCGTGCCCGCGGCTTCGACACGCGGGACAAATCCGACTGCTCCCCCGTGACGGAAGCCGACCTCCAGGCGGAGGCCCTGATCGTGGCCGGGCTGCGCCGCGCCGCGCCGGACATCCCCGTGGTCGCGGAGGAGGAAGCGGCGGCTGGGAGCCTGCAAGTCGCGGCAGCCAGCTACTGGCTGGTCGATCCGCTGGACGGCACGCGGGAGTTCGCGGCCGGGCGGGACGAGTTCACCGTCAACATCGGCCTGGTGCGCGGCGGCGCGCCCGTGCTGGGCGTGGTGGGGGTGCCGGTGTCGGGCGAGCTGTTCGGCGGCATCGTCGGCCAAGGTGCTTGGAAGCGGACGGGCGCCGGCACGCAGCCGATCGCCGCCCGCGCCGCGCCGCCGGAGGGGCTGGCCGTGCTCGCCTCCCGGCACTACGCCGACGACCCGCGGCTGGACGCGTTCCTTATGGGGGAGCGCGTGGCCTCGGTCGCCAAGTTCGGCTCCGCGCTCAAGATCGTGCGGGTGGCGGAGGGGGCGGCGGACCTCTACCCGCGCTTCGGCCGCACCATGGAGTGGGACACCGCCGCCCCGCAGGCCGTGCTGGAAGCGGCAGGCGGACGGCTGCTGGACATGGCAGGCGCCCCGCTGCGCTGCGGCAAGCCCGGCTGGGAGAACCCGCCCTTCGTGTGCCGCGGCGCATGACGCTGCGGCTGCAACCCGGCGACCCCAGGGCAGCGGCGCTGCTGCTGGACGGCCAATTGGTCGCGTTCCCGACCGAGACGGTCTATGGCCTGGGGGCGGACGCCACCCGCAACACCGCCGTGGCCGCCGTGTTCGAGGCCAAGGGCCGGCCGCACTTCAACCCGCTGATCTGCCACTACCCGGACGCGGAGGCCGCGTTTCGCCACGTGAACGCGCCGGAGACCGCGCGCCGCCTGGCCGCCGCGTTCTGGCCTGGGCCGCTGACGCTGGTGCTGCCGCGCCGCGTCACCTGCCCGGTGGCGCTGCTGGCCGGCGCAGGGCTGGACACGCTGGCGGTGCGGGTGCCGGCGCACCCGGTGGCGCTGGCGCTGCTGCGCGCCGTGGGCCGACCGGTCGCAGCCCCCTCCGCCAATCGCTCGGGCGCCGTGTCCCCCACCACGGCGGACCACGTGCTGGACGGGCTGGACGGGCGGATCGCCGCCGTGATGGATGGCGGCCCCTGCGCCGTGGGGCTGGAATCCACGGTGGTGGACCTGTGCAGCTCCCGCCCCTTCCTGTTGCGCCCCGGCGGCGTGCCCGGCGAGGCGATCGAGGCGGTGGTGGGGCCGATCGGCCGCGCCCTGACCCCGGCGGAGGCGGAAGCCACGCGCACGCTGCGCTCCCCTGGCCTGCTGGTGTCGCACTACGCGCCCCGATTGCCTGTGCGGCTCCGCGCCGACGCCGTGGCGGCGGACGAGGCGCTGCTGGCGTTCGGCGCTCCGCTACCCGGCGCCGGCCTCGTCTTCGAGCTGAGCCGCGCCGCGGACCCGGCGGAAGCGGCGGCCCGCCTGTTCACCGGGTTGCGCTGGCTGGACGCCGAGGGCACGCGGCGGGGGCTGCACGGCATCGCGGCCATGTCGGTGCCGGGCGCAGGCCTCGGGGACGCGGTCAATGACCGGTTGCAGCGCGCGGCGGCGCCGCGATGACGGACTTCGACGTGGTGGTGATGGGAGCCGGGGCGGCCGGGCTGATGTGCGCCGCCGTAGCGGGGCAGCGCGGCCGCCGGGTGCTGTTGCTGGACCACGCGGACGAGCCGGGCAAGAAGATTCTGATCTCCGGCGGCGGCCGTTGCAACTTCACCAACACGGGGACCGCGCCGGAGCGGTTCTTCTCGGCCAACCCGCACTTCGCCCGCTCCGCCCTGGCGCAATACACGGCCGGGGACTTCGTGGCGCTCGTTGCCCGCCACGGCATCGCCAGCCATGAGAAGGCGCTGGGGCAGCTGTTCTGCGACGGGTCTGCCCGCGCGATCGTGGCCATGTTGCTGGCCGAGTGCGCCGCCGCCGGAGTGGAGCTGCGCACCGGCCATCGGGTGACGGAGCTGGGCCGCTCCGACCGGTTCCGTGTCGAGACGGACCATGGCGGCTTCACCGCCGGGTCACTGGTGCTGGCGACCGGCGGGCTGTCGATCCCCAAAATGGGCGCGACCGGCTTCGCGCACGACGCCGCGCGGCGGTTTGGCCTGCCGCTCACCGCGCTGCGCCCGGCGCTGGTCCCGCTGGTGGCCAGCAACGACGACCTGCCGCTGATGCGCCCGCTGAGCGGCGTGGCCCTGCCGGTGGAGGCGCGCTGCGGCCGGCAGAGCTTCCGCGAGGCGTTGCTGTTCACCCATCGCGGCCTGTCCGGCCCGGCTATCCTGCAGGTGTCCTCTGCCTGGCGGGAGGGGGAGGCTGTCACGGTCGATCTGCTGCCCGGCCTGGATGCGCTGGCCGTCCTGCGCGCGGCCAAGGCCGGGCGGCCCCGCGCCACGTTGCGGGCCGTGCTGGCGGGGCTGCTGCCGCAACGGCTGGCCGAAGCCCTGGCGGCGCGCTGGCCCGGCGGCGCCATCGCCAACCTGCCGGACCGCACCCTGGCCGCCGCCGCCGCCAGCCTGCAGTCCTGGGCGGTGCTGCCGGGGGGCACGGAAGGCTACGCCAAGGCCGAGGTCACCCTGGGCGGCGTGGACACCCGGGGGCTATCCTCGCGCACCATGGAGGCGCGCAGCGTGCCGGGGCTGTTCGTGGTCGGCGAGGCGGTGGATGTGACGGGATGGCTGGGCGGCTACAACTTCCAGTGGGCCTGGTCGAGCGGCTGGTGCGCCGGCATGGCGGCATAGGGAGGGCCTCATGGGACAGATGACCGACGGCGTTTGGACGTCCGGCGAAGGCGTGCCGGACAAGGATGGCGCGTTCGACCGGCCGCAATCGCATTTCCGGCAATGGATCGCCGCCGGCGGGCCGCACCCGCCGGAGCCGGGGCGCTACCACCTGTACGTGTCGCTGGCCTGCCCGTGGGCGCACCGGGCGCTGATCGTGCGCGCGCTGAAGCGGCTGGAAGGCGAGGTAAGCCTCTCCGTCACCCACTGGCTGATGGGCGACCAGGGCTGGACGTTCGAGCCAGGCCCCGGCGTCGTTGCGGACCCGTATGGGGCCAAGGCTCTGCACGAGGTGTATCGCCGGGCCGACCCGCACTTCACCGGCCGCGTGACGGTGCCGGTGCTGTGGGACAAGCAGGCCGGCGCCATCGTCAGCAACGAGTCGTCCGACATCATCCGCATGTTGGACCAGATGGGCGACGACCCGGGCGGCTTGTACCCCGAGGCGCTGCGGCCGGAGATCGATGCGGTGAACAAGCGCGTGTATGGGACGCTGAACAACGGCGTGTATGCCGCCGGGTTCGCGCGGACGCAGGAGGCCTACGAAGCGGCGTTTCACCCGCTGTTCGCCACGCTGGACTGGCTGGAGGCGCGGCTGAGCGACACGCGGTTCCTATGCGGGAGCACGGTCACCGAGGCGGATTGGCGCCTGTTCACGACGCTGGTGCGCTTCGACAGCGTGTACAACGGCCACTTCAAATGCAATCTGCGCCGGATCGTCGATTACTCGAACCTATGGGACTACACGCGCTCGCTTTACCAGGTGCCCGGCGTGGCGGGGACGGTGGATTTCGGCCATATCAAGCGGCACTACTACATGAGCCATCCGTGGGTGAACCCGAGCCGCATCGTGCCGGCCGGGCCGGACTTGGATTGGACGGCGCCGGGCTCCCGATCCTGGCAGGCGACGGAGCGGTGAGGGACACCACCACCCGTCTCTGCTGTGTTTATGCCAAGTATCCGCCGCCCGCCACGCTCCATGGATCGCCGTACCAGGATGTGGATGCGATCTTGCGAGCGTTGCAGTCCGCTTCACTGCTGGATAGCCAAGCCGAACAGCTGCCTCACGCGGCCTATGCAGTGGGAGATTTGCTCGGGCATGGTCTGTCTAGTACCACGAGGCAGCGCGTCACGCGGCTCGGACGTTTGCCAGGAACTGTCCCACGTCGTGTTTGAGGG
>CAXSAX010000021.1:0-66364 GCA_964235495.1 uncultured Acetobacteraceae bacterium | reverse complement strand
GCCCGGCGGAGGCGCGTTCGGCGGAGGCGCGTTCGGCGGAGGCGCGTTCGGCGGAGGCGCGTTTGGATGACCGCGCCAAGCGCCCGCAGCTTGCCCGGCCCGCCGAGGCCCGCAGCCCGGACCCGCGCGCGCCGGAGCGCAGCCCAGATCGCACCCCAGGCCGCAGCCCGTCCCTGCGCGGGCCGGTTCGTTTGCCTGACCGCGACCCGGATCGCGCGTCGGACCGTTCGCCGGACCGCGCTTCCGGGCCGCGGCCGGGCGAGACGCCGCGCGGGGCCGTCTGGCTATATGGCTTGCACGCGGTGGGCGCCGCCCTTGGCAACCCGGCGCGCCGCCTGCGCCGGCTGATCCTGACGGAGGAGGCGGAAACCGCGCTCGCCGCCCGCCGCCCGCTGCCCTGGCCGCTGGCGCCCGAACGGTCGGACCGGGCGCGGATCGACCAGCTGCTCGGGCGGGAAGCGGTGCACCAGGGGGTGGCGCTGCTGGCGGACGTGCTCGGCACGCCGTTGCTGGCGGCCGTGCTGGATCGGCCCGGCGCCGTGCTGGTGCTGGACCAGGTGAGCGACCCTCGCAACATCGGCGCCGTGCTGCGGTCCGCCGCGGCGTTCGGCGCCGCCTGCGTCATTACTCAGGACCGCAACGCCCCAGAGGAGACCGGCGCGCTGGCCAAGGCCGCCTCCGGGGCGCTGGAGACGGTGCCGCTGATCCGGGCGGTGAACCTCGCCCGCACCATCGTGGCGCTGAAAGCGGCCGGGTTGTGGACGATCGGGCTGGACGCCGGCGGCGCGGCGCTGTCCGGCCCGGCCCTGGCGGAGCGGCGGGTGGCGCTGGTGCTGGGGGCCGAAGGGCCGGGGATGCGTCGCCTGGTGCGCGAAACCTGCGACGAGGTCGCCGGGCTCGCCATGCCCGGCAGCATGGAAAGCCTCAACGTGTCCGCCGCGGCGACCGTGGCGTTGTACGAGCTGGCGCGGCGCAGCTGAGCCGCCTGATGACGGCGGCGCGAACGGACGGTTAACCTCCTGGACCTAGCTTGACGCCCGACCGCGCCGCCGCGGCGCCGCCCCTTGCCAGAACGGCCGTCCCGGGACTGAAAACCATGCTTGCCGACTGGAATTTGCTGTCTGACGACCTGCAGCTCGTGCTGTCGCGGGAGGCGTTGCGGCGGGCGGCGGAGATCATCGCCGACCAGGCCGAGACATTGGCCGAAGAGATGGAGATCGGCGGCTTGCGGGACCGCGGCGGGCCGGACGCCCTGCGCCTGCTGGCGGGCGTGGTGCGGGTGAACGGGCAGGTGGCGCTGGGGCCGGTCGGCCAGGCTTGAGGGTCATGCCGGGTCGAGCAGCCGGGACTTGGCGGGGTAGGGCAGCGCCAGCGAGCGGGCCAGCTCGGCCATCCCGTTCGCATCGGCCCAGAGCCAGAAGCGTCCCGGGTCGGATTGCGGGCCGGGCAGGGCCGGGTTGAGCGGCGCGGCCAGGAACAGCCGCCGCAGCAGGGCGAGGCGGGCGGCCCGCACCTGCTCCGGCGGAGCATCGAAGGCCGAAGCGCGCGCCGGTGCAAAGCGCGGCTGGCAGAACCAGCTGGCTGCCAGGGTGAACGCCCAGGCCGCGCAGCCCGGCAGGTCGCAGACACCACCCGTGGCGTCGAACAGGGTGCGGTTCATCAGCATGGGTGCGTCCGGGGCGATGCTGTGGGGCGATGCGGCCACGAGGCTCCCTTGCCCGGCGGCAACGCTGAGCCAGAACGGCCCGTCCCCCTCCGGCAAGGCCGTGGCAGGCGACCCGGCGTGCACCAGCAGCAGCGTCTCGCCCCGGGCCATGCGGCAGCCGAGGTTGAGGCTGTAGGCAGCGCCTCTCCGCGCCCGGTTGCGCCGCACGGCGGAGCGCGGGAACAGGTCCGCCGCCACCAGCCCGGCTTCTTCGGCGGTCTCGTCGTCCGATGCGTCGTCCACCCAGCAAACCTCGTCGACGCCCTGCGCCGCCAAGGCCCGCAAGCATGGCGTCACGGTAGCGGCGTCGTTGCGGCTGGCCACGATGGCGCTGAGCCTAGGCATGCCTTCGTCGTGCCCGACAGATGTATCCGGTGCAAGTCATGCAACAAGGAATTTGTCGACAGGCCAAGCATCCACAGGACCTTCTTGCGAAGGTTTGACGTCGGTCAGCACAAATCCTTTATGCCACGGCCACTGTTGCATATGTTTGGAAGAAGCCCTGCAAAGCATCCCTTGCCAGACGACAGGCTTGTGCCAGGTCATCGTCGCGGATGACGGCTCAAACGAAGCTGCCGAGGCCGTTCTTGCGCCATTTGTGGACAGCACAGAGCAGGTCGGCAGGAAAAATGGCGGTAGGCCGGCAGCGCTGAACCTGGCGCGCTCGCGCGTGTGGGGCGATGCAGCCCTGTGCCGCCTGCTGCTGAACGTGAGCGACCGCCGGCGCGCGGCATGCCTCGGCGGGACAGGAGTGCTCCGTTGCGCTGCACGCCGCAGTATTCGATGATGCACCCGGCACCGTGGGGCCAACCGCGCGGCCAGATCAGACAATGGGGGGGGGGAACAAGCATGGCACGGGTAGCCCTGGTCACCGGCGGGACGCGCGGCATCGGCGAGGCGATCAGCACGGCGTTGCAGGCAGCCGGGCGCGTCGTCGTCGCGAGCTATGTCGGCAACGAGGAGGCGGCCCGCAGCTTCAGCGACGCCACCGGCATCGCCGTCGTCAAGTTCGACGCGAGCGACTTCGCATCCTGCGAGGCGGCGGTGCAGCAGGTTGCCGAGCAGCACGGGCCAGTCGAGATCCTGGTCAACAACGCCGGCATCACCCGGGACGGCACGATGGCCCGCATGTCGCGCGACATGTGGGACGCGGTGATGGACACCAATCTCGGCTCCTGCTTCAACCTGTGCAAGCTGACGTTCGACGGGATGCGGCAAGCCAAGTTCGGCCGCGTGGTCAACATCGGCTCCATCAACGGCCAGGCCGGCCAGTATGGCCAGGTGAACTACGCCGCCGCGAAGTCCGGCATCCACGGGTTCACCAAGGCGCTGGCGCAGGAGGGGGCGCGGTTCGGCATCACCGTCAATGCCATAGCGCCGGGCTACGTGGACACCGAGATGGTGCGTGCCGTGCCGCCGGACGTGCTGACCAAGATCGTGGCGCGCATCCCGATGGGCCGGCTGGGCCATGCCAGCGACATCGCCCGCGGCGTCGTGTTCCTGACCAGCGACGACGGGGACTTCATCACCGGGTCCACGCTGTCGATCAACGGCGGGCAGCATATGTACTGATGCCTCGCCGGCCGTTCGCCGCAGCCGAGCCGGCCTAGCCGCCAGGACGGGCGTTCACAAACTGCCTGGACCCAGCAACCAGCGCCGCCGGCCCGGCGTTCCATCCCGCTCACGACCCCGGGACGCCGCCGCATGGCCAGCAAGCCGACGATCAAGCCATACACCGCGCCGTCCGGCGGCTGGGGCTCCATCAACTCCCTGGGCAACATCCTGGCCCGCGAGGGCATTCCCATCAGCGGCGCGCTCGCCTTCACCCGGCAGAACAAGCCCGGCGGGTTCGACTGCGTCAGCTGCGCCTGGCCCAAGCCGGCCGACCCGCACCCGTTCGAGTTTTGCGAGAACGGCGCCAAAGCGACGGCGTGGGAGATCACCACCAAGCGCGTAGGGGTGGAGTTCTTCGCCCAACACACCCTGGCCGAGCTGCGGGAATGGCGCGACCACGACTTGGAGAAGATCGGCCGCCTCACCCACCCGATGCGCTATGATGAGGCCAGCGACAAGTACGTGCCCGTCGCCTGGCAGGACGCGTTCGACGCCATCGGCGCGGAACTCAAGGCGCTCGATCCGAAGCGGGTGATCTTCTACACCTCCGGCCGGTCGTCGCTGGAAACGTCGTACATGTGGCAGCTCTACGGGAGGCTGTACGGCACCAGCAACTTCCCCGACTGCTCCAACATGTGCCACGAGACCACCTCCGTCGCGATGCCCAAGAGCATCGGCGTGCCGAAGGGCACGGTGACGCTGGAGGACATGGCGCTGGCGGACTGCATCATGATCTGGGGCCAGAACCCCGGCGCCAACAGCCCGCGTGCGCTGAACGACTACCAGGCGGCGCACCGCCGCGGCGTCCCGATCCTGACCTTCAACCCGCTGCGGGAGCGCTCCCTGGAGCGCTTCGCCTCGCCGCAGCACCCGACGGAGTTGCTGCCGGGCCACAGCACGCCGATCACCTCCCAGTACAACCAGCTGAAGGCGGGCGGCGATCTCGCGGCGATGACCGGCATCTGCAAGGCGGTGCTGGCGCTGGACGACGCGGCAGTGGCGCACGGCAAGGGCCGGGTGCTCGACGTGGCGTTCATCGCCGAGCACACGCACGGCTTCGAGGCGTTCGCCGACTTCCTGCGGGGGCGCGCGTGGCCGGCGCTGGAGCTGCATTCCGGGCTGACCCGCAACGCCATGGAGGCGACCGCCGCCATTTACAGCCGGGCGCGGCACGTGGTGGCGATGTGGGGCATGGGGCTGACGCAGCACGTCAACGGCGTCGAGAATGTGCAGATGCTGCTCAACCTGTTGCTGATGCGCGGCAACATGGGCAAGCCCGGCGCCGGCGCCAGCCCGGTGCGCGGCCACTCCAACGTGCAGGGGCAGCGCACGGTGGGGATTACGGAGAAGCCTGAGCTGGCCTCGCTGGACCAGCAGGCCAAGCAGTTCGGCTTCGAGCCATGCCGCGAGAAGGGCCTGGACACGATCGAGACCTGCGAGGCGATGCTGCGCAACGACGTGGACGCCTTCCTCAGCCTGGGCGGCAACTTCGTGCGCGCCGTGCCCGACACGGACGACATGGAGCCGGCGATGAGCCGCATCGGGCTCACGGTGATGGTCTCCACCAAGCTCAACCGTAACCACCTGGTGCATGGCAAGCGCGCCTACATCCTGCCGCCGATTGGCCGGATCGAGATCGACCGGCAGGCGACCGGCCCGCAGGCGGTCAGCATGGAGGACAGCACTTCCTGCGTCACCGGGTCACGTGGACTGCGCACGCCGGCCAGCAAGATGCTGCTCTCCGAGCCGGCGATCGTGGCGGGGATGGCCAAGGCGACGCTGGCGCCCAATCCCAACGTGCCGTGGGACCGCTGGGTGGCCAACTACGACCTGATCCGCGACTCGATCGAGGAGACGTTTCCGGAGAAGTTCAAGAACCTGAACGAGGCGATGTGGGAGCCCGGCGGCTACCACATCCCGTCCAAGGCAAGGCACCGGGTCTGGGCCACGGAGAACGGCAAGGCGAATTTCCTGGTGCCCAAGAGCTTGCCGGAGCACGCCACCGAGCCGGAGGACGAGCGGGACGTGCTGACGCTGATGACGCTGCGCAGCAACGACCAGTTCAACACCACGATCTACGGCTACCACGACCGGTTCCGCGGCATCAAAGGCACCCGCATGGTGCTGCTGATCCACCGCAATGACATGACCCGGCTGCAGCTGAATGAGGGTGACATCGTGGCGCTGCACACGGTAGCTGAGGACAAGCCGCGCACGGTCCAGGGCTTTCGCGTGACGCCTTACAACGTGCCGGAGGGCTGCGTCGGGGCGTATTATCCGGAGTGCAACCCGTTGCTGCCGATCTGGCACAAGGCGGTCGGCAGCAACACGCCGGCAGCCAAGTCCATCCCGATCCGCGTCACTTTGCTCGCGGCGGCCGAGCAGACAGACTTGATGGTGGCGGCTGAGTAGGGGCGGGGGCCTGCGCACAACTCGGTCGCGTTCTGAACGAGTTCGACGTGAGGGCGTGCGCTGGACCAAGCGGGCTCAGCCACTGGTTCCTGCTGGTCCCAGCCGCGGCTCCCGTCACCATGCGCTTGCATCGGCTTAGGGAAATGGTGCTGCCCGCCAAGGTCGCGGCCAATCGGAGCCGCCGCTCGCGGGTCGGCGAGTCAGTCCGGGTCCACGGCCACGATGCGGTAAAGCATGGCTCCGCCGTCCAGCCTGGCGACCGACATCGTCTCGCCCGGGCGTACCGTCCCGGCGATGAGGCTGTAGAGCGGCTCGTCCTCGCTATCCAGTTCCCGCAAGGCCCAGCCCTCGTCGATCTTGACCAACTCACCGGAGCGGACCGGATGGCCGGAGCGTTCGCGCCGGGTTCGCCAGGGCTGACGCCCGGCGCTCCACTCGGCAGCGTCCAGCTGGGCGCCGCCCGTCAGGGTGACATGGAGGATCATACGGTCATCCAAGTCCCCGCCCGGCCGGCCGGGTCCCTGGGCCAGAACCATCGTGACCTGAACTGCGCCCATCGCCGCATCCTCCCTGCCATGACGTGGATTGTAATACGCAAAGCACTTGCACCGGCTTAACGTTAAAGGATTGCACGGTCACGGGTAGCGGGACGGCATCCTGCATCTCCAAGGGAGGAGGTTTCCCGAACCGTGCAAGCAAACATCAAGCGTCCTAGACCTCCGCTTCCTCCTCGCAAGCCGTCAAATTGCGACCCGGACCCCCAACTCCACCACCCGGTCGCTGGGGATGCGAAAGAACACGGTGGCCGGCACGGCATTGCGCGCCATGGCCAGGAACAGCCATAGCCGCCAGATCGGCAGCTTGGGCACCAGGGCGCGGACCAGCACCTCGCGACCCAGGAAGTAGCTGACCTGCATCGGGTCATAGTCCACGCCGCGCCCGCGCAGGCCTTCGAGCGCGCGGGGAATGTTGGGGCTTTCCATGAAGCCATAGCGCAGCAGCACCCGGTGGATGCCCGGCGCCAACTCCATCACTTCCGTGCGGCGCTCGGGGCCGACCTCCGGCTCGTCCACGTTGGTGACGGTGACAAACAGGACCTTCTCGTGCAGCACCTTGTTGTGCTTGAGGTTGTGCAGCAGCGCCGCGGGCACGTAGTCCGGCGTGCCGGTGAGGAACACCGCCATGCCGGGCACGCGCACGGTGCGCGACTGCGGCAGGCGCTTGAGGAAGGAGGCCAGCGGCAGACTGTCCTGCTTCCAGCGGGCGAGGATCAGGTCCCGCCCGCGCTTCCAGGACGTCATCAGCGCCATCAGGGCGCCGCCCAGCAGCAGCGGCACCCAGCCGCCATCCGGCACCTTGAGCAGGTTGGAGGAGAAGAACACGCAGTCGATGAGGAAGAAGCAGCCGAACACGCCCAGGGCGAGCGGGCGGGACCAGCCGAACTGGCGGTGGAACGCGTAGGCGGCCAGCACGCAGGTGCAGATGAACGTGCCGGTCACCGCGATGCCGTAGGCGGAGGTCAGCGCGCCGCTGCTGCGGAATGCCAGCACGAGCACGAGCACGCCGATGAACAGGGCGGAGTTGATTTGGGGCACGTAGATCTGCCCCTCCTCCGTTTGGCTGGTGTGGGTCACCGTCATGCGGGGCAGGAAATTCATCTGCATGCACTGGCGCGCGATGGAGTAGGCGCCGGAGATCAGCGCCTGGCTGGCGATCACGGTGGCGGCGGTGGCCAGTATGACCAGGGGAACCCGCAGCCAGGCAGGCGCCATGAGGAAGAACGGGTTGGCGATGGCCGCCGGGTCAGCCAGGATCAAGGCGCCCTGGCCGAAATAGTTAAGCACCAGGCAAGGCAGCACGAAGCCGAGCCATGCCCAGCGGATGGGCTGGGCGCCGAAATGCCCCATGTCGGCATACAATGCCTCCGCCCCCGTCACCGCCAGCACGACCGAGCCCAGGGAGATGAAGGCCAGCCAGCCGTGCCGCATGCAGAACAGCACCAGGTGGTGGGGCGACAGGGCCAGGAGCACGTGCGGCTGGGCAGCGATCTGTTGCAGGCCCAAGATGCCGATGACCGCAAACCAGACCGCCATCACCGGGCCAAACACGCGACCGACGCCGCCCGTGCCGCGATACTGCACGGCGAACAGGGCGACGATGACGGCACAGGCCAGCGGCACGACGTAGGGCTGCAGGTTGGGAGCCGAGACCTCCAGGCCCTCGATGGCTGACAGCACCGACACGGCCGGGGTGATGACGCCATCGCCGAAGAACAGGCAGGCGCCCACGATGCCGACCATGCTGAGCACGGCCTTGCCGCGGCCGTCCTTCGCTGCCCGCTGCGCCAGCGCCATCAGGGCCAGGATGCCGCCCTCGCCCTTGTTGTCAGCGCTCATCACCAGCAAGACGTACTTGATCGTCACGATGACGATCAGCGCCCAGAAGATCAGCGACAGGATGCCGAGGATTTCGAACTCGGCCACGCCGCTGCTAGTGAAATGGTCCAGGCTGGCCTTGAACGCATAAAGCGGGCTGGTGCCGATGTCGCCATAGACGATGCCGAGGACGGCCAGCAAGGCCGTGGCCCGCAGGGGGGCGCGGACGGTCCTGGGGGCAATCACAGCCATGCTCATGCTTCGTCTCCAACTGGCAGAGCAAGCGGGTGGTGGTCACCCCGTCCTGGACGGACGTGCCGGCACGTCCGCAAACCTCGACCAACGAGAGCCGACATAAGCCTGGCCACCGGGGATGTTCAAGGCGCGGTGCTCAAGGTGGGGGCCGAGCGCCGAAGATGGCGCTGCCCACGCGCACCTGGGTTGCGCCATGGCGTATGGCGGCCTCGTAGTCGCCGGACATGCCCATGGAGACGACGGGCAGGCCGTGCCGTGCCGCCCGGTCGGCAAGCCAGGCGAAATGGCGGTCGGGCGGTCCTTCGGCGGGGGGAACGCACATCAGGCCGGTCAGCAAGCTGCCGAACCGGGCCTGGCAGTCCTGGATGAAGCCGTCTGCCTGCGCCGGGGCGATGCCGGCCTTTTGCGCCTCCTCGCCCACGTTCACCTGCACCAGCAGCTTGGGCAGCGCGTCGCCCCTGGCCTGGGCCGCAGCCAGGGCGTCGGCAAGGGCATTCGCAAGCTTGGGACGGTCCAGGGTTTCGATCAGGTCGGCCACGGCGACTGCGTCGCGCACCTTGTTGGTCTGCAACGGGCCGATCAGGTGCAGGCGCAGGCCGGGCGCGGCGCGGCGCAGGGCAGGGAACTTGCCGGCGGCCTCCTGCACCCGGTTCTCGCCGAACACGAGCTGGCCCGCGTCCAGCGCTTCCGCCACGGCAGCCGCGTCGTGGGTCTTGGATACGGCCACCAGCGTCACATCCTCGGGCCCGCGGCCCGCGGCGGCGGCGGCGTCTGCGATCCGGCCGCGGACGGCCGCCAGCCGGTCGGCGATGCCATCGGTGGGTGCCATGGGGCCATGCTCCCGTGGCGGAGGGCGGCGGTCAAGCGGGCGCGCCTGTCCGCGAAGTGCTTGGCGGGACCTGCGGCAGCTTGTAGAGAGACGCACCGCGCTGCTGCGGCAGGAATTATGCAGGCCCGCCATGGTGTTCCGCTCCCGCGCCCGCCCGATCATGTTGCTCAGCCTCGTCGCTTTGGCGGCATGCGGCAGCGACGACTCCAAGGTCCGCCCCGTTGCGGACAACGAGTACAACGACTACCGCGCCCAGGGCGGCGAACAGGGCAAGCTGGGGGGCGACCGGGGCCTGGTATTCGGCGTCGGCAAGAACTCCGCCACCGCGCGCGACCAGGGCAGTCCCGGGCTGGGGGTGAACGCCTATTTGTGGCGGGGGGCGCTGGACACGCTGGCGTTCATGCCGCTGGCCTCGGCGGACCCGTTCGGCGGCGTGATCATCACCGACTGGTACCAACCGCCCTCGGCAAGCGGCGAGCGGTTCAAGGCGACAGCCTACATCCTGGGGCGGCAATTGCGCGCCGACGGGGTGCGGGTGGCCATCTTCCGGCAGGTGCAGCAGGGCGGCCAGTGGGTCGATGCGACCGTCAGCCAGACGACGACGGGCGAGATCGAGAACAAGGTGCTGGCGCGGGCGCGCGAGCTGAGGGCGCAAACCGCCAGCCAGTGACGCGCCGCGCCATGCCCGGATGGGTGTGAGCGTCCAATGCAAGAGCAAGTGCCGCCTTCCGCCGCGGATCGCGCGCAAGACTACGATTTCACGGGCATGGAGCGGCACTGGCAGCACGAGTGGGCCGCCGCCGGTGCGTTCCGGGTCGAGGACGTCCCGTCCACCGGCAAGCCGAAATACTATGTCCTGGAGATGTTTCCGTATCCTAGCGGAGACATCCACATAGGCCATGTCCGGAACTACCTGATCGGCGACGTTGTGGCCCGCTATAAACGGGCTTGCGGATACGACGTGCTGCACCCGATGGGGTGGGACGCCTTTGGCCTGCCGGCGGAGAACGCGGCGCGGGAGCGGGACATCCATCCGGCGGAGTGGACCCGGCGCAACATCGCCGCCATGCGGACGGTACTTCAAAGCATGGGTTTATCGATCGACTGGTCGCGCGAGTTCGCAACGTGCGATCCGGCCTATTATGGCCAACAACAGAAGCTGTTCCTGGCCTTCATGCGCGAGGGCCTGGTCGATCGGCGGTTGAGTTGGGTCAACTGGGATTCGGTGGACCAGACCGTGCTGGCCAACGAGCAGGTCGTGGATGGGCGCGGCTGGCGCTCGGGCGCGCCCGTCGAGAAGCGCCAATTGGCGCAGTGGTTCTTCCGCATCACCGACTTCGCCCCGAGCCTGCTGGACACGCTGAAGCAACTCAACCGCTGGCCGGAGCGGGTGCGGGCGATGCAGTCGCGCTGGATTGGCCGCAGCGAGGGCGCCCGCGTGCGGTTCGCCCTGGCGCAGCCCGCCGCCGGGCTGTCGGAGGTGGAGGTCTACACCACCCGCCCGGACACGCTGTTCGGCATGTCGTTCCTGGCCGTGGCGCCCGAGCATCCGATCGCCGCCGCCACGGCGTCGGCTGACCCGGCGGCCGCAGCCTTTGTCGCGGAGTGCCGGGCGCTCGGCACCAGCGAGGCCGCGATCGAAAGTGCGGAGAAGCGTGGCTTCGACACGGGGCTGACCGTTCGGCACCCCTTCGACGACCGCTCGGTTCCCGTCTGGATTGCGAACTTCGTGCTCATGGAATACGGCACGGGAGCCATTTTCGGCTGCCCCTGCGGCGACCAGCGTGACCTGGACTTCGCCCGCAAGTACGGCCTGCCAGTGCTGCCCGTGGTGCTGCCGCCGGGGGAGGACGCCAGCTTCACCATCGGCGCCAAGGCGTATGACGACCCTGGCACCATCATCAACTCCGGCTTCCTGGACGGCCTGACCACAGAGGCGGCCGCCGCGGAAGCCATCCAGCGCCTGGGCCAAGCCGGCGCGGGCGAGGGCGTGGTGAACTGGCGCTTGCGGGACTGGGGAGTCAGCCGGCAACGATACTGGGGCTGCCCGATTCCCGTGGTGCACTGCCCGACTTGCGGCATCGTGCCTGTGCCGGAGACGCAGCTGCCGGTCGTGCTGCCGGAGGACGTGGATTTCAGCCGCCCTGGCAACCCGCTGGACCACCATGACAGCTGGCGCAGCGTTGCCTGTCCCCAATGCGGCGGCCCAGCCGAGCGGGAAACCGACACGCTGGACACGTTCGTGGACAGCTCCTGGTACTTTGCCCGTTTCTGCAGCCCCGGCGCCGCCGGCCCGGTGGACGGCGCGGCGGCGCGGCATTGGCTGCCGGTGGACCAGTATGTCGGCGGCATCGACCACGCGATCCTGCACCTGCTCTATGCCCGCTTCTTCACCCGCGCCATGCAGGGAGCGGGCCTGGTGGAAGTGGAAGAGCCATTCGCCGGGCTGTTCACCCAGGGCATGGTGACGCATGAGAGCTACCGCGCCGTGGATGGCCGTTGGCTGTATCCGGCCGAGATCGTTCGGCAAGCGAATGGCGCGCTGGAAGCGGCGAGCGGAGCGGCGGTGGTTGTCGGCCCGACGGAGAAGATGTCCAAGTCGAAGCGCAACACCATCGACCCGGCGGACATCATCGCCCGCTACGGCGCGGACACGGCGCGGTGGTTCGTGCTGTCCGACAATCCGCCGGAGCGGGACATGGAATGGACGGAGACCGGCATCTCCGGCGCGCACCGGTTCAGCCAGCGCGTGGCGCGCTTCGCCGCCGCGGCCCGCGAGCTGCCGGACGAGGGGCAGGGGTCGTCCGCTGCCGCCGGCCCCCTCCTGCGCACGGCGCACCGGACGATCGCGAGCGTCACGGCGGCGCTGGACCAGTTCGCCTTCAACGTGGCCGTGGCGCGGCTGCATGAACTGGCCAACGCCATCTTCGACGCGCAGCGGGGGCTGGAGGCGGCCGATGTACCGGGCGTGGCGGCGTTCCGGCAAAGCCTGGACATCTTCGCACGACTGATCGCGCCGATGATGCCGCACCTCGCTTGCCAGCTGGCGTCGCAGCTGCACCCGGACGCCCCCGGCTTGCCAAACCTGGATTGGCCGCTTGCCGACCCTGCCATGGTGGCCACCACCACGGCGACGGTGGCGGTGCAAGTTGGCGGCAAGCTGCGGGCCACGATCGAGGTTGCGGTGGGTGCGGCGGAGGCTGACGTGCTGGGGGCAGCCGAGGCGAACGAGAACGTGGCGCGGCTTCTGGAGGGCCGCCGGGTCATCAAGCGGATCTACGTGCCGGGCCGGATCGTCAACTTTGTGCTGGGCGGGCCGGCATGAGCCCGCGCGTGCGGATGGGGCGGCGCGGCCTGGTGCTGGCCTTGCTGGCGCTGCAGGGGTGCGGCTTCCGGCCCGTCTATGGCGCGCGCGACGGGCAGGACATGCCGGCGCAGCGCGAACTGGCCGCGATCGACGTTGGGCTCATCCCAGAAAGGTCCGGCCAGCTGCTGCGGCAGGCCTTGCAGCAGCGCATGAACCGCAGCGACGACGCGCCCGCCAAACGCTACGAGCTGAGCGTCAGCTTCGGGGTGACTGGCGACGTGATCGGCATCCAGCAGGACTCCACCGCGAGCCGGCTGCGCGAAGTGGCGACGGCGACGTGGTCGCTCAAGCTGCTCGATCCCGGCCGCACCCTGGTGACCAACGGCACTGCGCGCGCCCTGGATGGCGTCAACATCATCGACCAGCAGTATTTTGCCGCCGACTTGGAGGGGGAAGCAGCGCAGCGCCGTCTTACGGAAGCGGTTGCGGATCAGATCGCCCTGCAGATCAGCGCCTTCTTTGCGCGACGCATCTCCACGACCTGAGCGGTGAAGATCGCAGCCCAGCATGTTGGAGGCGTGTTGCGCGACCCCGGCCGGGTCTTTGCCATCCTGTTCCATGGCGAGGAATGGGGCCTGATGCGCGACCGCGGCGCTGCCGCCACCCGCGCCGTGATCGGATCCGGCAACGACCCGTTCCGGGCCAGCGTGCTGACGCGCGAGGAGCATGGCAGGCTTCGGAGCGAGGTGACCGCGCGCACGCTCGGCGGGGGACGGCGGGTAATCCGCGTGCAGGACGCGACGGACAGCCTGGCCGCCGTGTTGGAGCCGTTGACCAAGTACAGCGCCGACGCGCTTGTGCTGCTGGAAGGCGGCCCTATGACCCCCCGGTCCAAGCTGCGGGCCTTGGCGGAAAAGCACCCGGCGTGGGCGGCGATCGGCTGCTACCCCGAGAGCGGCATCGCGGTTGCCGCCGAGATCGCGCGCACGTTGTCCGCCAACGGCATCAGCGCGAGTACGGAGGCGTTGGAGTTCCTCGGGCACGAGCTTGCCGGCGACTCGATCCGACGGCGTTCAGAGCTTGAGAAGCTTGTGCTGTATGCCGCAGGCGGCCAGGTCGAGCTGGAAGATGCGCGGGCCTGCTGCGCCGCCGGGTTGGATGCCTCATTGGGAATGGCCGTGTCCGCAGCGCTTGGCGGCCACGCAGTCCTGTTCGATGCGCTGTTCGAGGAGCTGGTCCGGGAGGGTGCGACCGGGCAGGGGCTGCTCGCCGTTCTCTCGAACCAGGTCATGCGGCTGCTCAAGGTCCGGTTGCTGATGCAGGAGGGGCGCAGTGCGGAGGAGGCGTGCCGCAGCTTGCAGCCGCCAGCGTACCCCCGCCAACTGCCGCTGCTTCTCCGGGAGGTCAAGCGATGGACCATCCCCGGCTTGGAGGCGCTTGGGCACGCGGTTCGGTCCGCAGATGCCGCGTGCAAGCGGGCAGGGTCTGCCGACATGGCCATCGCGGGTGGGCTGCTGTTGTCGATGGCCGGCCGCCGAGAGCCGGCGGGTTAGGCGCGACCTAATTTGGCGACCACATGGTCCAGTTGGTCCAGGGTCTGGTAGCGAAGGCTGATGGTGCCGCCACGGCCGTTGAAGCTGATGGAGACTTGAAGGCCCAGCTGACTGGCCAGGTCGGCCTCAACGGCTTGCAGGTTGATGTCGCCCTTGGCGGGGCGCGCCAGTTTTGGCGGTCGTCCCACTTCGTCGCTGCTGGAGAGAGCTTCCGCTTGCCGGACGCTCATGGCACTGGACAGCATCTGTTCGGCGGCTCGTAGCGGGTCGGCGCAAGCGAGCGCGGCGCGGGCGTGCCCGGCTGACAGGCTGCCATCGCGGACGTAGCCGAGCACGCGGTCTGGCAGGGTGAGCAAACGCAAACAGTTTGCCACGTGGCTGCGGGACTTGCCGATCACCCTGCCGAGTTCCTCCTGGGTCAGGCCAAAATCGTCGAGCAGCCGCTTGAAACCCTGCGCTTCCTCGATCGGGTTGAGATCCTGGCGTTGCAGGTTCTCCACCAAGGCGGCTGCACTCGCCTCGGCATCCGGCATGGCTCGAATGAAGCACGGCACTTCGGACAGGCCAGCCAGCTTGGAGGCGCGCCAACGGCGCTCACCTGCGACGATTTGGTAGCGGCCATGGAGCTGAGGATGGGGGCGGACCAGGATGGGCTGCAACAGGCCCTGCGCCCGGATCGAGGCCACAAGCTCGGATAGGTCACCGTCCACCACCGGGCTGCGTGGCTGGAAGGGGTTGGGTTCGAGCAGGTTGGCATCGAGGCTGCCGATGTCGCCCTTTGCTGTCGCCTGGCGATTTGGCTCGCCCAGCAAGGCGGCGAGGCCTCGGCCGAGGCGGGGAGCTTGGTCCCTCATACCGGCATGAGGCCAAGGTTGAATCGCTTGCTGAATTCATCTGCAAGGCGAGCATAGGCAAGGGCGCCAGCCGAGCGCGCGTCATAGACCATGACGGGCAGGCCGTGGCTGGGCGCTTCCGAAACGCGAACGCTCCGCGGGATCATGGCTTGGTATACTCGATCGCCGAAGAAGCTGCGTGCATCTGCGGCCACCAGATCGGAAAGATTGTTCCGCCTGTCATGCATGGTGAGTACGATGCCATCGATCGCCGCACGTCGGTTAAGGGTCATGCGGACTTGGTCAACTGTCTGGGCAAGCTGGCTTAGCCCTTCCAACGCGAAGAATTCGCATTGCAGCGGCACCAAGATCGAGGAGGCAGCCACCAAGCCGTTGAGCGTCAGCAGGCCCAGGCTGGGCGGGCAGTCGATAAACGCGATCGAGAAGCCGACAAGGGCGCGCAAGACATTGCGAAGCTGGTATTCCCGATCGGGTTGCGCAACCAACTCGATTTCTGCCCCAGCAAGGTCAGTCTCGGCCGGCAGGATAGAAAGATTGTCGATTTGCGTTGAGTGGATGCAATCCATAAGCGGCGTGCGACCGGTAAGGCTGCTGTAGCAGCCGGGGGACCGTTCCGACCGCGGCACGTCCAAGCCAGTGGAAGCATTGCCTTGCGGGTCGAGGTCGATGATCAGAACGCGGTAGCCGTTCATGGCGAGGGCGGTTGCCAAGTTGAGGACCGTCGTCGTTTTGCCTACGCCGCCCTTTTGGTTGGCAACAGCAATGATGGGAATCGAAATCGTCGTCACATTGCTGGCTTTATCGCACCCTGATTAATCTGACGATGCAGGAAGCGACCTGCGACGTTGGAAGGATGTCCGCCGCAAACGGCCGTCCAACAGCCGCAGCTTCCTGAACAGCGGTTGGCCCTTTCAGAAAAAGGCAACATCCTTCGTCAGCCACGAAGGGCGCGGCGAGTGCTGCCAGCTGTCCGACGGAGGCCAGTGCGCGTGCCGTGACACAGGCAGCGGGCGCCAGCATGGTCGCTTCGATGCGGCTCGACCTGACAGACCCTCTCAACTGAAGCTGAGCCATGGCCGTTGTCAGGAAAGCAGCCTTCCGGTGGTCTGCTTCGATCAAGTCGATTTCAATATCGGCTTCGATTGCGAGCGGAATGGCGGGAAAGCCTTGACCTGAGCCAAGGTCGACAAGGCGCGTCAATCCAGGGGGAAGGTGGGGTAGGAGAAGCAGGCTGTTTTCGTAGTGCGCTGCAAGGTATTCTGGCTGGCTATCCCGGCTTGATGTGAGGTTTAGCTTTGCATTCCATCGTTGCAGCAATTCGATGTAGGCAGAGCGCTTGGTTTCACGTGAAACACTCACGCTGGAGCGGGTGGAGGGAATCGAACCCTCGTATGCAGCTTGGGAAGCTGCCGTTCTACCATTGAACTACACCCGCGACTGGCCAGAGTGTCCTTATAGAAACTGCTGATTGACGGCGCAACCAGGTCTCAGCTAGGCCGGTGCTCCCTTGCGGCTTGTCCAGCCGAGTTGTGGTGAGGTTGGACGAGCGCGCCGAAGAACTTCTGCTGCTTAACATATTGCAGCTCGGCTAGGCATAAACGGCGAGATAACCAATATGCTGACGGGCAGCAGATCAATGGAATTGGGCACGCATGACATCTCATCGTATGGCGACACGCCTGGTTCATGCGGGCACGGATCGGACCTTGCACAGCGAGACGACTGAGGCGCTATTTCTCACATCGGGCTTTGTCTATGACAGCGCGGAGGCAGCTGAGGCAGCCTTCGACGGCAGCCAAGCGCACTACCAGTACTCTCGTTTTGGCAATCCGACCGTCACCATGCTTGAGGAAAGACTCGCCGCGCTGGAGGGGGCTGAAGCGTGCCGGGTCACAGCGACCGGCATGGCAGCCATTCATGCCGCCATGGTGTCGCACCTGAAGTTTGGAGATCGCGTGGTCGCTTCGCGCGCGCTGTTCGGTTCATGCCACTGGATCGTCTCGACTCTGCTGCCGCGCTACGGCATCGAAACAGAATTTGTCGACGGAACGGATCTTGAGGCTTGGCAGGCCGCGTTCAAGCGTCCGGCGACAATGGTGCTGCTTGAGAGTCCCTCCAACCCTATGCTCGAGGTAATCGACGTGCCTGCCATTTGTAACCTGGCGCATGCCGCCGGGGCGCTAGTTGTGGTGGACAACGTGTTTGCAACCCCCTTGCTGCAACGACCCCTGCAGTTGGGTGCTGATATCGTCGTCTACTCCTGCACCAAACATATCGATGGCCAAGGGCGTGTTCTCGGTGGTGCCGTGCTCGGCAACCAAGCGTGGATCGAAGGCACATTGCAGCCGTTCATTCGCAATACGGGGCCGAGCCTTTCTCCGTTCAATGCCTGGTTGCTGCTGAAAGGGGTCGAGACGCTCATGCTGCGTGTCGAAGCCGGGTGCCAGCGGGCAGCTGCCATTGCCGACTTCCTGGCAGTGCAACCCGCTATCTGCCGTGTATTGTATCCAGCCCGTCGCGATCACCCCCAGCATGTCCTGGCTATGACGCAGATGACCGGCGGTGGCACGCTGATCACCTTTGAGCTTGCGGGCGGCAAGGCGGCAGCGTTCCGTTTCATGAACGCGCTGCGCCTGATTGCCATCAGCAACAACCTTGGTGACTCCAAGTCACTCGCCACGCACCCGGCCACCACCACCCACATGCGCATCGGTCAGGCAGAGCGTGACCGGCTCGGCATCGGCGACGGCGTAATCCGGCTCTCAGTCGGGTTGGAGGACGTTGCCGATCTATGCGCGGACTTGGGGCTCGGAGTGGCCGCCGCATTAAAAGATGGCATTCAGCGGCAGGCTGCCGAGTGAAGAGCGCTAGCTACGTCGCCATCACAAGGTTGATCACCGTCGAGGTGGAGCCGTTCTTCCTTGAGGACCAATCCGAGCCCGAGAACGACCGCTACGCCTGGGCCTATCAAGTGCGCATCCACAACACTGGTCAGGAAGTCGTGCAGTTGATGAGCCGCACCTGGCATATCACCGATGGCCTAGGAAGAACCTTTGACGTCAAAGGGCCCGGGGTCATCGGCGAGCAACCCGTCTTGGAGCCGGGGGGTAGCTTCGAGTACACCTCTGGCACGCCTCTCAACACCTCGACCGGTTTTATGCGCGGCCTATATCACATGGTCTGCACTTCCTCGGGCGAAGCGTTCGACGTCGTTGTGCCGCCCTTCAGCTTGGACAGCCCCTACAGCAAGGGCCCTGTTCACTAGCAGCCTCGGTGGACTAAGGCGCTGGCTTGTGCGCACCACACGGTATGGGACCAAACGAATTGGACATGCAGGCATCCGCAAAGCCATCCCAAGCCGAGGCGGAGGCTGCTGTGCGGACATTGCTTCGCTGGGCCGGAGATGACCCGGCGCGCGAGGGGCTGCGTGATACCCCAGCCCGGGTTGCCCGGTCTTACCGCGAGCTCTTCGCCGGCTACGATATTGATCCAGTCGGCCTTCTGGAACGGACCTTCGAGGAAGTTGACGGCTACGACGAGATTATCTTGCTGCGCGATATCCGACTGGAAAGCTATTGCGAGCACCACATGGTCCCCATCATCGGCGTGGCCCATGTCGCCTACCTGCCCAGCCAGCGTGTCGTTGGCATCAGTAAGCTGGCCCGTGTGGTGGACGCCTTCAGCAAGCGGTTGCAGATTCAGGAGAGGCTGACGGCACAGATTGCCGACACCATCAACAGCGTGCTGCAACCGAAAGGCACCGCAGTGATGATTGAGGCTAACCACCAGTGCATGACCACACGCGGCGTGCACAAACCCGGCGTCGCCATGGTCACCAGCCGCATGCTCGGTGCCTTCCGCACGAACCCGGAAACGCGACGCGAGGTGCTGGCCATGATCGGCCAACGCGGACCAGGCAGCCTGGGCGGTTGAACCGTCCCAGACCGGCCTTCCTCTGTGCGGCTGCCTCGGCAGGACGGTGGCTTGGCCACGCCGCCATTCTTTGGGCAGCCCTGAATGCTGGGATCAGCCCTGCTTCAGCCTTGGAAAGCGCCGCCGTCGCCTCGCGCCACACTACTGCGACCTTGGTGACCGACAGCGAGCGAGTCACGCCGGGTCAAACCTTCCACGCCGGCCTGCGCCTGCGCATGGCCCCGGGCTGGCATACGTACTGGCATAATCCAGGAGCCGCAGGCGTCGCACCGGACCTAACGTTCGCCCTGCCGCCTGGCAGCGTTGCCGAGCCGATCCAGTGGCCGACGCCAGAGCGCATCACGGAAGGCGAGTTGGTCGCCTACGCCTACCAGGGCGATGTCGTCTTGCCGGTGGCCATCAAGCCCGGCGTCGCTCCGTTCCCGTTGCAGGCCCACGCAAGCTGGCTCGTCTGCCGTGACATCTGCATTCCCGAGGATGCAGACTTCACCCTGAACTTGCCTGCAGGTCAGCCCTCATCCTCACCGCAGGCACCGTTGTTCGCAACGGCAGCTTCCCATAGCCCCGTCGCAGCGCCCTTCCAGGCCAGCATCGACCAGAACGGCATGCTGTCGTTGTCCGGCTCGGCGCTCCCCGCAAATATCCAGAACGCTGAGTTTTTCCCCTCCGAGGACGGGCTGGTGGAAACCTCCCGCCCACAACGGCCCTGCATCGACGGGAGCGTTCTACGCCTATCCTTGACATTGAGTGGACAGGCCGTGACCACCGCCGACTTGTCAGGCGTCGTCACTCTGCAAGACATGGCTGGATCGATCCACGCCTACACGGTGACGGCACGCCGGCTGGCAAGCAGCGCCCCCAATCACGCCATAGCCACTCTGCTGGCCCTGGCCCTGGCGGGCGGACTGCTGCTCAACCTCATGCCCTGCGTGTTTCCAGTCCTTGCCATGAAGGCGATGGCTTTGGCGCGGATGTCGGGCGGGAACCGCCAGGCCATCCGCGCGCAGGCTGCAAGCTACACCCTGGGCGTGGTGGTCGCGTTCACCGCACTGGGCGGCGCCTTCGTCATCTTGCGGCAGACGGGACAATCGGTCGGCTGGGGTTTCCAGTTCCAGTCCCCCGTGTTCGTCACGGCAGTCGCCTGGTTGCTGTTCGCAACCGGCCTCAACATGTCGGGCGTCTTCGCGGTCGGTCAATCCGCGGCCGGCATGGGCCAGTCGCTCGCGAACCGGCAAGGCCATCTCGGCAGCTTCTTCACCGGGTTGCTCGCCGTGGTGGTCGCAACCCCCTGCACCGCCTCGTTCATGGGCGCTGCCATCGCCGGTGCCCTGACAGCCCCGGTGCCGGTCGCGTTGCTGGTGTTCGCCGCCATGGGGGTTGGCCTCGCGGCGCCTTACGCAGCCATCGCAGTCATTCCGCGTGCCGCATCCTTGCTTCCCCGGCCTGGCCGCTGGATGGCCACGGTGCAGCAAGCGCTGGCTTTCCTCATGTATGCGGCGACAGCCTGGCTGGTCTGGGTGGTCAGCCAGCAATCCGGGTCAGACGGCGTGCTCACCAGTGTTGTCGGGCTGCTCGGCGTCGGGTTCGCCGCTTGGCTGCTCCGGGCGGCCCAGTCCAGTGCCGGCCGCGGCCGGTCGTGGGCCCACGGCCTGGCCGTCGCCACCATGCTTGGGACGGCGTCCCTGCTCTTCATCGGCGCCTCGCCTGCGGAGCCGAGCGAGCCTTTCACGGCGACCCGCCTTGCCGAGTTGCGCAGCGAGGGCCGCCCCGTGTTCGTCAACATGACGGCAGCATGGTGCCTGTCCTGCCTGGTAAACGAGCGCATTGCCCTTGCGCCGCAAACCGTGCGACGCGCCTTCGCCCAGGGCCATGTCGCGTATCTCAAGGGCGACTGGACGCGCAAGGACCCGGCCATCTCGGACTTCCTGCGGCAAAATGGCCGCGATGGGGTGCCGCTCTATCTGTTCTATCCACCCGGCCATCCCCCCGAGGTGCTGCCGCAACTGCTTTCGGAAGGCGCAGTGTTGGACCAGGTGTCCAAGGCGGGCGGCTGACATCCACCTGCGCGGGGCGACCAAGCCGGATGCGATGCCAAGCTGGCCGCCGCCGGAAAGCCGCTACTTGGAGACTTGGCCGCGCAGCTCGCCGCCAGGGTTCGCGGCCGTGTGCAGGTTGGCGTAGGTCATGCCGTCCATCATGTCCGCCACCTGGTCGTCCGTGAGCGTGACCTGGCCGTGGATCGGGCTGGTGAGCGGCGGGGCGAACGGCACCAGCACGCCGGCGTTGCTGCCGACCGGCGCTGGGCCGTGCAAGTGGGCCGCGGTGGCGGGGCCAGTCAGGCCGGAGTAGTCGAGGGTGTAATCCAACACCTTGGTGCTGGTGTCGAGCTTGCCGGTGAAGCTGCCCTTGCCGTCCGTCGTCTTCGCGGGGACTTCGCTTTCCGGGCTCATCATGCCATGGAAGGTCACCGTTTCGGCACGTGCCGCCACGGACAGGGTGGCAGCGAGGGCAGTGAGCATGAGGGCGGCGCGTGTCATCGTGAGTGGCCTCCGAGGAAACGCGCTGGCTGATCCAGGGCTGTTGCCGGGGCTGTTGTGTAAGGCAAAACCATGATCCTTGTCGAGCCAGACGCGCCAGGGTCGCTACTTGGGCCGCCACTCGGGCCGCCGGTGGACGCCACGCCCCGCCCGCTGCCCGCCCGGGTGCGGCTGCGCGGGCGGGACGTGGAGCTAGAGCCGTTGCATGCCCGCCACGCGGCGGAGCTCTGGCAGGCCGCGCAAGGTGCAGACGACTCATGGGCCTACATGTTATACGGCCCATTCCCCGACCAAGCTGCCATGGCGCAGCACGTCGCCGCTTTCGCCGCCACGCACGACCCGATGGCCTGGGCCGTCCGCCCGGTCGCCACCGGACTCGTCTTAGGCTGGATTTGCCTCATGGCCATGGACCCGGCGCACGCCGCCATCGAGCTGGGCCACATCTGGTTCGCCCCCCGGATGCAGCGCACCCGCGCCGCCACGGAGGCGATGTTCCTGTTGCTGCGCTTGGCTGCCGACGAGCTGGGCTACCGCCGCCTGGTCTGGCGCTGCCACGCGCTCAACGCCCCTTCCCGCCGGGCCGCGGCGCGGCTGGGCTTCCAGCCGGAGGGGATCCTGCGCGCCGATCGGGTGGTGAAGGGACGGCTGCGGGACACGGCGAGCTTCTCCCTCCTGGCCAGCGAGTGGCCGGCCTGCCGCGACGCGCTGGCCACCTGGCTTGACCCGGCGAACTTCGCGCCGGACGGCACGGCCCGCCGCAGCCTGGCCGCCATCCGGGGATGAGCCTGCTCAGCAAGGCCGGCCTGGAGCACATGCTCGGCGAGTACGGCTACGGCTTGGTCTTCGTCGTGATCGGCCTGGAAGCCATGGGGCTGCCGCTTCCGGGCGAGAGCCTGATCATCGCGGCTGCAGTGTATTGCGCCACCACGGGCAAGCTGCACATCGCAGGCGTGATCGTCGCCGCCGTCGCCGGGGCGATCATGGGCGACAACTTCGGCTACCTGATCGGGCGCTGGGCCGGCTTCCCGCTGCTGCGCCGCTACGGCCGCCATGTCGGGCTGAACGACCGTCGCCTGACCCTGGGGCGCTACCTGTTCCAGACCCAAGGCGGCAAGGTCGTCTTCGTCGGCCGCTTCCTCGCCATTCTGCGCACCTTCGTGGCGTTGCTGGCCGGGGCAAATCATATGGGCTGGAAGACGTTCCTGCTGTGGAACGCGGTCGGCGGGGTAGCGTGGGCCACGCTGTATGGCGTCGGCGCCTACCTGATGGGCAACGCGATGAGCCGGCTGGAAGGCCCAGTAGGCATCGGCTTGGGCCTGGTCGCAGCTATTGTGGTCATCACAGCCGTCTTCATGCTCCGTCGCAACGAAACACGGATGGAGGACAAGGCGGAGCAGGCGATGCAGAAGGACGGCTGAGCGCTCAAGCCGGACGCAGCTGGCGCACCACGTCGTCGGGCGGCATCACTGTTGCCCCGTCCACGTAGCGCCACTCGGTCATCACGCCCTTGCCGTCCTGAACGGCCAATTGGCCGACATACGTCCCCATCGTGCTCTGATGGTCGATGCCACGGAACTGGTTGATGCCGAACGGCGTCGTGAACCCGGCTTCCGCAAACCCGTCCGCCATCGCCTCGGAATCTGTCCCGCCCGATTTCAGGATGCCGGACGCGATGGCGTTCACCAGCGCGAATCCTACGGCGGACCCCATGCGCGGCGCCTCGTGCGTGCGCTGGGTATAGTCCAGCACAAACTGCTTGTTGCTCGGCTCGTCCGAGAGGTCCCAGGGGTAGCCGGTGACGATCCAGCCGGCCGGCGCCAGCTTGCCCAGGGGCTCAAGGTACTCCGGCTCCCCCGTCAGCATGGACGCGACCGTACGCCCGCCGAACAGCCCTTGCGCGCCGCCCTCGCGCACGAAGGCCAGCAAGTCGGCGCCGAATAGGGCGTTGAAGATCGCGTCCGGCGCCGGCTGCGCGAGCCCCGCCACCACGGCACGGGCGTCGAACTGGCCCGGCACGACCCACTGCTCCCCCACGAACCGCACATCCGCCCGGCGACCCTGCAACTGTTGGCGGAACCACTTCACCGCCGAGCGGCCATAGGCATCGTCCGGCGCCACCGTCGCCCAGGTCCGCGCAGGCATGGTGAGCACCGTCTCCACCAGCATGGCCGCCTGCTGGAAGGTCGAGGGGCTCAGCCGGTAGGTGTAGCGATTGCCTTTTTCCCACACCAGGGCGGAGGCCAGCGGCGCGCCCGCCACGTAGAGCTTCTTGTGCTGCAACGCGAAGTCGCTGAGCGCCAATCCCACCTCGGACGAGAAGCCGCCCGCCAGCAGGTCCACCTTCTGATCCAGCAACTCGCCCGCCAGCCGCACCGCGTTCTCCGGCAACCCGGCGTCATCGCGCGAGACGAACTCCATCGTGCGCCCGTTCAGCCCGCCTAGGTCGTTGATGTGCGCCAACGCCATCTCCCAACCCTTGCGGTAGGGCCCGGCGAACGCCGGCTGCGTCGAGTAGCTGTTGATCTCGCCGATGCGGAAAGGGGCGTTGCCCTGGGCGCGCAAGATCGCCGGGCGGGCCAGCGCGGCGGCCGACCCGGCGGCCAGCAGGACACGGCGGGACAGCGCCACCTAGCGGTCCCGTTCGATACCGTCGCTGGGCGCGGCCGGCGTCTGCGCCAGGGCCTGTCCCGCGGCCAGGGCCGTCATGGCGGCGAGCGCGGTCAAGGCCAGGCGCGGCAGCACCAGCTCGGTTTCCCGGTTGCGGACCTCCACCGCGAGCATGACGGCCGAAATCGCGGCCAGACCAAGTGCACCGAGCGGCCGAGTGGGCGTGTTGGCCACCATCAAAGCCCCGAGGGTCTCGACGGCACCGACGTTGCGCATCTGACGCCGGGTCAGCCCCCAGCGACGGAACAGGCCGGCCTCTAGCCCAGTCAGCTTCAGCACCCCCATGAAGGCGAAGCTGAGTTCCACCAGCGCGGTGCGCCCCTCGTTCTGCTTGACCACGCCGCCAGCCTCCATCGATGTGGCATTGCAACGCAGGCGCGGGGCGCGGGATGCAACGGCTGCGTCCGGCGTCACTCTTCCAGGCTGAGGGCGGCCAATAGGTCCTCGGCCACCGGGCCGCGCACCGTCGCCAGGCACTCGGCGTACAGCTTCAGCAACTCCTCCTTGCGCAGCGCCGGGCTGGTCTGCAGCACCTTCTCCATCAGGCGGAACGCCACCGCCTCCGCCGAGCCGGACTCGTCCGCCACCCCGTCACTGCGCCTTGGCGGCGCGGCGGGCGGCGCGCTTGGCGTGGGTGTGGTCCTTAATCTGCTGCAGGGTCACGTAGCCGGCGTGGCCGGTGTCGATCGCCGCGAAGTCCCGCGCCACAGACGGCATGCTGGCGCGGGCCTGCTCTTCCGTCAGGTGGCCGTCATGGGTGGTGTTGGCCTCATCGAACCGCTGCTCCAGCGTGCGGCGGTGATGCTTGGGGGCCGGCCCGGAGGGAGCCGCTACCGGGGCTGCCTGGTCGCCGCCGACGGTGGGGGAGCCGAGCGGCGCCGTGGTCCCGGTGAGCGGCGCCTGCGCCTGGGCGGCGCCGGTGAGCAGGAGGAAGAGGGCGGCGGCAGACCAACGCATGAGCAGCTCCTACAAGGACATCAGGCGGCGACGGCGCGGAACACGCCCAAAGCATCCTCCACCTGCGCGGCGGACACGTCGAGATGGGTGCAAGCACGAGCCATATGATGCCCCATGACCGAAATCAACACGCCATGATGTGCGGCCCGCCGGGCCAGCTCGTCGGCGTCAAACCCGGCGTCCGAGGTGTCGATGTAGACCAGGTTGGTTTCCGGCGCACGTACCGCCAGCCCCGGCACCTGCGCCAGGCCGCGCGCCAGCGCCTTGGCGTTGACGTGGTCCTCGGCCAGCCGGTCGATGTTGTGGTCCAGCGCGTGTAGGCAGGCGGCGGCGCACAGTCCACCCTGGCGCAGCGCCCCGCCCATGCGCTGCTTCCAGCGCCAGGCCTCGCCGATAAATGCTTCCGTGCCGGCCAGCACGGCGCCCAGCGGCGCCCCCAGCCCCTTGGTGAAGTCCAGCCACACCGTGTCGTAGCCTGCCACCATCTCGGCCGCCGGCACCCCCGTGGCGACGACGGCGTTCATCAGCCGCGCCCCATCCATGTGGGTAACTAGGCCGTGCTCGTGCGCCACCGCGGCCACCTCGTTCAGCGCGTCCGGGCTCCAGACGGTGCCGCCGCCGAAGTTGGCGGTCTGCTCGGTGGCGAGCATGGCCTGCGGCGGGCTGTAGCGCGAGCGCGGCCGGATCGCAGCGCGCACCGCGTCGGCATCAAACCGGCCGTCCGGGCCGGGCAGCCCGGTGATGCTGGCGCCGGCGAGCGCACCCGGCGCGCCGCCCTCGCTGGTCAGGATGTGGGCGGTGTAGTGCGCCAGAATCTCGTCGCCAGGGCGGCACTGCACCAGGATGGCGACCTGATTGCACATCGTCCCCGTGGGCAGGAACATCGCCGCCTGCTTGCCGAGCAGGGCGGCCATCCGCTCGCACAGCCGGTTGATGGTGGGGTCGTCGCCGTTCTGCTCGTCGCCGACCTCCGCCTCCATCATGGCGGCTTTCATGGCGGCGCTGGGCCGGGTCTGGGTGTCCGAGTACAGGTTGACGCGGACCGGCACGCCGGAGCGGTGCGGCGGCGGGGCGTAGGTCATCAGGCCTTGGCCGGCACGGGGGTGACGCTCACGGTGGCGGTGGGCCGCCCGTAGATCGTCCGGGCCCGCTTGAGGAACGCGTTGACCATGGCCTGCACCGCCTGGTTGAACACGACGCCGATCGCGGATTGCAGCATGCGGCTGCGGAACTCGAAATCGACGAAAAAGTCAACCCGGCAGCCGTTGTTCACCGGGGTGAAGGTCCACTGGTTATTCAGATAGCGGAACGGGCCGTCCTCATACTTCACGTTCACCGTGTGAGGGCGGTCCAGCACCACCCGGCTGGTGAAGCCCTCGCGGAACGGCCCGAAGCCGATCTTGAGGTCCGCCTCCAGGTCGGTCTCCGTGCGGCTCTTCACCACGGAGGCAGCACACCAGGGCAAGAAGTCGTGGTAGTGCCCCACGTCGGCCACTAGGTCGAACATCTGCTCGGCGGTGTAGGGCACCAGTTTATGCTCGGCGTGGGTCGGCACTTAGGGGTGGCTCCTGCGGGCGGCCTGCAAGGCGGCGAAGTCGCTGTCGGCGTGGTAGGACGAGCGGGTGAGCGGGGTGGCGGACACCATCAGGAAGCCCTTGGCGCGGGCCAGGCTGGCATAGCCGGCGAATTCGTCCGGCGTCACGAAGCGGTCCACCGCGGCGTGCTTCGGCGTTGGCTGCAAATATTGGCCGAGGGTGAGGAAGTCCACGTCGGCCATCCGCATGTCGTCCATCACCTGGCCGATCTCGCCCTTGGCCTCGCCCAGGCCCACCATCATGCCGGACTTGGTAAAGATGGTCCGATCCAGCGCCTTGACCTGGTCCAGCAGTCGCAGGGACTGGAAGTAGCGCGCGCCGGGCCGGATGGCCGGGTATAGCCGCGGCACCGTCTCCAGGTTGTGGTTAAACACGTCCGGCCGGGCCGCCACCACCAGCTCGACGGCGCCCGGCTTGCGCAGGAAGTCGGGCGTCAGCACCTCGACCGTGGTGCCCGGCGCGGCGGCGCGGATGGCGCGGATCACGGCGGCGATGTGGGCTGCGCCGCCGTCCGGCAGGTCATCCCGGTCCACCGAGGTGATGACGACGTGGCGCAGGCCGAGCTTGGCCACCGCGTCCGCCACCCGGGCCGGCTCCGTGGCGTCCAGCGGGTCCGGCTGTCCGGTGGCGACGTTGCAGAAGGCGCAGGCGCGGGTGCAGGTGCCACCCATGATCATCATGGTGGCGTGGCGCTGGGACCAGCACTCGCCGATGTTGGGGCAGGCGGCCTCCTCGCACACGGTGACGAGGCGGTTCTCCCGCATCAGCGCCCGGGTCTCGTGGTAGGTCGGGTGGTTGGGCGCGCGCACGCGAATCCAGTCCGGCTTGCGCAAGGCGGGCGCATCCGGGCGATTGGCCTTCTCCGGATGCCGGAGGGCCCTGGCCTCCGTGTCCCGGAGAATGCCGCCGGCACGGTGGTCGATGAGGACGCGGGTGGACATGGCGGTTAAGTGGCTCCCGGGGCGGGGCAGGTCAAGCATGCGCCTGCTGCGCTGCGGCAGCGGGTGCCATGGCGTGTGGATGCCACCGATGTTTCACGCAAAGTCGGCCCGCGCTGCCGCACTTTGTCACCGTCGCACAACGGAGCATCCAAAATGGGCTTGCAAACGCACCAGTTCGGGCCGGCCAAGCAGATCACCGCCCATCTGCTGAATCAGGTGGGGACGGTCAAGGCCGGCGCCCCCGCCACCCCGGAGCAGGACGCGCAGGCCGTGGCGGTGGGCCGCATCCTCGCCGACTTCATCCGTGCGGCCACGTTCAGCCTACACATCGCCATTTACGATTTCCGCCTCGCCGGCCAAGCGGGCGAGCTGCTGGTCGGCGCGCTGAACGAGCGCGCCGCCGCCGGGTTGGACGTGCGCATCGCCTACCACCACGCCAGGACGGACCGCACGCCGGACGTGTTCGCAGCCTTGGGCGACGACCCCGCGCCGCCTGGCACCGCTGCCTTCGTGGGCCGGATGCACCCGGCGGTGCTGCGCCGCGGCATCGAGGACACGGCCGAGCTGGAGCCGCCGGTGCACGGCGAGCCGATCGACCCCGGCGCGCAGCTGATGCACAGCAAGTACATCGTGCAGGACGGCACCCTGCCGAGCGCTGCCGTGCTGACCGGCTCGACCAACTTCACCAACGACGCGTGGTCCCTGCAGGAGAACGCCATCGTCGTGTTCGAGCGCGCCCCCGAGCTGGCGCGGTTCTACGCCAACGATTTCGGCGAGATGTGGGACAGCGGCAAGATCGCCAACTCCGGCCGGGACGACACGGGCACGGTGACGATCGACGGCATGCAAGTGCGAGTGGCGTTCTCGCCGGGCCAGGGCCGGCAAATCGACACGGACATCGCCTCGGCGATCGGCGCCGCGAAGAACCGGCTGCTGGTGGCCTGCATGGTGATCTCGTCGGGTGCGGTGCTCGGCTCCATGGCCGACCGGGCGCACCAGGTGGCGAAGTTCGGGGGGGTGTTCGACGGGTCGGAGATGGCGGGTGTGGTAAAGGACTGGTCCAAGGCTGGCAGCGGCAAGGGAAGTCCTGCGCAGGGCAAGGCGCAGCTGTTCGCCGCCCTGGCCCCGCTGATGCACTCCAAGCCGTCGCTGCCCTACGGCGCCGACACGCCGCACAGCTTCATGCACGACAAGCTGGCGGTGTGCGATGCGACGGTGGTGACCGGCGCTTCAACTTCTCCAGCAACGCGACCCGCAACGCCGAGAACGTGGTGATGATCCGCAGCCAGGAGGCGGCGGACGCGTTCGCGGCCTACATGCAGGAGTTGCTGAGACTCTGTCCGCATGTGGGAACGTAGAACGAACTGCTTATCGATACGCAGCTTCTCAGTCACAATGCCTCACATGCGCCGGGAGTACACTGCAAGGCAGGCCTCGACACCCTTGCGACGGACGGAATGCGAATACCAGCCCGAAAGGAGAGGACAACCATGCGCATCGTCGTCACCGGGGCCAACGGCTTCCTGGGCCGCCGGCTGATCCGCGCCCTGCTCGACCGCGGCAGCCTGTGCGGCGAGCCGATCGAGCAGGTCACCGCCTTTGACGTGACGCGGGACGATGCACCTGACGGGCGCGTCCGCGCCGTCGCCGGGGACATCACCGATCCCGCCCAGGTCGCCGCCGTGATCGACGGGCAGACCTCCGTCGTGTTCCACCTGGCTGCCATCGTGTCCGGCCAGGCGGAGCAGGAGTTCGACCTCGGCATGGCGGTCAACCTGCGCGCGTTCCAGGCGGTGCTGGACCGCGTCCGCGCTGTAGCCCCCGGCGCGCGGCTGGTCACCACCAGCTCGGTCGCCGTGTTCGGCGGCGCGTTGCCCGCCGTGGTGCCGGACAGCCAGGTCTGGGAGCCGCGCAGCTCGTATGGGATGCAGAAGGCGGTGTGCGACCTGCTGCTGGCCGACTACAGCCGCCGCGGCTTCGTGGACGGGCGCAGCCTGCGCATGCCCACGGTCGTGGTGCGCCCCGGCCTGCCCAACCGCGCCGCCTCCTCCTTCGCCAGCGGCATCATCCGCGAGCCGGTGCGCGGCGTGGAGGCGACCTGCCCGGTGCCGGCGGAGACGGTGCTGTGGGTGATGTCGCCGGGTCAGGCGGTGCGCAATATCCTGCACGGCGCGGATCTGCCGGCGGCGGCGCTGACGGGGCCGCTGGCCCGCCGGGTGCTCAACATGCCGGGGCTGTCCGTCACGGTGGCGGAAATGCTGCGGGCGCTGCGCCGCGTGTGCGGGGACGCGGTGGCGGACAGGGTGCGGATGCAGGCGGACCCGGCGGTCGAGGCCATCGTCGCCTCCTGGCCCGGCGCGTTCTCCGCTGAGACCGCCCGCGCGCTCGGCTTCACCGCCGATGCCGGCTTCGAGGACATCGTGCGCGCCTTCGTGGCGGAGGCTGGCTGAGCCGAACCCGGACCGCCCCGGCCGCGTTGGCAGGACGTCGCCAGGAGTGACGGACATGCCCAAAGCAGTGATCTTCGACGTGGACGGCACCCTGGTGGACAGCGTGGGGCTGCATGCCCAAGCCTGGGTGGATGCGTTCGGGGAGTTCGGCCACGCCGTCAGCTTCGCGGATGCGCGCCGCCAGATCGGCAAGGGCGGTGACCAGCTGCTGCCGGTGTTCCTGGACCAGGCGGAGATCGCGGCGAAGGGCGAGGCGCTGCAGAAGCGCCGCGGCGACATCCTGCAGGAGCGCTACCTGCCGCAGATCAAGTCCTTCCCGCAGGTGCGCGAGCTGCTCCAGCGCATCGAGGCCGCCGGGCTGCGCATCGCGCTGGCCTCCTCCGCCAAGGGCGAGGAGCTGCAGGTTTATAAGAAGCTGACCAACATCGAGGACCTGGTCGAGATCGAGACCAGCTCCAATGATGCGGAGAAGAGCAAGCCGCACCCGGACATCTTCCAGGCCGCCCTGCGCAAGCTGGGTGACGCGGTGCAGGCGGCGGACGCGGTGGTGGTGGGCGACACGCCGTACGACGCCGAGGCGGCGGGCAAGGCCGGGCTGCGCAGCATCGGGATGCTGTGCGGCGGCTGGTCCGAGGCGGAGCTGCGCGAGGCCGGGTGCATCGCGGTGTACCGTGACCCGGCGGATTTGCTGGCTCAGTTCGACCGGTCGCCCCTGGCGGCGAAGTAGCGCAGCTTTTCGCGGCAGGAGCCTCAAGCGGCGGTCTTCGCCCGCTCTCACCCCCGCCCTTTTCCGCAAGCAGCAGAGGGCGGGAAAAGCATCAGGGAATCATCCAGCTCAGCACGTATTGCTGAAGCACCACCAGCCCGCCCAGCAACAGGGTGAGCGCGATGCTGTGCTTGAACGTGCGGGCGAACACCACGCCCTCTTGGCCCTTGAGATCCGTCACCGACACGCCGGTGGCGATGTTCTGCGGCGAGATCATCTTGCCCATCACGCCGCCGGAGGAGTTGCTGGCTGCGATCAGCACCGGGTTCAGCCCCAGCTGGTTGGCCGCCACCACCTGCAAGTTGCCGAACAGGGCGTTGCCGGAGGTGTCGCTGCCGGACAGGAACACCGCCACCCAGCCGAGGAACGGCGAGACCAGCGGGAACAGGATACCCACGGAGGCGACGCCCAGGCCCAGCGTGTAGTTCAGCCCGGAGTAGTTCATCAGGTAGGCCAGGCCGATGATCAGCGCCACGGTGAGGATGGCGATGCGGCTCTGCCGCCAGGTGGCGACGATGGCGCGCACGAACCGGGCCGGCCCCATGCCGACGCAGGCTGCCACGATGAGGTCCGCCAGCAGGATGGCGGTGCCGGTGCCGAGCGGCTGGAACGTCCAGACCGCGGCGTACGGCCGGTCCTTGTAGAGCGTGATCAGCACTTGGTTGTGCAGCCCAAGCCACTCGATGGCCTTTTGGCTGATGGCGAACACCTTGAAGTGGGTCCAGGCGATCACGACGGCGGAGACCACGACCCAGGGCAGCCAGCCCTGCCAGGCGGGCACGGGGCTGGAGGTCCGCACCACGTCCGCGCCCACTGGCAGCGCCATGCGGCCGCGCACGCTGAACGCCGGGTCAGGGACGGGCTGCCAGGCTTGCAGGAACAGCAGCGTCACCACCAGCGCGGTGAGCGAGGACAGCACGTCGGTCAGCGCGTAGTCGAGATAGTTGGAGGCCACAAACTGCCCGGCGGCGAAGCTGCCGCCGGCCACCAGCAGCACCGGCCACAGCGCCCGCACCGAGCGCAGGCCGCCGTAGATCGCCATGACGTAGAACGGCAGCAGCATGGCCAGGAACGGCAGCTGGCGGCCGATCATGGCGCCCAGCGTCACCGGGGACAGCCCCGTGACCTGGCCCAGCACCGTCACCGGGGCTCCGAGCGCGCCGAACGCCACGGGGGCGGTGTTGAAGATTAGCGTGAACGTCAGGGCCTCGAGCGGCGGGAAGCCGACCAGGATCAGCAACGCGCTGGTAATGGCGACGGGCGTGCCGAAGCCGGAGATGCCTTCCAGCAGGCAGCCGAAGCAGAAGCCGATCACCACCAGCACCACCCGGCGGTCGTTCGGCAGGTGGTTGAGGATCCAGTCCCGGAACGCGTCGAAACGGCCGGAGTCGACGGCGATGTTGTAGAGCAGCAGGGCGTTGAACACGATCCACATGATGGGCCACAGCCCGAACACCGCGCCGGCGGCGATGCTCTCCAGCGCCAGCCCGACCGGGAAGCGCCAGGCCAGCACCGCCACCAGGAAGCCCACGACCAGCCCGCCCAGCGAGGCCTGCCAGGCCGGCCGGCGCAGCACACCCAGCATGACCAGCACGGTGACGATCGGCAGAATGGCGACGGCAAAGGAAAGCGGCAGGCTGCCGGCGACCGGCGTCAGCAACTGGTGGAACATAGGGTTTCCTCGGATGGTCTTTTTGAATTAGCTCACCGTTGCGTATCCGATGTCGCGGCGTTCCACTAGCGGGCAGATTCGGGGCGCCCCCTCCGTGCGTATTCCACTCGCCTTTAGGAGGCGAGCGGAACCTTGACCCACTCCGCCCCAAACCCCGTCAGAGGACAGGACTGCGCAAGGCATGGCCTCCGAAACCGCGCTCTACGCCGCCGTGAAAGCCTTTCTCGAAGCGCAGGGCTTCACCGCCAAGGGCGAGGTGGGCGGCTGCGACGTGGTGGCGGTGCGCGCGGGCGAGCCGCCGGTGCTGGTGGTGTGCGAGCTGAAGCGCGGCTTCACCCTCGACCTGCTGCTGCAGGCGGCGGACCGCATGGCGGTGGCGGACGCCGTGTGGCTGGCCGTGCCCCGCACTCGGCGCGGGCGGGACCGCGACCGCCGGGCGGTCAAGCTCTGCCACCTGCTCGGCCTGGGGCTGCTGGCGGTGGACGGGGCCAGGGTGGAGGTGCTGGCGGACCCGGCGTCCTACCGCCCCCGCCCCAACGCCCCCCGCCGCGCCCGCCTGCTGCGCGAGCACGCCCGCCGCCAGGGCGACCCGACGCCGGGCGGCTCGGTGGGGCGCGCGATCATGACGGCCTACCGCCAGCGCGCCCTGGCCTGCGCCGCCGCCTTGCAGCACGGCCCGGCGACGACGCGGGCGCTGGCCGCCACCGTGCCGGAGGCGCCGGACATCCTGCTGCGCAACGTGTACGGCTGGTTCGAGCGGGTGGAGCGCGGCACCTACCGGTTGAGCGCGGCGGGACGGAAGGCGCATACAGCCAGCGAGGCGTCCGTTTAGCAGGGATGGGAAGCTTGACCGGGACCGCTGCCGACCTCGTGCAGGTTGCCCACGTCACCAAGTCGTTCGGGCCGAAGCAGGCGCTGCGCGGCAAGACGGGCGCCGTGCGGCGGCTGGCGCTGCACAGGGCCTATAATGTGGTGGTGCTGGCTTAGGGCGTTTGCACCCCCGGAGGCAGAAACCCCCGCAGCAGCGCGTTCACCCGTTCCGGCGCGTGCTGCTGCACCCAGTGGGATATGCCGGGCAGCCGCTCGATGCGCAGGTCCGTCACATAGCGCTCGGTGCCGTACAGGCAGATCAGGTCCAGCGCCACGTCCGCCTCGCCCCATATCACTAGCGTGGGGACCTCGATCGGGGTGTCCAGCCGAGAGACGCCTTCGGTCAGGCGGGCGGCGCGATACCAGTTCAGCATGGCGGTGGCCGCGCCGGGTTCGGCAATCTGGCGGGCGTACGTGTCCACCACGTCCGGCGGGATGGGCAGGCCGCGGATCATGCGGCGCACGGCCGCCCCGCCGTTGGCGGCCAGCATCCGCTCCGGCAGCACCGGGAGCTGGAAGAACGCGACGTACCAGGACTTGCGCCGCTGCCGCCAGTGCTTCAGCGCGGCGCGGAAGCAGAGCGGGTGCGGCACGTTCATGATGACCAGCCGCTCGATCGGGCGAATGCGCCCGGCTGCGAAGCACCAGGCCACCATCGCCCCCCAGTCATGCGCTACCAGCGTGACCCGGCGTGCGCCGGAGGCGTCGATCAGCGCCGCCACGTCCGCCAGCAGGTGGCGCAGGGCGTAGGGCTCGATGCCTTCGGGCCGGCTGCTGGCGCCGTAGCCGCGCTGGTTCACCGCCCACACCCGGTAGCCCAGCTCCGCCAGCAGCGGGACCTGGTTGCGCCAGCTTACCAGGTGCTCCGGGAAGCCGTGCAGGCACAGGGCGAGGTGGTCGCCGCCGCCGGTTTCCTCGACCTCAAAGCGCAGGCCGTTCGCCGCCACGAAGCGCATCGGCATCGGGGGTCATCCTTGTTGCCGCCGCAGCTTGGCGCTACTGACTGGCGGCGTGAAGAGCCTGCATCCCACCCTCCTGTGCCTGCTGCTCGCAGCGTGCGGCGGGGGCGGCGAGGTCATCGCCGTGCGAACCGCGCCGGCCGGGGCCGCCTGCACGGCGGACCGCGGCGGCGTCACCCTCGGCACGGTCGGCGACACGCCGGGCCGCCTTGCGGTGGCGGCCAAGAACGACCTGGACATCCGGATTACCTGCACGAAGCCGGGCTACTTGCCGGCCAGCGCGGTCGATGTGGCCGAGCAGACGCCCTACTCGTTGCCCAACTTGCTGACGGATGGCGCCCTGGCCACCTTCGGGCAGCCGGGTGACGGGGCGGACTACCATTACCGGCGCACCGTGCTGCTGACGCTGACGCCAGGCTAGCAGGGCTCTGTCCTGCACCCCGCAAGAGGACGAAGTCCCCTTGACCCCTGGTACTATAACCAGGTGTCCAGAGGACTTCGTCCTCTGGTGGGGTCTGGGGCGAAGCCCCATGCTTGGCTCAGGCTCCCACCAGCCCGCGTGCGAAGTCCATCGCGTCGAACGGCCGCAGGTCGCCCGCCTGCTCGCCCACCCCCACCGCGTGGACCGGCAGGCCGTAATCCTCAGCCAGCGCCACCACGATGCCGCCGCGGGCGCTGCCGTCCAGCTTGGTGACCACGAGGCCGGTCACGTCCACCATCTCCTTGAACACGCGCACCTGCTCCAGCGCGTTGTGCCCCGTGGTCGCGTCCACCACCAGCAGCACGGAATGCGGTGCGCTCGGGTCCTGCTTGCGCAGCACGCGGATCATCTTGGACAGCTCGTCCATCAGGGCGGACTTGTTGTGCAGCCGGCCCGCGGTGTCGATCAGCAGCACGTCCGCGCCTTCCGCGCGCGCCCGGGCCAGCGCGTCGAAGGCGAGGCCGGCGGCGTCGGCGTTGGGCGGGCCGGCGATCACCGGTGCGCCGGTGCGCTCGCCCCACACCTGCAGCTGCTCCACCGCGGCGGCGCGGAAGGTGTCGCCGGCGACCAGCACCGGATGCAGCCCTTGCTCGCGGTACTGCAGGGCGAGCTTGCCGATGGTGGTGGTCTTGCCGGTGCCGTTCACCCCCACCACCAGCACCACGTGCGGCTGGCGCGCCGGGTCCAGCACCAGGGGCTTGGCGACCGGCTCCAGGATGGCGGCGATCTCCTCGGCCAGCGCCTGCTTGATCTCGGCATCGGTGACGCTCCGGCCGAAACGGCTCTGGCGGAAATTCTCCACGATGTCCGCCGCCGCCGCCGGGCCGAGGTCCGCGCCCAGCAGCAGTTCCTCCAGCTCGGCCAGCGCGTCGTCGTCCAGGGTGCGGCGGGCGAAGGTGGCGGCCAGCCCGCCGGCCAGCTTCTCGGTGGAGCGGCTGAGCCCGGCCTTGAGCTTGCCGAAGAAGCCGCCGAGCGCCATCAAGCCGCCTCCGCCCGCACACCGTAAACGTCGGCCGCGACCACCCGGGCCGGCAGCAGCGCACCCGGCACCGCATCCAGCCGCACGGGGATGAAGTGCTCGGTATGGCCGCGCCCGTCCCGCTCCGCCAGCACTTGGACCACCTGGCCCAGCTGGGCGCGATGGAACACGGCGGCGTGGGTGGCGGCGGCCTGGCGCAGCCGGGCGGCGCGCTCCCGGCGCACGGGCACCGGCACGGACGGCATGCGGGCGGCGGGGGTGCCGGGGCGCTCGCTGTAGGGGAAGACGTGCAGGTAGGGGATCGCCGCCTCCGCCACGAAGCGCTCGGTGTCGCTGGCGAGCGCGTCCGTCTCGGTCGGGAAGCCAGCGATCAGGTCCGCGCCGATGGCCAGGCCCGGGCGCAGCTGGCGGGCGCGGGCGATGGCGGCCAGGGCGGCGGCGCGGCTGTGGCGGCGGCGCATGCGCTTGAGCACCAAGTCCGCGCCGGATTGCAGGGACAGGTGCAGGTGCGGCATCAGCCGGGGCTCGTTGGCGAGCAGGTCCCACAGCGCCAGGTCGAGGGCCGCCGGGTCCAGCGAGGACAGGCGCAGGCGGGGCAGGCCGGGCACGGCGCGCAGCACGGCGGCAGCCAGCGCGCCGATGCCGGCGGCGTGGCTGGCGATGTCCACCCCCGTCAGCACCACCTCCTGCACGCCGCCGTCAGCCAGGGCGGCCACCTGCGCCGCCACCTCCGCCACGGGGACGCTGCGGTTGGGGCCGCGGCCGAACGGGATGGTGCAGAAGGTGCAGCGGTGGTCGCAGCCGGCCTGCACCTGCACGAAGCCGCGGGTGTGGGACACGAAGCCGGCGGGGGCGGCGAGCGGGGCGGCGGCCTCGGCCGGGCTGACCTGGCTGGGCGCGCCGGGTGCCCAGGAGGCGGGGCGCAGCTTGTCCGCGTTGCCCAGCACGCGGGTCACGCCCGGCAGCCGGGCCCAGCGCGCCGGGTCCAGCTGGGCGGCGCAGCCGGTCACCACGATGGGCGCGCCGGGTCGCTCGCGCACCGTGCGGCGGATGGCCTGGCGCGCCTGCCGCTCCGCTTCCGCCGTCACGGCGCAGGTGTTGACCACGACTGCCGGGTCGCCGGCGGGCAGCAGGGCGCGGATCGCCTCGCTTTCCACCAGGTTCAGCCGGCAGCCGAAGGTGAGAATGTCGGGCGTGGGGGATCAGCCCCGCTTGATCGGGTTGGTGGCGGTCAGCTCGATGCCTTTCTCGTTCGGCGTGAAGGTCAGCCCAATGACGTAGTTCGTGCCGCAGGCCGAGAGCAGCCAGACCTCGCGCCAAGCCCGGCTATCGCGGTTGGTAAGGTCGGGATTGGGCAGGCCGGTGTAGCCGTCGAACTGCGTGTCGGTGAACACCTCCTGCTTGCAGCCCGGCGGCGAGCCGCGGACGGCGACGGCCTCGGCGTATTGCAGGGCGTTGCGCTGGGTGGTCGGGTCGGCGTGGGTGCTGCCCGGCATGGTGGGGATGCGCGCTGGCTGGCTGCCGGGCTGCAGCATGGTCAGCACGTTGAGCTGCCGCGGCCCGGTGCCGCAGCCGCTCTCGATTACCTTCTCGCTCCAGATGCCGGCCACCAGCTCGCCCTTGGCGTCGAATTGGGCGGGGGCGTAGATTGTGAGGTCCCCGGTCGGCCGGAAGGCCGCGGCGGCGCAGCTCTCCGGCATCTGCTTGAACTGAGCGCGGGCGGCGGCGACCACCGGCTCCTGCCAGGCGGATTGCTGGACCAGCGACTGGAGGCTTGGCCGCTTGCCCGGCAGCGTCCGCAGGTCCGGCGCCATCAGCGGGTCCGGCATGGGAGCGGGCGTGGCCGCTGGCGCAGCGACGGGCGCGGCAGCGGGCGGCGGGGCCGGCGGCGCGGCCATGGCGGCGGCAGTGTTCAGCAGGAGCAGGGCGAGGGGGAGGCGAGCATCCATGTGTGGGTCGGTCCTTGGTGGCTGGCCGTCAGGCCGGAAGGTCAAAGCAGCCTTGGAAGGCGGTGGCAACGGGGCCGGTCATTTCCACGTGGCCGTCCTCCCGCCAGGTAACGTCGAGCACGCCGCCATCCAAGGTCACGGTGGCGCTGCGGCCGGTCAGGCCGCGGCGGTGGGCGTTCACCAGTGCGGCGCAGGCGCCGGAGCCGCAGGCCAGGGTGAGGCCGGCGCCCCGCTCCCACACGCGCAGCCGCAGCCGGTCCGGCGCCAGCACGCGGGCGAAGCCGGCGTTCACCCGCTCGGGGAACAGCGCGTCGTGCTCCACGAAGGGGCCGCGCCGGGCGGCGGCGTCCGGGTCGTCGCCGAAGAAGGTAACGTGCGGGTTGCCCATGGAAGCGGCCGCCGGGTCCCCGGGCAGGGGCAGGTGCAGCGTGTCGGCGGGGTGGGCGAGCGGGATGTCCTGCCAGCCGAGCCGCGGCGCGCCCATGTCCACCCGCACCTGGCCGTCCGCCAGCACCTCGCAGGGCAGCGCGCCGGCGGCGGTGCGGATGGTATGGTGCCGCGCGCCGGTCTGGCGGAACAGCAGGTCGGCCACGCAGCGGGTGGCGTTGCCGCACGCGCCGGCCTCGCTGCCGTCGGCGTTGAAGATGCGCATGGCCACGCCGGCCTCCGCCGCGCCGAGCAGGACGAGCTGGTCGCAGCCGATGCCGGTGCGGCGGTGCGCCAGGGCCATGATCGTGGCGGGCGGCAGCTCCCAGGTATCCTGCCGCGCATCGACCACGATGAAATCGTTGCCGGCGCCGTGCATCTTGGTGAAGGAAACGCGCATGGCAGAGATTATAGCGCGGGCTTGCCGGGGAGGGTAGCCGGGGGCTATACGCGCGGTAGTTTGCGCGCCAGGCCTGGAATGGGCATGCCCGGCCGCGACGCCTGCATCGAGCTGAGCAGGTTCGGCACAAGGAGACGCAAATGCCCAAGTTGAAGACCAAGTCGTCGGTCAAGAAGCGGTTTAAGATCACCGCGACCGGCAAGGTGCTCGCCGGCCCCGGCAAGAAGCGGCACAACCTGATGGCGCGCAGCCAGAAGGCCAAGCGCGCCAACCGCGGCAGCCAGACGCTGACCCACGCTGACGGGCTGACCGTCAAGCAGTGGGCGCCCTACGGCCTCGTGTAAGGAGCATCGCACATGGCACGCGTCAAACGGGGCGTCACCACCCACGCCCGGCACAAAAAGGTTCTGGAGCAGAGCAAGGGTTTCGTCGGCCGCAGCTCCACCAACTACCGCATCGCGCTGGAGCGGCTGGAGAAGTCGCTGCAATACGCCTACCGCGACCGGCGGGTGAAGAAGCGTGAGTTCCGCGCGCTGTGGATCCAGCGCATTAACGCCGCGGTGCGCGAGCACGGGCTGACCTACAGCCGATTCATTGACGGCTTGGGCAAGGCTGGCATCGAGATGGACCGCAAGGTGCTCTCCGCGCTGGCGTTCGACGACCCGGCGTCGTTCAACGCCGTGGTGGCGAAGGTGCAGGCCGCGCTGGGCTGACCTGACGGGCTGCCGGCGTTACCGCGCCGGGAACCCGAAGGCCGCGAAGAACCGGCTCAATTGGTCGCGCAGCCAATCAGTAGGGGCTTTCCTGATGCGCCCCGTGATTAGGCTGACGTCGAGCGTGGCGACTTTGTCGAAGCGCACGCCCGATGCCTGCTTCAAGCCGGTGGACGGGGCTGCGGGCAGCATCGGCAGGGCAGCCTCCGGCCGCTGCACCGAGGTCATGAAGCAGACGATGACATCTGTTGCGTCACCCCTGGCCGACACGACCAAGGCAGGTCGCCGCTCGTCGCCGGACAAATCCGTGAACGGGAAGCGGATGAGCACGATGCTGCCGAACGGGAACATCTATTGCAGGCGGGAGCAGGTCGGCGTCGCTGTACAGGTCCGGCTCGTCCGCGGGCCAGCCGAACCCTCCCCCGGCTTGTGCGATTGCCGCCATGGGCAGATCGTCCTCGCTGACTTCGATCAGCACATGCACCCTCGACGTTCCGGCGATACCTCGGTGCCCCAGCTCGGCCGAAACCTGGCCCGCCTCCGTGTCCAATTCGATCCGATGCATTCGGCTTCCCTCCCGTTCCCCTGGCCAGTGACCCTAGCATGACCGACCTCGAAACCCTCCAAGCCGAAACCGAAGCCGCCCTCGTCGCAGCGCCCGACCTGCGCGCGCTGGACGCCCTGCGGGTCGGCGTGCTGGGCAAGGCCGGTCGGCTCACCGCCATGCTCAAGGAACTCGGCCGCGCCACGCCGGACGAGAGGCGGGAACGAGGTGCGGCGCTCAACCGTCTGCGCGACAGCCTGGGCGCGGCCATCGAGGCGCGGCGCGGCGCGCTGGACGCGGCGGCGCTCGATGCCCGGCTGGCCGCCGAGCGGCTGGACGTCACCCTGCCGCCGCCGCCGGAGCAGGCGGGCCTGGTCCATCCGATCAGCCGCACCATGGAGGAGATGGCCGCGCTGTTCGGCGCCATGGGGTTCAGCGTCGGCGAAGGGCTGGACGTGCAGACCGACTGGTTCAACTTCGCAGCCCTCAACATTCCCGCCCACCATCCGGCCCGCGCCGACCACGACACGTTCTACCTGCCCGGCACGCGCGACGGCCGGCCGCTGCTACTGCGCACCCAGACCTCGGACGTGCAGATCATCTCCATGCTGTCCGCGCCGCCGCCGCTGCGGGTGATCGCGCCAGGCCGCACCTACCGCGCCGACCACGACGCGACGCACTCGCCGATGTTCCACCAGTGCGAGGGCCTCGCCATCGACCGCGGCCTCACCCTCGGCCACCTGAAGGGCTGCCTGATCGACTTCCTGCGCGCCTTCTTCGGCATCGCCAGCCTACCGGTGCGCTTCCGCTCCTCGTACTTCCCGTTCACCGAGCCCTCCATGGAGGTCGACATCGGCTGGAACCGCCGCACGGGGGAGTTGGGCGGCGGGGGCGACTGGCTGGAAATCCTCGGCAGCGGCATGGTGCACCCGCGCGTGCTGGCCAATTGCGGCATCGACCCGCGGGATTGGCAGGGCTTCGCGTTCGGCATGGGGGTGGAGCGGGTGGCGATGCTGAAATACGGCATGCCAGACCTGCGCCCGTTCTATGAGTGCGACGCCCGCTGGCTACGGCACTACGGCTTCAACCCGATGGCTCCCGTGGCGCTGCACGAGGGGGTGGCGTGAAGTTCACCCTGTCCTGGCTCAAGGCGCACCTGGACACCGACGCCCCGCTCGACGTCATCACCGACACGCTCACCCGCATCGGCCTGGAGCTGGAAGGGGTGGAGGATTTGGGCGTCGCCCTCGCCCCGTTCCGCGTGGCCGCCGTGACCGCCGCCGTGCCGCACCCCAACGCCGACCGGCTGCGGGTGTGCACCGTGGATGCGGGCGGCGCGCCGGTGACGGTGGTGTGCGGCGCGCCCAACGCGCGGGCGGGGATGCGCGCCGTGTTCGCGCCGCCGGGCAGCGCCATCCCGGGCCTCGGCACCGTGCTGAAGGTGGGGGACATCCGCGGCGTGCCGTCCGCCGGGATGCTGCTCTCGTACCGGGAGATGGGCTTGGGCGAGGAGCATGACGGCATCGCCGAGCTGCCCGCCGAGGCGCCGGTGGGGCAGTCGTACTCGGTTTACGCCGGGCTGGACGACCCGGTGATCGACATCGCCGTCACCCCCAACCGCGGCGACGCGCTGGCGGTGCGCGGCGTGGCGCGGGACCTGGCGGCTGCCGGGCTCGGCACGCTGCGGCCATGGCAGCCGACGCCGGTGGCGGGCCGGTTCGCCTCGCCCATCGCGTGGCGCATCGAGACGCCGGCCTGCCCGTGGGTGCTGGGCCGCACCGTGCGCGGCGTGCGCAACGGGCCCAGCCCGGAATGGCTGCAACGGCGGCTGCGCGCGGTCGGGCTGCGGCCGATCAGCGCGCTGGTCGATGTCACCAACTTCTTCACCATCGACCTCGGCCGTCCACTGCACGTGTTCGATGCGGACCGGGTGGCGGGCGGCGTGCTCACCCTGCGCCCCGGCGCCGGCGAGAGCTTCCGCGCGCTGAACGGCCGCGACTACGTGGTGGATCCGGCGGACTGCGTGATCGCCGATGCCGCGGGCGTGCAGTCGCTGGCCGGCGTGATGGGCGGCGAGGCGACCGGCAGCACGGCGGCCACCAGCAGCGTGTTTATCGAGTGCGCGCTGTTCGATCCGGTGGCGGTGGCGCTCACCGGGCGGCGGCACGCCATCACGTCCGACGCCCGCAGCCGCTTCGAGCGCGGCATCGACCCGGCGCTGCTGCCCGCCGCCCTCAACGCGGCCACCACCATGGTGATGGAGCTGTGCGGCGGCGAGCCGAGCGACGCGGTGGAGGCCGGCGTGGAGCCGGACTGGCAGCGCGAGGCCACGCTGCGCTTTGACCGGCTGGCGACGCTGGGCGGCCTGGCCGTGCCGCCTGACGAGGCGACGGCGTCGCTGGAGTGGCTCGGGTTCGCCGTGCGCCGCCGCGGCAACGACAGCGTGACGGTCGCCGTGCCGTCCTGGCGCAACGACGTGGCGGTGCCGGGGACGCTGGACCAGGCGCCCGCCCTGCTGCCGGAGCTGGCGCTGGCGGCGGCGGCCGGGTGCCGCGAGACGGAGCCGGAGGCGGACTTGGTGGAGGAAGTGCTGCGGCTGCGCGGGCTGGATGCGGTGCCGCCGGTGTCCATGCCGCCAACCGCGCCGGTGCCAGTGGCGACCACCACGCCGCGCCAGGTCCGCGCCGCCATCGCCCGCCGTACCCTGGCCAGCCGGGGGCTGCTGGAGTGCGTCACCTTCTCCTTCACTGCGCACGCCCATGCGGCGCTGTTCGGCGAAGCGCCGGCGGCGATGCGGCTGCTGAATCCGATCGCCGCCGACCTGGACCAGATGCGGCCGACGCCGCTCGCCACCCTTGCCCCAGCGGCGGCGCGCAACGTGGCCCGCGACCTGGCGTCCGGCGCGCTGTTCGAGGTGGGGCCGGCGTTCGCTTCTGGGTCGCAGCAGGTGCTGGCCGCCGGGTTGCGGCATGGCGCGCCGCCGCGCAGCTGGGCGGGAGCGGCGGGGCCGGACGCGTGGAGCGCCAAGGCGGACGTGCTGGCGCTGCTGGCGGCGCTCGGCGTGCCGATGGAGAGCCTGAGCGTCACCGCCGATGCGCCGGGTCACTACCACCCCGGCCGCTCCGGCGCGGTGCGGCAGGGGCCGAAGCTGGTGCTGGCGCATTTCGGCGAGCTGCACCCGCGCGTGCTGGCCGCGCTGGACCTGCCGGGGCCGGCAGTCGCGTTCGAGGTGCGGCTGGACGCTATCGCCGAGCCGAAGCGCCGCCGCAAGCCCGCGCCCGACCTGCCCGCATTGCAGCCGGTGCGGCGGGACTTCGCCTTCGTGGTGGACGCCGCGACCCCGGCCGAGACGCTGCTGCGCGCGGTACGGGGGGCGGAGCGCGGGCTGATCGCCGCGGTGTCCTTGTTCGACGCCTACCAAGGGGAGCACGTGCCGCCGGGTCAGAAGTCCCTGGCGGTGGAGGTGGTGATCCAGCCGCGGGAGGCGACGCTGACGGATGCGGAGATCGAGGCCGTGTGCGGCAAGGTCGTCGCGGCGGCGGTCAAGGCAACGGGCGCCGTGCTGCGGGGATAGCTCCGCAGGGCGCTGCCCTGGCTCTGCAAGGGGACAGCCCTCCTCTGGCAAGGCCCCAAGTCGTCAGTATCCCAGCGCCGCCGGCTTCGCGGCCGAGCGCAACGGCATGTCGCGCAGCCCGAGCGCCAGGGCCAGCGCCACCAGAGTCGCCGCCAGGCACGCCCCGAACGCCATGCGGAAGCTGCCGGCCAGCGCGGTGCGGGCGGCGGCCATGGCGGTAGGGCCGAGGATGGCCAGCGCGCCGCCGGGCTGCATCGCGCCCAGGTCCGTGAGCCCCGGGTAACTTGCCTGCCCCAGCCGCGCCGCGAACGTTCTGGTCAGCAGCGCGCCGACCAGGGTGGTGCCGAACGCGCCGCCCATGGAGCGCAGGAACAGCAGCGCCCCCGTGGCGGTGCCCACGTCGCGGCGCTCGGCCGCGTTCTGCACCATCACCAGCACGTTGGGCAGGGACACGCCGATGCCCAGGCCCACGACCGTCATCCCAGCCACCACCACGGCCTCGGGCGTCGCCTGCCCGATGGTCAGCAGCGGCAGGAACCCGGCGGTGGCGGCGGCGAACCCGGCCACGATGGTCGGCTTGGTGCGGCCCAGCCGCCGGGCGACCTGGCCGCCGCCGAACGCGCCCACCACGTTGGCCACCAGGAACGGCATCACCAGCAGGCCGGAGGCGGACGCATCCGCCCCGCGGACCAGCTGGAAGAACAACGGCAGCAGGAAGATGGTGCCGAGCAGGCCGATGGAGCTCAGGAAGGCCAGCATGACGCCGCGGGCGAACACCGGCTCGTTGAACAGGCGCGGCGGCAGGATGGCATCCGGCGCCCGGCGCTCGTGCCACACCAGCGCGCTAACGGACGCGGCGGACAGCGCCAGCAGGCCGAACAGGACCGGGGACAGCCAGGGGACTTCGCTGCCGCCCCAGCTCAGCATCAGCAGGAAGGCCACGGCTCCCGTGGTCAGCAGCGCCGCCCCGGCGTAGTCGATCCGCACCTGGCGCGGGCCCGGCACCGGCAGCAGCTTCAGGGCGCGGTTGCACAGCGCCATGGCGGCGAGGCCCACCGGCACGTTGATCCAGAACACGTAGGTCCAAGACAGGTGGTCGGTGAACCAGCCGCCCACCACGGGGCCGGCCACGGAGGCGATGCCCCACATGCCGGCCATGTAGCCCTGATAGCGCCCGCGCTCCCGCGGCGCCACCACGTCCGCGATGGCGGCCTGCGCCATGGACATGAGGCCGGCGCCGCCCAGGCCTTGCAGGGCGCGGAAGGCGATCAGCTGGGGCAGCGTGCGGGACAGCGCGCACAGCACGGAGGCGACGATGAACAGGGCCAAGGCGGGCAGCAGCAGCGCCCGGCGGCCGTAGATGTCGGACAGCTTGCCATATAGCGGGGTCGCCGCCGTCGCGGTCAGCAGGTAGGCGGACACGATCCAAGACAGGTGGCCGAATGCCTTGAGCTGCGCCGCGATGGCCGGCACGGCGGGGACCACCACCGTCTGGTCCAGCGCCGCCAGCAGGATGCAGAGCATGATCCCGGTGACGACGCGCAGGATTTGCTGGTGGGAGTACGCCGGAGCGGTGTCAAAGGCGGCAGTCGGGCTTGGCGGCATGGGCGAGGAATACGCCCTGGCTCCCACCCTGTCAGCCTTCCTGTTTGGGGGGCGGGCCGCGCGTCGTGTCCGTCCCGGCCACGGGCGGCAGCTTGACGACGCTGCCGCCCGCCGCGGCCTCGTAGATGGCGGCGATCAGCTTCTGGTCGGCCAGCCCCTCCTCGCCGGGGGTGTGCGGCTCCACCCCGGCGCGCAACGCCAGCGCGAAGGCGTCCATCTCGCGGGCGAACTGGTTGTGCGGCGGGAACTGCAGCTTGCTCAGGGCATTGCCCTGGCCGACCGCTTGGCCGGTCTCCAGGGCAATGTCCGCGTAGCCGAACGCCGGGGACAGCCCCATGAAGGCGTCCGTCATGTGCGCGCGTAGCCAGCGGCTCTCGTGGAAGGAGTAGCCGGAGGACAGGTTGGCCACGGCGCCGGAGGGGAAGTGCAGGCTGAAGGCGCAGATGTCCTCCACCTGCTTGAAGCGGTTGTCGTTCTTTGGCCGGGTCAGGCTGGCGCGGATTTCTACCGGCTCCTCCCCGGTGAGGTAGCGGGCGGCGTTGAGGCAGTACAGCCCCACGTCCGGCAGCGAGCCGCCGCCGGCCATGGCCAGGGTGTGCCGCCACTGGCCGTTGTCGGCGTTGTTCTGGCCGTTCACCGCCTCGATCAGCCTGAGCGGCCCGTGCTGCCCGCCGCGCACGGCGGCGATCAGGGCGCGGTGGTGCGGCTCGTATTGCAGGCGGTAGGCGATCATCAGCTTGCGGCCGGCCTGCTGGCAGGCGTCGATCATGTGCTGCGCGTCCGCCACGCTGGTGGCCATCGGCTTCTCGCACAGCACGTGCTTGCCGGCGGCGGCGGCGCGGGCGGTGAACTCGGCGTGCATGGCGTTGGGCAGCACGATGTAGACGATGTCGACCTCCGGGTTGTCGCGCAGGCGGTCGAAGCTGGCGTAGTCGTAGAGGCTGCTCTCCTTCACGCCATGCTGGGCGGCGATGGCCACCGCCTTGTCGCGCTCGCCGCTGACCAGGGCGGCCAGGCGGACGTGCTGCGCCTGGCCGAACCCGGGCAGGATTTGCAGCAGCGACAGATGGCCGAGCCCCACCACGGCCACGCCCAGCCGGCGGTCTGGCGGGTCGGGGTTCATCACGCTGCCCTCCGCCTCGGTGGGCTTCTGCAGGCGGGGCAGCGTCACGTCGTCGCCCTTGGTGGCGCCGAGCAGGGCAGGCGGCTCGTCCGCCTGCGCGCCGGGCGCGGCGATGGCGGCGAACCCGGCGGCGGAGGTGCCCAGCAGGGAGCGGCGGGAGAACGGCGGCATGGCGGAGGCTCCGGCGTGGTTCGGTGATGCAACGCAGCGCCGCTGGCGGGTTTCTGACCTTGGCAGGTCAGGAGATTGCGATGCGGCACGAACAGGTTCAGGCGGCGGGCGCGTCCTTCCACGTGGCGAGCGCCGGGTCAGGGCCGCCCTTGCTGCTGCTGCACGGCTGGCCGGAGTTCTGGCGGACCTGGGAGCCGGTGATGCAGCTTCTGGCGGACCGGTTCACCCTGATCGCCCCCGACCTGCGCGGCTTCGGCCAGAGCGACAAGCCGGACGGCGATGCGTGGGGCGCCGAGGCCCACGCCGCCGACATGCTGGCCGTGCTGGACGCTTTGGGGCTGGGCCGGATCGGCGTGGTGGGACACGACGTGGGCGGCGCCGTGATGCAGGCGCTGGCCCGCATGGCGCCGGAGCGGTTCACCGGGCTGTTCTTCTTCGGCTTCAGCTACCCCGGCATCGGCGCCCGCGCCGGCACGCCCGACCGGCTGGACGAGATCTGGTACCAGTCCTTCCACCAGATGCCGTTCGCCCCGGCGCTGGTCGGCGCCACGCGGGAATCGTGCCGGGCCTATATCGGCCACTTCCTGCGCCACTGGTCGCACCGCAAGCAGGTGTGGGAGGCGGCGACGGAGGACTGGGTGGACAACTTCATGGCGCCCGGCAACCTGGCCGGCGGCTTCGCCTACTACCGCGCCACCCAGGCCGGCCGGATCAAGATGATGCAGGGCGCAGCGTCCCCGCTGCCGCCGATCGGGCTGCCGACGGCGGTGCGCTGGCCGGGGGACGACCCGATCTTCCCGTATGCCTGGACCGACCGGCTCGGCGAGACGTTCGGCGACCTGGACCTGGCGAGGCTGGAAGGCGTCGGGCACTTTCCGCACCGCGAGGACCCGGACCGCGCGGCGGCGGAGATCGCCGGGTTCTTTGGGCGGCTGGCCAACCCGTAAAAGCAAGGTTGGGGCTCCGCCCCAAGCCCCCCAGAGGACGAGGTCCTCTGGACACCTAATTATAGATGGGGTGAAGGGGACTTCGTCCCTTTTCGGGTGCAGGGCAGCGCCCTGCTGCTAGAATCGCTGCGCGAGGCCTGCCAGGACCGTGCGGCGCAGCCCGAACTGCGGCGCGCCCACCCCCACCCCGGTCCCGTCGCGTATCTCGTAGATCTGGTCCAGCAGGTTGATGACGTCCAGCCGCAGCTGGGTCGGCCCGACATACCCCGTCTTGATCGTCTGCACCGCGGCCAGGTTGAACGTGTAGTAGCCCGGCAGCGCGCGGCCGTTCGGGATGTCGCCGGTGGGGGTCACCAGGTCGGCGCGCAGCCCGCTGCCGAACACCATGTCGGCCGAGAGCCGCGCCGGGTGGCTGGTGCCCTCGAACAGCGCGTAGGCCGCGCCCGCCGAGGCGGTGTGGCGCTGATCGTGGTCGAGGTGAATCCAGCGCCCGGTGATGTACTGCAGGTCGGCCGCGCTGAAGTCGAACTGCGAGGAGACGATGTCCTTGCCGATGGCGCGGGAGTAGGCGTAGTTGGCATACAGCGACAGCGGGCCGCGGTCGTAGGACGTGCTCAGCTCCACGCCGTCCACCTGGCCCTTGCGGTAGTTGAACGCGGACAGGATGATCGGCGCGCCGAACTGGCCCTCGTCGATCAGGTTGCGCGCCGCCTTGTAGTAGGCGTCCACGCCCACCCGCAGGCCGGGCAGGATGATCTGCTCCGCCCCGGCGTCGAAGTAGTTGTCCCGCTCCGCCTTGACGATGTCGTCCTGCGTCACCTCCGAGGCCGCGGAGGTGCCGTTGAACTGGGCGACGCTGTTGCCCGACACCAGCTCGAACGGCGGCGGCGTGAAGTACCGCGAGTAGCCGGCGTGCACGGTGGTGCCCTTGAGCGGCGTCCACACGGCGTTGATGCGCGGGCTGACTTGGTTCTCGTTGGTGTACTCGTTCACCTGGTCGAAGCGCAGCCCGTAGTTGATCGTCAGGCTCGGCAGCGCGCGCCACTCGTCCTGCAGGTAGACGCCGAACAGCGTCCCGGTCAGGCCGGTGCCCTGGTGCACGTCGAACGGCGCGTCGGAGGTCGGGGTGGTGCCACCGCCGGCCGGCTGCTGGGTGGAGATAGCCCCCCCGCCCTGCACGACGCCGCCGGTGCCGCCGAGGGCGGAGACGACCAGCGCGTCCGTCGAGGACACGTTGCACTCGGCCGTTACCGTGAAGCCGGCGCGGACCGTGTGCTGGTCGTTGATGGCCCAGCTCGCGTCCGTCTGCTCGCCCGTGGACAGCACCGAGCGCGCCGCGGTCTGCGCGAGGCCGTCGAACAGCAGGTCGCCCACCGGGTCCGGGGTGTAATACAGGCTGCTGTAGCGGGTGAACACGGAGCTTTGCACGTCCAGCGCGCCCCACTGCTTCTGCACCGACAGGATGCCGAAATCGGTGATCTCGCGCTGGTGCTGCGTCAGGTTGGCGCTGGTGAAGTCGCTCACGCCGTTGTCCGACAGGCCGAGCGAGGGCGTCTGATTGGGGTTGTTGGGGATTTCGAAGAACTCGTTGGAGTATCCGGCCAGCAGGCTGACCCGCGCCGTGTCGTCGATCAGCCCGGAAAGGTGGACGATGCCGTGCGTCTGGTTCGACAGGTCGTGGATCGGGCTGAAGCTGCCGGTCGGGTTCTCAATGCCGACGCGGTTGTGCAGGAAGTCGCCGGTGTAGAAGTAGTCGATGGCGCCCATGCTGCCGCCGTAGGAGATGCTGGACTGGAAGTAGTCGCGCGCGCCGCCGTAGATGGAGATTTCCCCGCCGGGGTCGGTGCGGCCGCTCTTGGTGATGATGTCGACCACGGCCGCCGTGTCGAAGCCGTACTGGGCGGGCAGCGACCCGGTGATCAGCGACATGGAGTGCGCGAAGCGGGTTTCCAGGGACTGCCCGAACACCGCCAGGCCTTCCGGCAGCTGCACGCCGTCCAGGCGGAACTGCACCTCGTTGTGGTCGCCGCGGACGTGGATTTGCCCAAAGCTGTCCTGCGCCACGCCGGGCGCCTGCAGCAGGGTGTCGTTGAGCGGCGCGTTGTCGCCCTGCGGCAGGGTTTCGATCGTCATGCGGCTGAAATCGTATGTGGTGGCGCCCAGGCTGGGCTCCAGCTGGCTGCGGGCCTGGTCCAGCTTGCGGACATACACGTCCACGTCCGCCTGCGTCGACTCCGGCGGGCTGGCCTGGCCGGTGCCGGCGCCCAAGCGCACCTGCGGCGTGGCTGGCTGCCCGGAGGACGCCGGGTCCGCCGGCGCGGGATCGGCCGCGTGCGCCGGGGAGGCGAGCCACAGGCCGCATGCGATGGTCAGCAGCAAGGCATCGCGACATCTCATGGCAGACTCTCCGCTTCGGCGAGGGTCTCTACGATGTGATGTTATATTATAGCAAGAGGCTCCTGGCAGGTGGCTTTACCGAAACTTCATCGCTCCCCGGCATGCTGCCGGCGGCAATCCTGAACACCAAGGGCGCGATGACGCAACTGCCTGACAGCCGTAAATCGGCGGACGCGTCCGGGTCGGAACGCCGCCGCGAGCGCCGCTACCAGCTCGATCTGCCTGCGACGGCGCGCAGCGGGGTTGGCCGGAAGGCGGCCCATGCGGTCATGGTGTCGGACCTGTCGGCGTCCGGCGCGCTCATCTCGGTGCAGGAGCCCGGCAGGAGGTTCGAGGCCGGCGAGCGGATCACCTTGTCGCTGGACGGCTTCGGCGCGGTAGAGGCGCAGGTGGCGCATGTCGGCAGCGCGTTCTACGGCCTGCATTTCCTGCATGCCCATCCGCACCAGGACCGGCTGGCCACCTGGCTGCAGGAGGACGTCGCGGCCGCCTGACGGCGCTGGCCGGCTGCCGCACCGCACCTTGGGGGGCAGTTTCGCGGTGCGGGCGGCGCTTGCGGGGTTGTGCCGGGGCAGGGTTGGAAACACCTATGCCGGCGAGGCCTGTTGGAAGCTCCCCGATGCAAGACACCGACACGAAGAACCGCACGGACACCGATCTCAAGCCTGAGCGTCCGAAGCTGCACAAGGTCATGCTGGTCAACGACGACTACACGCCGCGAGACTTCGTGGTGATGGTGCTGCGGGCGGAGTTCCGGCTCGGCGACGGGCAGGCGCAGCGGGTGATGAGCACGGCGCACCAGCGCGGGGTATGCGTGGTCGCGGTGTTCACTAAGGACGTGGCCGAAGCCAAGGCGACCAACGCCACCGACATCGCCCGCAAGAACGGCTACCCGCTGCTGTTCACGACCGAACCGGAGGAGTAGCGGCCTCGCGCAACGTTCTGTCCGGCCGTCAGCGCGTCGCCTCGTGCAGGCGCAGCACAGTGCGGGCGTTGGTGGAGCTGGTCGCCAGCGTGTTGATCACGCCGGTGCGCAGCGCGCCGAGGATGGCGGCGGCCTTGGTGTTCTCGCTGGCGATCGCGATCACGTCGGGGATGCGGGCGAGATCGCGGGTGGTCAGCCCGATGACCCGGCCCTGCATGTTGGCGCTGGACGAGCGGCCATGGATGTCGATGAAGTCGTAGCCCATGATGTCGCCGATGGTGCCGGACAGCCGCGCCTCGGCCACCTCCTGCGGCGAGAACCAGCCCATGCGGACCATGTTGCTGTCCTCGCTCAGGTCGCCGATGCCGACCAGCGCCACGTCTGCCCGGCGGGCGCGGTCGAGCACCAGACGCACCGTGTCGTTACGGTACAGCTCGTCGCGCAGGGCGGCGTTCGCCACCAGGGCAGGGGCGTATAGCGTCTCGCTCTCGCCGCCGAAGCGGACGGCCAGGCGGCGGCAGATGTGGTCCGGGTTCATATGCTCGCCGGCCCGCACAGAGCCGCCGATGGCACACATGAACGTCACGGCGCGCCGGGTCGCCGCCACGCAGTCCGCCACGGCGGCGACGTTGCGGCCCATGCCCACCGCGACCGTCATCCCCTCCGCCAGCGTGCGGGACAGATGGCTGGCGACCAGGCCGGCGACCGCGAGGCGCTGGGCCTCCGCGTCGCGCTGGTCGAGCGAGACGAGCAGCCGCTCGATGCCGAACCGGCCGATGAACTCCTGCTCCAGGTCGCTGCTGATCCCGGGGTGCTGGTGCACGCGGATCTCGACGATGCCGTCCTCGCGGGCGCGCTTGAGCAGCCGGCTGACCTTGGCGCGGGACAACGAGAAGCGGCGGGACAACTCCTCTTGGGTGATGTCCTGGTGGTAGTACAGGCTGGCGATCTCGACCAGCACGTCGGGCGCCACGTCGCCCCAATCGGCGGGGCGGCGCGTCTCCCTCGGCGGGGCGCTCACGGCGGGGTTGCGGGGCCTGGGGGCTAGGCCCTTCTGGCGGCGTCCTCGAACGCGCGGATGCGCGCGACTTTGGGGCCGGAGCGGGCCGGCTCGAACTCGGAGGCGAGCCAGGCGCGCAGGATCGACTTGGCCAGCTCGGGGCCGATCACGCGGGCGCCCATGGTAATGACCTGGGCGTCGTTGCTCTTGCGCGCCCGTTCGGCGGAGTAGGTGTCGTGGCACTGGGCGGCGCGGATGCCCGGGACCTTGTTGGCGCTGATGGCCATGCCAATGCCGGTGCCGCAGAGCAGCACGGCCCGGTCATTGCGCCCGTCCGCGATCGACTGCGCGGCGGCGAAGGCGATGTCCGGGTACAGCACCGGTTGGGCGTCGAACGTGCCGAAATCTTCCACCGGCAGGCCCTCGTCCGCCAGGGTCTGCATTAGGATTTGCTTCAACTCGAATGCCGCCTCGTCGCAGCCAATCGCGATCGCCATGCCCTGCCTCCCCATCCACTCAGTCACAATGCTGCGTTGCACATATGCTCATCCGACGATTTTTTGCATGGCGCATATCGGCGACGACGCCGCACCGTAGGCCCCTGTATGCCGGTCAGGCAAGGAGATTGCGCCAAAACTCGGTGAAGCAGGCTGCTGCATCCGGGCCGGGCCGAGAAAATTGCCTGCACGTTCGTTCATTGCCTTGACATACGTTCAAGCCTGGATGCAGGGTCGGGGCAAGCCGGCCGGAGGACCACGTGACCAAGCCAACATCGCTGCGAGGGTGCCTTCGGGTGCTGGCCGCCCTGCCACGGCCGGCCCGCCAGGCATGAACCGCGTCATCAACGACCCCGATCAGGTGGTCGAGGACAGCCTGCGCGGCTATCTCGCGGCGTGCCCCGACCTGTTGCAGGCGACCGCGCATCCCCGCGTGCTGCGCCGCGCCGGCACGGCCACGCCCGGCCGGGTCGGCGTCGTCACCGGCGGTGGGTCGGGGCACGAGCCGGCCTTCCTCGGCTATGTCGGGCCGGGCCTGCTGGACGCCGTGGCGATCGGCGAGATCTTCGCCTCCCCCACTGCCAAGAGCTTCCACGCCGCGTTCCAGGCGGCCGATGGCGGCGCGGGCGTGGCCTGCCTGTACGGCAACTACGCCGGCGACAACATGAACGTGAAAATGGCCGTCAAGCTGGCGGCCAAGGAGGGTATCGCCGTGGAAACGGTGGTGGCCAACGACGACGTGGCCTCGGCCGGGCCGCACGAACGCGACCGCCGCCGCGGCGTGGCGGGCGAGATCATGATGTGGAAGGCGGGTGGCGCGCGCGCGGCCGAGGGCGGCGACCTGTCCGAGGTGATCGCCGCAGCCCAGCACGCCATCGACCAGACCCGCTCGGTCGGCATCGGCCTGTCCGCCTGCACCATTCCCGCCGCCGGCAAGCCGAACTTCACCATCAAGGACGGCGAGATGGAGGTGGGCATCGGCCACCACGGCGAACCCGGCCTGGTTGTGATGCCCACCGCTCCGGCGTCCGCCATGGCCGCAGACATGGTGGAGCGCATCGTGGCCGACCTGCCGTTCGGCCGCGGCGACGACGTGGCGGTGCTGGTGTCGGGCCTGGGCGCCACCCCGGTGATGGAACTGTACCTACTCTACGGCCACGTGGACGTGATGCTGCGCGCCCGCGGCATCACGCCGCGCCGCCGCTTCGTCGGCAACTACTTCACCTCGCTCGAGATGATGGGCGTCTCCCTCACCCTCACTCGGCTGGACGCGGAGCTGGACCGGCTGCTGGCAGCACCCGCGCACTCGCTCGGCCTCACCGTGGCGGGAGCCTAGCCGTGGCGTCGGTGAGCGAGCGGGACGCCGGCCCCGTGGTGCTGGACATGGCGGCCGCCGTGGTGCGGGAGCAGGCGTTCCTGAGCGAGATCGACGGCAAGATCGGCGACGGCGACCACGGCATCAACATGGGCAAGGGCTTCCGGCTGGCCGCCGACCGGCTGCGGGCGGGCGGGCCGTTCGGCCTGGCGCACGGGCTGGACACGCTGGGCGACACGCTGCTCAGCGACATCGGCGGCTCCATGGGGCCGCTGTATGGCTCGTGCTTCACCGAGATGGCCGGCGCGCTGAACGGGGCGGAGCGGATCGACGCCGGCGTGTTCGCCGCCATGCTGCGGGCGGGCCATGCGGCGGTGACCGACCTGGGCGGCGCCAAACCCGGCGACAAGACGCTGATCGACGTGCTGGCGCCGGCCACCGCCGCGTTCGAGGCGGCGCAGGCCGCGGGCGAGCCGTTCGCCGCCTGCCTGGCCGCCATGAGGCGGGCAGCGGAGGCGGGGCTGGAATCCACCCGCGACATGGTGGCCCGGATCGGCCGCGCCAGCCGACTCGGCGAGCGCTCGCGCGGCACGCTGGATGCGGGGGCTGCGTCCTGCAGCCTGCTGCTGGGAACGCTGGCCGACGGCTTGACCACTCTGCTGCACGACAAGGAAGGAGTTGCGTCATGAGCGAGGCCGCCACCGTGGCATCCCGCCCCAACGAGCTGCCGGAGACCATGACGGCCGTGGTCGCGTATGCGCCCGGCGACTACCGGCTGGAGACGGTCGATGTGCCGCGCGCCGGGCCGGACGACATCATCATCGCCGTCGAGGCGTGCGGCATCTGCGCCGGCGACATCAAGGCGTTCGAGGGCGCGCCGTCGTTCTGGGGCGATGGCCGCGGCCAGGCGCGCTACGTCAAGCCGCCGATGATCCCGGGGCACGAATTCATCGGCCACGCGGTGGAGATCGGCGAGAACGTCGCGCGCAAAGGCCAGTATAAGGTGGGTGACAGGCTGATCTCGGAGCAGATCGTGCCGTGCGAGAACTGCCGCTACTGCGGGCGCGGCGAGTACTGGATGTGCGAGCGCCACGACGTGTACGGCTTCCAGAGCAACGTGAACGGCGGCATGGCCAAGTACATGCGCTTCCCCAAGGAGTCGCGCACCCACAAGGTGCCGCAGGGCCTGGAGATGGAGAAGGCAATCCTGATCGAGCCATATGCCTGCTCGGTGCACGCGGTGAACCGCGGGCTGATCCAGCTGGATGACGTGGTGGTGCTGGCCGGCGCCGGGCCGCTCGGCCTCGGCATGGTGGGGGCGGCGCGGCTGAAGAACCCGTCCAAGCTGGTGGTGCTGGACACCAAGCCGGAGCGGCTGGAGCTGGCCAAGCGCTTCGGCGCCGACATCGTCATGAACCCGGCCAAGGAGGACGTGGTGCAGGCCGTCAAGGACATGACGGAGGGCTACGGCTGCGACGTGTACATCGAGGCCACCGGGCACCCGTCCAGCGTCGTGCAGGGCCTGAACATGATCCGCAAGCTGGGCCGCTTCGTGGAGTTCAGCGTGTTCGGCCAGGAGGTCACGGCCGATTGGAGCATCATCAGCGACCGCAAGCAGCTGGATCTGTACGGCGCGCATCTCGGCCCATACTGCTACCCGTTCACCACGGCGGCGATCGCGGACGGGCGGTTGCCGAGCGAGGGCGTGGTGACGACCGTCATGCCGCTGGCCGAGTTCAAGCGCGGCTTCGACATGATGAAGAAGGGCGATGGCTCCATCAAGATCGTCCTCGTCCCGGAGTGAGCGCCGCGGCAGCCTCTAAGCCGGTGGCGGCCCGGCGCGGCCGGCCCGGGGCGCGGCCGGCCCTGGTCTCGATTGCCGCCCTAACCGTGCTCGCCGCGATGGCGCTCGACACCCGGGTCGTCAGGATCGGCTCCGCCGCGGACGTGCCGTCCGACGCGTTCTCGGCGGCGGCATGGGGCCGCTCCGAGTTCCCCAAGGTGCAGGCCGCCATTGAGGCGCACGCCGTCGAGGCGGCCGTTCTGGCCGCGGCGTTGCGGCAGGACCAGGCCGCGGCCAAGACGCGGTACGGCGTGGCCGCGGATGCCGGGCCGGAGATGCCGGTCAAGTTCACCGGGCAGACCGGCAAGCAGGAGTTCGGCGTCTACGACGTCAGCATCGCCGGGGTTCCCGACACGGTCCACGTCAGCGTGCAGACGGGGCCGGCGATCAGCGGCACCGACCTGCGCGACGGCACGGGGCTGATCAGCTTCGGGCAGTTCAGGAACCAGATCGACTACCAGAACGCGGGCTCGGCGCTGAACATGGAGATGAAGAAGGCCATCGCGAAGGCCGCGGTCGGCGACCTGACGGGAAAGGCCGTCTCGGTGGTCGGCGTGTTCCAGCTCACCGATGCCGACGACTGGGTCGTGACGCCGGTGAGGCTGGAGGTGCGATGAGCGCAGCCCTGGAGCCTGTGGCGGCGGACGCCGTGCTCTCGGCGCGCAACATAGCTAAGTCCTACGGCAGCACCCATGCCCTGAAGGGCGTGAACTTCGACATCCACCGCGGCAAGGTCACGACGCTGTTCGGCGAGAACGGCGCCGGCAAGTCGACCTTGATGAAGATCCTGTCCGGCGTCGTGAGCCTGACCTCAGGAGAGATCAGCCTCGATGGCCGCCGGGTCGCCTTCTCGTCCACTGTGGAGGCGCGGGAGCACGGCATCTCGATCATCCACCAAGAGCTGAGCCTGGCGCCCAACCTCAGCGTGCGCGACAACATCTTCCTCGGCCGCGAGCTGCGCCGTGCCACGGGCGTGGATTTCGACGAGGAGGCCCGGCAAGCGAAGGCGCTGATGGCCGACCTCGAAGAGGACATCGATCCGATGACCCTAGTCGAGGACTTGCGCTTGGGGCAGCAACAGATCGTCGAGATTGCCCGCGCGCTGTCGGTCGATGCGCGCATCCTGATCATGGACGAGCCGACCTCCGCGCTGAGCGCCACGGAAGTGGAGGTGCTCTTTCGGGTGATCCGCGACCTGACCAGCCGCGGCGTCTCGATCGTGTACATCTCGCACCACTTGGAGGAGGCGCTGCAGATCACCGACCACGCGGTGGTGCTGCGCGACGGCACGGTCACCGCGACAGCGGAGGCGAAGGACATCGACCTGCAATGGATCGTCCACAACATGGTGGGCGACCACTTCGACCGCGGCTCGCCGCCCGTAGGCTACGCCTTTGGCGATGTGGTGCTGTCGGTCGGCGATGCGTGCGTCGCGGACGCGGCGCGCTCCGGCAGCCTGGCGGTTGATCACTTGTCGCTCGACGTGCGGGCGGGCGAGATCGTCTGCATCTACGGGCTGATGGGCGCCGGGCGCACCGAGCTGCTGGAGGCGGTGGCCGGGCGCGTGCCGCTGGCGTCGGGGCAGGTTCTGCTGGAGGGGCGGTCGGTTGCCGGGCTGAGCATCGCCGGGCGCATCGCCCGCGGGCTCGTGCTGGTGCCGGAGGATCGCCAGCGCGACGGGCTGGTGCAGACGATGTGCGTGGGCGAGAACCTGTCGCTGGCGAGCATCGGCGCGTTCGCCAAGCGGATGCTGACCTCCCGGCCGCGGGAGCGCTCGCTGGTCGAGGCGTCGATCCGCTCCGTCCACATCAAGACCGCGGGCGGCCAGGCGCCGATCGGCTCGCTGTCCGGCGGCAACCAGCAGAAGGTGGTGATCGGCAAGATGCTGGCCACCGATCCGAAGGTGATCCTGCTGGACGAGCCGAGCCGCGGGATCGACATCGGCGCCAAGGCCGAGGTGTTCCGGCTGCTGAGCGAGCGGGCCGCCCGGGGCCTGGCCGTCGTGTTCTCGACTTCGGAGGTGCAGGAGTGCCTGAGCATCGCCCACCGCATCATCGTGATGCGCAAGGGCCGATTCTCGGCGCAGTTCGGACCCGCCGTCTCGAAAGAGGAGATCATGGCGGCTTCGGGCGAAGCCGTCGTGAGCTGACACCCTGCAACCAGAGTCCAGATCATGACAGGCACGATATCCTCCAAGCCCGCCAGCCCCGGCCTGCTCTCCGGCGACTTCGAGCTGGGCCGGCTGTTGCTGGAAGGCCGCGCCTTTTTGGCGCTGGTGACGATCATCGCCGTGTTCTCGGTCCTGTCGCCGTACTATCTCTCGCTCGGCAACTTCCTTACCATGGCCTCCCACGTCGCCATCTTCGGCATCCTCGCGGTGGGGATGCTGCTGGTCATCCTGAACGGCGGCATCGACCTGTCAGTGGGATCGACGCTGGGGCTGTGCGGGGTGGCGGCCGGGTTCCTGATGCAGGGTGTCACGCTAGGCGCGCTTGGGGTCATCCTCTACCCGCCCGTGTGGGCCGTGGTGGTGCTGACCTGCGTGCTCGGCGGCCTCGTGGGCCTGGTCAATGGCGTGCTGGTCGCGCGCTTCAAGGTGCCGGCGTTCGTCGCCACCCTGGGCGTCATGTACGTGGCGCGCGGCGCGGCCCTGCTGATCACCAACGGGCTGACCTACAACGATCTGGGCGGCAAGGCGGAGCTCGGCAACACCGGCTATAACTGGCTCGGCTTCAACCACCTGCTCGGCGTCCCGATCGGCGTGGTGGTGCTCGCCGCCATCGCGCTCGCCGGCAACCTGGTGCTGAGCCGGACCGCGTTCGGCCGCTGGCTGTACGCCTCCGGCGGCAACGAGCGCGCGGCGGAGCTGTCCGGGGTTCCGGTCAAGCCGGTGCAAGTCTCGGTCTATATGCTGTCCGGCGTCTGCGCCGCGGTGGCCGGGCTGATCCTGTCCTCGCAGCTGACCTCGGCCGGGCCTACGGCAGGCACGTCCTACGAGCTGACGGCGATCGCCGCCGTGGTGATCGGCGGCGCCGCCCTGACCGGCGGGCGCGGCACCGTGCGGGGCACCCTGCTCGGCGCGTTCGTCATCGGATTCCTGTCCGACGGGCTGGTGATCATTGGCATCTCATCCTACTGGCAGACGGTGTTCACGGGGGCGGTGATCGTGCTCGCGGTGCTGCTGAACGCCATCCAATACCGCCGCCGCCCCAAGAGCCGGGCGGCGGCCAACCATCCGACGCTCGCCCCGAAGGCGGGTTAGGAACGGTCGTCCGGATCGACGCCGTGGGTTTCCGCTTACTCGCAATGCTGCGCCTCGAAAGGAAAAAAGTCGTGCTTCGGAGAAAACTGTTCCACACGTTCGCTGCCCTCGCCCTCGTTGCCCCCGTCCTGCAAGGGGCTGCCGCTCCGGCCGTAGCCGCGGAGGGCGGGCTCATGACGATCATCGTCAACGACCCCTCGAACCCCTATTGGCTCACGGAGGGCAACGTGGCCGCCGCCGAGGCGCAAAAGCTCGGCTACAAGGCGAACGTCGGCGCGTCGAAGGGCGACACGAACACCGAGAGCAACCTGATCGACACGGCGATCACCAACCGGTCGGTGGCGATTATTCTGGACCCGGCCAACGCCAGCGGCTCGGTGGGCGCGGTCAAGAAGGCCATCGCCGCCAATATCCCGGTGATCCTGGTCAACGCCGAGATCAACCAGGAAGGCCTGGCCAAGGCGCAGCTGGTGTCCAACAACGCACAGGGCGCAGCCCTCGGGGCGCAGCAATGGGTCAAGCAGGTCGGGCAGAAGGGCAACTACGTCGAGCTGCTGGGCTCGCCTTCGGACAACAACGCCGCGACCCGCTCCAACGGCTTCGAAAGCGTGCTCACGCAGTATTCCGGGCTGGTCAAGGTCGGGTCGCAGGTGGCAAGCTGGGACCGGACGCAGGGCCATGACAAGATGCAGAATCTGTTGCAGGCGCATCCCGACATCATCGGCGTGATCAGCGGCAATGACGAGATGGCGCTCGGCGCGATCGCGGCGCTCAAGGAGGCGGGCAAGCTGTCGGGCATCACGGTCGGCGGCTTCGACGGCTCGCCCGACGCCGTGGCGGCGATCAAGTCGGGAGAGCTGGCCTACACCGTGCTGCAGCCGGTGGCCGTGTTCTCGGCCAAGGCGGTCGATGAGGCGGACTCGTTCCTCAAGACCGGCAAGACCGGGGCTGCGAGCGAGAAGCAGCTGTTCAACTGCATCCTGATCACCAAGGCCAACGCGGCGCGGCTCACCTCGCCGTTCACGCTCGAAAAATAAAGGCCGGGAGTCCTCTGACCTCTTATGGCAGCATCAGGGGTCAAGGGGACGGCCCCGCTTGCAAGAATGGCCCCTTGCGGGTGTTGGGCGGTGCCCTGCGCTACTGGATGGTGTAGCCGCCATCCACCACGAGGTTGGCCCCGGTGATCATCCCGGACCCTGCGCTGGCCAGGAACAGCGCGGCGTGCGCGATCTCCTCGGGCGTCGCGAACCGGCCGGTCGGGATCTTGAGCTTCATCGCCACGCCCACCTCGCCCGCCCAGGCCTTGCGGCCAAGCTCCGTCTCCACGACGGTGGGGGAGATCGCGTTGACGGTGATGCCGTGGGCGGCCCACTCCAGGGCCAGCACTTTGGTCATGCCGAGCACGCCGGCCTTGCTGGTGCAGTAGGCCAGGTGCCGATCCAGCGCCACGAAGGCGGCCTGGGAGGCCAGGTTGATGACCCGGCCGGCGCCGGCCTCGCGCAAGGCGGGGAAAGCGGCGCGCGCCATCAGGAACGGCGCGCGCAGGTTGACCGCCATCGTCAAATCCCAGTCCTGGTCCGTCATGGCCTCCGCCCGCTCCAGCAGCACCACGCCGGCGTTGTTCACTAGGATGTCGAGCCGGCCGAACGCGCAGGTCGCGGCCGCCACCGCGCGGTCGGCCGCGCCGGGTGCGGTGATGTCGGCCACGTGGGCGCAGTGCCCCTCGCCGGGCAGCGCGCGCGCCGTGTCCGCCGCCGCCGGGCTGAGGTCCACGACGGCGACCTTGGCGCCACCTGCGGCCAGGCCTTGGGCGATGGCGGCGCCGATCCCGGCGGCGCCTCCGGTGACGAGCGCCGCCTTGCCAGCGAAATCGCTGCCCAGCGTCACGCCTTCTGCCTCTTGGCGAGCAACTCGTCGGCGTTCTGCAGCGTGACCGGGGTCCAGGGCACGCTGTAGTTCGCCGCGGTGCCGCCGTCCCAAGGCATCTGCGCGGCGTACTCCTTCCAGGCGTCGCTCTCGGGCTGATAGCTCTCGCCCACCAGGTGGCGCAGCGCCACGTCCAGCGCGCCCTGCGCCTGGGCGTGGGCGTCCTGCAGGATGCTCATCATGTCGCCGGCTTTCACCTGCAGGATCGCGTCGGTCACGCCGTCGATGCCGACGATGGGGATCGTCTTGGGATCGACCCCGGCGGCCTTCACCGCTTCCAGCGCGCCCAGCCCCATCTCGTCGTTTTGGCCGATCACGCCGTTGATCTGGCCCGGGTGCGCGGTGAGCCAGTTCTCCATCAGCGACTGCGCCTCCGCCCGGGACCAGTTGGCCGTCTTGCGCTCCAGGACCTTGATGCCCGGGTTGGCCGCCAGCACCTGCTGGTTGCCCCGCCCGCGCTCGATCTCGCCGCTCTGGCCGATCGGCCCCTGCAGGATGACCACGTTGCCCTTGCCGCCCATCGCCTTGACGAGCGCCTCCGCCTCCATGGCGCCCGCCTTCTCGTCGTTGGAGCCGACGTAAGAGAGAAGGTCGTCGCCCGCGACGCGCGCGTTGGAGCCGACCGTGGGTATGCCGGCGGCTTTGGCTTTGCGCACGGCGTCGGCACCCGCCTGGATGTCGATCGGCACGAACACGATCGCGTCGAACTTCTGGGTGATCATGGTGTCGAACTGGTTGGACTGGGTCAGCGCGTCGTACTGGCCGTCGAACACGGTAAGGGCGACCTGGCCGCTGCGCACCGCCGGGTGCGCCTTGATGGCGGCGGTCCACAGCTGCATGAACTCGGCCTTGAGGCCGTATACGGCCGCGCCGACCTTGTAGCTCTTGCCGGCCTGGGCACGGACAATGGCGGGCGTGGCCAGGGCGGCTGCGGCCCCGGCGAGAAGTGTCCTGCGCTGCATTTGGAGTCCCCTTATTGGTTCAGTCGCGCCCGCGGCGCGACGTATCGAGCAGCACGGCCAGCACGATGATCGCGCCCTTGATGACCTGCTGGTAGTACGAAGAGACCCCCATCAGGTCGAGGCCGTTGTTGATGACCGCGATGATGAGCGCGCCCAGCACCGTGCCGAGCACGCTGCCGACGCCGCCGGTCAGGCTGGTGCCGCCGATCACCACGGCGGCGATGGCGTCCAGCTCGTAGCTCAGCCCGGCCTGCGGCAGCGCCGAGGTGGTGCGCGCCGCCAGCACCATGCCGGACAAGCCGGCCAGCGCGCCCGAGATGGCATAGACGGAGAAGATGATCTTGCGGGTGCCGATACCGCTGGTGCGCGCGCTGCGCTCGTTGCCGCCTGTGGCGTACACGTAGCGGCCATAGGTGGTGAAGCGCAGCACGGCCCAGGCGATCAGCGCGGCGGCGGCGAACAGCACCACCGGCACCGGCACGCCAGCGATGAAGCCCTGGCCGAGCTTGAGGAAGCCGGGCGCCAGGTGCGGCACCGGCATGCCGTCGTTGGCGATGAAGGTGAGGCCACGCGCCACGCTCAGCATGCCCAGCGTGGCCACGAAGGGCGGCACGCGCAGGCGGGCGACCAGCGCGCCGTTGACCATGCCCAGGGCGAGCCCGGCGCTCACGCCGACCGCCACCGCCGACCACGCGCTGCCCGGGTTGGCGCCGGTGACCAGCGAGGCGCCCAGGATGCCGCACATGGCCAGCAGGGAACCCACCGACAGGTCGATGCCGGCGGTCAGGATCACGAAGGTCTGGCCGACCGCGAGAATGCCGTTGATGCTGGCCTGGCGCAGCACGTTGAGAATGTTGAGCCGGGTCAGGAAGTACGGGTTGAGCAGGCTCAGCCCGAAGCAGAGGACGAGGAACGCGATGACGATGCCGTAGCGCGACAGCGCGTGCCCGACTGCGAGGCCAGGACGGGACAGGCTGCGGCCGGCGATCTTGGCCTCGCTCACGATGCGAGCTGCATCAGGCGTTCCTGCGAGGCGTCGGCCCGGTCCACCACGCCGGCCAGCCGGCCGCGGCGGAACACGGCGATGCGGTCGCTCATGCCCAGCACCTCCGGCAGCTCGGAGGAGACCATGATGGCGCAGCGCCCCTCGGAGACGAAACGCGACAGGAACGCGTACACCTCCCGCTTGGCGCCCTCGTCCACGCCGCGGGTCGGCTCATCGCACAGCAGGATGCGCGGCTCGGTGCCGAGACAGCGGGCGAGCACGACCTTTTGCTGGTTGCCGCCGCTGAGGCTCTGCACGGGGGCCTCGATGGAGCGCGCCTTGATGCGGAACAGGTCCATCATGCGTCCCACCTGCGCGCGCTCCCGCCGCTCGGCGATCACCGGGCCGTGGGACAGACGGGGCAAGCAGGACAGGGTGGCGTTTTCCCGCACCGAGCTGGTCATGACGAGGCCGGTGGCCTTGCGGTCCTCCGTCACCATCGCCATCCCGGCCCGCAGCGCCTCGGCCGGGCGGGTGATGTGGACCGGCTGACCGTCGATGCGGATTTTGCCGGCGCTGAGCGGCGCCAGCCCGTACACCGCCTCCAGGAACTCGCTGCGGCCTGCGCCCATCAGCCCATAAAGGCCGAGCACCTCGCCGCGGCGCACGTCGAGCGAGATATCCTCGAACCAGCCATCCCGGCCCAGGCAGCGCATGTCCAGCATCACGGGGCCGTCCGGGACGGGATGGGTGCGGAACTCGTCGCGCAGCTCGGCACCGAGGATGAGCCGCACGAGGCCGCGCCGGTCGATGTCGGCGATGCGTCCAGCTGCCACGAAGCCGCCGTCGCGGAACACGGTGTAGTCGTCGGCGATGGTGAAGATTTCGGTCAGCCGGTGGCTCACGTAGATGACGCCGACGCCCTGAGCGGTGAGCGTGCGGATGGCCGCGAACAGGGTCTCGGTTTCCGCCTCACCGATCGCGGAGGTCGGCTCATCCATGATGAGAACCGTGCTCTCGTGGCTGATCGCCTTGGCGATCTCGACCAATTGGGTCTGCGCCAGGCTGAGGCTGCGCATGGGGGCTGCCGGCTCGATGCGGAAATGCAGCCGACCCAGCAGCTCGGCCGCGCGACGGTTGAGCGTTGCGCGATCCACGATGCAGCCGAGCCGGCGCGGCTCGCGGCCGAGGAACAGGTTCTCGGCCACCGTCATGTCGGGGATGGGCGACAGTTCCTGGGTGATGATCGCCAGCCCGCCCGCCAGCGCCTGCGCCGGGGTGGCGAAGTGCACCTCCTGGCCGCGCACGGCGATGCGGCCGGAGTCGCGGCGCAGCAGGCCCATGAGGATGTTGAGAAAGGTGCTCTTGCCGGCGCCGTTGCCGCCGCACAGCGCGTGGACGGTGCCGGGGCGCAGCAGCAACTGGCCATCGCGCAGCGCCGGGACGCCGGCGAAGCTCTTGACCACGCCCTGTGCCTCCAGCAGCGGCCCTACGTCCAAAGCGTGCTCCCCATTCTTCCGCCCGGTTCAGGCGGACGTGAATCGTTGCGGATGGCTGTAGAGCTTTCGGTCAGCCTGTCAAGCGGGCGTGAACGGGGCGGCAAAGATGGCCCAGCTTGGCCGTAGGTTAGGATTATCCTCATCCGGCGCGGAACCCGCCATCCACGTCGAGGCAGGCGCCGTTGACCATGGCCGCGCCCTCGCCCAGCAGGAAGCACACCGCCTGCGCGACCTCCCTGGGCTGCACGAAGCGGCCGGCGGGAATGCGCGCCAGCATCGGCGCCGCCTTGGCCGTGTCGGACCAAACGAGGTCGGCCATCGGCGTGAGCGTCACCACGGGGTTGACCGAGTTCGTCCGGATGCCGCGGGGCCCCAACTCCACGGCGAGCACGCGGGTGATGGCGTCCAGCGCCGCCTTGGACGCGCAATAGGCCGCGTGGTCCGCCAGGCCGACGGCGGCGGCAATACTCGACACGTTGACGATGGCGCCCCGCTCGCCCCGCGCCACTAGGTCGGACCCCACGACCTGCGCCATGCGCAGCGCCGCCCAGGCGTTCACCCGCATGAGCTGGAAGAAGGCGGCTTCGGACACGCGCAACGCCGGGTCCAGCATGGCGACCCCGGCGTTGTTGACCAGCAGCTGCACCGGTAGCGCGGTCTGCACGGCGGTGGCGGCGGCTTCCGTGTCCGCCAGGTCGGCCAGGATCGTCTCGCACCCGGTCTCGGCGCGCAGCGAGCGCAGGTCAGCGTCCGAGCGGCTGAGCGCCACCACGGTTGCGCCGCGGCTGGCGAGGGTTGCCACCAGCTCGCGCCCGATACCCTTGCCTGCGCCGGTAACCAGCGCACGCTTGCCTGTGAACTCCATGTCCCGCCCCTACTTCACCGCGCCCATCGTCAGCCCGCGCGCCATGTACTTGTGCACGGCGATGCCGCCCAGGATCACCGGGGCGCAGACCAGCGTGGCGCTGGCCATCACCTTGGGCCAGGGCACATCGTAGCCGCCGAGATAGGACAGCACGATGGTGGGCGCGGTGCGCGCGCTCTCGGCCGGGGTGAGGATGAAGGCGTAGAGCAGGTCGTTCCAGGCGAAGATGCCGGCGAGGATGGCGGAGACGGCGAGGCCGGGCTTGACCAGCGGCAGGCAGATGCGGAGGAAGATGCCCATGCGGCCGAGTCCGTCGAGCTGCGCCGCCTCCTCCAGCGCCACCGGCACGGCGCGGAACTGGTCCACCATCAGCCAGACCACTAGGGGGACGATGAACACCTGGTATACCAGCACCAGCACGACCGGGTTGTTGATCAAGCCCATCGAGGCGGCGGTGAGGTAGAACGGGATGACCACGACGACCGGCACCAGCATCCAGTTGGTCACATACCAGAACCACACCTCGCGCCGCCCGCGGAAGCGGAACCGCGCGATGCCGTAGGCGGCGGGCGCCCCGACCAGCAGGCCGAGCGCCACGGCGGCCGTGGTCACGAGCAGCGATTGCAGCAGCGCGCGCAGCACGCCCGTGTCGCGGATGGCCGCGACGTAGGCCGAGAGCGTCGGCGTCCAGACCCAGACGGGCGGGATGCGGAACAGCTCGGCCTGCGTCTTCAGGGACGCGCCGACCATCCAGTAGAGCGGGAACAGGATCACCGCCAGGATCAGCACGAGGCCCAGGGCACGCCCGGCGCGGAGGGCGAGGTCGCGCATGGGTCAATCCACCTCGCTGTAGAACACGCGGATGTAGATGCGCGCCAGCGCGATGGAAAGCGCCAGCAGCAGGATACTCTCGGCGGAGGCGACGCCGACATCGAAGCCGCGGAACGCCAGCCGTTCGACTTGCAGGATGGCGGTCTCGGTGGCGGTGCCCGGCTCGCCGCGGCCGATGGTGTAGATCGTGTCGAATTCCTTGATGGTGAACGCGGTCTGGAACACGATCGCGGCGGTGATGCCGGGCCGCATGAACGGCAGCACGACGCTGCGGAAGCGCGGCCACCACCGCTCGGTTTCCAGCATGGCCGCCTCGTCGATGTCTTTCGGCACGGTGGACAGGCTGGCCGAGAGCACCAGCGCCACGAACGGCGTCCATTTCCAGATCTGCACGACCATGACCGTCACGAACGCCATCGTCGGGTCGCCGAGCCAGTCCACGGCGTCGATCCCAACCCGGCCGAGGGCGTGGTTCACGATGCCGAACTGCTCGTTGAACATCAGCTGGGTCAGCAGCCCGACCACGGACGGGGTGACGGCGATCGGGATCACCAGGCAGACTTGCAGCAGCCGGCGCAGCAGCGGCGCGCGGGGGGAGTCGAGCGCCAGCGCGATCAGCAAGCCGAGGGCGATCTCGACCGGCAACGTCAAGGCGAGCAGCAACAGGGTGCGCCCGACAGCGCCGCTGAAGTCGCTGGAGGTGACAGCCTCGACATAGTTGTCGAGCCCCGTCCACTCCGGCGGCCCGCCGGTGAGCACCCAGTACTGGAAGGAGGACACCAAGGTGTACAGCAGCGGGTAAAGTCCGATGCCGAGCAGCAGGATCAGCGAGGGGGCCAGCTAGGGTCAGGACCCATAAGCGGTTGACCCGGCTCGACCGGGTCTGATTCAGGG
>CAXSAX010000020.1:0-67267 GCA_964235495.1 uncultured Acetobacteraceae bacterium | reverse complement strand
GGTAACGCCGGCGGGGCGGCTCGGCCCCGGCTGGCTGCTGGCGCGGGAGGCGGCGGCGATGGCGGCGGCGATCCCGGCCCGGCCCGGCCAGGTGTGGGATGGCCGCTTCCGGGTGGTGCGTGCGCCGGCCGGCGCGTGGCTCGGCCCGCTCGGGGCGGGCCGGCGGGAACGGGACTTGCCGGCCGCCGTGTTGCGGACCCTGCCGGCGCTCCGGGAGGGCGGCCGGCTTTGCTGCGTGCCGCAGCTGGGCTATGAATCGGCGACGGGAGAAAAACCCAGCGTTGTCAGCGCGGCCGTTCCCGCGGCAGGCGCCCCGTTCGCGGCGTGTTGTTGAGCGGGCCGGGGGTGTGTTCGCCAGGACGCGATCCCATGTCTGTGTTGCAGCCCGGGTCGGTTCGTGATCGGGTAATGGAATCATTGGTCCGGACGCCCGGCGACGGGGCCGGCGCAGCTACGGATGGCCAGGAAACCTAGATGAGCAATTTCGGCCGCAACCTCGCCCTCTGGGTGATCATCGCCCTCCTGCTGGTGGTGTTATTCAACATCTTCCAGCCGGGCACGGCGCAGCATTCCGCCTCGCAGATCGCCTATTCGGACTTCCTGGGCGACGTGTCGAGCGGGCGGGTGCACGACGTGACCATCCAGGGGCGCACGGTCAGCGGGCAGCTGACCGACAACCGCACCTTCCAGACCTACACGCCGGATGACCCGACGCTGGTGCAGAAGCTGACCGACAAGGGCGTGCGCGTGGTCGCCAAGCCGGAGGAGGATGGCGGCAACTCGATCTTCCGCATCCTGCTCAACTGGTTCCCAATGCTGCTGCTGATCGGCGTCTGGGTGTTCTTCATGCGCCAGATGCAGTCGGGCGGCGGCCGCGCCATGGGCTTCGGCAAGTCCCGCGCCCGGATGCTGACCGAGAAGCAGGGCCGCATGACGTTCGAGGACGTGGCCGGCATCGACGAGGCGAAGAGCGAGCTGCAGGAGATCGTCGAGTTCCTGAAGGACCCGCAGAAGTTCCAGCGCCTGGGCGGCAAGATCCCCAAGGGCGTGCTGCTGGTCGGCCCCCCCGGCACCGGCAAGACGCTGCTGGCCCGCGCCATCGCCGGCGAGGCCAACGTGCCGTTCTTCACCATCTCTGGCTCCGACTTCGTGGAGATGTTCGTGGGCGTCGGCGCGAGCCGGGTGCGCGACATGTTCGAGCAGGGCAAGAAGAACGCCCCGTGCATCATCTTCATCGACGAGATTGACGCCGTGGGCCGCCACCGTGGCGCCGGCTTGGGCGGCGGCAATGACGAGCGGGAGCAGACGCTCAACCAGATGCTGGTCGAGATGGACGGCTTCGAGAGCAACGAGGGCGTCATCCTGATCGCCGCCACCAACCGGCCCGACGTGCTGGACCCGGCGCTGCTGCGCCCCGGCCGGTTCGACCGCCAAGTGGTGGTGCCGAACCCGGACGTGGGCGGGCGCGAGAAGATACTGCGCGTGCACATGCGCAAGGTGCCGCTGGCCAACGACGTGGACCCCAAGACCATCGCCCGTGGCACCCCCGGCTTCTCGGGCGCCGACCTGGCCAACCTGGTGAACGAGGCCGCGTTGCTGGCCGCCCGCATGGGCAAGCGCACGGTGGCGATGTTCGAGTTCGAGCACGCCAAGGACAAGGTGATGATGGGCAGCGAACGCCGCTCGCTCATCATGTCGGACGCCGAGAAGCGGATGACCGCCTACCACGAGAGCGGCCATGCGCTGTGCGCCATGCACGAGCCGGACTGCGACCCGGTGCACAAGGCGACCATCATCCCGCGCGGCCGTGCGCTGGGCCTGGTGATGAGCCTGCCCGAGGGCGACCGGCTGAGCGAGAACAAGGCCCGCCTGGTGGCGCGGCTGGTGATGGCGATGGGCGGCCGGGTCGCCGAGGAGCTGATCTTCGGGGCGGACCGCGTGTCCACCGGCGCAGGCGGCGACATCAAGCAGGCGACCAACATCGCCCGCAACATGGTCACCGAGTGGGGCATGAGCGAGGGCCTGGGCATGATCGCCTATGGCGACAACAGCCAGGAGGTGTTCCTGGGCCATAGCGTGACGCAGAACAAGAACGTCTCCGAGGTGACCGCGCGGGAGATCGACGCGGAGATCAAGGGCATCATCGACCGGGCCTACCAGCGGTCGAAGGACATCCTGTCGGAGAACATCGAGGAGCTGCACCGGCTGGCGCGCGGCCTGCTGGAGCACGAGACGCTGTCCGGCGACGACATCCGCACGGTGCTGCGCGGCGACCCCATCATCCGCAAGGTGGTGGACGAGCCGGCGCCGGAGACGCGCCGCGCCTCCGTGCCGAACACCCGGCCGTTGGCGCCGCCGACGGGCGGGCTGGGCGCGGCGCCGCAGCCGGGCTGAAGACCGGGAAGGTTGGGCTTACGGAAAGGGGCGCCTGCTGGTTTCTGACCGGCTGGCGCCCTTCGTCTTTGCCAGCCGTCAGGAATGCGGCCGGTCTCCCAGCAGCCGCGCCAGCGTCGGCTCGATCGCCTCGGACAGCCGGGCCTGGGCCTGGGCCGTCGGGTGCAGCAGCGGGTCGGGCGGGGTGAGGTAGCCGTCCAGGAACGCCGCCCGATCGAGCGCGCCGCCGCGCAGGAACACGCCGGTCACGTCCAGGTAGGTCAGCGCCGGGTCAGCGCCGGCGGCGTAGCGTGCGGTCAGGCCGCGGTTGATGGCGGCGGTGGTCTGGTCCACCCACTCGGACCGTTCGGACGGCAGCACGGAGAGCAGCAGCACCTTGGCGCCGGGCAGGCGGCGGTGGATCGCCGCCACCACGGCCTCGATGCCGCCCAGCGTCTGCTCGGCGGACCAGTGCACGCGGCCGTTGTTGTTGGCGCCGATCAGCACCGCCGCCACCCGGGGCTGGATGCCGTCCACTTCGCCATGCTCGATGCGCCAGAGCAGGCTGGCCGTGGTGTCGCCCTTGAAGCCAAGATTGACGGCGTGGCGGTCGCCGTAGAAGCGCTGCCACTGCGGCGCGAAATCCCGCCAGGCGGGGGGGCCGCGCTGCTCCCAGTCCTGGGTGATGGAGTCGCCGAGGAACACCAGGCCGACGCCGCCCTGGCGCAGCTGGGCGAGCTTGTCCTCGTGCCGGGCATGCCACCAGGGCAGGTTGTCGCGGGAGAGCGGCGTGGCCGCCGGGTTCGGCGGGGCGGCTGCGCCGGCGAGCAAGGCCGCCAGCAGGAGGGCGGCAGGCCTCAAGCGAAAGCCAGGTAGACGGCGGACCCGGCGCCGGCGATCAGGCAGTAGAACGCGAACGGGTTGAGCGCCCATTTGTCGTTGTGCCGGAAGTACCGCATCAGGAACGCCGTGCTGGCCAGCGCCACCAGCCCCGCCACCACGGCGGCCAGCAGCGAGACCTGCAACGTGCCCGGCGGGATGTCCGCCCGCAGCAGCTTGGGCACCTCCAGCACCGTGGCGCCGAGGATGATGGGGGTGGCGATCAGGAACGAGAAATGTGCCGACCCCTCATGGTCGATGCCGCGCAGCAACCCGCCCACGATGGTGGCGCCGGAGCGGGAGATGCCGGGGATCAGCGCCGCGCACTGCCAGACGCCGATGGTGAGCGCGTCCCGGTAGGTCAGGCTGGACAGCGCGCGGTGGCTGGCGCGGGCGCGCAGCCGCTCGCCGAACAGCAGCAGCAGGCCGTTCACCGCGAGGAACAGGGCGGCGACCAGCGGGTTGGCGAACAGGCTGCGCAGCAGGTGCTCCAGTAACGCGCCGGCGACCACGGCGGGCAGGGTGGCGACGACGATCAGCAGGAACACCCGGCGGCTCTCGCCGTTCTGCTGCGCGCCCGAGACGCCGAGCACGCCGCGGATGAGCGCCAGCCAGTCCCGCCAGAAATAGCCCAGCAGGGCGACCGCGGTGCCGACGTGCAGCATGACCAGGAACGGCAGGAAGGCGGCGGAGGCCTGGTCGAAGTTCCAGTGCAGCAGGGCGGGCAGCACCACGGCGTGGCCCAGGCTGCTGACCGGGAACAGCTCGGTGGCCCCTTGCAGGATGGCGATCAAGATCGCTTGAACCGTGTCCATGCCGAACGTCACGCCTGCCTGTTGCGCGCCCGTTCCTGCCGGAGCGGACGCGGGATGGCAAGCTGGGGGCTACGCGGTTCAGGCGGCGCGGCGCTCCGCCGGCTTGTAGTCGGTGTAGCCTTCCGCGCCGCCGCCGTACCAGTGCGTCTTGTCGTCCGAGGGGGCGAGCGGCAGGTCGTCGCGCAGGCGCTCCACCAGGTCCGGGTTGCTGATGAAAGGGCGGCCGAAGGCGATCAGGTCGGCCTTCAGCGCGCGCCGCTCCGCCTCCGCCAGCTTCAGGTCGTAGCCGTTATTGGCCATGTAGAGGCCGCTGAACAGCTTGCGCAGGGCCACGTAGTCGAACAGCGAGCTGTCGCGCGGCCCCTGGGTCGCGCCCTCGATGATGTGCATGTAGCAGAGCTGGAAGCCGGACAGGCCCTGAACCAACATGCCGTACAGCTCCTGCGCGTCCTCGAAGCCGGCCATGTCGTTGGCCGGGCTCACCGGCGACAGGCGGATGCCGACGCGGCGGCCGCCCCACACGCCCACCACCGTGTCCGCGACCTCCAGCGTCAGCCGCACCCGGTTCTCGATGCTGCCGCCGTAGCGGTCGGTGCGCTGGTTGGTGTGGCTGCGCAGGAACTGCTCCAACAGGTAGCCGTTCGCCGCGTGAATCTCCACGCCGTCGAACCCGGCGCGTTTGGCGCACATGGCGGCGTGGCGGTAGTCGGCGATCAGGCCGGGAATCTCCTCCGTGCGCAGCGCGCGGGGCGCCACCAGCGGCTGGAACCCGGTCTCGGTGAAGGCCTGGCCCTCCGGCTTGACCCCGGAGGCCGACACCGGCAGGCCGCCGCCGGGTTGCAGCGAGGGGTGGCTGATGCGGCCGACGTGCCAGAGCTGGCAGAACATGTGGCCGCCCTTGGCATGCACCGCATCGGTCACGATGCGCCAGCCGGCCACCTGCTCGTCGGTGTAGATGCCGGGGGTGAAGGCGTAGCCCTTGCCCTGCTGGGTGATGTTGGTCGCCTCGCTGACGATCAGCCCGGCGCTGGCCCGCTGGCCGTAGTACTCGGCGTTCAGCGTCCCCTGCACGTCGCCCTTGCCGGCGCGGCTGCGGGTGAGCGGGGCCATGACGACCCGGTTGGCGAGCGGCAGGTCGCCCAGGGTGACGGGCTGGAACAGGTCGGTTTCGGTCATCGAAGGTCCTCAATCATTCGTGGGGTAGGAGGCCATCACGCGGCGTTGCAGCCGCCACAGCCGATACATGGCGCGCAGCCCGCTCGGGCGGTAGCCCTTGGCGCGGTTGATGCGGCCGATCTCCCAGGCGGCGCGGTAGTGGGCGAACTGGGCGGCGTAGGCCTGCCGCAGGGTGCAGCGCGCGTCCCAGATATGCGTCGCCTCCGAGCCGGCGCCGTTCACCTCGATGATCGTGAAGCCCTGGCCGAGCCGCAGCGCCGCCTCCGAGCCGTAGCGCACGTCGATGCGGCCGAAGTGGAAGCCGGGGATGGCGCGGGCGATGGCGTCGATCTGCCGGGTCAGCGCCGGGGTGATGGCGTGGGCGCCGTCGAGGAAGATGGCGCCCTTGCAGTGGTTGCCGGTGAACACCAGCGGCACGGCCTCGCCGGCGGCGGGCACCTCCGCCAGCCGGGCGGCGAGCCGCGGCAGGTAGAGCTGCGGCACCAGCCCGGCCCGCGGGTCGGCCCGCACCAGGGCCTCCAGCGTCGAGCGGCCGTCCCCTGTCACGCTTGGCTGCAGCTTGAGCGTGAGCGAGGTGACGCGGCCCGTCTCGCCGGGGTAGCGGATGTAGAACACGCCGGCCTCGCCCGGGCCCGGCGCGTAGCGTTGCAGCATCAGGCGGGTGCCGTGCGGGAACGCCGCCACCGCCGCCAGCAGCGCCGCCGGGTCGTGCAGCAGCCGCACGCCGGCGCCGTTGCAGCCGATGTCCGGCTTGAGCACCACCGGCCAGCCGAAGCCGCCCTGCTCCGCGGCGCGCGCCGGGTCGTCGATGCCGGCGCGGAAGCTGACATAGGGGGCGATCCAGGCCTGCGCCGCCGGCTCCGCCAGGTCGAGGATGGCGAGCTTGCTCTCGCCGCACAGCCCGCCGGTCTCGATGGTCGGGTTGGCGGCGGTGGGCAGGCTCAGGTCCCGGTAGCGCAGGCCGAGCCAGAGCCATTGCGCCACCACGGGGGCGTAGAACAGCCAGCCGGGCCAGAACTCGAACGGCGAGACCAGCCGTTCCCGCCGCGCCGCCGCCCGGTCCGCGGCCAAGGTGGCGTCCGTCATGGGTGCGCCGCTTGCAGACGCGCGGCCAGGCGCCCGGCGATCACGACGGTCAGCGCGAAGCCGGCCATGCCCGCCCAGCGCCAGGCGCCCAGGTGGTCGGACAGGAAGCGGCCCAGGTGCAGCGAGACGGTGAACAGCAGGGTGGTCCAGATGGAGGTGGCCACGACCGCGGCCAGGGCGAAGCGCTTCAGGTCCACCCGGAAGTAGCCGCAGGCGGTGTAGGTCGGCAGCCGCGCGCCAGGCAGGAAGCGGCTGACGAACACGACGCTGAACACGTGGCCGCGCAGCCAATCCCGGCTGTGGGCGAACCGGCTCGGCGGCGCCCAGCGCTGCGCCCAGGGAGTGGCCACCGCCAGCCGGCCCATGCCGTACAGCCACACGTCCCCCAGCACGATGCCGAGATAGAGCGCCCCCAGCGCCAGGGCGAGGGACACCTTGCTGACCTGCACGTCCATGGCGGCCAGGATGGTGGCGGCGTCCTCCAGCACGAAGGTCCCGAGCAGGATCAGCAAACCCTGGATCGCCGGGCCGTGGCCGTGAAGGTCTAGCCATCCGGTCAACGGGTTGGTCAGCGTCGTGCTCCTGCGGCGGGCTGTCTGGGCGGGCTATCTAGGCGGGCTATCTAGGCGGGCTATCTAGGCGGTTGCACAACGCGGGCCGCGGCCCGCAGGTTTGCCATCGCTTGCCAGGGCCCGATGTTCGTGGCGGTATCGCGCGCAACAACCAACTCGGCAAGGGAGGGACACTGCGATGGAATTCGAGTTCTCGGACAAGGTGCAGGACCTGCGGACCCGGCTGCAGGCCTTCATGGACGAGCACATCGCCCCGAACGAGGCGACCTACGCCGCCCAATTGGCGCAAGCGCCCGACCGCTGGCAGCCGCTGCCGATCAGCGAGCAGCTCAAGCAGCGCGCCAAGGAGGCGGGGTTGTGGAACCTGTTTCTCGCCCACAGCAAGCACGGCTACGGCCTGAGCAACCTGGAATACGCGCCGCTGGCCGAGATCATGGGCCGGGTGCAGTGGTCCAGCGAGGTGTTCAACTGCTCGGCCCCGGACACCGGCAACATGGAGACCCTCGACCTGTACGGCACGGAGGAGCAGAAGCGCCGCTGGCTGACGCCGTTGCTCGCCGGCGACATCCGCTCCGCCTTCTGCATGACCGAGCCGGCGGTGGCCTCCTCGGACGCCACCAACATCGAGACGCGGATCGAGCGCCAAGGTGACGAGTACGTCATCAACGGCCGCAAGTGGTGGTCCTCCGGCGCCGGGGACCCGCGCTGCGCCATCTTCATCGTGATGGGCAAGTCCGACCCGGCGAACATGGACAAGCACCGCCAGCAATCCATGATCCTGGTGCCGCGCGACACCCCGGGCGTCACCATTCACCGCATGCTGCCGGTGTTCGGCTACGACGACGCGCCGCACGGCCATGCCGAGATCGGCTTCGAGGACGTGCGGGTGCCGGCGTCCAGCATCCTGCTCGGCGAGGGGCGCGGCTTCGAGATCGCCCAGGGGCGCCTTGGGCCGGGACGCATCCACCACTGCATGCGCACCATCGGCCTGTCCGAGCTGGCGCTGGAGCTGATGTGCCGCCGCTCGCTGCAGCGCCAGCCGTTCGGCAAGCCGCTGGCCGACCAGGGCGTCACCATGGAGCGGATCGCCAACAGCCGCATCATGATCGACCAGTGCCGCCTGCTGGTGCTGCACGCGGCCTGGAAGATGGACACGGTGGGCAACAAGGCGGCGCGGCGGGAGATCGCCGAGATCAAGGTCTCCATCCCCAACATGGCCTGCCAGGTGATCGACTGGGCGGTGCAGATGCATGGCGGCGGCGGCGTGTCCAACGATTTTGGCCTGGCCAAGATGTATGCCGTGGCCCGCACCATGCGCATCGTGGACGGGCCGGACGAGGTGCACCGCTACCAGCTCGGGCGGTTGGAGCTGGCCAAGTACAAGCCGGTGCGGCCGAACATGGCGGCGGAGTGATGCCTTCGCTGTTCGACCTGTCGGGCAAGGTCGCGCTGATCACCGGCAGCTCCAAGGGCATCGGCCGCGCCATTGCCGAGCGGATGGCGGAGCACGGCGCGAAGGTGGTCGTGTCGTCCCGCAAGGCGGAGCCGTGCGAGGCGGTGGCGGCCGGCATCCGCGCGCGCGGCGGCGAGGCGATCGTGCTGCCCGCCAACATCGGCCACAAGGACCAGCTGCAGGGGCTGGTGGACGGCACGGTGGCGGCGTGGGGCGGCATCGACATCCTGGTGTGCAACGCCGCGGTGAACCCGTATTTCGGCCCCTCGATCAACTGCCCGGACGACGCGTTCGACCGCATCATGGGGTCCAACGTGAAGTCCAGCTTCTGGCTGTGCAACATGGTGCTGCCGCAGATGGCCGAGCGCGGCGGGGGCGCCATCATCATCATCAGCTCGATCGCCGGGCTGCGCGGCACGCCGACGCTGGGCGCCTACGGCATCAGCAAGGCGGCCGACACCGCCATCGTGCGCAACCTGGCGGTGGAGTGGGGGACGAAGAACATCCGCGCCAACTGCATCGCCCCCGGCCTGGTGCGGACCGACTTCGCCCGCGCCCTGTGGGAGGACCCGGCGGTGCTGGCCAAGCGGGTCAAGGACAGCCCGCTGCCCCGCATCGGCGAGCCGGACGAGATCGCCGGCGCCGCGGTGTTCCTGGCCAGCCCCGCCGGCAGCTTCACCACGGGGCAAACCTTCGTGATCGACGGCGGCGTCACCATCGGCGGGGCCGCCCTGGAATGAGCGCGGCCGTCTCGGACGGGCAGGGCAGGGGGCCTGGCGCCGCGGTCCTGGTGGCCCCGCTCGCCAACCACCGCCTCGACGAGGCCCGGCTGGCCGAGTACCTGGCCGCCCACCTGCCCGGCTTCGCGGGCCCCTTCACCGTGCGGCAGTTCCAGGGCGGCCAGTCCAACCCGACCTACCACCTGCACACGCCGGGTGCGGAGTACGTGCTGCGCAAGAAGCCGCCGGGCACGCTGCTGCCCTCCGCCCACGCCGTGGACCGGGAGTATGCGGTGCAGGCGGCGCTCGCCGGGTCCGCGGTGCCGGTGGCGCCGGTGCGGCTGCTGTGCCGGGACGAGGGCGTGATCGGCACGATGTTCTACGTCATGGACCACGTGCCCGGCCGCGTGTTCGCCGACCGCACCCTGGCCGGCGTGCCCCCGGCCGACCGGGCGGCGATGTACGACGACATGAACCGGGTGCTGGCCGCGCTGCACGGCGTCGATTGGCAGGCGGCGGGCCTGTCCGGCTTCGGCCGCCCGCAAGGCTACGTGGCGCGGCAGATCGACCGCTGGAGCCGGCAGTACGTCGCTTCCGACGCCGGGGACGTGCCGGAGATGGACCGGCTGATGGCCTGGCTGCCCGCCCACGCGCCGGCGGCGGACGAGACGGCCATCGCGCACGGGGATTTCCGCCTGGGCAACCTGATCTTCCACCCGACCGAGCCGCGGGTGGTGGCGGTGCTGGACTGGGAGCTGTCCACCCTCGGCCACCCGCTGGCGGATTTGGCCTATAACTGCATCCCGTGGCGGCTGCCGCTGGCGATGGAGGGGCTGGCCGGCGCTGATATCCCCGGCATCCCCGGCGAGGCGGAGCATGTCGCGGCCTATTGCCGCCGCACCGGGCGCGCGGGCGTGCCGGAGCTGGATTTTTTCGTGGTGTTCTCGCTGTTCCGCTGGGCGGCGATCGCGGCCGGGGTGTATCGACGGGCGCTGGACGGCAATGCGGCGGATGCCCGGGCGCTGACGGTGGGCACCAAGTTTAAGGTGCTGGCGGAGGTGGCCTGGGGGCTGGCGAGCTCGGTGCGCTAGCCACGCAGCGCGCTGCCCTGCACCCGCAAGGGGACGAAGTCCCCTTGACCCCTGGTAGTATAATCAGATGTCCAGAGGACTTCGTCCTTTGGTGGGGTTTGGGGCAAAGCCCCATGCCTGCCTCAGCCCGGCCGCCAAACCTCGAACCCTCCCGCCGGCGGCGGCGTGACCTGGTAGCCGCGCGCCGCCGGCTCGACCCGGAAGCCATGCTTGGTCGGCGGCAGCACCGGCTTCGCCGCGGCCACGGCCTCCGGCTCGACCGCCGCGACGGCCGCGGCGGCGTGCGGCACATTCGGGTCCACCCGCATGCTGTCGAGGTCGCTGCGGGTCAGCCACCAGATTTGCGTGGGCTGGGCGGTGACCATCTTGCCGAGGATCGCGTCCGGCACCTCGTAGCCGGCCAGGCGGCGGGCCATCCGCACCGTCATCGCCTGCGCGTCCGGGTTGTCGGCCCCGCCGTACGAGACGCTGTGCACGCCGATCATCGCCGCCGTGCTGGCGAACCGGCGCGACCCGGCGGCGAACACGATGAAGCACGCCGAGGCGCACTTGGCGCCGTCCTCCACCACGGTCTGCAGCCGCTCGTCATGCACGGCCGCCCCCAGCCGCAGGCCTTCCTCCAGGTCGCCGCCCGGGCTGTCGAGCGAAAGCCCGGCGAGCTTCGTGCCCGGCGGCAGGGCGTGCAACGCCGCGCGCAGCCGCTCCTCGTCGCCCAGCTCGACCTTGCCGGAGGCGGAGAGCAGGCCGCCGCCGCCCGCGGCAAGGGCCGGGCGATAGGCGAACCGCATGGCGGCGGCGGCGTGCGGCCAGGCCAGGAGCAGGCAGAGGATGAGGCGCATGAAGGCCATGACACCTGGCCGGATTTAAGATCGGGCTAACATCAGTACGGCAACCAGAGCTTGGCGTAGGTGCCGTCAACTGCGCCGATCGAGGAAGGCCAGCCGCTCGAACAAATGCACGTCCTGCTCGTTCTTCAGCAACGCGCCGTGCAGCGGCGGGATCACCGGCTGCGCGTCCTGGGAGCGCAACGCTTCGGCTGGCATGTCCTTGATCATCAGCAGCTTCGGCCAGTCCAACAACTCGCTGGCCGCCGGCCTCTTCCTGAGCCCGGGCGGCGTGCTTCCACGATGCGGTCCATCGTGTCGCGGTCGGGGAAGCGGATGTGATGCAGAAGCAGCGCCGCAGCAACGCGTCGGGCAGCTCCTTCTCGTTGTTGGATTTGCCGCCGCCGCCAGAACTTGGCGCTGGCCCAGCGTCAACAACGTGGCCGGCTGCTAGGGGCCGTGCAGATGCCCGAAGTAGGTGGCCGCCGCGATCCCGGCTGCGAAGGCACCGATCGCCAAGCCCACGACCGAGATCACGATCTTAATGGTGTCGGCCTTCATTTCGCGGCGCATCTTGTCGATGTTGGTCTGCATCTGCTCAATCCTCAGCTGGTGTTCGCGCAACTCCTGGTCGGCTGTCAGCGCCATTCTAACACACCTTCTCCGGCGATAGGCCCCCGCCTATGCCACCTCCCGCACCAGCTTGCGCCGCATCGCCTCCGCGAACCCGGCATAGTCCGCGCACGCCACCGCGAAGGCGTCCGGGCCGCCGATCACCTCGTCCGCGTAGCTCTGCAGCAGGTCGGCCTCCTCGTGCAGCACGCACAGCCCGTTGACCGTCACCCCCGCCGCGGCCAGCCGGTCGCGCGCCGGCTGCGGCGGGTCGCCGGCGTTGCTGCGTCCGTCGCCCGCCACGTCGATCACCCGGCGCGCCGCCGCGCCGGGCAGGGTGGCCAGTAGGGCTTCCGCGGCGGCCAGGGCCTCGCCGATTGCCGTCTCGCCGGCCGGGACGACGCGCGGCGCGTCCGCCACCGCCTGCGCGAACGCGTCCACCTCCGCCGGCGTGGCCACCCGGGTCCAGTCCAGCACCACCGCCTGCGCGCCCGGGCCGGACCACAGCAGCAGGCTGAGCAGGCTGGCCCGGCGCGCGCCGCCGAGCAGGCCGGCCACCACCGCCGGGTCCCGCAGGGCGGCGCCGAGCCCGCCGGCCAGCAGGTTGAACTCCTCGAACGTGACGCTGGCCGACCCGTCCACCGCCAGCACCAGGGCGAGGTCGGCGTCCAGCTCAGGCCGCCAGCCGCTCGTGCCGCAGCTGCGCCGTCAATTCGTCGAGCGCGCGCTCGGTGCGGTCCAGCATCTCGGTGACCTCGGCCGCGGTCATCACCAGCGGCGGGCTGAACGCGACCGTGTCGTTGGCCAGGGCGCGGACGATGACGCCGTGCGCCTCGCCGAGCTTGGCCAGGCGGCCGGCGAGCCTGAGCGCCGGGTCGAAGTTGCGGCGGGCCGCCTTGTCGGCCACCAGCTCGAACGCGCCGATCATGCCGATGCCGCGCACCTCGCCCACCAGGGGGTGGCCGGCGAAGCGGCGGCGCAGCTGGTCCTGCATGTGCGGGCCGACCTCGCGCACGTGATCCACGATGCCGATCTCGTCGTAGATCTTCAGCGCCTCGATCGCGACCGCCGCGGCGACCGGGTGGCCGGAGTAGGTGTAGCCGTGGCCGAAGGTGCCGATGCGGTGGCTTTCCTCGGCGATCGGGCGGAACACCCGGCCGCTGACCAGGGTGGCCGAGATCGGCAGGTAGGCGGCCGACAGCGCCTTGGCGCAGGTGACGATGTCCGGCTGCATGTGAAACGTCTGCGTGCCCCAGTATTCGCCGGTGCGGCCGAAGCCGCAGATCACCTCGTCGGCCACCAGCAGGATGTCGTGGCGCTGCAGCACGGCGCAGACCTTCTCGAAGTAGCTGGCGGGCGGCAGGATCACCCCGCCGGCGCCCATCAGCGGCTCGGCGAACATCGCCGCGACCGTGTCCGCCCCCTCGGCCAGGATCAGCCGCTCCAGCTCCTCGGCGCAGCGTGTGGCGAAGGCTTCCTCGCCCTCGCCCTCCAGCGCGCCGTGGTAGTGGTGCGGCGTCCCCTTGTGGATGAAGCCGGGCAGCGGCAGGTCGAACGAGCGGTGGTTGTACGGCAGCCCGGTGATGGAGGCGGCGGCCAGGGTGATGCCGTGGTAGCCCTTGATGCGGCCGATGATCTTCTTCTTCGCCGGCCGGCCCAGCGCGTTGTTGTAGTACCAGGCCAGCTTGACCGCGGTGTCGTTCGCCTCCGACCCGGAGTTGGCGAAGATCACGCGCGCATCGTCCAGCGGCGCCCGCTCGGCCAGCATCTCGGACAGGTCGATCAGCGGGCCGTGCGACTTGGCGGTGAAGGCGTGGTAGAACGGCAGCACCCGCATCTGGTCGTAGGCCGCGCGGGCCAGCCGCTCGTTGTCGAAGCCGAGCGAGGCGCACCACAGCCCGGCGACGCCCTCGATGTACTCGCGCCCGTCCTCGTCCCACACCCGCACGCCCTGGCCGCGGCTGATGACCATGGGGCCGGCCTCCTCGTGCGCCAGCAGGTCGGTGTAGGGGTGCAGCGTGTTCGCGACGTCGCGCGCGGCGGCGGAGTTCGGGCGGACGGGCATCCTGCGTCTCCTGCGAAGGTATGCCGGGCAGACTAGGCGCTTTGCGGCGGCCGGCGTAACCCCGCGCCCGCTTCCGGCGCGCCGTGCGGCAGGCTATGAGGGCGGCCGGACAGGGAGGTCGCGGATGCGTCGGATGGGTTTGGCGGCAATGGTGGTGCTGTGCGCGGTGGGACTTTCCGCGGAGGCGCGGCAGCGCGAGCCACCGGACGAGCTGCCGCCCTCCGTGCCGCCGCCGGTGTCCACCCTGCCGCCGAGCCGCGGCATCTCCGGCCCCAAGCTGCAGCCCGGCGCCGTGCTGTGCGGCACGGAGGACTACCTGCAGCACCGGGTGGAGGTGGACCGCCGCCGCGCCGAGGGCCTGCCGGACGCCGGCAACCCGCTCGCCGGCTGCCGCATCATGGGCCAGGAGGCGGCGGTGGAGGTGCTGGAGCGGCATGGGCTGAGCCGGGTGGAGGTCAGGCTGAAGACGGGCGGCGAGGTCGGCTGGACCGACGCCTACGTGCGCTAGGGAAGGGTAGGGCTCTGCCCTGCACCCGCAAGGGAACGGAGTTCCCTTGACCCATTGGTTATAATCAGGTGTCCAGAAGACGACTGTCCTCTGGCGGGGTTCGGGGCAGAGCCCCGATGCTAAGTCGCCGCCCGCCGCGCCATCGCCTCCTCCGCACTTGCCACCCCACCATGCGCGGCGGACCACGCCACCGGGTTCTCCAAGAACCGCCGCACCTCGGCCAGGGCCGGCTCGGCGAAGTAGGGGCGCTCGCGGCAGGCTTCCAGCACGTCCCACCAGGTGCACAGGCTGTGCAGGGTGATGTCCATCTTGGCCAGCGTCTCGAAGCTGCCGGGGAACACGCCGTAGTAGAACACCACAAAGGCGTGGTTCACGATGGCGCCGGCGTCGCGCAGCGCCTGGGCGAACTGAATCTTGCTGCGGCCGTCGGTGGTCAGGTCCTCCACCAGCAGCGTCTGCTTGCCTTCCGGCACGTCGCCCTCGATCAGCGCGTTGCGGCCGAACCCCTTGGGCTTCTTCCGCACATAGGCCATCGGCGCCATCATGCGGTCCGCGATCCAGGCGGCGAACGGGATGCCAGCGGTCTCGCCGCCGGCCACCGCCTCGATGGTCTCGAAGCCGATGTGGCGGCCGATCTGCTCCACCCCGAGCGCACAAATCTTCGCGCGTGCGCGAGGGAAGTAGATGATCCGGCGGCAATCGATGTAAACCGGGGACTTCCAGCCGGATGTGAAGGTGTATGGCTCCTCGGGACGGAAGTTGACGGCCTTGATCTCCAGCAGAATGCGCGCCGTGGTGAGGGCTGCGTCCCGGTCCCAGTCCGTCTGGTGCTGCTGCGGCATCGCGCGCCCTTTCGTGCCAAAGCGGCTCGATAGCGGCTCGGGCCGGGTGCGTCCATGCCGGAGGCCGCCCGGCCATGCGTGAGGACGGCGCGATGCGCACCCCGGCCGGCCTCACCACGGACGAGATCGCGCCCGTCTGGGTGCTGGACGACCCGGCGGACGCCGCCTCCGCCCAGGCCATCAGCATCGCCGAGCGCATCGGCGTGCCGCACCTGCGCATCCCGCTGAACTGGACGTGGCGGGCCCGGGCCACCGGGCTGACCCGGCGCGGCACCCTGCGCGGCCTGGCCATGGCGGGCTGGCCGTTCTCGGCGCCGCGCGGCCCGGCGCTCGCCATCTCCGCCGGGTCCCGCTCGGAGGCGGTGGCGCTGTGGCTGCGCCAGGAGTTCGGCACCCGGGTGGTGCATTGCGGCCGGCCCCGGCTGCGCAGCAACCTGTTCGACCTGGTGGTGACCTCCAAGGAGGCCCGCCCGCGGCAGGCGGACAACGTGCTCCCGGTGCTGGGCCCGCCGCACCGGCTCTCGCCGCTGGTGCTGGCCCAGGCGCGCGTGTCCTGGGCCGGCCGCCTGTCCCATCTGCCGCGCCCGCTGGTCGCGCTGCTGGTCGGCGGCGGGCAGGGCGGCGAGATGCGGCCCGCCGCCGCCCACGCGCTGGCCCGGCAAGTGGCCCGCATGGCCGCCTCCGCCGGCGGCTCCGTGCTCGCCAGCACCAGCCGCCGCACCGGCGACGAAGCGACGGACGCCATCGCCGACGGCCTGGCCCCCTGCATGAACCTGCTCCATCGATGGGGTGAGCCGGGGGAGAACCCCTACGCCGCCACCATCGCCCTGGCGGACGCCACCGTGGTGACCGGCAACTCGTCCAGCATGGTGTGCGAGGCATGCGGCGGCGAGGCGCCCGTGTTCATCGCCAGCCTCGGCGCCACCCCGCGCCAGCGCCGCCTGCACGAGCTGCTGTTCGCGGCCGGCCAGGCGCGCCCCATGCAGCATAGCCTCCAGCCCTGGCCGCGCACCCCGCTGGACGAGGCGGGCCGGGTGGCGGCGGAAATCCGCGCCCGCATGTCGGTGGGACCGCAGGGGATCGATTAGGCCAGGCGGCGCAACCGTGCCGGGGGAGAAACACTTGATGCCGGTGTCCCGCCGCCCTACCCTATGGCTGCGAGGAATTCGCAAGTGGAGAAGACTTTGGCACGGGATCAGTCGGTGATCGGACGGCGCTGCGAGCGGGCCGTGGTGACGGCGTACCGGGAACTGCGCGCCACCGGCAACGCCGACATGGACGCGTTCCGCGCCTGCACCGTGCTGTACCGCATCCACCACCCGGAAGCCTCCATCAACGAGGCGCGCCGCCTCGTCTCCGAGTGGGTGGACCACCACGTCACCCGCGGCGACCCCGGGCCGACCCCGGGATGCGAGTGCGGCGACGACTGAACCGGCTTGACGATCGATGCCGTCGGCGCTCGCTGGGCGATCGACATTGTCGGCCACCGCGGCGCCCGCGCGCTGCATCCTGAGAACACCCTCCCCGGCTTCCAGGCCGCCCTGGCCGGCAGCACCCGGCAGTTCGAGGCCGATGCCGGTATGACGCGGGACGGCGTCGTGGTTCTCTGCCACGACCCGTTCCTCCCCGGCGATATCGCGCGCACCCCGGATGGCGCCTGGCTCGGCAGCCGCCGGGTTCTGCTGCACGGCATCGACCACGATCACCTGCAGGAATTTGACGTGGGCCGGCTGCGCCCCGGCAGCCGCGTATGGCGCCGCTTCCCCCGCCAGCGTCCTGCGGACGGCGCGCGGGTGCCGACGCTGCTGCAGGCGCTGCGGCTGCACCCGGCGGCGCGTTGGACGATCGAGCTGAAAACCTTCCCGAACCGCCCGCACTGGACGGCCGCGCCCGAGGCGCTCGCGGAGGCGGTGGCGGCAGCGGTGGACTTGGCGGGAGCCGCCGGGCGCGTCACCGTGCAGTCGTTCGACTGGCGCGGGCCACGCCACCTGCGCCGCCGCCGGCCGGACCTGGCCTATGCCTGGCTCACCGCCCGCAGCACCCGCACGTGGCGCGGCGGGCAGCGCCGGCTGCCGCAGGCGGTGGCGGCGGAGGGCGGCGGCACCTGGTCGCCGCAGTGGCGCGAGCTGACCCGCGCCCGGCTGCGGCGCGCCCAGGCCGCCGGGCTGCGCGTGGCGCCCTGGACGGTGAACGACCCGGCCGCCTGGCTGCGGCTGCCGGCATGGGGCGTGGACGGCCTCATCACCGATGACCCGGCGGCGGCGCGCGCCGCGCTATCTCCCGCTTCAGCGCCATCACCGCCGCATCCAGCGCCGAGCTGAAGCGCGACCGGTCGGCCGCCGTCATGGCCGCGTGCCCGCCGCCGCCGGCCCCGGTCTCGCGCAGGTGCCGCGCGATCTCCCGGCCGGCCAGGGCGCTGCCGATGTTGTCCCCGGTCCAGGGCCGGCCGGCGTGCCCGAGCGCGCGGGCGCCGCGGTCGAGGCAGCGCTTGGCGAGCGGGATGTCGGCCGTCACGCACAGATCGTCCGGGCCGACCCGCTCGGCGATCCAGTCATCCGCCGCGTCCGGGCCGTCCGGCACGATCACCACCTGCACCCCGGGCTGGCCGGGCGGGCGGATCGGGCGGGAGCCGTTGTGCACCACCAGCACCTCCAGCCCCGTGCGGGCGGCGACGCGGTAGATCTCCTCGCGCACCGGGCAGGCGTCCGCATCCACGTAGATGCGAGTCACGCGGCGGATTGGTCGAAGAAGTTGGAACGGGTGGAGGCGCGGGCGACGATGGCCTGCATCGCCGGGTTCTGGTCGCCGTTCTGCGCCGTGAGCGCCTCCATGGGGACGAAGAACTCGTGCGGGTGCGGCACCTGGTGCTGCAGGAAGCCCTGGTAGTGCCGGCTGTTCAGCCCGTACATCACCCGCAAGTCCCGCACCGGCAGCACGAGGTGCGCCGTGGGCGTCTCGCGCAGCACGCCGGTCACTTGCCAGCGCAGCACGGCGCTGTCCGGCGTCACCGGCGCCATGAGCCAGACCAGCGGGCACACCGCCATCAGGGACTGGATGGAGGGGGCGAAGCGGGAGCGCTTGTCCAGCAGGTTGGGCAGGGTGGAGCAGGCCTCGATGGCGAAGATGTCCGGCATTATGTAGCAGATACACCTAAAACACTAGTGCCAACGTTAAGCGTTGGTGTCAATATCCAACGTTGACCATGGAGTCGCGCTGTGACGGACCACACCATCGTTGCCCTTGTCGAACGCCGCGCCGAGTTGGCGGGCGAGATGCACACCATACAGACCCGGCTGCATGAGATACATGCCAGCCTTGCGGCTCTGGATGACGTGATTCGGCAGTTTGATCCTGAATACGAGTTGGCGACGATCCGGCCTCGCTACCGGCGCATGGCAACGCCAGCCGAGACGGCTTCCATCAGCCGCGCCGTGCTGGACACTCTGCGACGCGCTGGGGAGCCGATGGCGGCGAAGGCCATAGCTGCGGCCATCATGGCGGAGCGGGGGCTAGACCACGCTGACCGGGCGCTTACGCGAGCCATGAGCAAGCGGGTGGACATGGCGCTCCGGTATCAGCGGACGAATGGAATGGTTGGCGAGATAGGGGGAGACGGGGGCACCGTGGTTTGGGGGTTGGTAGGGTAAGCAATGTTTCTGATCTTTTGTCTTGTTGACGAGCCAGAGTTTGTGTGAGTCACTGTCGGGAAAACTGCCAGGGCAACGACTCGTGACGATTGCAATAGCTCTCCAAGTTCACGACGGGATAGTATTAGCCTCTGATAGTGCGTCTACTCTAATTGATACCGCAAAGCCTGCTCCAGATAACGTTCTGAATGTCTACAATAATGCCAACAAAATATTTAACTTATGTAAAGGTTTTCCTATTGGAGCTTTAACATTTTCGGCTGGAAGTATAGGGCCTTATTCCATATCAACACTTGCAAAAGATCTTCGCCGGAGATTTTCAGGAGAAGACCCAGCATTCCCTACATGGCATCTAGATGCTCAAAACTTTACCATTGAGCAGGTAGCCGTCCGGTGTCGGGAGTTTTTGTATGATGAGCATTGGGTCAAGCAAAATATACCACCCTCGGCTGGTACTCAGCTTGGCTTTGTAGTCGCCGGACATTCTGCGGGAATCGGTCTGAGTGAAGCGTGGCTGATTGAGATATCTCAAGGCCAATGCGCGCCGCCTAAGCTGCTATTCGCACCAGGCGCCACTCAGGTCTACGCCGGCGGCGATCCCGAAGTGTTCAGCCGATTGGTCCTGGGTCATGGGGCTGGTCTTGAAAACGCTTTGTTAAAGGCTGGCGTGGCACAAGCATCTATCGCCGCCGTCATCTTGGCGTTGCAAGCAGAGCTACAAATAAACTTGATTGCCGCCGCTATGCCGATTCAAGATGCAATCGACTTCGCTGAGTTTCTTGTGGAAACCACGGCTCGGTTCGCTCGCTTCAAATTCGGAGCAGCCACAGTGGGCGGCCCAACCGAAAGCGCAGCGATCACGAAGCATGAGGGTTTCAAATGGGTACGGAGAAAGCACTACTTTGACGAAACCCTAAACCCGAGGCATATGCCATGAGCAAGCGCCAGGACGCGGTAGGCTTTGAGAACGGAAGACAACAAATGACCAGTGCGCAGAATTTGCGGTATGGATATCAGGCCGATCTTACGATCGGACAAGCCACGACCGATTATGGCGCTTACGCAGCGCCGAATAACCATACTGCGGCGCTTGCGTCTCTAGCGGATGCGCTTAGTGTTGCCAGTAACCGGCCCACACCCGCGATACTGGATGGTTCAGCGCCGCACCCGTGACCACCTCATGCTGGACACCGTTGGCCATCCGGCGGCGATCCTCGCGCCAAGCCATCTCACTCGCGTAGAAGCCAAGATATTTGCCGCTGATGTGATGGTGCTGTCCCATCTCCGCGCGCCGTAGGCGGCTGAAAAAACTCTCGGCTTGGTTGGTGCAAGCGTCATCCTTGGAAAAGGCGACCGAGTGGTTGATGCGGCGCATCTCAAATCGGGCGTGCAACGCATCCCAGCTTGCCGCTTCGTCGGCATGAACCACGGAGCCGGGCGCAACAACGGAGCGGACGAACGCGGTGCCTTGGGCCTCATGGACAACAACCGTTGTCAGGGTCCGGCCGTCACGTTCGCGGGCCACCACAACAACCTGGCGGCTGGCCGGCGTCTCTAGGCGGCGGTCGCGGCGATCGGCCTTGACGTTCTCCGGCTTGCTCTTGCCGCCAAAGTAGGCGCCGTCCACTTCAACCGTGCCGGACAGGGCGCCTTGGTTCTGTTCCGCCGCCATCGCCTCGCGCAGCTTATGGGCCATCACGAACGCCGTCTTATACTGCACGTCCAGATCGCGGCCCAACTGCAAGGCCGAGATGCCTTTGACCGCGTTCACGAAAATCGCGATGGCGGCGAGGTAGTCACGAACCGGCAGCTTGCGGCTGGAGAAGATCGTGCCGGAGGTGACGGAGAACTGGTGCAGGCAAGCCTTGCACTTGAAGATGGGGCGGCTGGCGAAGCTGTAGATGGCGGTGCACTCGCAGCGGGGGCAGAATGGCTCGCCGCCGTTGTCGGCCCAGCGGATCGCCTTGAACTCTGCACGGGCCTGGTCGTCCGTCATGCGGAAGATATTCTTGAGGCTGAGCGTGCGGGCCTTGGCGGAGAGGAGGAAGTGACCGGCCATCTGAGCGACTTTCAACGATATCCGTTGATGTCACGTATATCCACGATATTGAATGGCGTCAACGGAAAGCGTTGACACTCGGCAAAATAATTCGCATGGTCAGACCATGCTTGCACCCGAACAAAGCCGCGCCGCCCGTGGTTGGCTGGACTGGACTCAGGAAGAGTTGGCCAAGCGGTCCAACGTCTCCCTGAGCACCGTCCGCGACTTTGAGAAAGGGCGCCGGAAGCCGGGGCGGAATAACCTCCTTGCGATCCGCCATAGCCTTGAGCAATCCGGCATATTGTTCAGTTTTGACGGGGAGAGCCCGCTAGGGCTCTCCGCATCGGATCAGGGCAGTGAGCGCCAGTGAGCGCAGACATGCTCCACGCGGCCAAAGCGGACGCGGTAGTAGTCGTGAACGAAGACCATGACGGTTCTCCACCCGAAGGTTGCGGGTGGGCGGTCAAGATGCCAACTTAGGGCTGCTAGGCGCCTATTGTTGGGCTCGACCGCCCGGCTGCTTTGCCACCAAAGAGGCCGGCTCCTGTTGCAAGCAGGTGCTGGCCTTTTTGTTAGTCTCCCCCATTGACGCCGATGGCTTAGGCGCGGGGGCTACGCGTGCATCATCGTTCTCGTTTGTCATGCTCCATGCCAACCGCTGCGATTACAGCGGTGTCGGCAGAGTATGCAGGTGATGCAGGAGCGGTCAAGGTACCAGCGTCACCTGCACATAGTGGATTGACCTGCGTCACCTGCCACATCACATGTAGCCTGCACGACCTGCGTTTCGTTACGATTCTGGAGAACGACTGAAATGAACTCCCTTACCAAGATATTAGAGACGCACCAGCGCGTGGTCGAAGAAGGGTTTTGTCAGTCAGGCGGGCTTCGGTATCGATCGTATGCAGTGTCAACACTGCGAGGCGGGGTCGGGAAATCGACCATTTCGTTTAATTTGGCCTACGAACTCGCTCAACAGAGATCTCTGTTGATTGCTGATTTGTGCGCTCAATGCAATCTTACAGAGAATTTAATGCGTGACCAAGAACCTGAAGTAACAGTATTGGAAACACTCCAGCCGATATTACTCGGCCCGGCATTTGGTAGTACACCAGAGGATGCTTCATACCGGGTGTCCGCCTATTGCGATTCCTTCAAAACCGCAAAGCCAAGCTTTATTATGCCGGGCAACGCAGAATTGTTTGCTTTTCCATCTATGATGTATCAGCAATTGCAGACAGCGCATGCTCAACGTAACTCGTCTGCTGTGCGCTCTTTGTTAGAAAGTCTGAAATCCGCGTTAGACAAAGAAGCAAAACTTAAAAATGCCGACGGCATCCTAATGGACACTAGTCCCTTTTACGCCGGTGGAACGCACTTAGCTTGGTGTGCAGCGGACGCGATCATTATACCCGTACGTGTCGATGAACATTCCCTAGAATCCCTGGAACTGACTTTGGGTTTATTGTCAAAAGAATCCAAAGATTTCTGCATCTGGAACGAAAGGGCCGGGGGAAGAAATAGCCCGCGCGTTGCTGCTATCGTCATGACAATGGTCGGCTCGAAAAGCCAACTCAGAGCCACCCCGGATCGGGCATCTCAAATGTATATTGAGCGCGCAATTGATATTGCCGAGAGATACTCTTCACTCTTTGACTATGCCGATCCGGCAGATGCGTTTGTAGTGACAGACGATTTTGTGTCGTCTGGTCGCATAAGCGGCGCTAAGAGCATTCCAATCTCCAAACTGAAAGTTGGGAGTTTTCACAACGTAGAAGGCAAGCGGTTGCAGGTAAATTCATCGGCACAGAGATACCAGCGAGAGATTAGCCATTTAGTAAGTGTGCTTTGACCATTGCTGAATGAGTTACGCAAATACTTACCACTCGTCCCGCCGGGCATTTAAACGAGCTTTTGATTGTCAATGGGTTGCCGGGCCGTCTGGCACCCCGTCAGCTAGAATGGGCCAGCTCTAGATGGCGATCAATCGGCTCGGAAACCTGCCAACGCTATTGCGTGAGGTTAGGTGTATCTGCTACATAATACCGAAGATGTCGGCGTAGGGCTCGGCGGCGGTGCCGCCGAAGTTGAGCCACAGCCCGTCCGGCAGGGTGCGCAGATGATCGCTGCCGGGCAGCTTGAGGAAGCACTGCCCGGCCACGTCGTCCGGCCGGCCGCGCAGCCAGGCATCCTTGTCGCCGCCGCCAAGGCCGGGCGGGTTGTGCGGCCACTGCTTCAAGCGGGATCGCACGATGGAGTCCAAAGACCTTGGAATCTGTCTCACTGTCAGCCTCCTTGCTGCCTCGGCATAACCAATGCCCCAGCCATGCAAAGTTAAGCTGACAGAACTGCCTCGGACAGGCGCGAGTCGGGCGGCGCCCGGCGAATGACGGAGTTTGCATCGATTTGATGCCGCCGTGCGAGGCGGAATCCCGTGCGAAAACATTACTCTAGCGTCGATTCGCAGGTAACGCTGCCTCAGCCTCGTTTGAGAATCAATGGCTTACCTCGTCACAACCGGGTGAGCGCCGGGCAGCCCTGGAGGCGCTGCGATTTTTCACCTGCTGAAAAACGCCGCGGCAAAGAACGAGCCCGGCCTCACCGTTAGGCTCGTTTCACCTTCTTAAGACGCAGTATTTCAGCTGCGGGCGTCCATGGCGAGGAAGTCCCGCTTCGGCGCGCCGATGTAGATTTGCCGCGGCCGGCCGATCCGCTGCGACTTGTCCTCGACCATCTCCTTCCACTGGCTGATCCAGCCGACGGTGCGGGCGACGGCGAACAGCACGGTGAACATGCTGGTCGGGATGCCCATCGCCTTGAGGATGATGCCCGAGTAGAAATCGACGTTCGGGTACAGCTTCTTGCTGATGAAGTAATCGTCGTGCAGGGCGATGCGCTCCAGCTCCATCGCCATGTCCAGCGTCGGGTTGTTCTGGATGCCCAACTCCTTGAGCACCTCGTGGCAGGTGCGCTGCATGATCGTGGCGCGGGGGTCGTAGTTCTTGTACACGCGGTGCCCGAAGCCCATCAGCCGCACGCCGCTGTTCTTGTCCTTCACCTTGGCGATGAAGGCCGGGATCGCCTCCGGGCTGCCGATCTCGTCCAGCATCTTCAGCACCGCCTCGTTGGCGCCGCCATGCGCCGGGCCCCACAGGCTGGCAATGCCGGCGGCAATGCAGGCGAACGGGTTGGCGCCGGTCGATCCGGCCAGCCGTACGGTGGAGGTCGAGGCGTTCTGCTCGTGGTCGGCGTGCAGGATGAAGATGCGGTCCATCGCGCGGGCCAGCACCGGGCTCACCCGGTATTCCTCGGCCGGCACGGCGTTCAGCATGTAGAGGAAGTTCTCCGCGTAGCCGAGGTCGTTGCGCGGGTAGATGAACGGCTGGCCGATGTTGTACTTGTAGGCCCAGGCCGCGATGGTCGGCAGCTTGGCGATCAGGCGAAAGGCGCTGATCGTGCGGTGCTGCTCGTTGGTGATGTCCAGGCTGTCATGGTAGAACGCGCTCAGCGCGCCTACCACGCCGCACATCACTGCCATCGGGTGCGCGTCGCGGCGGAAGCCGCTGTAGAAGCTGCGCAACTGCTCGTGCAGCATCGTGTGGCGCATCACGCCGTCATGGAACAGCTCCAGCTCGCCCTTGCTCGGCAGCTCGCCGTTTAGCAGCAGGTAGGCGACCTCCAGGAAGTTCGACTTGTCGGCCAGCTGGTCGATCGGGTAGCCGCGGTGCAGCAGCACGCCCTCGTCGCCGTCGATGTAGGTGATGGCGCTCTCGCAGGCCGCGGTGGTGCCGTAGCCGACATCGTAGGTGAAGATGCCCATGCTGGTGTAAAGCTTGCTGATGTCGGCGGCCATGGGGCCGATGGTGCCGGATCGGAGCGGCACGGTGAGCGATTGGTTGCTGCCGGTCATCGTCAGGGTGAGAGAGCCGTTGGCGCTGCCGCTCATGCTGGTGTCCTGTTGGGTGAAAGCCGCCGAAACCCGCAACGGGCCGCTCGCTCGAGCGCGACCGGAGCCCGCAATCCAGCGTCATTAAGGGTGGAAACAGGCGCAAGGCAACCTTCGCGGTTGCAGCGTCGCCTCAGCCCGCCAGCCACATCCCGCGCCGGTGCGACCGCGCCTCGGTCTCGGCGGCGGAGAAGGCGGCGGAGACGATGGGAGGCTGGGCGCGCGCCCAGCCGATCGCCACCAGCGCCAGGTTCACGTCCTGCCCGCCGGCGTCGCACCGGCCGGCCGGCCGGCCCAGCCCGTCGCGGCCCCACACGCGGCATTCCACCGGGCGGTTGCGCACCAGCTCCGCCAGCGCGGCGCTGGCCCGCCCGCCGCAATCCGGCCCGGCGGCGCAGGCCTGCCCGCGCTCCGGCGCCTGCACGTCGCTCAGGTGGACGATGGTGGAGTCGAGCCGCAGCGTGTCGCCGTCGATGACCGCGACCTGGCCGGGAGCGGCGGACACCAGCTGCGCCGGCGACGGCATCTCGGCCAGCACGATCACCGCGCCGAGGGCGGCCCCTGCGGCGCCCACCCCCAGCGTCCGCAGCAGCCCGCGCGACAGGGCGGACCGGCTGGAGGAGCGGAAGATGCGGCGCGGGCGGTCGATGGACACGGCAGACTCCGGGATGGTCCGGCGGTGGCGATGCCTAACGCGTGAGGATGGGCGCGTGCAAGGCTTGCGAGGCGCTGTCCCGCACCCGCAAGGGGCCGAAATCCCCTTGCGCCCCGAACTTTCCTGCTAATCCCAGAACGGCTCCGCCCGGCGGAACTTGCTCCAGCTGCGCGCGATGCCGGCGCGCGCCTGCGTGCTCTGCGCGGCGGCGAAGCCCTGCACCGCGCCGGCCGCGAATTGCTGCCCCGCCCCGCTTCCCAGCGCCTGCATCAGCCCCGCCGCCCCTGCGCCGTCGTTCAAGTGGCCGAGCGCCTCCTGCAGCCGCGACACGCCGCGCACGAAGCGCCGGGTGCTGCGCCGCCCGTAGAGCGGGGCGAAGAACTCAGCCGCGTAGCGCAGCCGCTTGCCTTGCTTGCGCAGGTCGTGCAGCTCGCCGGCCGGCAGCGCGCTGATGTCGGGGCCGGGGCTCAGCATGTGCCCGTGCTGGCGGGCCAGGCAGGCCGTGGCGTAGTGCTCGGCGTCCGCCGCCAGCTTGGCGCCGCGGGCCTCGTCCGCCTCCGCCTCCCAGGGGCGCAGGGCGGCGAGCTGCACCAGCGCCACCATCAGCTGGCGGAACGGCGGGGAGGCGAGATGGTGCCGCAGCGCACCGCAGGCGGCGTCGCGCTGCTTGCGGGCGGCGGTGGCGAGGCGCGCGATCCGCGGGTCTTCCGGCAGGGCCGCCGCGACATCCCGCCCGATGCCCTCCAGGAACACGTCCCAGTCCCGCACGCGCCCGAGCACGGCGGCGAGCTCCTGCAGCCCGGCCTTGGCCGCCTCGGTCGCCGGGCTGCCGACCGCGCGGCGGAACACCGACAGTGCCGAGCGCAGGCGGCGCACCGCGACCCGCGTGGCATGCACCGCCTCGGGCGTCTCGCCGTCGGCGGCGGCCCCCGCCAGGATCACGTCCGTCAGATGCCCGATCACCAGGGACGCCGCGTCCGTGACGCTGAGGCCGGGAGGCACTTGCGGGCCGCCGCTGCGCCGGGCGGGCGGCAGGCCGCCTTGCGCGGAGGCCAGCGCCTCGGCGGCGAGCGACCAGGGCGGCACCGCCACGGCGAGCGTCTCGGCCAGCCGGGTGCTGAGCGCCATCAGCGCCGGCGCCGGCCCGGCCAGCAACAGCCGGCAGGAGGGCGTCTCGCGCGCGCCGCCGCGCAGCACGCCGTCCTGCACCGTGAGGGTGGTGTCCGCGTCCGGCCACAGCGTGCGGCGCTGCCCGCGGAACCCGGCGACCGGCGCCAGCGCGCCGTCCAGCGGCGGCAGCGAGGCCAGCCCGTCAAGCCCGGGCGCTGCGGCCAGGCAGGGGGGCGGCGTGCCCGGCGGCCACGCCTCGCCGGGCTGGGGGGAAGCGCGTTCCAGCCGCCAGCCGGCCGTGTCCTCGCACAGGCTGAGCTGCTGGCCGGCCAGGGCGTGCCCGGCCGTGTCGTGCCAGGTCAGCGCGACGGCGGCGGGCCGGCCGCCGCGCTGGCGGAACGGCGGCTGGCGCAGCAGCCGCGGCAGCTCGGCGGGGGGCAGGCAGAATTCGAGGGACGGCATGGTTCAGGCATTGACCTCGGACAGATCGCTCGGCAGCAGGTAGCGCGTCAGCTGGCCGCCGCCAGGGCGCAGCTCGGGCCAGGGGGCGGCCACGGCGAACTCGCTCAGCGCGCCGGACGGGTAGCTGCCGGCCAGGCGGCGCAGCGGGTCGGTGGCGGCGGGGCGGGCCGACAGCTGCAGCGCCAGCTCGTGCAGCCCCGGGTTGTGCCCCACCAGCAGCATGCAGCGCACGGCCGCCGGGGCCGCGTTGATCGCCTCCAGCAGGTCGGCGGCGGGGGCGAGGTACAATGAATCCATCGGGAACGTCGCGGGCGGCTCGTCCCACGGCCCGAGGGCGGCGAAGGTTTGCAGGGTGCGGCGGGCGGAGGAGACCAGGGCGTGGTCCGGCCGCAGGCCGAGCCGGCGCATCTCGCGCGCCATGGCCGCCGCCGCCTGCTGGCCGCGCAGGTTGAGCGGCCGCGCGTGGTCCGACAGCGCGGGATCATCCCACGAGGACTTGGCGTGCCGGAGGAGGAGAAGGGTGCGCATGGCCGTGTGGGAGCATGACACGGCCGGCGCGCCTTGTCGCCACCATCGCCGTCGCCAAGTGGCGGCGGGACGCTAGGGACATTGCATGGCCGAACCAGTGGTAATCGTGGGCGCGTACGGGGCGATCGGCTCGGCCATCGCCCGGCGCATGGCGGCGGCGGGGCGGCCCGTCCACCTGGTGGGGCGCGACCCCGCCCGGCTGGCGGCGCTGGCGGAGGAGCTGGGCGGCAGTTCCGCGGTGGCGGACGCAATGGACGCTGCCGGCCTTGCGGCGGCGGTGCGGGCGGCCGGGCCGCGCCTGTCCGGCCTGGCCTACTGCGTCGGCTCCATCGTGATGAAGCCGATCAAGCGCGCGACGGAGGCCGACTTCATCGACGCGTTCCGGCTCAACGCGGTGGGCGCCGCCCTGGCGGTGGCGGCCGGCGCCGAGGCGCTGGCAGCAGCCCCCGGCAGCGGCGTGGTGCTGTTCAGCACGGTGGCGGTGCGCGCCGGGTTCGTGAACCATGCGGTGATCGCGGCGGCCAAGGGCGCGGTGGAGGGGCTGACCACGGCGCTGGCGGCGGAGCTGGCGCCCAACGTGCGGGTCAACTGCATCGCCCCCAGCCTCACCCGCTCCGGCATCGCCGCCGGCATGACGGAGAACGCGACGCTGGCCAAGGCGATCGCCGGGCAGCACCCGATCCCGCGGCTGGGCGAGGGCGACGACGCCGGGGCGCTGGCCGCCTTTTTGCTGGGGGAGGAGGCCGGGTGGATCACCGGCCAGGTGTTCGCCGTCGATGGCGGCCGTTCCACGGTTCGCACGCGCGGATGAGCAAGGGGGAATGAGCACGCTGCGCATGGTGCTGGGCGACCAGTGCAGCGCCGGGCTGTCCGCGCTGCGGGACTTGGACCCGGCGACCGACACGGTGCTGATGGCCGAGGTGCTGGGCGAGTGCACCTACGTGCGCCACCACCAGAAAAAGATCGTGCTGGTGCTGTCCGCCATGCGCCACTTCGCCCGGGCACTGCGCTCGCGCGGCGTGACGGTCGAGTACGTGACGCTCGACGACCCGGCGAACACGCAGTCGCTGCGCGGCGAGCTGGTCCGGCTGGCGGCCCGGCTCAAGCCGGACCGGGTGGTGGCGACCGCGTGCGGCGAGTGGCGGCTGGACCGCGACATGCAGGGCTGGCACGAGGCGATCGGGCTGGACGTGGAGATCCGCGACGACGACCGCTTCCTGTGCCCGATCCGCGACTTCCGCGCCTGGGCGCGCGGCAAGACGCAGCTGCGCATGGAGTTCTTCTACCGCGAGATGCGCCGCCGCCACGACGTGCTGATGGACGACGGCGCGCCGGTAAGCGGGCGGTGGAACCTGGATGCCGAGAACCGCAAGCCGCTGCCCAAGGCGGTCACCGCGCCGGAGCCGCCGCATTTCCAGCCGGACGCCATCACCGCCGCGGTGATCGAGCTGGTGCGCGCCCGCTTCGGCGACCATTTCGGCACCTGCGACGGCTTCAACCTGCCGGTGACGGCGGCGGAGGCGCAGGCGGCGCTGAACGACTTCATCGCCAACCGCCTGCCCCAGTTCGGCGACTGGCAGGACGCGATGCGCACCGGGGCGCCGACGCTGTTCCACGCGCTGGTCTCCACCTCCATCAACACGGGCCTGCTGGAGCCGCTGCAGGCCTGCCGCGCGGCGGAGGCGGCCTACCGCGCCGGGGTGGCGCCACTGAACGCGGTGGAGGGCTTCATCCGGCAAATTCTCGGCTGGCGGGAGTTCGTGCGCGGCATCTACTGGCTCAAGATGCCGGACTACGCCGGGCTGAACGCGCTGGGGGCCACCCGCCGCCTGCCGCAGTTCTACTGGGACGCCAACACCCGGATGAACTGCGTGCACCACGCGGTGGCCGACACGCGGGCGCACGCCTACGCCCACCACATCCAGCGCCTGATGGTGACCGGCAACTTCGCCCTGATGGCCGGGCTGGACCCGGCGGAGGTCGATGAGTGGTACCTCATCGTGTATGCCGACGCGTACGAGTGGGTGGAGATGCCCAACGTGCGCGGCATGGCGCTGTTCGCCGACGGCGGCGTGATCGGCTCCAAGCCGTATGCCTCGTCCGGCGCCTACATCAACCGCATGAGCGACTACTGCCGCGGCTGCCATTACGACGTGAAGGACGCGGTGGGCGAGCGCGGCTGCCCGTTCAACGCGCTGTACTGGGACTTCATGGCCCGCCACGCGGCGCGGTTTGCCGGCAACAGCCGGATGCAGATTCCGCTGGCCTCCTTGGCCAGGATGGACCCGGCGCGGGTGGGGCAAATCCGGGCGCGGGCGGCCGGGTTCCTGGCGGCGATGGAGGCGGGGGAGGTGGTCTAGCGCGTCAGGGATCGGGGGGTGGCGCGCGGGCCACGCCGTCGCAGGGGTTTCCGCCCCGACGCCGCTTGCGCCCGCCCCGCCCCCCATGGTGTCTGCCGCCGTCATCCCGGGAGCCGCCCATGAGCCGCATCGCCTACGTGAACGGCCGCTACCTGCCTCAATCGGAGGCAAGCGTGAACGTGGAGGACCGCGGCTACCAGTTCGCCGACGGCATCTACGAGGTGCTCTACCTGGCCGCCGGCCAGTTCCTCGACGAGGCGCTGCACATGGCCCGGCTGGAGCGCTCGCTGGCCGAGGTCGCCATCGCCCCGCCGATGGGCCGCGCCGCGCTGCGCCAGGTGCTGGGGGAGGTGGTGCGGCGCAACCGGCTGCGGAACGGGCTGGTGTACATGCAGGTTACCCGCGGCGTCGCCCGGCGGGAGCACGCCTTTCCCAAGCAGCCCGTACCGCCGGCCCTGGTGGTGACCTGCCGCCGCACGCCGCCGTACCCGGCGGACGCGGAGGGCTGGGCGGCGTCGGCCATCACAGCGCCGGACCAGCGCTGGGCGCGCTGCGACATCAAGTCCGTGGCGCTGCTGCCCAACGTGCTGGCCAAGCAGGCGGCGCGGCAGGCGGGCGCCTACGAGGCCATCCTGGTGGCGCCGGACGGCAGCGTGACGGAGGGCGCCTCCACCACCGTGTGGGCGGTGGACGCGCAGGGCACGCTGCGCACCCGGCCGCTCGGCCACGCCATCCTGCCGGGCTGCACCCGCGCCTCGCTGCTCGCGCAGATGGCGGAGCGCGGCATCGTGGCGGAGGAGCGGGCGGTGAGCGAGGCGGAACTGCGCGCGGCGCGGGAGGTGTTCCTGACCAGCGCCACCTCCTTCGTGAAGCCGATCACCAGGCTGGACGGCGCGCCGGTGGGCGATGGCGCGGTCGGGCCCATCACCCGGCAGCTGTTCGCGCTGTTCGCACATCATGTGGGCGGCGGAATGAACACTCCGGCATAGTGGCACGCGCGATGCTTGCTTCGCAGCACCCGTCAGCTACATCTGGCGGGCGCGGCCGGGACCTGTGTGCCCGGTTCGGTGTCAAAAACTAGGCTTGGCTGAAGCAACAACATAAGGAGTTGGCCCCATGGCCAGCGAAAAGACTCAGAACGTGCAGGACGTGTTCCTGAACCACGTCCGCAAGACCAAGGCGCCGGTGACGGTGTTCCTCGTCAACGGCGTGAAGCTGCAAGGCATCATCACCTGGTTCGACAACTTCTCCGTGCTGCTGCGCCGCGACGGGCACACCCAGCTGGTGTACAAGCACGCCATCAGCACCGTGATGCCGGGCGCGCCGATCCAGCTGTTCGACGCGGCGAAGGCCGAAGCGGGCGCGCCGGCGTCCTCCACCCTGACGGCCCCGGTGCGGGAGATGGTGTCTGACGACGTCATCCTCTGAGACCTCGGCCGGCCCGACCCGGGCCGCCGTGATCCTGCCGTGGGAGCGTCCGGACCGTTCGGACGCCTCCCGCGCCGCGGATGCGAAGCTGGCGGAGGCGGTGGGGCTCGCCGCCTCCATCGGGCTCGACGTGGTGCACACCGCCGTGCTGCCGTTGCGCGCGCGCCGCTCCTCCAGCCTGCTGGGCGAGGGCCAGGTCGCCGCCCAGCACGAGGCGATCGAGGAGGCGGGCGTCACCGTCGCCATCGTGGACGCCGCCCTCTCCCCGGTGCAGCAGCGCAACCTGGAGCGCGCCTGGGCGTGCAAGGTGATCGACCGCACCGGGCTGATCCTGGACATCTTCGGCGAGCGCGCCCGCACCCGGGAAGGCTCGCTGCAGGTCGAGCTGGCGCACCTGGACTACCAGCGCAGCCGGTTGGTCCGCTCCTGGACCCACTTGGAACGGCAGCGCGGCGGCTTCGGCTTCCTCGGCGGACCCGGCGAGACGCAGATCGAGGCCGACCGCCGGCTCATCACCGACCGCATCGTGCGCCTCAAGAAGGAGATCGAGCAGGTGCGCCGCACCCGGGGGCTGCACCGCAGCGCCCGCACCCGCACGCCGCTGCCCGTGGTGGCGCTGGTGGGCTACACCAACGCCGGCAAGTCCACCCTGTTCAACGCCCTGACGGGGGCGGACGTGCACGCGCAGGACCAGCTGTTCGCCACCCTGGACCCGACCATGCGCGGCCTGCGCCTGCCCCTGGGCCGCCGGGTCGTGCTGTCGGACACGGTGGGGTTCATCAGCGAGCTGCCCACCGAGCTGGTCGCCGCGTTCCGCGCCACGCTGGAGGAGGTGGCGCAGGCCGACGTGATCCTGCACGTGCGCGACGCCGCCCACCCGGACAGCATGGCCCAGCGCGCCGACGTGCTGGCGGTGCTGGACGGCATGGAAAAGGAGGGCGCCATCGACGGCGAGTGGCCGCGCCGCACCGTTGAAGTCCTGAACAAGGCCGACCTGCTGGGCGGGGCGCAGAACGTGCCGCCGCGCGAGGGCGCTGTGCCGATCTCCGCCGTGACCGGGGAGGGGCTGCCCGGCCTGCTGGCCGCGATCGACGCGCGGCTCGCGGCGGGCATGCAGCAGGCGGACTATGCCCTGGCGCCCGCGGACGGCGCCGGCATCGCCTGGCTGTACGAGCACGGCGAGGTGGTCGAGCGGGCGGACGGCGAGGACGCCATCCGCCTGCGCGTGCGCCTGCTGCCGGCCGACCGGGCGCGGTTCGAGCACCGGGGCGCCGCATGATCGACGAGGCTGGCCATGTTTGACGAGAAAGACCTGGCCGACATCGTCCAGCTGATCCGGGCGGCGGCGCGGGTGGAGGTGATGCCGCGCTTCCGCAACCTGCAGCCCGGCGCCATCCGCACCAAGTCCGGCCCCACCGACCTGGTGACGGAGGCGGACGAGGCGGCGGAGGCAATGATCACCACCGGGCTGCGCCGCCTGTTCCCCGGCTGCCTGGTGGTGGGCGAGGAGGCCTGCGCCGCCGACCCGGCGCTGCTAGGCCGGCTCGGCGAGGGCGGGCTGGCCTTCGTGGTGGACCCGATCGACGGCACTTCCAACTACTGCGCCGGCTTGCCGCTGTTCGGCATGATGGCGGCGGCGGTGCTGGACGGCGCCGTGGTCGCCTCCGTGATCCATGACCCGGTGATCGACGACACCGCCGTGGCGCTGCGCGGCGGCGGCGCCTGGGGCCTCACCCCCATCGGCGGCCGCACCCGGCTGCGCGTGTCCACCGCCACGCAGCCGTCCCGCATGACGGGGTGCCTGTCCTGGCGCTACATGAAGGAGCCGTGGCGCGGCGCGGTGATGCGCAACATGGCCGGGCTCGCCGGGGTCGCCGACTACCGCTGCGCCGCCCACGAATACCGCATGCTGGCCGCCGGGCATTGCGACTACCTGGTGTTCAACCGGCTGATGCCATGGGACCACCTGCCGGGCTGGCTGCTGCACCAGGAGGCGGGCGGGTACTCGGCGCATTTCGACGGCTCGCCGATGCAGGTGACGGACACCGGGGGCGGGCTGGTGTGCGCGCCGGACGAGGCGGGTCATGCGGCGCTGACGGAGATGCTGTTTGCCGGCATGGCCTGAACGGGTCACGTACGCAGGTACTTGTATCGCCAGACCGGAACGGCTTCGGCACGATCCGCCGTATCGAGGTACATCGTTTCGCGCTGCTCCCGGATTGACCAGTGATCGTCGTTGGCGCTGAAACCACCCGAACCGATCTCGATCAGCCTCCCCCAAACCGCGGCACTCGGCAGGATCTGCCCCTTGATGGCCTGACCGCTCCGTTCGGCTTCGTCCCGGGTGTCCATGAACAGTTTCGGCCCCGTGACTTCCCAGATCGTCGTTGCCAGGCGCTTGCCGACGTTGGCCAGGGCGCGTTTCAGGCACTCGCCTATGAACGGGTTTTTGGGGCAGCAGCCGAAGAAGCCGTTGACGAGCACGCCTGCCGGGTCGGGGATGAACTCGCTTTGGAAGTGCTCGATCAGCAGCAAGTCGTCGCCCACGTGCCGGTCAAGGAAGCGGCAGAGTGGGCGCAGCTTTAAGTCCGTCCAGAACCCTCCCTGATGATGGAGCAGGAACAAGCGCGCAAGATCGGCTTTCATCGACTCGAACCGGCACACCGGCAAAACCTTTTCCAGACAAGACGCCTCATCGCCCGGCAAGGCCTTCAGCAGATCAGGGAGGGTCCAGATGCAATGGCTGAAGTCGGGGTGCAGGTCCTTCCAGCAGGAGGAGTTGTCTTTGACGTCCCAGGGCACTGAGCCGTCGCTTTTCTCCGGTGGAATCCATAGCTGGTGTATCTGGTGCGGGATCATGATCACCTGCCAGGTGCGATGAGGTCGGCTGCCAGGGCGGCTTAGCTGCCTTCTATCACGCCCCGCATCACCGCCACGCAGCGCCCGCCGACATGCGCGCTGTGCACGGCGCCGCCCGCGCTTGCCACCCGCGTCAGCAACGTGCTTGGCCGCCCCATGTCGCGGCCCTGCTCCACCCGCAGCGCCACCTCGCCATCCGGCCCACCTTCCGCCAGCAACGCGGCCAGAGTGACCGCGGCGCTGCCGGTGGCCGGGTCCTCGCCCACGCCGTCCAAGGGCGAGAACATGCGGGCGTGCAGGCCGCCGTCACTACGGCTGTAGAAATAGATCGCGTTGGCGCCCGCGCGGGGGAACGTGCGGGCAAACGCCGCCGGGTCGCACCGGGCGCGGCGCAACGCGTCGCGGGACGCCACCTCCGCGAAGGCAAATGGCACGCCCACGGTGGCCACCAAGGGCTGGCCCACGATGTCCGACAGCGCCAGCGACAGGCACTCCGCAATCGTGTCCGCCGGCACCGGGGACAGGCGCTGCAACGGCTGCGGCGCGGTCAGTTCGGCCCCCACCGGCGCCGCGCCCTCCCACAGCACCTCGACCGGCACCAGCCCCGCCATCTCCTCGAACAGCATCCGCGGCGAGGCGTCGCCTTCCAGCGCCAGCACATAAGCGGTGCCGACGTTGGGATGGCCGGCGAAGGGCAGCTCGCTCCCCGGCGTGAAGATGCGGACCTGGGCCGTGTGCGCCGGGTCCCGCGGCGGCAGGACGAAAGTGGTTTCGGAGTAGTTGAACTCCCGCGCGATGGCTTGCATGGCGGCCGTGTCCAGCCCGGCGGCGTCCAGCACGACGGCCAGCGGGTTGCCGCCGAAACGCTGGGCGGTGAACACGTCCACGGTGCGGTAGCGGCGCTGCATGGTCAGGCGGGCACGGCGGCCACCGAGTCCAACTCCCGCAGCGCGTCCTCCGGCAGCACGCACTCCGCCGCGGCGAGGTTCTCCCGCAGGTGCGCGGCGGACGAGGTGCCGGGGATCAGCAGGATGTTGGGCGCGCGGTGCAGCAGCCAGGCGAGCGCCGCCTGCATCGGCGTCACGTCCAGCCGGGCGGCGACGGCGGACAGGGCGGAGGATTGCAGCGGGGTGAAGCCGCCGAGCGGGAAGAACGGCACGTAGGCGATGCCGTCGCGCGCCAGGTCGTCGATCAGGGCGTCGTCGTGCCGGTGCGCCAGGTTGTAGTGGTTCTGCACGCAGACGATCTCGCACATCCGGCGGCCTTCCGCGACCTGCGCCGGGGTGACGTTGCTCAGCCCGATGTGGCGCACCAGGCCCTGCCGCTGCAGATCGGCCAGGGTGGCGAGCGGCGCCTCGATCGAGCCTTCCGCCGGGTGGTGCGCGAACATGACGCGCAGGTTGACCACGTCGAGCGCCTCCAGGCCCAGGGTGCGCAGGTTGTCGTGCACCGCCTGCGTCAGCTGCTCCGGCGAGAACGCCGGGTTCCAGGATTTATCCGCGCCGCGCTGCGCGCCGATCTTGGTGACGACCACGAGGTCGTCGGGATAGGGCGACAGGGCCTCGCGAATCAGCTGGTTGGTGACGTGGGGGCCGTAGAACTCGCTGGTGTCGATGTGATTCACGCCGCTCGCGACGGCCTCGCGCAGCACCGCCAGGGCGGCGGCGTGGTCCTTGGGCGGCCCGAACACGCCGGGCCCGGCGAGCTGCATGGCGCCGTAGCCGAGCCGCTTCACGGGGTGGCCGCCGAGGGCGAACGTGCCGGACTGGTCGATGCTGGACATGGCTGGGTCTCCCTGGTGAGACGCAGAGCTGGGTGTTGCCCTCGCGCGCGACAACTTCCACAACTCCGTACAGGCTGTGCGGGTTTATGGACAATGGGGGCCGACCTTGGCGATCTGAACGCCTTCGTGGCGGTGGCGCGCGCCCGCGGCTTCCGCGACGGCGCGCGCGCCAGCGGCGGCAGCGCGTCCGGGCTCAGCGAGGCGGTGCGGCGGCTGGAGGCGCAGCTCGGGGTGCGGCTGCTCAACCGGACCACCCGCAGCGTGGTGCCGACCGAGGCCGGCCAGCGCCTGCTGGAGCGGCTCGGCCCGGCGCTGGCCGGGGTGGAGGACGCGCTCGACGTGGTGAACGGCTTCCGCGACCGGCCGGCGGGCTGGCTGCGGCTCAACGTGCCGATCAGCGCGGCGCGGCTGGTGCTGCCCGCCATCGTGCCGCCGTTCCTCGCCGCCTACCCGGACATCCGGCTGGAGGTGATCGCCGAAAGCGGCTTCGTCGATGTGCTCGCGGCCGAATGCGACGCCGGCATCCGCTACGACGACCGGCTGGAGCAGGACATGGTGGCGGTGCCGATCGGGCCGCGCGTCCAGCGCTTCGCCACCGCCGCAGCCCCGGCCTACCTCACGCGGCGGGGCCGGCCGGAGCATCCGAGCGAGCTGTTGGGCCATGCCTGCCTGCGCGGCCGGTTCGCCGGCCGCACGGCGGTCCCGTGGGAGTTCGAACGCGGCGGCGAGGTGGTCCGGGTCGATCCGACGGGGCCGCTGCTGGTGGGCAACGGCGTGGCAACCGATCTCGCGGTCGCAGCGGCGGTCGCCGGCGCCGGCATCATCCATGTCTTCGAGGACTGGTTGCGCCCGCAGCTCGACAGCGGCGGGCTTGAGCCCGTCCTGGAGCCGTGGTGGCAATGCTTTTCCGGGCCGTTCCTGTACTACCCCGGACGCCGCTTGATGCCCGCGCCGCTGCGGGCGTTCGTCGATTTCATCAAGGCTTCCGCCAATCCGGCCTGACCGCCCCGCCGCGATGGCGGCCACCGGGTCCTCGCGCCTCGTGGTCTGCCGGGCCGCCTCCGCCTCGATTTACCAGGTGCTAACCGCCATCGCGGCAAGATGCCTGCGGGGCCGGTGGGCGAGGGGTGTGGATGATCCGGCGAGACAAGCCGCGCTGGTCGATCAGGCGCCGGGTCATCCTGCCTTGCGCGCTGGCCGTGCTGGGCACCTGCGCCCTGGGCAGTTTGCTGAGCATCGCCCGTGGCGGCTTCGCGGATGCGGGCAGCGCCAACGACTTCATGTGCTTCTACGCCGTCGGCCGGGCCGTGGCACGGGTCGGCGCGGCCGGGCTCTACAACTGGGACATGCTGCGTCCCGAGATGCAGGCCATCATGGGCCGGCAGGCCGTCCCGTTCCTGCCATGGCTCTATCCGCCGTCGTTTCTCCTGCTGCTGGAGCCGCTGGACTGGCTCCCGCTGCAGGATGCCCATCTCGCCTGGTCCTTGGGCGCGTTCGGCTTGTTCGCGGGCGTGGCGTTCGCCATCGGGGGGCGGGATGCCGCGGTGGGAGCGCTGGCCTGCACGCTGAGCTGGGCCGAGTTTTGGTACGGCCAGAACGGCTTCCTCAACGCGGCGCTGCTCGGGGGCGGGCTGTTGCTCGCCCCGAGCCGGCCGTTGGCCGCCGGGGTCCTGGCGGGCTTGCTGACGTACAAGCCGCAGCTCGCGGCCATGCTGCCGGTCCTGCTGCTGGCCACGCGGAACTGGCGCGCCTTGGGAAGCGCTGCGGCCACGGCCGGAGTGATGGTGGCCGCTTCCGCCTGGCGCTACGGCGCGGCAAGCTGGTCGGCGTTCCTCCACTCCGGCGGGCGTAGCGCCCACGTGCTGCTGGACGGGCAGGCGATCCACTGGGGCATCCTGCAAAGCGTGTTCGGCCTGCTGCGCTGGTTGGGAGTGGGTTACCCGGGCGCCGTCGCGGCCCAGGCGCTGGTGGCGGGCGGCGCCGTGCTGGGCGTGGCCTATATCGGCGCGCGTCCGTTCTCCCACGAGGTTCGTAGCGCGCTGACCGCGCTCGGCACGGCGCTGGCCACGCCCTACGTGCTGGTCTGGGACATGATGCTGCTGGGCGTGGCGGCGGCGTTCCTGGCCCGCCTGGCGCAGCGCGACGGGACGCCTGCGTGGCAATCGGATGTGCTGGCGCTCGCCGTCCTTTCGACGTTCGCGGCGCCGCTGGTCCCCGTTGGGGTGCCCTGTGCAGCGCTGCTGAGCATAGTGCTGGCCCACCATGTCCGATGGGAGCGCCGCCTGTTCTCGGCGGCGGCCCATGCGGCCCGCGCCGGCGCTACGTCCCGGGCGGCCGCTCCGCCGACTTCACCGCCTGCCAAGCCGCCTCCATGCGCGCCAGCCCCGCCTCTGCCAGCGTGATGCCCGCTGCCGCGAGCCGGTCCTCCACGGCCTCGAACCGCCGGGTGAACTTGGCGTTCGCCGCTTGCAGGCAGGTTTCCGGGTTCAGCCCAAGCTTGCGAGCGAGGTTGGCCAGCACAAACAGCATGTCACCCAACTCGTCCTGAAGCCGCGCCGGGTCGGCGGCGGGCAGTTCGGTGCGCAACTCGGCGGTCTCCTCGGCCAGCTTCTCCAGCACCGCCGCGGCGTCCGGCCAGTCGAACCCGACCCGGGCGGCCCGCGCCGTGAGCTTGGCGGCGCGGGTCAATCCGGGCAGGCCGACCGGCACGCCGGCGAGCGTGCCATGCTCGTTGCGAGCGAGGCGCTCGGCCGTCTTGCCGGCTTCCCAGCCGCCCGGCTGCGGTGGGGCGTCGGCAAAGACGTGCGGGTGGCGGCGCACCATCTTGTCGGCGATGCCGCGCGCCACGTCCGCAAAGGCGAAGCGGCCCGCCTCCTCCGCCAGCCGGGCGTGGTAGACCACCTGGAACAGCAGGTCGCCCAGCTCGTCCGGCAGCCCGGCCCAGTCCCGCCGGGCGATGGCGTCGGCGACCTCGTAGGCTTCCTCGACCGTGTAGGGCGCGATGGTGTCGAAGTCCTGCGCCCGGTCCCAGGGGCAGCCGTCCGTCGCGCGCAGCCGGGCCATGACGTCCAGCAGGCGGCGCAGCTCGGCTTCGGCCGCTGGGTCGCTCACGCATTGCCGCCGCGGATCGCCTCGCACACCGCGCGCGTCACCTCGGCGGTGGTGGCGGTGCCGCCCAGGTCCGGCGTCAGCAGCCCGGCGGCGCACACCTGCTCCACTGCCGCCATCAACCGCTGCCCCGCCGCCGCCTCGCCCAAGTGGTCCAGCATCATCGCCGCCGTCCAGAAGCTCGCCACCGGGTTCGCGATGCCCTTGCCGGTGATGTCGAAGGCGGAGCCGTGGATTGGCTCGAACATCGAGGGGAAGCGCCGTTGCGGGTCCACATTGCCGGTGGGGGCGATGCCGAGCGAGCCGGCGAGGGCCGCGGCCAGGTCGCTCAGGATGTCGGCGTGCAGGTTGGTGGCGACCACCGTGTCGATGCTGCCGGGGCGGTTCACCATGCGGACCGTCATGGCGTCCACCAGCTCCTTGTCCCAGGCCACGTCCGGGAAGTCGGGCGCCACGAGGGCGGCGACCTCGTCCCAGAACACCATGCCGTGGCGCTGCGCGTTGGACTTGGTGACCACCGTGAGGTGCCGGGCGGGGCGAGCCTGGGCGGACTGGAACGCGTAGCGCATGATCCGCTCCACGCCGACCCGGGTGAAGATCGCGACCTCAGTGGCGACCTCCTCCGGCAGGCCGCGATGGGCGCGGCCGCCATGGCCGGCATACTCGCCCTCGCTGTTCTCGCGGATGATGAGCCAATCGAGGTCACCCACGCCCACGCGGCGCAGCGGGCTGGTGACGCCGGGCAGGATGCGGGTGGGGCGGACGTTGGCGTACTGGTCGAAGCCCTGGCAGATCGGCAGGCGCAGGCCCCACAGCGTCACGTGGTCCGGGATGTCCGGCGCGCCGACGGCGCCGAAATAGATCGCATCCGCCGTGCGCAGCTGCTCCAGCCCGTCCGCCGGCATCAGCGCGCCGGTGCGGCGATAGCGCTCGCTACCCCAGTCGTACTGGTCGATCTGCAGGGAGAAGCCGCCGTCGCGCGCGGCCAGCGTGTCCAGCGCCTCCAGCCCGGCGGCGATGACCTCGGGGCCGATGCCGTCGGCGGGAATGGCGGCGATCCGGTGGGTGCGCATGGCGGCCCGATCAGACGGACGTTGCTGTCACGAGCGGGATTGTTCCAGCCGCGTGACCCGCTCGTCCAGCTCGGTGATCAGCACGCCGTGGCCGATGACCGAGCCGTGATAGTCGCGCACGGTTTGCCGCAGCTCGGCGATCTCGGCGCGCACCTCGCGGAACTCAGCCCGCATCTCGACCTTGAACGCCCCCATCTCGGCCTTGAACGATCGCAGCTCGTTCGAGATCGCGATGATGGCCTGGTAGATGGCCCCGAGGTCTGCGCCGTTCCCGCTCATGCCTTTGTTCTAGCCCCCCGCACCAGGCTTGCAAAGCCAAGCGGGCGTTGACCCGGCGGCGGGCCGGGTGTGTCATTCCCGGGCAAAAGCGAGGGAGGCTGGGATGCGCGCCTGGGCCGTGGTCGAGAACGGGGCCGCCCTGCGGGAGATGGAGCTGCCGACTCCGGAGCCCACCGGCGAGCAGGTGCTGCTGGAGGTCACCCATTGCGGCGTGTGCCACTCGGACCTGCACATCTGGGAAGGTTACTACGACGTCGGCGGCGGCAACCGCATGTCGCTGAAGGACCGCGGCGTGGTGCTGCCGCTCGCCATGGGGCACGAGATCGTCGGCCGCGTCGTCAAGCTCGGGCCGGACGCGGCGGGCGTGGCGGTGGGGGACGTGCGGATCGTGTACCCTTGGGTCGGCTGCGGCCGGTGCGAGCGCTGCCTCGCCGAGGAGGACAACATGTGCGCGCAGGGCCGCTCGATCGGCATCTACCAGAACGGCGGCTACGCGACCCACGTGCTGGCGATGCAGCCGAGCCACCTGGTGGATCCCGGCACCATCGACCCGGCGCTCGCCGCCACCTACGCGTGCAGCGGCATCACCGTGTACTCCGCCATCAAGAAGATCATGCCGCTGCCGCCCGATTTCCCCGTGGTGATCGTCGGCGCCGGCGGGCTGGGGCTGAACGCCATCGCCGTGCTGAGGGCGCTGGACCACCGCCGCATCGTCGTGGTGGACATCAGCGAGGAGAAGCGCGCCGCCGCCACCGCCGCCGGCGCCACGCAGGTGGTGGACGGCTCCGGCGAGGACGTGACCGACCGCATCCTGGCGGCCGCCGGCGGCCCGGTGCGCGCAGTGATCGACCTGGTGAACGGCGCCGCCACCGCCCGCTTCGCCTTCGCCGCGCTGGCCAAGGGCGGCCGGCTGGTGCAGGTCGGCCTGTTCGGCGGCGACTTCACCGTCATGCTGCCGGTCATGGCGATGCGGGAGCTGACGATGGGGGGCAGCTACGTGGGCAACCCGAAGGAGCTGCGCGAGCTGGTGGCGCTGGGGCAGACCGGCAAGCTGCGGCCCATGGCGTACACGACGGTGCCGATGCCGGAGGCCAACGCCGCGCTGATGCGGCTGCGCGACGGCAAGGTGACGGGACGGCTGGTGCTGCGGGCGGCTTGACGAGGCGAAGCGTTGACGCGCCGACCCCGCTTGAGGACAGGACCCTGGTGATGAATGGGCGAACAGAGGTCGGCTGGCAGCCTGGGTTTCAGCTAAGTGGCCGCCATGTCCGATGGGTGACCCTTTTGGGTTGGATGACGTCCTAGCAGAGCGCTGAAGAACTCTGCGAAGCAAAGGTCAGGGCTTTGCCCCGAACCCCACCAGAGAACAGTCGTCCTCTGGACACCTGGCATGAGGGGCAAAGGGGATCACTATCCCTTTTCGGGTGCAGGGCGGAGTGGGCCGAAGGTTCCAATCGCCTGCTTCAGGCGATTGGAAGGCCCACGAAGGGAGAGCCCTGCAAGCGCTGGCTTCGGCTTTCAGCACCCTGTTAGAAGCCGGCGACGTTGTGCGGGACGTAGGCCGCCTCCAGGCGGGCGGTCTCGTCCTCGCTCAGCACAAGCGACAAGGCGGACAGCGCATCCTTGATGTGATGCGGCTTCGACGCGCCGATGATCGGCGCGGTGATGCCGGGCTTGCCCAGCAGCCAGGCCAGCGCGACCGCCGCGCGGGGAACGCCGCGGGCGGCCGCGACCTCGCCCACAGCGTCCACCACCGCGCGGTCGGCCTGCTCGGTCGCGTCGTACAGCTTGCGGGAGAACGCGTCGGTCTGGCCGCGCTTGGTGTCGGCCCCCGTGTCGTTGGGCCGGGCCAGCTTGCCGCGCGCCAGCGGGCTCCAGGGGATGATGCCGATGCCCTCCTCCAGGCAGAGCCCGACCATCTCGCGCTCCTCCTCGCGATACAGCAGGTTCATGTGGTTCTGCATGGAGACGAAACGGGTCCAGCCGTTCCGGTCGGCGAGGTGCAGCGCCTTGCAGAACTGCCAGGCATGCATCGACGAGGCGCCGATGTAGCGGGCCTTGCCGGCCTTCACCACGTCGTGCAGCGCCTCCAGCGTCTCCTCGACCGGCGTCTCGGCGTCGAAGCGGTGAATCTGGTAGAGGTCGATGTAGTCGGTGCCGAGCCGGCGCAGCGACTGGTCGATCTCGGCGAGGATCGCCTTGCGCGAGAGGCCCCGCTGGTTCGCCCCCGTGCCCATCGCGCCGTGCACCTTGCTCGCGATCACCAATTCGTCGCGCCGGGCGAAGTCGCGGATCGCCCGGCCGAGAATCTCCTCGCTGGAGCCATCGGAATACACGTTGGCGGTGTCGAAGAAGGTGATGCCGGCTTCCAGCGCCTCGCGGATGAACGGGCGGCTGGCCTCCTCGTCGAGGGTCCACTCATGGTTGCCGCGCGACGGCTCGCCATAGGTCATGCAGCCGAGGCACAGGCGCGAAACCTTCAGGCCGCTATGGCCCAGTCTGACGTATTCCACTGTCGTTCTCCGTTGCAGCCGCGCCGCGACCTTGCCCCAGCAGCCCTGGCACCGCTTGTCAGCGTCTCAAACCCCTGGGAGGTTGCGTCGAACCCTGGTCGTCGTGAGGATCCCCGTTGCGTCACAGCCTGATCGTGCTCGGCTTCTCGCTTCTTGTGGCGGCCCCGGCCTTCGCGCAGCCGGCCTTCGCGCAACCCGCGCCCGCCGGGCAGGCCTGGCCGACCGCCCCCGAAGCGCCGCTGCTGCTGCAGCATCCAACCCTGTCGCGCACCAGCATCGCCTTCGACCATGCCGGCGAGATCTGGACGGTGCCGCGCACGGGCGGCCGTGCCGAGCGGCTGGTCACCGGCCAGGGTCAGCTAAGTCATCCGATCTTCTCGCCCGATGGCAGCAGGATCGCCTTCACCGGCTGCTACGATGGCAACACCGACGTCTATGTCGTCGCCTCCGAGGGCGGCGAGCCGCAGCGGCTGACCTTCCACCCCGGCAATGACGAGGCGGTCGGATGGACGCCGGACGGCCAGTCGATCCTGTTCCGCAGCCCGCGCATCGTCCCGCGCGACCTCGACCAGCTCTATCTCGTGCCGGCGGGCGGCGGCGTGCCGACGCTGCTGCCGCTGCCCTCCGGCGAGCAAGGCAGCTTCTCGCCGGATGGCAGCCAGATCGCCTACTCGCCGATCAGCCAATGGCAGCCAGCCTGGAAGGGCTATCGCGGCGGCCAGACGGCGCGGATCTGGATCGCCCGGCTGAGCGACTCCCACGTCTCGCCGATCCCGCGCCCGAACAGCAACGACCGCGACCCGATGTGGGTCGGCGGCAAGGTCTATCTCCTGTCCGACCGCGACGGCCCCACCACGCTGTACGCCTACGATCCCGAGGGCGGCTCCATGACCCGGCTCGTGGACAACGCGCACGGCTTCTCCATGGCCTCAGCCTCCGCCGGGCCCGATGGCATCGTCATCGACCATTTCGGCCGGCTGGAGCTGTTTCACACGGAGAGCGGCCAGCTGGACGTCGTGCCGGTGACCTTGAACGCCGACCTGCCGCAGGTCCGGCCGCACTTCCAGGTCATCAAGCCGGACCAGGTCGAGCATGCCCGCATCACCGCATCCGGCAAGCGGGTGGTGATCGAGGCGCACGGCGAAATCCTCTCCGTGCCGGCCGACAAGGGCGATGTGCGCAACCTCACCCAGTCCCCCGGCATCGCAGACCGTGACCCGGCGCCGTCGCCGGACGGCCGGAGCGTCGCCTACTTCTCGGACGAGTCCGGCGAACATGCGCTGCACATCCGCCAAGCCGACGGCCTGGGCGCGGTCCGCATCATCGCGCTCGGCCAGCCCGGGTCGTTCTTCTACGACATCCACTGGTCGCCGGACTCCCAGAAGCTGGTCTATCACGACAAGCGGCTCACGCTGTGGATGGTCGACCTGTCCGGTGCGGCCAAGCCGGTGAAGGTGGACACCGACCGCTACGACACGCCGTTCTTCCGCTTCGACCCGGCCTGGTCGTTCGACAGCCGTTGGATCAGCTACACCAAGCAGCTGCCCAACCACCTGCATGCGGCCTTCGCCTACTCGCTCGACACCGGCCAGGCCATGCAGCTGACCGATGGGCTGAGCGACGTGGCGTTCCCTCGCTTCGACCGCAACGGCAAGTACCTCTACTTCACCGCCAGCACCAGCGTCGGGCTCGGCGCCGGCTGGCTCGACATGTCGTCCATGGGGCGGGCGGTGGACGGCACGGCCTACGTGATGGTGCTCCGCAAGGACCTGCCCTCCCCGGTCGCGCCGCAGAGCGACGAGGAGAGCGCGTCCGAGCAGCCGCATCCCGGCCCCAGGACCGCCGACGCCCATTCGTCGCAAGATGGGAGTCAGCCCGCATCGACGCCCGATTCGTTGACCAACGACCCGTCCGAGGCATCGCCCCACCCGGCATCCGGCGCAGGCTCGGCGAAGCCGCAGGGCCATCTGGCGCCGGCCCCAGTGACGATCGATGCCGACCGGCTGGACCAGCGCATCGTGGCGCTGCCGATCGAGCGGGCCAACTTTGCAGGGCTGGAAACCGGCGCCGAGGGCGTGGTGTACACCCTCACCAAGCCGGCAGCGCAGACCGACGGGGATTTGCAGGACCACGAGGACGAGCCGCCGCAGGCCTTGTCCCGGTTCGACCTCAAGAAGCGCGAGAACAAGCCGCTCGCGGACGAGCTGAAGGCCGGCAGCTTCTCGCTGTCGGCGGATGGCGCGCACATGCTGCTGGAGCGCAAGAAAGCCTGGATCGTTGCGCCAGCGGACGCGCCGCTCAAGGTGGAGAGCAAGAATGAGCCGGCTACGGCGCCGGCGGACGCGGCGCCCAAGCCGGAGGGCGACGACGCCCAGCACACGCTGAAGCTGGACCAGGTTTCGGTCTGGGTCGATCCGCGCGCCGAATGGCGGCAGATGTTCTACGAGACTTGGCGCATCGAGCGCGACTTCTTCTACGACCCGCATTTGCACGGCTTGGACGAGCAAGCGGCGATCCGCACCTACGCGCCGTTCCTGGCCGGTCTCGGCGCCCGGCAGGACCTCACCGTCCTGCTGCAGGAGATGACGGGCAACATCGCCGTCGGCCACACTTTCATCCGCGCCGCCGAGCTGCCCGACCAGCCCAAGGCCAAGGTCGGCCTGCTCGGCGCCGACTATGCCGTGTCCGATGGCCACTGGCAGATCACCCGCATCCTGCGCGGCGAGAACTGGAACCCGAAGCTGGTGGCGCCGCTGAGCCAGCCGGGAATCCAGGTGGGCGAGGGCGAGTTCCTGCTCGCGGTGAACGGCCGTCCCGTGCCGGTGGATCGGGAGCTGTATGCGGCGTTCGACGGCCTGGCCGACAAGCGCACCGTGCTGACGGTGGGGCCGACCGCCGACGGCCAAGGCGCGCGCCAGGTGACGGTGGTGCCGGTGGCGAGCGAAACCGACCTGCGGCTGCGATCCTGGATGGAGCAGAACCGCCATGCCGTCGATCGGCTGTCCGGCGGCGCGGTCGCCTACGTCTACCTGCCCGACACCGAGAGCGGCGGCTTCGCCAACTTCAACCGCTACTACTTCGCCCAGGTCGGGCATCAGGCGGCGGTGATCGACGAGCGCTTCAACCATGGCGGCGACATCGCCGACTACATCATCGACCAGCTCCGGCGCACGCCGCAGATGGTCAACGAGACGCGCGAGGGCGAGGCGGTCGTCGAGCCGGCGCAGGCGATCTTCGGGCCCAAAGTGATGATCATCAACGAGATGTCCGGCTCCGGCGGCGATGCGCTGCCCTGGCTGTTCCGCAAGAACGGGATCGGGCCGCTGGTGGGCGAGCGCACCTGGGGCGGCCTGGTGGGCATCGGCGGCTACCCGAAGCTGATGGACGGCGGCACCGTCACCGCGCCGCGCTGGGCGATCTACGGCACCCAGGGCCAATGGGAGGTCGAGAACATCGGCATCCCGCCGGACATCGAGGTGCCTGCCGACCCGGAGCAGATGCGCCAAGGGCACGACCCCCAGCTCGAACGGGCGGTGGATGCAGCGATGGCGCTGCTGCGGAAGCATCCGCCGCCGACGTTCGTGCAGCCGGCCGCGCCCGACAAGCACCCGGTGTTGCCTGGGCCGGGCTGAGCCTTGCTGTCCAGGCCGGCGTCGCGCGCTGGGCGAACACGCACCAGCCCGGTCTCACACGCGGTTGGGCCACGTCGTCTTGCGGCGATCCTTGACGCATCCCGCGTCCTACACGAGCGCAGGTGCGCCGACGCCGGGTGCTTCACGGCGTCCCGCCTTCATCCATGAGCTTGCGGGTGAAGTAGGTCATCTCCAGCGCCGTCGTCTTGGCCTTCTCCCGCAGGTTGGCGCCTGATCCGTGGCCTCCCTCGGTGACCTCGTAGAACATGTACGGGTAGCCCATGCTGGCGAGCTTGGCGGCGAACTTGCGGGCGTGCTGCGGCCCCACCCGATCGTCCTTGGTGGTGGTCCAGATCAAGGGCTCTGGGTAGGCGACACCGGAGCGGAGGTTGTTGTACGGGGAAATCCTTTCCAGGAACGCCCGCTCCTCGGGCACGGAGACGCTGCCGTATTCCCCGGTCCACGACGAGCCCGCCGCGATCTTCTCGAAGCGGAGCATGTCGAGCAGCGGCACCTGTATGTCCGCCGCGTGCCAAAGCTCGGGGTGCTCGGTGAACTCCACGCCCATGAGCAGCCCCCCGTTGGAGCCGCCCTGCATGCCGAGGCGGCGGGGCGAGGTGACGCCCTTCGCAATCAGGTCCTGCGCGACGGCCGCGAAATCGTCGTAGATGATTTGGCGCTTGGTCTTCAACCCAGCCTCGTGCCAGGCCGGACCGAACTCGCCGCCGCCGCGGATATTGGCAAGCACGAAGACACCGCCACGCTCCAGCCACAGCTTGCCGACGTTGGCCGAGTAGAACGGCGTCATGGGCACTTGGAACCCGCCATAGGCATACAGGATGGTGGGATTGGTGCCGTCGCGCTTCATGGTTCTTGCATGCACGATGAAGTAGGGAATCTTGGTTCCATCGGTCGAGGTGGCCTCGAACTGCTCGACCTGCTCTTGAGACGCATCGAACCTGGCTGGAAGGCTCTTCACGACATCGACCTGTGCCGTGTGGGTGTCGATCTCGTCCAAGGTCGGGGGCGTCAGGAAGCCTTCGACCCTGACGAAGACTTGGTTGGAACGGCTGTCAGCGTCCACCAGGGTGAGACTAGAATTGCCGGGCAGGTCGAGCGGGGTGCAACTCCAGCCGCCTGGGATCGGGGCGTAGATGGAGGCCTGCCCTCTCACGTCGTCCAGGGTGGTCACCACCAGGCGGTCACGCGTGGTGACAGCCTGGTCAAAGGCCGCCCGCGGTCCCGGTGCATAGACCAGCGTCGGCTTCAAGCCTGCCGGGTCAGCCTGCAGCGCCGCCACGTCGAACGACAGGACCGAGCCCTGCTTGAACGCCGTCCCTGCCACGGTCCAGTCCTGGTCGATGCTGACGACCAGCTGACCAGCCACCAAGCCCTGGATCTTGGACTTGAGCGGCAGGGGCAGGCGAACCGCTCCCTGGCTGGCCAACAGGTACGTTTCCGCCTCGAAGGTCGAAAGCGGCCGGCTGATCAGGGTCACGCTGTGTCCGTCTGCGTCCACCAGGGTCGCCGGCGCCACGCCGTATCCGCCATCGGTCGGCTTGCCGCGGAACACCTCCACCGCCGCTGAAACGGGCTGTCCGCGCGTGAGCCGCTTGACCACGTAAGGATAGCCGGCGGCCGTCAGCTCGCCGGGCTGCCATTCGCGGGCAGCCAGGATGGCGTCCGGGCTTTCCCAGGCGACGTCGCCCACTTCCAGCGTCCCCTCGCCTTGCCTGCTGCGAGGCAGCGTGAAGCCACCCTCCACGAAGCCCTGCGTCGCAAGGTCGAACTCGCGCACGGTAGTGGCGTCCTCGCCGCCATCCGACAGGCTGATCAGGCAGCGGCGCTGCTGGGTCTGCTCGCAATCCTCGCCCTGGTTGAACCAGTTGGCGTTCTCCCGCGCCGCCAAGGCATCAAGGTCGAGCACCGTCTGCCAGTGCGGCTCGGCGGCGCGGTAGTCGGCGAGGGCTGCCTTGCGCCAGATGCCGCGAACATGGTCGGCGTCCTGCCAGAAGTTGTACACCTCGCCATGGATGATGCGGGGCGTCGGAATACGGTCCTTGGCCTCGGCAATCTTCAGGGCCGCGGCGTAAAGCCCGGGGTAGCGGGGGTCCTTTTCCAAGACGTCCAAGGTCTTCGCGTTTTCCGCGCTCACCCAGCTCAGGGCCCGCTCGCCCTGCACGTCCTCCAGCCAGAGATAGGGATCGTTCTTGTCGGACGGCTCCGCATGCAGGGTGGCAACGAGCGCAGTCGTCCATACCAGTGCCGACAGTGCAAGACGCATCAACCAAGCCTCCAAGCGCGCGAGCTGGCCGCCTCTCGCCGGTGGTCCGAGCGGCGGCGGTGCGGTGGGGCAGGGTAGCTCGACACGGCCTGCCCGCCCAGGGTGCAGGCAAGCCTGCGCCGCCACTGAAGCCTCACTGCACGGCCAGGCTTCGGCCACAGCTGGAACGGAGCGCGGTGGGCCAAGCTGGTTTGGGCGCTGCCCCGGCCGGACACCCCTGCCCTTGCTGGCCCCCGCCGGCGCCACGGTGACCGTGCGCCTGCCCCTGCAGGCGGAAAGCCGCGCCTACCTCGACGACATCCAGGACGGGGTCAAGCGGTGCTTCGGCAAGACCACCCTGGTGGGCTACCAGGTGCTCGACGGGTTGGTGGAGATGGTGCTGCCGGCCAAGGTCGCCGCCAAGCGCGGCCTGGCGTAGGCAAGCAAGAGGGCGCCAGGTTGCCCCGGCGCCCTCTTGTTAGGAATGCGCTTGGATCGCTGCGTGTGTTCGCCGCCAAACACCCACTTCAACGAATAGGCAAACTCCCGCCCCCAGCACGCCCGCTGCAATGCCCCCTTCGCGGCTGATAGGCCAGCAGTCGAGGGCAATACAAACACAAAGGCTCGCCAAGGGCCAACGCTGCGGGGCTGGGTAGGTAAGTCGCTTGTCCAGGTCGCGCCGTCCCTGCATCGCTTGCAAGAACAGGATCACAAGCGAGATCAGTGACGCTCGCTGGCTGGCCATCGCGGCGTAGGGTTCGGGCAAGATCAAGGCATCCGCAAGGAACAGGCCGAACAGGGCCAGGAAGCAGACCTCCCAAAGCCGTATGTGGAAGAAACCGTGCGCCGGTTGCCTCATGGCAGGGTTCCTAACGGTAAACGTTCAAGGGTGGGGGCTGAGGGCGAAGATCGGCTGGCCACCGGCATTCGTGGTGAACACCCCGATCGAGGCGAGCAGGTGCTCGACGGGCTGGTGGAGATGGTGCTGCCGGCCAAGGTCGCCGCCAAGCGCGGCCTGGCGTAGGCAAGCAAAAGGGAGCCAGGTTGCCCCGGCGCCCTCCCGCCTTCGTTGAAGGCGGTCAGCTCTTGGCCGAAGAGCGCCTATTGTTGAACACGATGAAGCAGAACGCCAAGGTGGCGACTAACCAAACCGAAACCGCGTATTGTCGCCAGCCATGCGCGGTCAAAGAAACCTCAGCCCAATTATAGACCCCGAACAACGAAACCAAGACGATGAGCCAACGCTGTATCGGCTTAAGGGCCTTTTCTGACGGCGAGGTAAACCCCTCAAGGGTGAAATATAACAGTAAGCAGCCCAAGCCTGCTGCCTCTAAATAGACCAACAGAACTCTGTGGCTTTCTAGCGGCAGGTGTGTTGTCGAGTAGAGCAGCAGGCCAAACAAGGCAAGCAAAAGCCCTGCCTGCCATGCCTTGAGCGGCTTTCTCTTAAGCATAAAATCCGTCAATCGGCTCATGACCTGCTACTTGCTTAGGTTGGGGTTCGAGTCAGGCTTTGGTGTGCTAGGCGTGCGGCATCAGGACCGGGAAGCCGCTTGCAGACGCCGTTGCGCTATGGCTGCTGACGTAGGCGGCGGCCGAGCCAAACGGCGCTGTGATCGGGGCCGCCAGCGGAGCAAAGCCGATGATGGGCTGCCAGTGGCCTGTGTTTGCGATCGAGTTGCCAATTCCCACCATGGTCCTGTCGATGGCATTCATCGCAGTCTGCTCATCGGCATTGAGCGGGCCGAAGGTCCACGCGTTGGACTCCAGGGTTACGACGCCGGTGATGACCCCCGCCAAGCCTTTAGCCGCCTGACTATCGGCGCCGGCTTCCTGACCTAGGCTGAGAGCAGACTCAAGGGCCGCCGCGACGCCGCCACCCAACAGGAAGTTCTGTGCAGCCCATGACATCAGGGCGCTTACGGCACCGATCACGATGCCCCGGCCTGCAAGGTCAGCCATGCCGATCGCAACGTTGCCGCCGGCGTTCTGATAGGTGCCCCCGTGGCCGTAGAGGTTGTCAAGGGCCACGACCGTTTGAGCCATGGCCAGGGTCGTCTGGCCCGCTGCGACCTCGTTCTGGATCGCCGACGACGCCTGCTGCCCAGAAGGGTTGTCGATGAAACAGGCTTGCAGCGACGTGCTCTCGGTGTACGCCCCGCCAGCTTGGGCGAAGTTGCCGACGTCGCCCTGATAGCCAGAATACTGGTCGGCACCGCGACCGCCGAAGAACGCCCCGTCGGTCAAGAAATTGTAGTCGGCGGCGTGATTGGGAACATAGACGTCGAACCCAGGATCGCCACCATTGGAATCGCCATTGTCGTCTTGGTTGCCTATGGCCCCTACCCCTGCGTTGTAGTTGATCAACGGTGAGGGCGCCAAACCGCCGACGAAGCTGCCGCCGCCACAGGCGGCTGGAATATGAGCGACTCTGGCGTAATCGCTGCCGTCGCCATCGACTGGTCGTTGTTCAGCAAGTTGGTTTCGGTCATGCTCATTAAACCGGCCGTGTAATCGTCCCTTGTTAGTATTTTTTAGCGGTGGAACGTTATTGCAACCACGGCCGGCAAGTCAAATGGTTGCTTTGTACAGTGATTGTCGGCGATTTTAATGCCTGATTTCCGCTTTTCGGTTCACGTAATCCCGATGGCCTGCCCGCCCAGGGTGCAGGCAAGCCTGCGCCGCCACCGAAGCCTCACTGCACGGCCAGGCTTCGCCGCAGCCGCGCGATGGCGCCGGGCAGGCCGCGCACCGTCAGCACGCGGCCAGTCTCGTTGTAGTCTTCGGACAGCACCCGGGCGCTGTCGTACACGTCGCCGAGCAGCCCCTGCTTCGCGTAGGGCAGGATCAACACGTCCTCCACCATCGCCAGCTCGAAGAACGCGATGATGGTGTCCCGCAGGCCGTCCACGTCCTGGGGCGAGTAGGCGGAAAGCAGGATCGCGTCTGGATGCTTTTCCGCCAGGGCAGCGCGCCCGCCGGCGTCCACCTGGTCCAGCTTGTTCAGCACGATGCGGGACGGCACCGCATCCGCCCCGATCTCGCGCAGCACCCGGCGGCTGACCTCCAGCTGCGCCTCGTGGGTCGGGTCGGACGCATCGACCACGAACAGCAGCAGGGAGGCCTCAAGCGCCTCCGCCAGGGTGGAGCGGAACGAGGCGACCAGGTCGTGCGGCAGCTGCTTGATGAAGCCGACCGTGTCGGAGACCAGCACGCGGGGCCGGGTTTCTGGCTGCAGGGTGCGGACGGTGGTGTCGAGGGTGGCGAACAGCTTGTCCTCCACCAGCACCTGGCTGCCGGTCAGCGCCCGCATCAGGGAGGACTTGCCGGCGTTGGTGTAGCCGACCAGCGCCACCCGCAGCTGGTCGCGGCGTGCGACCCGGCGCTGGTCCCCGTCGCGCTGCACCGCGTCGAGCTGCTCCTTCAGCTCCGACAACCGGTCACGGACCTTGCGGCGGTCAAGCGCGAGCGCGCTCTCGCCGGCGCCCGGACCCTGTTGACGCCCTTCGCCGTACGAGGATTCCCGCATCCGGGGCGCCACGTATTTCAGGCGTGCCATTTCCACCTGCAGCCTCGCCTCGCGGGTGTTGGCATGGCGGTGGAAAATCTCGACGATCACCCCGGTGCGGTCCAGCACCTGAGCCCCGGTGGCGCGCTCGAGGTTGCGAATCTGGCTGGGCGACAGCTCGTGGTCGACGATGACGAAGGTGGGCCTCGGCGCGGCATCTGCATCAGGCTCGGGCGAGGCAGCCGATGCTTCGGCGCCCTCGAAGCGCTGCCGTGCTTTGGTCTTTGGCGGCGGAGCCATCGACCCGACGACGCCGGTGCCCCCGGTCAGCGCGGCGAGTTCCGCGAGCTTGCCGCTGCCCAGGAGCAACCCGGCGCCGGTGCCCTCGCGCTTCTGCGACACCGTGCCGACCACGGCGTAACCCAGCGTCTTCACCAGGCGCCGCAGCTCCTCAAGGCTGGCTTCGTGCGCGACATCGTCGACATCGGGCGTTTGGATGCCGACGAGGACGGCCAGCGGGGTCGGGGATTTGGTCTCCATGGACCCTCAGGTAGCACGGAAGGGGCCGAAGCCCCGAGACCCCGCCGGCTGCGTCACCAGCACGTGAGGCAGCGGAGGCGAGTGCCGGCATCGCGCCGTGGCGCCTGGTACGCCGAGGGCGGGCTGGCCGCTGCGGAGCGGCCACCCGCTCCAGCGGCGGCAATCCTTCCGGACGTCCGCGTCCGTCCTGCCAGACCCTACTTCAGGTGCTGGGCAAGCAGCTTGTTCATCTGGAACATCGTGACCTTGTCCGAACCGAACACCTTTTTCAGCTTGTCGTCGGCGAGGATTTCGCGGCCGTCGGACGGGTTCTGCAGCTTGTTCGCCTTGATGTACTCCCAGACCTTGCTGACCACCTCGCCTCTGGCCATCGGCCCGGCGCCGACCACTGCGGCTAATTCCTCCGACGGCTGCAACGGCTGCTGAAGTGCATTCGGCTTGTTGCCGGGCTTCGGCTTATCGACAGCGGTGCCCTTCGGCACGGTCTTTGCCGCAGGCGGCTTTGTGGCGGGTGGCTTCGTAGCAGGCGGCTTTGTCATGGGTTTTCTCCCGGGTTCGAACCGATAACGCACAAAACACCCATCGGTGTCACTGAAACTGACCTGTCGCCCCTCGATATCCGCCCGGTCCGGCCGGGCGCCGATGCCTTTCAAGCGGCTCGCACGCCTAAAGCGTGAACGTCGCAACCGTGAGGCGGATCAGCGTGCAGGCTCGCTGGCATGGCTCGCGGCGAAGGCGGCCATCCACTCCTGCATTTCAGCCATCGGCCGGGGATGGCCGATTTGGAACCCCTGGAGTTCCGAGCAACCCGCGGCGCGCAGCAGCTTGACCTGTTGATCCGTCTCCACCCCTTCGGCCGTCGTGGCGATTCCCAACCCCCTGCACAACCCAACGATAGCGCGCACGATCGTGGTCGCTTCCGGTTTGATGCCAAGATCCTGCACAAAGGAGCGGTCGATCTTGATGCGGTTGAACGGCAGGGCGCGCAGGAAGCTCAGCGATGAGTAGCCCGTGCCAAAGTCATCCAAGGCGATCGTCACGCCCATCGCCCTGAGCCCCTGGAGCATGCGAGCCGCTGCTGCAACGTCGTCGATCATCGCGGTTTCCGTGACCTCAAGCTCCAGCCGCCCCGGCGGCAACCCAGCCCCGGACAGGGCCTTGGCAACCCTGTCCACCAAGTCGGGCAAGCGAAGCTGCAAGGCAGAGAGGTTGACGGAAACCTTCAGCTTGTCCGGCCAGCTCGCCGCCTCCCGGCAGGCAGCCTGGAGCACCCAGTCGCCGATCTCGGGGATCAGCCCGACCTTCTCGGCAAACGGGATGAAGTCAACCGGTGAAACATTGCCCCGCGATGGGGACTGCCATCGCAGCAACGCCTCGCACGAGGTGACGATGTCTTTGTCTATGTCAACGACTGGCTGGTAATGCACGATAAACTCGTGGTTGAGCAAGGCAAGCTGCAAGTCTTGCTTCAAGTCGTGCGGCTGTGCGGGCAAGCACTCCGACTTGAGATCACCGAAATCGCTGCCGCATTGCAGTTCATGTGTCGTGGGGGACGGCGCGAGATCAGCATTGCCATTCCAAGAAGCTGCCTCGGCGCTGTGCGAGGCAGCCATTGCACCCTCCATGACAGCCACCACGGCGGTCTGCAGCTCTCGCCGGCGATCCGAGGTCTCTGATCTTTCCTCCTCTATGCGGTTGCGTCCGTTCTCCTTCGCCTTGTAGAGCGCCTCGTCTGCGCGCTCCAGGATCGACACCGCCGTGTCGCCGGCCCGGAGGAAGGCCAGACCACCGCTTGACGTGACGGTCCGCTCTGCGTCGCCAAAGGCGTACGAGGCGTCGGTGATGGCGGATCGGATGCTGCGCACTCGTCCCGCAAGCGCATTCGAGTCAACGGGCAGCAGAACGAGGAACTCCTCGCCGCCGTAGCGCCCGACCGTCTCGGGTGGCTCGATGGCGGCGCCGAGCCTGCTGCCAAAGGCGGTGAGAACTTCATCGCCCGCAAGGTGGCCGAAGTTGTCGTTGATCCTCTTAAAATGATCGATATCGCATAGGAGGACGGCAAGCGGCGTCTCCGCTTCCAGCGCCGCCGCGATGGCCGCCTCCAGGGCGCCCATGATGGCGCGCCGGTTGGCAAGCCCCGTGAGGGCGTCGGACATGGCCAAGCGTTGCATGTCAACGGCCTGGCGCTCCAGCTCGCCGGCCTGATGCTGAAGCTCGCACCGGGCCTGATCGATCTCGGCCGTGCGTGCGGTCACCACCTGCTCGAGGCGCCGCTGGTTGTGCAGCAGCAGCCGCATCCGCGCCTGCCACGTTCCAGCGATCAGGGCTATGCCCGCGAACGCGCACAGTCCGTAGAACCACCAGCGTCGCCACCAGGGCGCCCGGACATAGATCGTGAACCCGGTTTCGGCGGAGACGAAACCGTGCAGGGCATCCACGGCGATCAGTTCGAAGCGGAGTTCGCCCGCAGGAAGGTCCGAGTAACGGGCCTCATGCTCGATCGTGTTGCTCCAACCCGTCTCAAGCCCGCTGAGCCGGTAGCGAAAGGATATGCCGCGGCCATGGGCGTAGTCGAGATCGACGAAGCGGATCACGAGCGGCTCCGGGCTCCAATCGGCGTGGGTCGCCTGCGCCACAGGCAGCGTCCGCTCCCCCAGCGACACGCCCGTGACAAGCGGGTGCAGCATCGCGTCCGGCTGGGTCCGGGCTGGATTGATCAGGTGCGACAGGCCGTGGGTGGTGCCAAACCACATCGAGCCGTCAAGATCCTCGTAGACGGCCGACTGGTTCATGTCGTTGGTGATCGGGCCGCCGCTGCTGTCGAGATGCTTCCAGCCCTGCCCATCGAACACGTCGATGCCGTGGTCCGTGCCAAGCCACATCCAGCCGCGACGGTCGCAGTGGGCGAACAGGATGTTGTTCGAGCTGATCAGGGGCGAGACGAGGGAGGACAACGGCTCGGCCTGGCCGCCTGTCATGCGAAAGCGCTGCACGCCTTCCGAATCCGTGCCGACCCAAACGTCGCCATCCGGGGAGAAGGCCAGCGCATCCGGTGGGCTCTTCAACAGGGCAGGGGATATCACAAGGTCGAACTGCCCGGCGCCGTCGCGCCGGAACACCCCGTCCGGGGAGAGCACCCACACCAGACCGGCAGGATCCGTGGTCACCAGGGTCGTGGCATGCGCCAGGACCAAGTCGGCTTGGAGGTCCGCTGCAGGCGCATCGGCGTCGGCGACCATGAACAGCCCGTCGGTCGTGCCAAGCCAGAGCCGGTTGTCAGGGTCCACGTCCGCGCTCACCACCTTGTTGCGGAAGGCAAGCTGCTCGATCCGGCCTTGCGCCGGGTCGCGCCGGGCCAGGGGCACCCCCACCGGCGACAGCAACAGGCGGCCAGCCCGGGTTGCCTCGACGGCATAGTTGGTCTCCGCCGGCACGCCGGACGGCGTGCCGTCGGTCGAGACCGTGCCGCTGTCCGTCGCGACCCAAAACTGCCGGTTCGGCAGCCGCGTCATCGACCAGACGATGTTGCTGGGCAACCCGTCATCCGCCGTCCAGTGCTCCCATTCGTCCAGGCCGATGCTGCGGAAGGCTCCCATTCCGAAGCTGCCGACCCAGAGGGATCCTTCGCGGTCGAACATCAGAGCGTGGATGCGGTCAGCGGGAAGGCCTCCCGCGTGATGTGCGTAGGCGCGCCAGGTCGTGCCGTCCCAGTCGACAAGGCCTCCCGCACTTTGGGTCAGGACGCCGCCGTGCCCGTCCTCCACCAGGGCAAGCATCTCGGGATTGGCAGCATAGGAGGTGTGCTCCCCCGACGCCGCCACGCTGGAGCCGTCGGTGCGAGCCGGAAAGTGCGCGCTGGCGAACATGGCCTGGCCCGGCTTGCGCCAGGCGATACGGTCCAGGCTCCTGACCCACAGGGTGCCGTCCGAGGTCCTGAGCGCCACCTGCCAGGCGTCTGCAGGCAGGCCGTCGGCGGCTCCGAGGACCGCAACCCGCCCGGCCTCGATGCTGCAGACTGCGACGCCGCATCCGACGAGCAGTGCGCCACCTGTTCCTGGCACGACGAACCGCGCCTTGGCCAGGTCGGGAACGCTGTCCAAGGTTGCCGCATCCAACAGAGGCGAGAACTTTCCGACGGAGCCGTCGCCAACAGGCGCGCGCAGCAGCATGCCGTCCACGTCAAGAACAACGCTGCCGCCGGCAACGGCGAAGAGATGAGGAGACCTCTTCTGGCCCGTCGCCTCTCCAGTCTCGACCTTGCTGAACGTCGACCCGAAGCGCACGTAGATGCCTTCGGCGCTGACCACCCAGACCCGACCGGCATCGTCAGCCACGATCTGCTGGACCCAGGCTGCCGATGGCAGGCCAGCCCCATAGGACGTGACGCTGACGCCATCGTAGCGATACAGGCCGCCTTGCGTGCCAAACAGGATGTAGCCATCCCGGTCCTGGGCCAAGGTGCCGATGGAGAGATTTCCAAGCCCTTGTTCGTCCGTGAGGTTCTGGAACCTGGTGAACTGGGCGTGGGCCGCCTGGACCGTGAGCCACGGCAGAAGCAGACTTAGCACCGCCAAGCGCAGCAAGCGTCGTCCAGGCCGGTTGCGGGAGCACAAATCGTGGTTCGCCCCCTGCACAGACATGATTGCCTCCGCTCCTTTGCGGAGCACTTAATGGGCAACATAGTTACAAATTCTTGAAAGTGCGGCTTCGGTCCAGCGCCCGCGATTGCTGCAAATCCGGGCCGCATCGTGCGGCCCTGCGTAAGCGTCTGATGGGGGCTGCGGGATTACTGCTTGACGGTGTCGGCGGCGGGTGGAGTTGGACGTGTCCCGTTCAGCATCGCAAGCCTTATTCTTCTGACGCCAGCGACGAGAAGTGGTCGCTGGTGGTTCCGTATTTGACCCTGATGACAGAGCCGGCCCCGCAGCGGGACCAGTCCCTGCGCGAGCTGTTCAACGCCCTGCGCTACGTGATCCGCTACGGCATCGCCTGGCGCGCCATGCCGAACGACTTCCCGCCCTGGGCGGCGGTGTATCAGCAGTCGCAGCGCTGGCTCACAGCCGAATGCTTCAAGGCGCTGGCGCAGGACCTGCGCGCCCTGCTGCGCCTGGCATCCGGTCGAGCGGAAGAGCCGACGGCAGCCATTATCGACAGCCGCACCCTGCGTTCGACACCGCAAAGCGGCACCCGCGCCGGCTATGACGGCGCCAGGCGCAAGCGCGGCTCCAAGCTGCACATGGCCGTGAATACGCTCGGCCACCTGCTCGCCCTGCACGTCACGCCGGCAGATGTCGGCGACCGGGTGACGGTCAAGCGCCTCGCTGCCGATATCCAGAATGCGACCGGCAACAGCGTCCGGCTCGCCTACGTCGACCAGGGTTACACCGGGGACATGGCCGCCGATGCCGCCGCAGCCGAGGGCATTGCGTTGCACGTCGTCAAGCTGCCCGAGGCGAAGCGGGGTTTCGTGTTGCTGCCCCGGCGCTGGGGGTGGAACGCTCCTTTGCCTGAGCCACACGGTGCCGCCGTGTGGTCAAAGACTACGAGCGTCATGCCACAACGCTTGCTGGTTTCCACGTCATCGCGTTCGTCAGATACATGCTCAAACAAGCCGCAGACCTGATGCAAAATACATAATACCCTCTAGGCTAGTCGGGGCCGACGGCATGGGTCCGATGCTTCTGCTACTCGTGCAGGTCAATGACTGTGAAGGCAACCGCGTCAGACTGCGCCAGCCGCAGCGAGCCCTCCCCTAGTTGCCAAGCAAGTGCGGTAAGGGAATGGCCAAGTTCTTGTGAGAGAATTTATTGCGTTATTACACCGACATGACGGAGAGCGCCATTCCGGTGTCTTTCATTGCGATTTAGTATGAAGTACTGACTACGTAATTTGTGAGGAGCGCTTGTCAGCCGGCACCGTCCCGAAACAACCTGGTCAGGGCAGCAAAAAGAAGCACCAGCTTAGGCGGCGTGAGTAAAGCTGATCTATAGCCTGATTGCGGCGAGTTGGACAAAGCCGAGGAGTCTGCTGGCGGTGTGGTCGTAGCGGGTGGCGACACGGCGACAGTTCTTCAGGCGGTTGATGCAGCGTTCGATGCGGTTGCGCAAGGCGTAGATCGGTTGCTGAAGGCTGTGCTAAACCCATTGATTGCGTTTGGTGGGAGTCTCTGGTTGCCCGCCGCGATTGCGGACATCTTGTCGGATGGCATCGCTATCATAGCCGCGGTCCGCGAGCAGGGTGCCGGGGTCGCTGTCGCACTCTTCCATCAGCTCGGCATAGGTGGTGCTGTCGTGCGCCTCGCCCGGCTGGCCTGCACCACCGAAATACCACGCTCCTTGACCAGCCAAACCGCCCCTAGCTTGAGTTCTTGGCTGAACTGTCGCCGATCATCTCCACCCTCCATTCTCGTGAAACACCCTGATCTAGGTGTCCACGAAACCGGCAGCAGCTCACTTCCGTCTATGTAGCAAGAACGGGGCCATCCAGCCAGCTCAATTTTGAAGACTGCTTCGCCTACGGTCGCGAAAACTCACCGGACGCCTTTTTGTTCAAAGGCAGGAACTTCAACAAACCAACATCCAGCCGGCGACGGAAGCGCGCGGGTTGTAATCCGCCTTATCACAGCTCGGTCTAAAAATCATACATGACATCCGCACTAGCACGCTGACTTCACGCTACAGCTTCGGCACATGTTCCGGCAGAAGAAGCATGTTTTCGAGTACTAAGCTATCGTCCAACAAACGCTAGTTTGTGAAACTCTGAACCTTCATCATTCTGATTGTAGCAATACCTCTCATTTATTGAGGGCTATTGTCACAAAATTTCGTACAAGATTTGAAGTATCACCTTTTCGGTAGGCGAGTGCGAGCCGAGCGGTCGGTTTCTGGTCCTTGATCTCGCGGAAGACCACGCCGACGATATGGAGCTGACTCATCGAGGCTGGCACCATAGATACCCCGAGTTCCGCTGCAACGAGATTGACGATCGAGGAAATCTGCGGTGCGAACTGCTCGACGTGCGGCTCGAATCCGGCCTTGCGGCATGCGCCGACGATCGTGTCGTAAAGAGTTGGTCCGATAGACCTTGGAAATAGGATGAACGGGTCTTTCGCCAACCAGGCAAGATCGACCTCATCTTCACCAATCATGGCATGACCCGTCGGCAATGCGAGCATCATGGGCTCCTCAGACAGAAGCCGTAGCTGAAGGTCGCTTCCACCGTCGCCTTCTGGCCGTAGAAAGGCGATATCGAGCGTACCGTCATCAAGGCCTGTGGTAAGCCGCGTCGTATTGGCCTCCTCCAGCATCAATTCGACGCCGGGATAGGCGCGGCGGAACACTCGCAGTGTGCCAGGCACCACAGCGTTGAACGCCGCAGAGGCTGTGAACCCGACGCGCAGGACGCCGGTCTCGCCTCGGGCTGCTCGCCGGGCATGCCTGACGCCGCGCTCGGCCAACTCCGGCATGCCACTGACGACAGCCAAGAATGCCTGCCCCGCCGGGGTCAACTCGGCGCCGTGCGCCACGCGGCGGAACAGCAACGCACCGACCTCTTGCTCGAGATCCTTGATCTGCAAGCTAAGGGGAGGCTGTCCGATGCCGAGACCAGCGGCAGCCCGGGTAAAGTTGCCCTCCCTGGCGACTGCCAGGAAGTAGCGAATGTGGCGCAGCTCCATACGCTATTCGTAAAACATATCGACAATGTCGTCACGATAAATTGGCAAAACTTACCGGCTGGCAACACGTCTGGGGGGCGTCAGAAACAGATTGGAGACTGACCATGGCGGACACCATGAAGCCAACACGGAGTTGGCTGTTCACGCCGGGTAGCCGACCCGACCGTTTTGCCAAGGCTGCAGAGGTCGGCGCGGACGTGTTGATCATCGATCTTGAAGATGCCGTAGCGCTGGATGACAAAGCATCGGCTCGTTCCACTGCCCTGAACTACTTGTCCGAGCCTGCGACCAAGCCGATCCAACGAGCCCTTCGCATCAATGGCCTCGATACCCAAGCGGGTATTACTGACCTTGATGCGTTGTTAGGGTCTGACGCCGCGCCTGATTTCCTGGTGCTGCCCAAGGCGGACAGCCCAGGCCACCTGCACATCCTTGATCGCCTGTTGACGGTGCGGAAGCTTGAAACGCGTCTGGTTGGTTTGATTGAAAGCGCTCGCGGCTTGGCTGCCGTTGAAGCGACCGCAGCTGCTACACCTCGGTTGTTCGGGCTGATGCTGGGCGCTGCCGACATGGCAGCGGATCTCGGTGTCGCAACGGCTTGGCCGCCGCTTGTGGCAGAGCGCAGCCGGCTGGTGCTCGCTTGCGCTTTGGCTGGCGTGACGCCGATCGATACACCGTTCTTCGACGTGCACGACATGGACGGCCTCGCCAAGGAGACCGCAGACGTCGTGGCGTTCGGCTTTCCAGCGAAGGCGGCAATCCATCCCGGCCAGGTCGGACCTATCAACCAAGCGTTGACGCCAACCGACAAAGCAGTCGACCACGCCAAGGCCGTGCTCGCCGCGAATAAAAAGGGTGTCGGCGTCGTGGACGGCCAAATGGTCGACGAGGCTGTCGCGCGCAAGGCACGCCGAGTTCTGGCAGCCGCTGGACAGTGATCCAGTAGCACTGTTCAGCCTTTCTTGGATAACAGCAAAAGGGATATGAAAATGGATGGCCTTCTACCTGCCTACAAATCCGTGGGTAACCACCGCTACCGCGAAACATCCGGCCTATACTGGGAAGATTTCGTGGAGGGTGATGTGTTCGAGCACCGTCCTGGCCGCACGGTGCTGGATGTGGACAATACCTATTTCACGCTGCTGACGCTTAACGTGCAGCAGGTCCATTTCGACGCTGCCTATGCCGCCAAGACCGAGTGGAAGAAGATGTTGGTGGACAGCACCTTCACCCTCGCGCTTCTCACCGGCATGAGCGTCCGGACTGTCAGCGCCAAGGTCGTGGCCAATCTTGGTTGGGACAAGGTAAAGGCGACGCATCCGGTGTTTGCCGGCGACACGCTCTATGCCGAGAGCACAGTGCTGAACAAGCGTGAGTCCAAGAGCCGGCCGACGCAGGGCATCGTCACCGTGTCAACGCGGGGTCTCAACCAGGATGGCAAAGAGGTGATGAGCTTCGAGCGCACCATGCTCGTTCACCGCCGCGGGCACTCGCCCGAAGAGGCTGCCGGATACTGATCAGGACGAAGCGGAGTATTTCCGACATGGACTTCTCGGACATCTACAAGAGCAAGCTCACCACGGCGAACGAAGCGGTGGTGGCCATTCCGTCCAACAGCAAGATGGCCATGGGTATGGCCATGGCGCAACCGCCGGCGCTTCTGCAGGCGCTGGCTGATCGTGCACGGGCAGGACAGGTTGAGGCTTTGAAGCTTTATTACTTCGAGGCAACCGCGGCTGCCGGCAAGACCGTGCTCGACTTCGACCTTGCGGACCGTATCGAACCTTATTGCATGTTCGTCACCTCGCACGACCGGGCCTTAATCAAGAGAAGCGTCGAGAGCGAGCGTAAGGTGCTCCGCTACGTTCCCAACAACTTTCACCAGGCGCCACGGCTTCTGATCGACGACATCGGCATCGACAGCTTCGTCTGCACCGTCTCGCCGATGGATCAGCACGGCTACCTTTCCTTTGGGGTCGGCAATGATTACTCCTCGAAAGTCGCCCGGTCGGCCAAGAGGCTTATTGTCGAGGTCAATCGTCATATGCCCCGCGTGGTCGGGTCCGGCGCGCAGATTCACGTGTCTGAGCTATCGGCAATCGTCGAGAACGACGTGCCGTTGCTCGAGCTGCCAGTGCGTGGGGGTGGCCCGGAAGATGGGACTATCAGCAAGTTGATCGCCGAGATGGTGCCGGATGGCGCTTGCCTGCAGATGGGCGTGGGGGCACTGCCCAACCTAGTTTGTGCCGCGCTGAAGAACCGCAACGACCTCGGCGTTCATACTGAGGCGCTCTGCCCAGGCCTTGTCGACTTGACGCTCGCCGGCAATGTCACCAACCGGGCCAAGTCGCAGAATATCGGCAAGACGGTCTACACGTTCGCCATGGGCCAGAAGTCGATGTACGACTTCCTCAACGATAATCCATCGGTCGAAAGCTGGCCGGTCGATTATGTCAACGATCCGACCGTGATCGCCCGCAATGACGACGTGGTCTCAATTAACGGCACGATCGAGATTGACCTCACCGGCGCCTGCAACTCCGAGCACATGCTGGGCCATCAGTACAGCGCCTCCGGCGGCCAGCTCGACTTCGTCCGCGGCGCCTACGCCTCGAAGCGCGGCAAGTCGATCATCGCCGCCAGCTCGACAGCGGCGCACGGCAAGGTGTCCCGCATCGTCGCCAGGCTGACGGGGCCAGTTACGACGCCGCGCATCGACACGCACTGGGTGGTCACGGAATATGGGCGCGCCAACTTGAAGGGTCTGTCCTCGACGGAACGCGTGACAGCCCTGGTCGGGCTTGCACACCCGAACTTCCGGGATGGCCTCATGGCTTCAGCCCGAGAGCTGCACCTTGTCTGACACTGTCGCCAAGGCGGGAGGGGCGACCGTCGACGGCGGCGCCCTCGACGCTTTGGAAAGTCGGTCTTCGGTCCGTGGCTATCTCGACCGCCCTGTGTCCCGGCAACTCATCGAGCGGATTCTGACCGCCGCCGCGCGTGCGCCGAGCGGCAACAACAGCCAGCCGTGGCGGGTGCACGTCCTCACCGGCCCGGCCCGAGTTAGGCTTGGCGAGGCTATCCTTGCGGCTCGCCAGGCCGATCTGACCGATCCAGCTCCGGAATACGACTATTATCCGCAGGACTGGCCGGAGCCATACCGCTCCCGCCGGCGAACCAACGGGTGGGAGTTGTATGGCTTGCTCGGCATCCAGAAAGGTGACAAGGCCAAATCCCGTGCATGGCAGGACAAGAACTACCGCTTCTTCGGTGCACCGGTCGGCCTAATTCTGACCCGGGACCGCCGACTTGGCCTGGGCGCTTTGATTGATCTCGGCATGTTCATGGAAGGCGTAACGATCGCGGCACGCGGCCTGGGGCTGGACACCTGCGCGCAAGCCGCCTTCGCGCACTATCACGTGATTATTCGGAGCGAGCTCCGCCTTGCTCCCGAAGCCATGGTGATCTGTGGAATGTCGCTGGGCTACGCCGACATGTCAGCACCGGCCGATCAGTTGCACACCGAACGCGAGCCGGTTTCCGGTTTTGCTACGTTTCACTCCGACATCACCCCGAATGAAGAGGTTCACTGACATGGCACGGACTGTGGCGGACCAGATGGTCGAGGTGCTGGCGGCGGCCAACGTGCAGCGGATTTATGGCATCGTCGGCGACAGCCTCAACGGCTTCACCGACTCGCTGCGCCGTCATGGCGGCATTCAGTGGCTGCATACGAGGCACGAGGAGGTCGCTGCCTTTGCCGCGGGCGCGGATGCGCACGTCACCGGCAAGCTTGCTGTCTGCGCCGGAAGTTGCGGCCCTGGCAACTTGCACCTGATCAATGGCCTGTTCGACTGCCACCGCTCGCGCGTGCCGGTCGTCGCCATTGCCGCCCATATTCCCTCGCCCGAGATCGGCTCCGGCTACTTTCAGGAGACGCATCCGGAGCAGTTGTTCTTGGAATGCAGCAGCTACTGCGAGCTGGTGTCGAGCCCGGCGCAGATGCCACGCGTGCTGGAAATCGCGATCCGTCGCGCCGTGGCGGAGAGTTGCGTCTGCGTCGTGGTCATCCCCGGCGATGTGGCGCTTCGGCCGGCCGCCGATGCACCGACACCGTCCACCACGGCTCTGTTGCTGCCAGCGCCGATCACCACCCCGCTTCCCGAGGCGATTGCCGGGCTGGCAGACATGCTGAACGCCTGCGAGCGCATCACGCTGCTGTGCGGCCGGGGCTGCGAGGGCGCACATGCCGAATTGCTACAGGTTGCCGAGGCGCTGAGGGCGCCGGTCGTGCACGCGATCCGCGGCAAGGAGCATGTCGAGTGGGACAACCCCTACGACGTTGGCATGACTGGGCTGATCGGCTTTTCCTCCGGCTACTATGCCATGGGAAGTTGCGACGGATTGCTGATGCTCGGCACCGACTTCCCGTACACGCAATTTTACCCCAAGGACACGCGGATCGCGCAGGTGGATATCCGCCCCGAGGCAATCGGGCGGCGTACGCCCATTGAGCGTGGCCTAGTCGGCGACGTGCGATCGACGCTGCAGGCGCTGCTGCCCCACCTCAAGACCTTGCGGAACGACAAGCACCTTAAAACTTGCGTGGCACACTACCATGACGCTCGCAAAGGTTTAGACGAGTTGGCGAGCGGCAAGCCCGGCGGCCGACTGCACCCGCAGCATGTCGCGCGTGCCATCAACGAGATTGCCTCAGACGATGCCGTGTTCACCTGCGACGTGGGCCTGCCAACCGTTTGGGCCGCCCGCTACCTGCGGATGAATGGCAAGCGCAAGCTTCTCGGCTCGTTCTGGCACGGCTCGATGGCCAATGCGATGCCGCAGGCGCTCGGTGTGCAGGCTGCCTTTCCGGACCGTCAGGTCGTGTCGCTGTCGGGCGATGGCGGGTTCACCATGTTGATGGGTGATCTGCTATCGGCCAAGCAACTCGGTCTGCCAATCAAGGTCGTCGTGTTCAACAACGGCGCGCTCGGCTTCATCGAATTGGAGCAGAAATCAACCGGCTTCGTCGATACCGGCACCACGCTCGACAATCCCGACTTCGCCGCAATGGCAAGGGCTGTCGGCATCCACGGCGTGCGCATCAACGACCCGGCGGACGTGGAAGCAAAGATGGCCGAGGCGCTGGCCCATCCGGGCCCGGTGTTGATCGACGCGGTGGTGAACCGGATGGAACTCGCCATGCCGCCCAAGGTGACGGCCGAGATGGCCAAGGGCTTCACGCTCTACATGCTCAAGGCGGTGATGAGTGGGCGCGGCGACGAGGTCGTCGAACTCGCTCGGTCAAACCTGCTGCGATAGCGCGATCGGCGTCTATGGGCGTCGCTCGGAGAGATCACATGGCTTCTGTCACCTGCGACATCCCGACCTCGTTCCTTGCCGAACTAAAGCGCCATACCAGCACGAGCGGCGGCAGCGTCTCCTCGCTCGTGAGTGAAGCCCTCGCTGGCTACCTTGATGCACCGCTGCACACCCTGTTTCAAGTGTCTACCTCTGGGTCGCTCGTCGAGGGTGTCTACGCGCAAGCCGTCACTTGCGCGAAATTGCTGGAGCGCGGCGATTTTGGGCTCGGCACCTTCACCGGCCTGGACGGCGAGATGGTGGTGCTAGATGGCGTGATCTACCGGGTGCAGGGCAACGGAACAGTGTCGCGAGCGGCGCCGGACGCCGAAGCACCATTCGCCGTCGTGACCCAGTTCTCGCCGTCAGTGGACGGCCCGGTCGAACCTGTCGCCTTTCTCGAGAAGCTGGGGTGTCTTTGCGACGAGCATAGGCGATCTGACAACCTGTTCTACGCCTTCCGCCTCGACGGCGTGTTCGGCCACGTCCGCACCCGCGCCGTCAACCCGCCGCCAGAGGGCAGGCACCTGCTCGATGCGGCAAAGTCGCAGCAGGAGTTCGATTTCCACGACGCGGCGGGGACGCTCGTGGGCATCTACTCGCCCGATTTCTCAGGCGCGTTCAGCATCCCGGGTTATCACTTCCACTTCATATCCAACGACCGCACGCAAGGCGGCCACGTCCTGGATGTCGCGGCAGCCTCGCTTCGTTTGCAGGCCGAAGAGCTGAGCGCGTTTCACCTCGCGTTGCCGGAAACAGAGACATTTCTCCGCGCGGACCTTAGCCACAATGCGTCCGCCGATCTCAAACAAGCTGAAGGTGGCTAACAGGAGTTTGCAACCATGCCAGAAGGCACAAATATTTCTCTGAAGATCGGGGCCGACGTCGTCGTCCGCACGCTGGAAGCGCGAGGCGTCGAATACGTGTTTGGCATTCCGGGCGCGAAGATCGACGCCGTGTTCAACGTACTCGTCGATTCCCGTATCAAAACGGTCGTTTGTCGGCACGAGCAGAATGCTGCCTTCATCGCCGGCGGCATTGGACGCATGACCGGCAAGGCTGGCGTCGCCCTCGCGACGTCCGGACCGGGCGTGTCGAACCTTGTCACCGGGCTGGCCACCGCGAACGCGGAAGGCGATCCTATGGTGGCGCTTGGCGGCGCGGTCGCAACCGGAGAGTCGCTCAAGCGCATTCACCAGACCATGGATTCGGTGTCGATCTGCCGGCCCGTTACCAAGTTCAGTGCCGCAGTCAGCGGGCCGAAGGCGGTTCCCGAAGTGGTCAACAACGCCTTCCGCGTCGCAGAGAGCGGACGACCGGGGGCTGCGTTCGTGAGCCTGCCGATGGACATCATGTCGGCTCCGGCCCATGCCAGGCTTCTCACTCCGCCGACGTTTTCTGGCTTCGGCCCAGCGGCGCCGGCTGGTCTCAGAGTCGATCCAAGATCATGTTGTTTTCTGACATAGGCGTCGGAGCATCAG
>CAXSAX010000019.1:0-70734 GCA_964235495.1 uncultured Acetobacteraceae bacterium | reverse complement strand
CGGCAGACGGTCAAAGCAGTGGCCTGATCCTGTCCACCCGCAGGGGCGCACTCCATGGGTAGGGTGATCGGCGTCCAAAACTGACCTCCTTTGGTCTATGATGATACTGCCCATGTAAATGGGTGGTGGGGGAGATGCTGGTTGTGGACACGATTGCCCGGATCGGACGGACGCATTTTGACGACGGCAAGTCGATCAAGCAGATCACCCGGAAGTTTGACCTGGCCCGCAACACGGTGCGTCGGGTGCTACGCTTGGGCGAGACCGCGTTTTCGTATGAGCGTGCGGTGAAGTCATCGACCTGATGCGCGAGATCAAGCTGCTCAGCATGCCATACGCCCGCGGGTCGCGGCCGCAGTGGTTCCTCGTGGCCACGACCTGCGGCATACACACGGCCATGACCCTGCAAGATCTGCGTTATCTGGTCGCCCTGGTTGACCACGGTCACTTCGGTCGGGCTGCCGAGGCGTGCCATGTGAGCCAGCCCACTCTCAGCACCCAGGTCAGGAAGCTTGAGGAACAGCTCGGCCTGACGCTCTTCGAGCGCACGAACAAATCGGTGCGCGTGACGGCGCCTGGCGAGGAGATCGTGGTGCACGCGCGGCAGGTCCTGGCGAAGGTCGAGGCCATCCTCGCCGTTGGGCGCCGCATCTCCGAGCCGCTGTCCGGCCTGTTCAGCCTAGGCGTGATCCCAACCCTCGGTCCCTACCTCTTACCCTGGCTCGTGCCTGCGTTGCGCAAGGAGCACCCACAGCTGCGTCTAGCGGTGCACGAGGACTTGACCGCGCACCTGCTGGAGCGGCTCGTCTCGCACCACCTCGATACCGCCCTGGTAACCCTGCCCGTGGCCGACCACCGCCTCGACACCTTGCCCCTATTCGACGAGCCGTTCTGGTTTGCTGAACCTAAGAACCGTGAGCTTAGCCAGGAGGCTGTGAACTCCGCGTCCGCCAGCGGTGCGGTGATGAAGGAGGCCGAGCTGCGCGGGCAGCAGCTATTGCTGCTGACAGAAGGTCACTGCCTGCGCGACCAGGCATTGGCGATCTGCGCGGCCACCGACCGCGACGCCTATGGGGATTTCCGCGCCACCAGCCTAGAGACTATCAGCCATATGGTGGCCACTGGTCTGGGCAGCACACTGTTGCCGGCGATGGCCTGCGACGAGTTCCGGGGACGCGCGATCGCGACCCGCCCACTGGAGGACGGCGTCGGACGGCGCATAGGCCTCGCCTGGCGCCGCAGTTTTTCCCGAACTCATGATCTTCACCTCCTGGCACAGACTCTGCGCAACAACCTGCCGAACAGCGTGCACCGGGTCTGAGCACCCAAGCCCGACCATTGATAGGCCTGGTCAATCGTTCCAATGCCATCGATCAATTATACAACAGCGCGGACGATGCTAGTATGTGGCGCATCCTTCGGCAGGGAGCCCAGGTTTTGTGCTGCGCACGTGACGGGATCTGCCGATCATAGAGGAGAAGGCAATGGACGCGAGAGTTGACAATGCGGGTGCGGGCCAGTGCCCGGTGGCGCACGGCGGCGGCAACGGTGGGCGTAGAGGTGGCGGCGGCGGTGGCCGGGGCCACGGCAACCGCGATTGGTGGCCGGAGATGCTCAGCCTAGAGATGCTCAACCAGCACTCGCCGCGTTCCAACCCGATGGGTGAGGAATTCAACTACGCCGCTGAATTCAAGACGCTCGACCTCGAAGCCGTCATCAACGATCTGCACGCCCTGATGACCGATTCGCAGGATTGGTGGCCGGCGGATTTCGGCCACTACGGCGGCCTGTTCATCCGCATGGCCTGGCACAGCGCCGGCACCTATCGCACCACCGACGGCCGCGGCGGCGCCGGTGGCGGCCAGCAACGCTTCGCGCCGCTGAATAGCTGGCCCGACAACGCCAACCTGGACAAGGCGCGGCGGCTGCTATGGCCGATCAAGCAGAAATACGGCCGTAAGCTATCCTGGGCCGACCTGTTCGTGCTCACCGGCAACGTCGCCCTGGAATCCATGGGCTTCAAGACATTTGGCTTCGCTGGCGGCCGCCCCGACACCTGGGAGCCCGAGGAACTGTACTGGGGTCCTGAGGGCACGTGGCTGGGTGACGAGCGCTACAGCGGTGAACGCCAGCTCGACGAGTCACTCGGCGCGGTGCAGATGGGCCTGATCTACGTCAATCCGCAAGGACCGAACGGCCAGCCCGACCCGCTCGGCTCGGCCCACGACATCCGCTCCACCTTCGCACGCATGGCAATGAACGACGAGGAGACGGTGGCGTTGTGCGCGGGCGGTCACACCTTTGGCAAGACCCACGGCGCTGGTGACCCGTCCTTTATCGGCCCGGAACCGGAGGGCGCGGTCATGGAGGACCAGGGCCTGGGTTGGCGGAGCAAGCACGGCACCGGCTACGGGGCCGACACCATCACCGGCGGTCCGGAGGTCATCTGGTCGCAGACGCCGACGCAGTGGAGCAACCACTACTTCGAGAACCTTTTCAAGTACGAGTGGGAGCTGACCAAGAGCCCGGCCGGCGCTTGGCAGTGGCAGGCCAAAGACGCCCTTGCCGACATCCCGGACGCGCACGATCCGTCGCAGAAGCGTGTGCCGATGATGCTTACCTCGGACATCGCATTGCGGGCTGACCCGGCCTACGAGAAGATCTCGCGCCGCTTCCTGGAGAACCCAGACCAGTTCGCAGACGCCTTCGCCCGCGCCTGGTTCAAGCTGACGCACCGCGACATGGGGCCGATCCAGCGTTATCTCGGCCCGCTGGTGCCCAAGGAACGGCTGATCTGGCAGGACCCGATCCCCGAGCTGGACCATCCGGTGATCGACGCGGCGGACATCACCGCGCTGAAGGGCAAAATCTTGGCCTCCGGGCTGACGGTATCGCAGCTGGTCTCCACGGCTTGGGCGTCGGCATCGACCTTCCGCGGCTCGGACAAGCGTGGCGGCGCCAACGGTGCGCGCATACGGCTTGCGCCGCAGAAGGACTGGCCCGCGAACAACCCGCTCGTGCTGGCCGAGGTGCTCGGCCAGCTCGAAGCGATCCAGGGTGAGTTCAACGCAGCTGCGTTCGGCGGCAAGAAAGTCTCGCTAGCCGACCTGATTGTGCTGGGCGGCAGCGCCGCGGTCGAGAAAGCCGCGAAGGATGCCGGCACTGATGTGGAGGTTTACTTCACGCCTGGGCGCATGGACGCGTCGGGGGAAGAGACCGACGCGGTGTCCTTCGCGCCGCTCGAACCGCGCTCCGATGGGTTCCGTAACTATCGCAAGTCCGGTTACCAGTACATGGCACCGGAAGAGGCGCTGGTGGATCGGGCGCAGTTGCTGAAGCTGACCGGCCCGGAGATGACGGTGCTGGTCGGCGGGCTGCGCGTGCTGGGTGTCAACGCCGAGAAGTCCACTCGTGGGGTGTTCACCAAGCGGCCGGGCACGCTGACGAATGACTTCTTTAGCAACCTGCTCGACACCGACACGGAGTGGCAGCCGACCGGCGACAACGAGTACGAAGGTGTTAACCGCAAGACCAAGGAGCAGCGCTGGACCGCCACGCGCATTGATCTAATCTTCGGCTCGCATTCGCAACTCCGCGCGCTGGCGGAGGTCTACGCCAGCACGGACGCGCAGGAGAAGTTCGTGCGCGACTTCGCACACGCGTGGACCAAGGTGATGAACGCCGACCGCTATGACGTGATGGCACACCCGGACCGGTGAACCCGGCTCGGCTCGCGAGCCATGGGGAGGCCCGGGATGAGAGCCCGGGCCTCCCTCGTTTCAGCGCTATCTAAATGTAGCGCCTGCGGATGGGTCTTTGGACTCGCGCGGCTCGTTTCACCAGAACTGGCACGGCGTGCCAAGTTAGCTAACGTCTGCCTTTCGTTGCTTTTTCCCCAGTAGTGGACCGTCGGCTCCCGGCCAATCTTCTTCGTTTAGATTTCAGGTGAGCACAGACTAGGTCTCTCTGCTATTGTCTAATCTCCAGTCTTGGCCATTCCACTTATTGTAGCATGGCTAATTTGGAGCCAGGATGGCGTTTCAGGGCCGCAGAGATCGACCGCCCGGCCGCCACTACCTGCTGCAGATCCACTCCCGTTGTCACGCCGAGGCCGCTCAGCATGTAAACGAGGTCCTCGGTTGCTACGTTACCGCTTGCACCAGCCGCGTAAGGACAGCCGCCAAGCCCCGCCGCTGCACTGTCGATCACTGACACGCCCGTCTGCAGGCAGGCGAGGATGTTCGCCAAGGCCTGCCCATACGTGTCATGGAAATGTACGGCCAAGGCGGAAATCGGCACCACCCGAGCGACTGCCTCCAACATCGCCTGTGCTTTGAGCGGCGTGCCGACCCCGATCGTGTCGCCCAGCGACACTTCGTAGCAGCCGAGTGCCGCCAATTCGGATGCGACCCGAGCGACGACAGCTGGCGCCACCTCTCCTTCATAGGGGCAGCCCAGCACGCACGAGACGTACCCGCGCACCCGCATGCCGGCGGCGAGCGCCGCATCGCAGACCGGCCGGAACCGGGCCAGGCTCTGCGCGACCGAGCAATTGATGTTGCGCTGAGAGAAACTCTCGGAAGCAGCTCCGAATACCGCGATCTCCGTCGCACCAGCAGCCCGGGCGGCGTCGAACCCCGTCATGTTCGGCACCAAGACCGGGTAGGATACCCCGGCCCGGGACCTCAGCCCCCGCAGGACATCGGCAGCACCGGCCATTTGCGGCACCCATTTGGAAGAGACAAAGCTGCCTGCTTCAATTGTCTGCAACCCGGCGTCCGCCAGCGCCTCGATGAAGGCGATACGCGCCTCCACCGGCACGGGATGAGCCTCGTTCTGCAGGCCGTCACGCGGACCGACCTCCACGATGCGGACACGATTCGGGATCATCGCCTCACCTATGCACCAGGGCGCAGCCGCCGGCGCTTAACGGGCGGAAAGCCTGGTCGGCGGGCGTGGTCGCCACCAGCCGCATCAGGTCCCAAGCGCCCTTGCTCTCGGATGGCTTCTTTGCCTCGAACAGGTAGGCGGGATGCAGCTTGCGACCGTCCGCGCGGATGCTGCCGACGCCGAAGCAGTCGTCGTCGGTGGGCATCACTTTCATCCGCTCCACCGTGGCGGCTCCGCTCGCCTTGGCCTGCGCAGCGCCCATGTCCGCTGCAGCCTTCATCCAATGCAGCGCCCCGGCATAGCACCCGGCATGCACCATGTTCGGCATGTTCCTCGGCGTCTTCGGCAGGACGCGCTGGGCGAAGGCCCGCGTGCGGTCGTTCATGTCCCAGTAGAACGTCTCGGTGAGCGATAGGCCCTGCGCCGCCTCCAGCCCCAGCGCGTGGACGTCGGTGACGTACATCAGCAGCGCGGCCAAGCGAACCTGCGGCGTGAGCCCGAACTCCGCCGCCTGCTTGATGCAGTTGATCGTCTCCGCCCCAGAGTTAGCGAAGCCTAGCACCTTGGCGCCGCTGGCCTGTGCCTGCAGCAGCAGGGAGGAAAAATCCGTCGTGTCCGGTGACGGATAGAACGCGCTACCCGCGACCTTGCCGCCGGCCGCCGTCACCACGGACGCGGCGTCCTGCGCCAGCAGGTGGCCGAACGTATAATCTGCGCCGATGAAGAACCAGTCCGTTCCACCCGTTTTCACCAGCGCCCCACCGGTCGAATGCGCCAGCATGTATGTGTCATAGGTCCACTGCACCGTGTTGGGGGAGCACTGGTCTCCCGTCAACGACGTGCTGGCAGCCCCGGAGGCGACGAAGACCTTGTTCTTCTCTCGCGCCACGCCGTTGACTGCGAGCGCCACGGCAGAGTTGGGCACGTCGAGGATCATGTCCACGCCGTCGCGGTCGAACCATTGCCGGGCGATGCTGGCACCGATATCGGCCTTATTCTGGTGATCGGCGGAGACGAGCTCGACCGCCAGCCCATGGCTGCCGGCAAAGTCCTGCACCGCCTGCTGCGCGCAGACGACGCCAGTTTGGCCCGTTGTATCCTGGTAGGGACCGGACAGGTCGGTCAGCACGCCGATTTTGAGAGTGGGCTGCTGCGCGCGGGCGCGCAGGGCGGGAAGCAGAGCGGCAGCGGAGGTTGCGGCCAGCAGGTTGCGGCGAGAAAGAGACATCGGCGTTTCCTTGTTTTGATTTGGGTGAGCGACTCAGGCTTGGCCGCGCAGCTTCGCGAGCTCGGTTATGGCGACGTCCTGATGCACCTGGCGCTTGTCCACCAAGATCGCCGCCAGCTGCTCCACCTCCGGCCCCATCGCGCCGGCCACGATGGCCACGTTGTGGGCGTGCAGCGCCATGTGGCCCTGCTGGATGCCGACCGTGGCCAGCGCCTTCATTGCGCCAAAATTCTGCGCTAGGCCTACGGCGGCGATGATGCAGGCGAGCTCCGCCGCGGTGCCCACGCCCAAAATCTTCAGGCAGGCCTGTGCCGTCGGATGCACTTTGGTGGCGCCACCCACCAGGCCGACCGGCATCGGAACCTCGATTGTTCCGGTCAGCGCGCCGTCCGCCGACGCCTCCCACGTGGTAAGGCTGGTGTAGCGTCCGGACCGGGCGGCGTAGGCGTGCGCTCCGGCCTCCACGGCGCGGGTGTCGTTGCCGGTGGCGAGCACCACGGCGGAGATGCCGTTCATGATGCCCTTGTTGTGTGTGGCCGCCCGGTACGGATCGGCTGCGGCGAAGCGGTAGGCGGAGATCATGCCGTCCCGCACTGCTTCACCGCCGATCACCTCAGCCGTCCAGGTGGCGCGGGCGCGGGCTAGCCGCCGGTCAGCTAGGTTGGACAGGATGCGCAGATAGACCTTGCCGCCAGTCCACGCCTCGATATCAGGCGCCAGTCGCTCCGCCATCGTGTTGACCGTGTTGGCGCCCATTGCGTCCCTGGTGTCGACGATGATGTGGGTGATCACCATGGGACCGCCCTGCGCCTCAATCACCCGCACCTCCAGGTCGCGGAAGCCACCACCCAGCCGCAGCAGTAACGGGTCGCACGCGTCGCACACGGCGCCAATTTCCGCCTTGCGCTCCAGGATGCGGATGCGCGCCGCCTGTGGGTCGCTGACCTCCACCAGTTGAATTTGCGCGATCATTTCCGTTCCGGAGACGGATGTAACGAAGCCGCCGGACTCGTAGCACTGCCGTGCGGAGTTGCAGACCGCGGCGACGACCGAGGACTCCTCCGTCGCCATTGGGACCAGCACGTCGCGGCCATCCACCTTCACGTTGGTCGCGATGCCGATCGGGATGGCCAGGGTGGTGACGACGTTCTCGATCATGTGATCCGCAATGTGCGAGTCCAGGTTGCCGGGCCTGGCCAGTTGCGCCAGCGTCGCCTCGTCAAGCCCGGCGAAGCTCCCGACTGCGGCCAGCCGGTCTGCAGGGCTCATTTTGTGGAAGCCGCTGATCCGCGACGTAATCATGCTGTTCGACATCGTTCCTTCCTGGGCACCACGACCGGCCCTGGTTGCAACCAAACTGTCCCGGGACGGTGTGGCGCAACAAGGGACAGTTCAGTATGGTGCAGGGCAGGCTGTGCCAGGCCTGGCAGAGGGACAGTCGTGATGCCCGCACGGATCAGCCGCACGGATGCGATCGTGGCGCAGTATCTCAACCTGATCGATCAGGGCCGGCTGCAGCCGGGCCAGCGCGTCGCCTCCATCCGCAAGGCGGCGGACAACCATCAAGTGTCGAAGAACACCATGGCCGGGGTCTACGACCGATTGGTGGCGCTTGCCCGGCTGGAGGCGCGGGCCGGTTCCGGCTACGTGGTGAGCGCCACCACCAGCCCGGCCTCGGCGGGCACCCGGCCGCACATTGCGGAGGCGATCGACCTCGTCTCCCTGCTGCGCGAGCAACTGGACCAGCATTACGAGGTGCGGCCCGGCGACGGCCGCCCCCCGGCCTCGTGGATGGAGGGCTCAGAGCTCAGTACCCAATTCAATGCCATGCGGCCGCGCGGAGTGGGCGTGGAGCACGGCTACGGCAGCTCCTGGGGCTACCTGCCTCTACGGGAGCGCATTTGCCTGTCACTGGCGGAGCGGTCGGTCCAGTGCACGCCGGACCAAGTGCTGCTCACGCATGGCGCCAATCACGCGATGGACCTCATCATACGCGACATGCTGGAACCTGGCGACGCCGTGCTGGTGGACGACCCCGGCTATTACCCGCTCTACGGCAAGTTGCGCTTGGCCAAAGCACGGGTGGTCGGCATCCGGCGCACCCCGGACGGCCCGGACTTGGAGGACCTGGGAGCGAAGGCCGCGGCGCTGCGACCGAAGCTGTTTTTCACCCAGTCGCTGGCGCACAATCCGACAGGGGGGTCGCTATCGCTGCCCATTGCGCATGGCCTGTTGCAACTCGCCGAAAGGCACGACTTCCAGATCGTAGAGGGCGACCCGTTCGCCGACATCCTGCCGGCCGCCAGTCCACGCCTGGCGGCGCTCGACCAGCTGCGGCGGGTGCTTTACGTCGGCACGTTCTCGAAGACGCTGTCCGCCTCGCTGCGGGTCGGCTACGTCGCGGCGCATCCGAGAATTGCCGCCTCGATCGCCGACATCAAGCTGCTGACCGTGGTGGCGACGTCGGACCACGTGGAGCGCTTCGTGGTCCGCCTGATCTCTGCCGGGCACTATCTGCGCCATATCCGCCGGTTGCGCGGCCGGGTGATGGAAGCGACGTCGCATGCTGTGACCAACCTCGCTGCCATCGGGTTGAACGTCACGCGACCTCGGGATGGCGGCTTCTATCTTTGGGTCGAATTGCCGGCCGGTATCGACGAGCTGGCATTATGTCGACAGGCGGCTGCGCACAGCATTTTCCTGGCGCCAGGCCGAGTGTTCCGACCCGATCGGCAGGGTCATGCCCCCTCACTTCGTATCAATGTCGCCCATGCGAGCCATCCGCGCTTTCTCGCGTTCATGGAAAAAGCCGTGTCCGATTGAAAGTTACTTGCATATCCACCTCAACTCGGGCGGGCGACGTCGCCTATATCCCACGCCCACGCTGAATTCCGGAGATCGTCTGAGGCGCAATGGTCGGCACGGATAATGAAAGTCCGCTTACGTCTACCATCTTCTCCGGACCGAACTGTCCGCTTCCGGCGTGTTCGGCCGTGCACAGAAAATAATGTCGTCTGTTTGAGAACACGCTTTGCGTTTCCACACAGCCTTGGCAGGAGGCGAACGCTCGACTTGCTTGTGAGTTATACCAATGGCCCGCTGCAGATCGGCCAGCACCTCGTGCGCGCGTTCGAGGCCGGGTTCGAGATCGGAGCCAAGCCCATCGACGCCGGCGTCATCGGGGCGGTGCTGTCGCGCCAGTTCGACGACCTGGAGCCGCAGCTGACCCGAAACGGCTACGACGTGCGCAGCCTGGTCGAGCAGTTCGACTCCAAGCCGGCCGAGATACGCCAGCTACTCCGTGGCGACCTGGACCCAGGCCGCTCGCAGGAGCTCCTGGACCAGATGCGTGCAGCCGGGTTGCCGACGTGAGAGGCTCCTTGCGGTTCCGCTTCGAACTCCGGCCGGTCGCGGATATCGCCCCCTGGGGCACGCTGGGCAACCGCTCGCTGTCCTGGTTCGGGTTGACCGATGGCTGGCAGTGCCTGGAAACCGCCGTAGGCAGGCTGCTCGAGTACGCCCGGCCGTTTGAGCCGAGAGGAAGTCGGTGGGTCGATTATCAGGTTGTCCGACTGTTCGAGGACCTTCTAGAAATATGGCCATGGGTGTCTGACTCAGTGCCCGAGGACGTCGCCTCGCGGTTCTTCGGCTGGTACTCCGCTGCGGAAGCATCGCGGATCGCAAGCATGGCCGATCCCGATACCCAGGAGCTTTGGTTGGAAGCTTGTGCCTGGTGGCACAATCGGCAACTGCAATTCCATCAACTCATCCTGGCGCCGGAGCTGCACTTCTGGCGCACCGGCTCCGAGGTCAACCTGCTCTGGGACGCGACGGGCATGGACGCCGCAGGACCACGATGGGCCGTGCAGCACGCGCGGTTGACGGCGCCGTTCGAAGAAGCGCAACGGGCGGTGGAGGACTTCTGCCAAGCACTGCTTTCAGCCATGGCGGAGCGGGTCGCCGCAATCGAGCGCGACGTATGGACACGCCCGGAGTGCAGCCTCGACGTCGCCAAGGTCGTCGCAGAGCAACACGAGCGGGAGACGTGGCAGGCGGCCAATCTGTCTCGGACATTCGAGACGGACTGGGATGCCATAAGGCAGCTCCAGGAAAAGGTGAGTATGGGAGGAGCCGCAGCAGATCTTGTGCTGTCCCTTCGACCGCAACGTCCTGCCCAGCCCGATCCGTCTCATAAACCCTGCGCCGAGCCGCACGGTCTCGCGTCCGTCTCAACGACCGTGCGTCCATTCTCCAACATCCTGCGTCAGGCATCCGCCCCAGTCTCAATCAACGTGCGCCGGAAACCGTCCTTGATTGCGGGTTAATGCGTCCATCATTGCGCGCCGCTGCATATAAGGATGGTTTGCCGGACACTGTGGTCGCGAACCTTAGCACTGAGTCTCTACTTTTTGCCCGATCCTGCCGCGTTGGTGTCAACGCTCACGCCGAAACACTAACGCCAACACGAAGGCTCCTCCAGCGGCGGCAGTGATAATGCCGATCGGCAACTCCTGCGGGGCCAGTATGGTCCGGCTCACGACGTCTCCGGCCAGCAACAGCATTGCCCCGAGTAAAGCCGTCGTCACCAGTAAGGGCGCGTGCCGGACACCAACGATGCCTCGCGCCAAGTGCGGGATCATCAGCCCAACGAAGCCGATCACGCCCGATAGAGCCACTAGGGAGGCGGTCGATAATGCGCAAAGCAAAAACACGTTTCGGCGTAGCCGGCGGATGTTGACGCCGAGCGACAGGGCAGTGTCCTCGCCGCCGAGCAGTGCGTCGAGTGAACGGTGCCAGAGAAGTCCGGCCAGCAGAGCGATCCCGGTGCCACTCGCCGCCAGGGGAAGATTGCTCCAACTCGCCGTGCCGAGGCCTCCGACCGACCAGAACATCACAGAAGAAGCGGCCCGCTGGTCACCGGAGAACACAAGATAGCTGGTGAGTGAGCCGAACACGAACGAGACGGCCAAGCCGGCGATGACGAGTCTTTCCTGCCCACGCTCGCGCTGTCCGGCCATCAGGGTCAGGACGGCCATAGCGGCGAGCAGTGCCCCTGCGAAAGCGGCGAGCGGCAGTGTCCACAGGCCGAGACGGTCGCCAAACACCGTGATAACCGAGACGGCTCCCGCCGCCGCCCCGGAAGACAGGCCGAACAAGAACGGATCGGCCAGGTCGTTGCGCGTCACCGTTTGCAGCAATGCCCCGACCACGGATAGTCCGGCGCCGACACAGATCGCAAGCAGCACGCGAGGCAACCGCAGATCAAGCACGATCCGCGACACCCGCAGCGGCACGTCGCCGACAATCCCTGGCCAGACCACGCCGAGCAAGGCACGCCCCACCTCGCCTGTCGGCAGCGAGGTTGCGCCCAATGTGGTGCCCAGCACCACGAGGCCGGCCAAGACAAGAAAACTCGCTGCCCAGAGCGCTGCCAGGCGATAGCCGGTCATTGTAGCAGGAAAGCGTCCGGGTGCAGTGCCTTTGCCAACGCTTCCACCGCGCCGATATTAGCAGGCCCCGGCGTAAGCTGCTCATAGCGCAGTGCGATGAAGCGCCCCTGTTTAACGGCGTCATTGTCCTTCATTGCCGGGTTTGCGCGCAGAGAGTCCAGCAGCGCGCGATAGCCGAACCCTTCCTGGTAGTCGAGCAGGATGAGGAATTGTGGGTCGCGCGCGGCTACGTCCTCCCAAGACGTGGTGCCCCAACTCATCTCCTGGTCGTCAAGCAGGTTACGCCCCCCGGCGGCGTCAATCAGCGCCGTGGGCATGGCAAACCTGCCGGCGGTGAACGGCTGGGTGGTTCCCGAGTCGTACACAAAGACCCGCGGCGTCTCCTCTCCCTGCATCGTCGCCGCAACCTTGGCAATGCGCGCCTTCCATCCGTCAACCAGCGCTTGTGCCTCAGCCTCCTTGCCGAAGATGCGGCCAAGCGCCAACTCGTCCTTGTAAAGAAGTTCCATGCTGGCTCGCGGACCGCGCTTGGTCAGGTGAGCACAGCTTTCGGTCAGCACGTAGGTCGGAATACCTTTGGCCGCGAGGGTATCGGGCGTGAGATCGCCACCGGGTTCCATGCCGTAGTACCAGCCGGCGAAGAAGAAGTCGGCATCCGCCGCGAGCAGCGTCTCCATCGTCGGGTACTTTAGTGCCAGCTCCGGAACGGCACCTTGCTCTGCTACGAACTCTGGAGTCCGCTTGTAATATCCCGAAATGCCGGTGACCCCCGCCATCTGCGGCTGCAAGTGGAGGGCAAAGGCCATCTCGCTCATATTCAGGTCATGGACGACAGCATGCGCGGGCGAATGGTCAAAGGTGATCAGGCGGCCACAGTTCTCGACTGTCACAGGCGCGGCTGAGACCGGCCCGGCCAATGCTAGGCCAACAAGCAGGATCCTGACGACCATTAAAACCTCGCCGATGGCAGCACGGACGGGGCATCAAGCACCATCATGCGCCGACCCGTCGACGGATTGGTTGCGTAGAAGCTGTCCATGCTGAAGACGTCTCGCACGATGGCTGCCGACAACGCCACCTCCGGCGGCCCTTGCGCGACAAGATGGCCGCGTTGCAGCACTGCAACTTGGTCGGCAAATAAGCCGACAAGCGCCAAGTCGTGCAGCACCGCAATGACTGTGATACCGAGGTCACGGACAAGCGTCATCACGTCGGCCCGTGCGCGCAGGTCCAGGTGGTTCGTCGGCTCGTCCAGCAGCAGCACAGAGGGGCTTTGCGCCAAGGCGCGGGCAATCCGCACGCGCTGCTGCTCTCCGCCTGAAAGTGCACCAAGCCTGCGAGACTCTAACGACACGAGGCCCGCTGCCTCCAGCGCTTCCGTAATAACCCGCCGATGGATGGCCTGCCGCTGGCTACGATGATGGGGAATACGGCCAAGGGCGACGTACTCACGCACCGTGAGCCGTAGGTCTGGCTGCTCGTCTTGCGTGACCACGGCGATTTGGCGGGCGCGCGCCTCGGTCGGGATGCGGTCGAGCGGCACGCCATCCAGTTCGACGATGCCGCCGGACGGAGGCAGGCGGCCGAACAACAGCCGTAGCAATGTCGTCTTGCCGGCACCATTCGGCCCGACGACTGCAAGCCGCTCGCGGGGGCGGACGCCGAAGGTGATGCCCGCGAGCAACGCGGTTCCGTCCGCAGTTCGGTAGCTTAGGTCAGTGGCACCGAGTTGTCCGGCAGGTGATCCCAATGAACAGAATGCGTCACCATTTTGGTCGCGCCGGGGAACCTGGCTGTCAGAGGTGAACATGCAAGCCGACCATCACGGCGCGGGGTGCGCCGAGCAGCACTTCCGTCGGGTAGTTCACATCCGCCCACTGGGCATAAATCTTGTTGAAGAGGTTGGTGATTTGGCTTTGTAAATCAAAGCCGAGTTTGACGTGGTACGTCGCGTATAGACTGGCAAGAGCATAACCGTCCAATCGCAGCGAGTTCGTGTAGTTGCCTGCACGGTCGCCGACGTATTGTATCGAAGCGCCTAGATCGAGCGGGTAGCCGAATGCCTGCGTGTGGTTCGTCCATAGCCCGGCTGTGTAGGTTGGAACGTCTGGCGGCCTGTTGCCCGACGCATTTAAGCCGGTCACCGGGTCGAAGAAGGTATCGAACCTCGAGTGGGTGTAAGCAGCGTTGGCGCTCACCCTCCAATTTGGCGTGACTTGGGCATGTGTCGAGAATTCGATGCCGGATGAATGCTGGCCGCCGACATTTGCCACCGTTTCGTTGGTCGTCGTGACTAGAATGTTGGTGCGTTCGATATGATACAAGGCGAGCGTGGCGTCAGCACGATCGTGGAAGAACACACTTTTGGCCCCAATTTCCTCCTGTCGTGTCCCGCTCAGCCCGACGATCTGCCCAGCATTGGCGAGGAAGATGTTGGCGCCCGGCGGATCCTGCGCCGTCACATATTGTCCGTAAAGCGTCAGGTCCGGCCGAACATCGTAGACTAAGCCGATCCGGTAGTTGTCTGGGTGATAGCTTGCCTTGAAGCTGGTCTGAGTATTAAATGTGCTGTTACTGTAGTTTTGTCGGTTAAGGTCAAACCAGTCGTAGCGCAGGCCAGTCACCAGTTTCAGGTTTGGTCGAATACTAAGCTGGTCCTCAAAGAAACCTCCAACGTCGGCGATGTACGTCGGGCTATGCCGCTGCGGGGACTCACCGGGGAATGTCCCTGTATTGCCCTGAAAGCCGCTGTAGGGATCCACAAAGTCGGCGAATTGGGCATTGGGGAAGCCGCTGTCCCGAACGAAGTCGATGAAATACGAGTCTACCCCGAGCACAGTCCTATTTGGCAGGCCGAAGATGCTGGTCGAGAAGGTGGTCGACAGCGTGTCGCCATACTGGTGCTGCTGGTGGTTGACGAAAAACCGATCGCGGCCGATCTGGTTGGCGGGAATCGGTATGCCGGCTGCATCGACGGCGTTGGAGCCTGCTGGAAGGAAGGTATAGCTTTCGGCGTTGTCCCAGCGCCGATCAGCGTAGAATATGTATGCGCGATTGGTGATGACGAAGGCGCTTGAGGGTTGCCAGGTCAGTTCCAGACTCGGCTGGTAGGTGGTGCTTTTACGGTATGAATCAGAGGTATTGTAGTTGATGAACTGCGTTGGCGCATCAATTGTTAGGCCTCCGCTCCCCCTCACGACGCCGTTAAGCGGCCTGATTGCCGCGGATGACGGGATCAGCGGCGTGCCATAGTAGGACGGTAGACTGTCATGCAGGACGTCCAGACCAGCCCGCAATGTGAGGGTGTCCGTGGCGCGCCATGTCACGGCCCCGGTAATGTTCAGTGAGTTCGGATCGTCGTTGTGGACGTAGCCATTGCTGGACGTACGGCTGACATCGAGGCGGACCGCGACGTTGTCACTCACCTGCGTGTTGACGCCAACGCCTGTATTGATGGTGTTGAAGCTGCCGTACGAGAACAGGCCGTCATAGGTCGTAGGGCCGAAGACGGGCTGCTTGGTGATGACGTTCAAGGCGCCGCCAACCGCGCCTTGCCCGTACAGTACTGATCCCGGACCCTGGAGCAGCTCGACCGACTGAAGATTGTAGGCGTTTTGAGGGCGGTTCACCATGCTCGCCGGCCCCTGATAGATGCCATCGCGTAGCACGCTAACTTCGTTGACCGTGAAACCACGCACAGACAATCCGACGGGATCGCCGGGCGAGCCGCCGGAAGTGACGCCGGGCAAGCTGTCGACAGCGTCTTGGACGTGCTGATAGCCTCGCTCCTGGATGGTCGGCGCATCGACCGTATCGACCGTTGCTGGGGTCTCACGCGGGGTCAGGCCAAGGCGGCTGGCCGTTGCGTCGGGACGGTCGATGGGCGTGATCGAAGGAACATTCACTTCCACAGCCGGCAGCTGGACCAAGGAGTCGGGGCTAGCTGGCTGCGCCTGCGCCGCACTGGTCAGAGCAAGCCCGGCTAAACATACGCCTATCGAAGCCTGCCACTTGGCGATCCGTGTCTCCCGCCTTGCGATGACATGAAATGTTGCGGCATGGCACTGCATGAGTGGGTGCAACTCGCGCTGGGCCTTGATCATGGCGCGGTGTCAATGCAGAGCACCAGACGGGACTGGCCAGCCAGGATTCCGGTGTTTAGGGAAGGTGAGCGGTGCAGCACGCGCGGTGCGCCGTCGGGGTATGCCGAGCCCTTGAACACCCCGACCTCCATTGTCACTATCCTGCGCACTGCGCCACCGGCGTCCACCCACTCCGTGCCCACCCCGGCATAGGTGCAAAGCAGCCGCAGCCCGACCACATCGACGTGGAACTTGCGGCAGGCATCATTGGTGACGTGCTCGAAGCGGAGGCGCACGCGTGATGAGCCGGTAAGGCTAGCAAGGCGAAGGGCAAGTCGTCGGAAATCGGCATAGAGTGGCCAATGGAACAACAGCAGATCATGGTATAGAGCGTGCGAAGTGATCTCCGGGCTGCCGGCCCTGGCGACAGTGAAGGCAGGCCGCGACAGCGGAGTCTGCGCCGAGACGCGCAGGTTGCGCCGAGTACAGCGTTGCCAGATGGTAAGACTGGTTTGGGGCACCCGCACCCGTTCGAGCACATCAGGCAGGAAGCCACAGACAGCCGGGCGCACTTCGAACGGCATGGCGCCAAGCCTGTCTGCCAGACAGTATCGTAGGGTATATCGTCGGGATTTTCGTTGCGCCAACGTTGTGATGGGATGTTTTTAGGCTGCTGTCGGCATGGTCGAGGCCGCCTGCTCGAAGGCGGCAATGCTCCCTTCGATGACAGTTTGGTCCAGGTCGCGGGTGACGAACACAAGCCGCGAGCGGCAGTCGTCGCCGTGAAGCCGCTCACAGAGCTGCGCGGGCTTATAGAGGACGTGCTGCACGCGGTGGACGACGGGCCATGCGTCTGAGCGGTATGATGTAATGTCATAAGTGGGTGTGCGGAACTTTATACAGTCGTACGCTGTATTCCGGTGAGTTGAGATGGTAAATTTTCAGTAAGGCAGCGGATTCGAAAGTCTTACACGGAAGTGAATGAATTTTACGGTGAATCTTGCACCGTCTATCCAAGTCTTTTTGAGTTGGCATCAGTATCTTTCCAAGTCGTTGATAAGAAATCTACAAGTTTCTTGTGACAGTATGCCCTATAAACCAGACGTACGGCTCATCCTCAAGACGCTTGCCCACAATCAAATGATGGATTGATGCGAATGAGAATGCCTCCCTGCAGCGGGCGTGAGCGTCACCAGCCGCGGCCCTGTCGGGTCAGCAACACGTTTCGGCGATCTCGGCAGCGTCAAGGCCCTGGTAGCGATAGATCAGGACCGAGCCGACCCAGGCGGCGATGAAGATGCCGATCACGACGAAGCCCAAGCTGTTGAAGTTGTCGTTCAGGGCACTGACGCCGTCCCACACGCCACCCGACAAGCCGAACTGGCTGCCGAGCAGCCCGAGCGTCTCGATCCCGCCAATCAGCACCGCCACGATCACCGAGACCAGGGTGATCGTCATGTTGTAGTACAGCTTGCGGATCGGCTTGACGAACGCCCAGTCATAGGCGCCCAGCATCAAGATGCCGTCCGTCGTATCGACCAGGGACATGCCGGCAGCGAACAGCGCCGGGAACACCATGATGGACCAGACCCGCACACCTTGCCCAGCCTGCGTCGCCGAGATGCCGAGCAGCGCCACCTCGGTCGCCGTGTCGAAGCCGAGGCCGAACAGGAAGCCGAGCGGGAACATGTGCCAACTGCGGGTGATTAGCCGGAACAGCGGGCGGAACAGCCGGGCCGCGAAGCCGCGCTGGTTGAGTAGCAGATCAAGGTCCTCCTCGACGTAGGTGCCGCCGCGTTTGACGTGGCGGAAGGTCAGCCAGACCGAGCGGAAGATCAGCAGGTTCATGGCCGCGATGGCGAACAGGAACGTGGCCGACACGAGAGTTCCGACCATGCCGCCGATGGCCTTGAAGTCGCCGAAGCGCCCGGCAAGTGCGGTAGTTGTGGCGGCGATGGCGGCGGCGGCCAGGATTACGACGGTCGAATGGCCTAGGCTGAAGAAGAAGCCGATGCTGACCGGGCGCTTGCCCTCTTGCATGAGCTTGCGCGTCACGTTGTCGATCGCGGCGATATGGTCGGCATCGACGGCATGACGCAAGCCGAAGCCGTAGGCCAGCAGCGCCGTGCCCAGCAGCACCGGTTGCGCGCGGAACACAGCCGCCGCCCAGGCCCATACCACCAGGTTGCCGAGGATGAGAATGGCATACATGCCGGCCACTGGCCGGCGCAGGCTGGTCGAGCGCTCGCTGAACACGTCTTGCAGATAGCTGAGCATGGTGAGACCTCGGTAATGCCGCAGGTGAGATGCAGTTCCGTCTAATTAGCCACCACGCGATTGCGATGGTGCCTCGCACGATGGCAAGGCTAGAGCGCCTCGTTACGGTCGGTCAAAGGAAAACTTTTCGAACATTGATGTAACGAGCTCAAAGCGCATTGCGCATGACCGAGCTTACCAGGCGCGTATGCTTTACCCATAGGGGGGTATCCTATTTAGGACTAGGGTCTGTCCCTACTGCGTTGATCACGTCGCGTCTGGTTCACCGTGGTCCGAAGGTGGATCATGGCGGAGCAGTTCTGGCTGAGTGACGTGCCGTGGGCAGTGATCGAGCCTTTGCTGCCGCACCTCGGCGGCAAACCGCAGGTGGACGACCGGCGGGTGATCAGCGGCATCCCGCATCGGTATCACTAGGACCTGACCTGGCGCGCCGTCCCCGCCGGGTATGGTCCGCGCACGACACTGCTCAATCGGTTGGACCGCTGGAGCGAGAAGGGTCCCTGGCCGGGTCTGCTGGCCGGGCTCATGGCCTGCCAGAAACCGCCTGACGTCGCCATGGTCGGACAGCATGGCGGTGCACGCGCACCGCTCGGCCGCGGGCGCAAAAGGGGGGCAGCAGCACCAAGCAATCGGCCACTCGCGCGGCAGGCCCACGATCAAGATCCACGCCCTCGCTGACGGCGCAGGCCGCCTTTACGCGTTGATGCTGACGGCAGGTCAAGCCCACGACATCCACGGTGGCCGGGCGTTGCTGGCCAGCGTGCCGCCGATGCAAACGCTGGTCACCGACAAGGCCTACAACGCCAACGATCTGCGCGACGTCCTCACCCGACAAGGCACCGAGCCCATATCTCGCCCACATCGCGCCGACTGGTCCGGCTCGCCTTCGACGCCACCGCCCACCGAGCACGTAGCCTGATCGAGCGCGCCTTCTGCCGCCTCAAAGACCGGCGCGGCATCGCAACCCGATGCGACAAAACCGCACGCAGCTTCCTCGCAGCCACCTGGCTGGTCGCCGCCGTCACGCAACGACAGCAATCAGTCCACACTCTAGACACTTTTGCAGTGAGACAAACATGATTATCGGCGGGTCGCGAGCCTGGCCGGGTTGCGCGGCCTCTCCGGCTCGCTGCCGAATGAATGGTTGTATTTCCGCCGCCGCAATGTGTAGCCTTCAGCCACGCGGGCGCTTCAGTTCGCCGCCAGCCCAGGCATCAATGACGCTGCCAGGCTGGTGCGGAAACCGACGAGCGCCCGCCTCGGGGCGCTTTCTCCCACCGCTTGTCTGAGCGTGCCGCATCTATATCCTGCGCGTCAGCCAAGCCTGCCCCAGACAAAAATCAGGAAGGAGATCAGCCGTGCTGCATGGCGATATTTCGAGTAGCAAAGACACCGTCGGCGTCGCCGTCGTGAACTATAAGATGCCGCGGCTGCACACCAAGGCGGAGGTGCTGGCCAACGCCCAGAAGATTGCCGACATGGTGACGGGCATGAAGACCGGCCTGCCCGGCATGGATCTAGTGATCTTCCCAGAATATTCGACTCACGGCATCATGTACGACAGCAAGGAGATGTATGAGACTGCCTCCACCGTTCCCGGTGAGGAGACGGAGATCTTCGCCGAAGCCTGCCGCAGCGCCAAGGTGTGGGGCGTATTTTCGCTCACGGGCGAGCGCCATGAGGAGCACCCACGCAAGGCGCCCTACAACACCCTGATCCTGATGAACGACCGCGGCGAGATCGTGCAGAAATACCGCAAGATCATGCCGTGGGTGCCGATCGAAGGCTGGTATCCCGGCAACTGCACCTACGTCTCGGATGGGCCGAAGGGCATAAAGGTCAGCCTAATCATCTGCGACGACGGCAACTACCCGGAAATCTGGCGGGACTGCGCCATGCGCGGCGCGGAACTGATCGTACGCTGCCAAGGCTACATGTACCCGGCCAAGGAACAGCAGATCATGATGGCCAAGTCGATGGCCTGGGCTAACAACTGCTACGTCGCGGTCTCCAACGCCACCGGGTTCGACGGCGTATACTCGTACTTCGGCCATTCCTCAATCATCGGCTTCGACGGCCGCACGCTCGGCGAGTGCGGCACGGAGGAATATGGCATTCAATACGCCGCCCTCTCCACCTCGCTGATCCGCGACGCCCGCTCGACCATGCAGTCGGAAAACCACCTCTTCAAGCTGCTGCACCGCGGCTACACAGGCATGATCAACTCCGGCGACGGCGAGAAGGGCGAGGCGTCCTGCCCCTATGATTTCTACAAGAAGTGGATTTCCGATCCCGAGGGCACCCGCGAGATGGTCGAGGCCATGACACGAAAGACCGTCGGCACCGAGGAGTGCCCAATCGAGGGCATCCCGACCGCCGTCCACCGTTGATTACGCCGGCCGGGACAGCGCGCTGTCCCGGCCGCTACGGCGCAGCCCGGCGTGCCGTGACCTCAATTTCAATTTTTATCCGGGAATCCGCCAAACCCGCCACGATCATCGTCGCGGCAGGGCGAACCTCGGCAAAATGTCCGCGCAGCACCGGCCAGCACGGCTCGAATTCAGCTCTATCTGGCAAGATATACCGAATGCGGACCACATCGGCGAGCGAAGTACCTGCTTCGGCCAATGCTCGGCTGATGTTGCGAATCGCCTGCTCAGCCTGTTCGCACACGTCGGACGAAATGGTCATAGTTCCGTAGTCAAAGCCGGTTGTGCCGGATACGAAAACCCATTTTCCATCCACAACGGCCCGGGAGTAACCAATCTCCGCCTCGAACGGCGAACCCGAAGAAATTAGGCGGCGCATAGCTATCGTCGCGCCAAGCGGAAGTACACCTCGGCGAGCCGGGCCGGCAGTTCCGCCAACTCCCGCACCGGCATCATGTTATGCCGCCCGAAGATGGCAGCGCCCGACCCAGCGCCCTCCGGATCCATGACCAGCCCGAACACGTCAATGCCGCGCAGCCGCAATCCTCGCACCGCTCGGCGCGTATCCTCCACCAGCTCCTGCGGTGGCACGTCAATGTCCGACGGTTCGCCGTCCGTCAGCACCAGCACCATTTTGCGCCCTGTGCGCAGCGGCGCGAGCTCCGCCCCGGCGTGGCGCAGCGCAGCGCCGAGCCGAGAGGACAGCCCAGGCGACAGCCCAGCCAGGCGGGCGCTCACCAAGGGGCTGAGCGCCTCATCGAAGTCCTTGAGTCGGGTGAGCCGCACGTCGTCCCGCCCGGCCGAGCCGAAGGCACGCAGGGCGTAGCGTGCGCCCCTAGCCTCCAGCGCCGCCGCGAGCGCGTCCACCGCCGCCCGCTCGGCCGCCAGCACCGACTGCCCCGACGCGTCCAGCGCCGCGGTGGATTGCGACGTGTCCAGGATCACCAGGGTTGCCAAATCCTGCCCGCGCGGCCGACGGTCGCGGTATACGCGGCTATCCGGCTGTCCACCGCTGCGCCGGGCTACCACCGCCTCGATCGCGGCATCCAGGTCCAGCTCCTCCCCGTCCTCCTGCCGGCCCTGCCGGGTGCGCTGCCCCACGACGCTGCTGCGCACCAGCCGGGCGATGGCGGCTCGCAGCGCCGGTTCCTTCTCAGGACCGGGGTCACGCAGCACGGGCGTGGCATCGCGCAGGCTGGTCCAGTCCGGCCGCTCGACGCCGGCTGCGGAGTCCCACTCGGGGTAGGTCGCCAGCAGCGCCGCCTGATCGTCCTGTCCGGCCTCCCGGGCGCGCGGCGCGGGGTCGCCAGCGCCCGATTGCTGCCCGCCGCCATCCTCGCGGTCGATGCTGCGGGCGGTGTCCACCGTGAGGCTGAGCGCCTCGTCTGGCGTCTCGGGTAAATTCCAAAGGTGCATGTTATCGTCGCGGTAGGCAGGCTCCACTACCCAGCCCTTAGCGTTGAACTGCAGCCGCAGCTGGCCAAGGTCGTTGCCGAGCAGGCCGCCGATGGCGCGGCTCATCACCGGGTCATCCAGCGACACGGCGGCGAACAGCGCGCGGCCTTTCTGCACGAAGCCGTCGCCGTCCACGTAATCGGGGTCGAGCAGTGCGCGGGCGAGCCGGGCCAGCAGCGCCGCCGCCGTCCGGACACCGCCGGGGTGGGCCTCGTGAAACCCGGCCCATAGCCGGCGCAGCCCCGAGTGGCGGCGAATGGCCAGCGCCTCCACTCGCGCGTCCTCCACCAGCCCGATCAAGGCGACTTGCAGCGGCTTGAGCTGCAGCAGCTCATACCGCACCGCCGGGGCCGCGAGATGCGCCTGCGCGTGGGCCGCCGCCGCGCGATACAGCGGGCGCACGCGTGTTGCCGGCACGCCCGCGAACACCGGCGGCAGCAACACCGCCCCGGACGCGATTATCGTGCGCCGCCCCGTCCCGGCCTTCAGCCGGGGCTCACCGCCCCATAGCCCGGCCACGAACGCGCCCAGCATCCGCTCGCTTTCGGTAAATCCGGCAGGCGCAGACTGGCGTGCGAGGATGACCAGCGCGAGCGGGTCCTTCAGCGCGAAGAACGCCGCCCGCCGCTGCTTGTCCCGCGCCGTCGCCTTCAGCCCGACGGCTACGAAATCCGCGAAGGCCGTCCCGTTGCCGCCGGCCAGCACGGTCTCAACCCGGCCCACCAGCCCTTGCACCAGGTTAGGCGCCTCACGTGCCAAACGGTGCAGGCCGCGCCACCACGCCGAAAGCTCGGCCGGCTGCCCCGCCGTAAGCCGGATGGCGACCGGCAGCGCCTCCAGGCAGGCGAGCGCTGCCCGCGCGCCGGCGTGGCGGCACAGTTCGGCCGCGGCCTGCCCGCCTGCCAGCACTGGCCGCAACGGCTCCACTGCGGCGGCTTGCCAAAAAGCTGTCAAGCAGGATGGCCCGGCGTTCACCCCGGCCAGTTCCAGCGTGACGCATGCCCATTCGTCGATCAGCGCCGGGTCCGCCCGCACCAGCCGGGGCCAGGCCTGCGCGAAGCCGGGGCGCAGGGCCGCCCGGTCGCGCACCATGCGGCGGACCTGGTCGATGGCGGCTGACGGGCGGTCCAGGACGAGGCTGCCCATGCTAGGCGGCGCAGGCGGAGATGATGGCCTCCAACGCCTCGCGCATGTCGGCATCGTCGGTCAGCGGCAACACTACGCCGGCCCGCAGCGCCGCTTCGGCCGGGATGCCCGCCACCATCAGCCGCCCAGCATGCACGATCATGCGGGTGGACGCGCCCTCGCTCAGGCCGCGGCCTCGCAGGTTGCGCGTGGCTGCCGCCACTGCCACCAGCGCCGCCGCCCGGCGTTCGTCGATGGCGGCTTCCCGCGCCACGATGGCGGCCTCGGCGTCCGCCGCCGGGTAGGTGAAGTCGATCGCGACGAAACGTTGCTTGGTGGACTCCTTCAGGTCCTTCACCGCGCTCTGGTAACCCGGGTTGTATGACACCACGAGCAGGAAGTCCCGGTGCGCCGGCACCAGCTCGCCCTTGCGGTCCAGCGGCAGCACCCGGCGGTTGTCGGCCAGCGGATGGATGACGACCGTGGTGTCCTGCCGCGCCTCCACCACCTCGTCGAGGTAGCAGATCGCACCGTGCCGCACCGCCGCCGTCAACGGCCCATCCTGCCATACCGTGCCCTCCGCCGTGAGCAGGTAGCGGCCGGCGAGGTCGGCGGCGGTCATGTCTTCATGGCAGGCGACGGTGATCAGCGGGCGGCCGAGTTGGTGGGCCATGTGCTCGATGAACCGGGTTTTGCCGCACCCGGTGGGGCCCTTCAGCATGATGGGCAACCGGCTCGCGGCGGCGGCGGCGAACAAAGCCGCCTCATCCCCAGCCGGCTGGTAAAACGGAGCGGCGGCCAGGCGATAGGGCGTCAGGTCCATCGCGTGCTCCTCCGCAGTTGCCGCATTCAGCCGGAAGACCTGGCAGCGTTCAAGCTGCTACGCAATACGCCGGAGTGGCGCCTGAAAGATCGACTGCACGGGCGGGTATCGCACAACCTCTAGGTTATCGAGCACGCCGCTCATTGGGGACCACGACACCGACAGCGCCGCCACCAGCTTGGCTGCCGTCGCTTGGTCGGCACGCACGTTGGCCAGCTTCAAGTGTGGCTGCCAATAGGCCGGGCGGTAGTGCAGGTGAACCGCCTGGACCGGCAGCGTGCGATAGATCGCGTGGTGCAGGTCAAGCAAGGCACTGGCCGGCGCGACCCGCAGGCTGAGCACCGGCGGCGTACCCGCGATCATGCAAGGCGTCGTGAGCTCGACGGGCAGCGCCATGGACTTGGCGACGGCGCGCTTGAGGGTCTCATCAAGGTCGTCCGGATGCACCGTGTCAGCCACGATGAGGAGGGTGACGCAAGCGCCGTATTGCGTCACGAGGTCCTCGTCGCAGATGCTCAGGGCGGCTAGGCTCACGTAGGTATGCTCAACCTGCATGGAAGCCGCTGAGTCGAGCATCAGGTTGATGGCATAGGGCAAAATTGCTCGATCCTTGATGGCGGCCATAAGGGAGCTTGAGCATGGACCAATTTGACGCGAGCGACACCCGTACCTTTTCGTGGAATTGGCAAGGCGTGCCGGTTCATGTGAACTATGAGGTCCGCGGGCATGGCCTGGCAATCCTCCTGCTGCCGCCTTTCAGCACCGTCTCCAGCCGCGAGGAGATGGCAAGACTCGCGGAGGAGCTGTCCGGTTTGCGCCGGACCATCACCACGGATTGGCCAGGCTTCGGCCGCAGCGGCGGCCCGGCGCTGCGGCACTCGCCCGCGTTGCACCAGGCCTTCCTGCAAGCCTTCGTGGAGGAGGTGACGGGAACGCCGTGCGCCGTGGTGGCGGCTGGCCACGCGGCGGCCTACGCGCTGCAACTGGCGCAGCACAGGCCGAACGTTTGGTCCAGCATCGTGCTCGCGGCGCCCACTTGGCGTGGCCCGCTGCCGACGATGATGGGTGGACGACGGCCGGCGCAGGACCGCATCTTGGCGGCCATCCGCGCGCCAGTGCTGGGACCGGCGCTGTACCGCCTGAACGTGTCCCGGCCGATTATCGGGATGATGTATCGCCGGCATGTCTATACCGACCCTGGCCGGGTCACCCCGGAGTTCGTGGCGCGCAAGGCGTCAATTGCGCGGCGGCCCGGCGGGCGGTTCGGCTCGGGGGCGTTCGTGACCGGCGCGCTGGACGCGGTGGCGGACCAGAAGGCCTTCCTTACCCTGGCTCGCACCGCGACCGCCCCGAAGCTGCTGCTTTACGGGCCGCAGACGCCGCCCCGCTCCAAGCTGGAGATGGAAGCGCTCGCCGCTGAGCCCGGCATTTACACCACCTGCCTGAACGCTGGCTCCCTTGGCGTGTGCGAGGAGCATCCGGCCAGCGTGGCTACAGCGATTGTGCGTTTCCTAAGCGCGGCAGGGTCAGGCAGCCCCATAGCGTCCTGATCAGGCCATCGCAGGCGCAGCGTGGCGCATACCGGATTTCTGGTGCTAATTTTAAACATGGCAGCCATGATTTAATGCTTGACGCGCGAGGCAATGCGCTCGTATTTCTTAAGGTGTTGACAGAGCTGTAACGATCGAGTGCCGGATCATCAATGAAGCTGATCCTGTAGCCTTGAGATCGTACTTACTCCCTCAATCCTATCCTGCTGAGCGTGTGACTACTTGCATGCTTGTACAATCGCTGTCCTTTCATTGGACAGTCTGCCGTTTCCTCATTCAATGCGGAGCGTAGCTCATCCGATGAGCCTCTCGACAGAAGACAGACTCAAACGGCGCAAGCTTGATGCGCTGCGGCGTGGGATCCATCGCGTGACAGGCGGCGAAGCTTTGCCAATTGGGACGCATATCGTCGGCATCGGCAGCGCTGGGATCAGCGTAATCGCTGAGGTCTTACGCAATCTGGAGCTCGGCGCACCCAAGCTGGTGGCGCTTGCCGTCGATATCGGCGATGGGGATGGCGGCCTACGGGCAATTGCCGCAGACATGCCGGCAGACCGCGCCGAGGTTATTTTCCTTTCCCTGCCCGTTCCGCACCGGGATGAGCTGTTCGCCGTACTCCGCAGCTACCCAAGCTTCCTGACGCTCGAATATCCAGGCCGCCGAATTAGCAGCCCAGACGAGCCTTGGCTGCCGCCTAATGTGGAGTTTCCGGCTGCGGGTGGTCGTTTCCGGCGCGCCGTCGCCAAAGCGGTCTATGGTTGCGCTTATTATGGCGGGATACGGGTGGCCGAACTGGCGTTGCGGGCGTTCGCCGCCAGCGTGGACGCCGCGAACGCGCAATCCATGGTCGCGGTCGTGTTCGGGATGGGCGGCGGCACTGGCAGCGGCATCGCGGTCGATCTTGCGCGCCATCTCTCCAACCGGGTGTTCGGCCGCCGCATCCTCGTGGCAGGCCTCGGCATCGCGCCATGCGAGGGCGACCTGCCGGAGCATCGAGACGCGTCTTTGTTCCCTTTGCTCAATGAGCTGGACTGCTTAGGCGACGAAGCCAAAAACCAGGGCGTGGTTGCCTCGTGCGGCGAGCTTTTCAGGAATCCTTTCACCGCCGGATTCATCATCATTCCGCAGCAGCACGTCTGGGCAGCCACGCATGACCTTGCGGCAACCCATCGGCGCGGCGACCAGGAGATCGCCTCACTGTTGACGGGGAGGAAGGGTGCTAACGCCTGGGAACTGCTGCGCCTGCTGAACTGGGTCGCCGCCCCCTCAACGCAACATTCCGCCGCACGAACGCCCTGGGGACCGCGCTGGATCCATATGCTGGCTTACGCCGATGCTGCCGGGCCGATCGCGGTTGGGCCGCGGATGCGGACGCAGATAGGGCTGTTGCCGGATTATGTGCCGGAGTTTGTCGAGGTGCGCGTGGCCGCTGCAGAGAATGGGAATGATGCGCGAACGGCCGAAAGCGTAGGGGCAGCCCTGCATCCCGAGGTTCCGCCGCACGTCGTGGGCGGTGGGCGGGAAGGTTCCATCCAATTCGTGCTGCCGTGCCTGAGCAAGCTGGACCTCAGCCTGTTCTTTGAAGCGCGCGATGCCTACGATGGCGAGGCGATGGGTGAACGCCTGCTCGACCATTCGTTGCTGCTAGACCAGGGCGTCCTGCTCTGCGAGCCCTCGACCCGGCTGGAGGGTATGGCCGGCGCAAGCTTGGGCGGTAGCGGTGGATGGGTTGCCGTGCCGTTCGAGGAATTACAGGGCGGGACATTGCCGGCTTCAGCCGTCGATCGGGCCGCATGACCAATGTGCGCCGAGGCCTACTTTTCAGCAATGATAATGGAAAATCGTAATGCCTCTCGTTTGGTCGGATGTGATTGAAAAGTACAGGAATGGTTTCAAAGTTCCTACTATTACAGGCGGCAAGTTTCTGCAAATTTCTACGGTTGACGGTACCGCGATACACATCGAAAATCCAGTGTGGACATCTGAGCTAGAGCGTGTCCATCTTGAAAAGGCCGTTCAGCTTATTGAGGAGGGTGTAATATCGACCGACCCTGGCTTGTTTGTCGAGGACTACATGATTTATGTGTCAAGCCATCGAGCAACGTCGGTGGCTCACATTATGAGGGACCTGGGCTATATTGAAAAGACTGGCACCTTCTCTGTTCGTTGCTGATTAAACACAGCAAACCACCTAAAAAGGACACAACCATGAGCGCTTCACTTTACCACAGTTCTACCGGGACGCAGGCTCCGCATTGTATGCACGTCGTCGGTGTCGGCCGCACTGGTGCCGCCTATGTTGAGGCGCTGTTGCGCACTGGCGAGGTCGAGGATCACTTGGCCGATCCTCGCGCCACCTTCGCCGCACTCGTCGTCGATATTGGCGACCAAGATATGAGCCTTGCTCAAGACTATGCCTCGTCTTTCGTTAAGCGACTGGAGTCGCGCGGCATCCCAGCCGACCGATTCCTGTTCCAAGCTGTTCCGTTGCCAGTGCCCTCGAAAGACGAATTCTTCGAAGGTATGAATCGTACGCGCGAGTTTCTCAAGCTTGAGTATCCCCGCTACTACTGGAACCCTAACTTCGAGTCCTACGTCCCCAAAAAGTATGTGATGCCGGAGCCGGGCAACCATTTCCCCCGCGCCGTCGCCAAGGCGATCTACGCCAACGCTTACTATGCCGGCGAGCGTCCGATGGACGTGGCGTTGCGTAACTTCGTCAACCACGTCGAGAAGGCGGGGCTGCCCTCGCTCGTCACGGTCTGCTTCAGCCTGGCCGGCGGCACCGGCAGCGGCATGGTCATGGACATGGCCCGGCACCTATCGAACGTGAAGTTTGGCCGCCGCATCCCCGTCATCGGCGTGGGCCAGTTGCCGCACAGCGGCGACCCGGAAATCTATCGCGACAGCGCTACACTTTACACGACGCTCAACGATCTCGACTGCATGCTGGACGACGAGAAGAACGCCGGCGTCACGGCCGTATGGGGAGATCTCTACCGCAGCCCGTTCACCGGCGGCTTTTTCGTCGTGAACCCCGAGCACAGCTGGCAACGCCTGACTGCCTACACCACGACGGGCGAAACCCGCATACGCCAGCACGCCAAGGAAATGGTGACGAACCGCTTCGTGGCTGATAGCTTCATGCGCTTTGCCGTGGTGGATAACGGCCGTGACCTGTTCCGCGCGTTGCGCCCCTCCGGCCTGACCGGTGCTCCGCACGAGACCGTCAGCTCCAAGGCGCGGAGCTGGACGCTGTTCGACACGGCAAAGCTGTCGCACCCGGGTGTGCAAGTGCTTCCAGGGGAATCGCCGTCCAAGTGGGATGACGTGCTCAACCAGTGGATTGATTTCACGCCGAAGTACAGCGGCCTGAAGGATGGGTTCAAGACCGACTACGCCGAGGTCACGATCTATGGCTCCCGCAATATGGGCCATACCAACTTGTCCGATGCGTTCAGGGACATGATGAAGAAGAACTACATGCTGGAGGATGACTCTACCCTCCAGATCGAGACTCACGAGTTCTTCGACACGTTGACCGCCTATGCCAACGTCATCATGCCAGGCCTTGCCAAGACCGACTTGCTCGCTTTCTGGGCCAGCCAGGCGAACTACGACAAATTGTCGTGGGAAGAGCGGCTGATCGAGCATGCCTGGTTGATCGACCTCGGCCCGATGCTGTCCGAGCCGGCAATTCGCTTCGAGGGCATGGCCGGCGAGTGCTTTTGGGGCTGCGCCTGCTGGGTGGTTGTCTCTTACGACCAGCTTCGCGGGACTATCCTACCCCCGCCGAACCGCAAGGTGATCTTGGAGGCTGGCATCGAGGCCATGACCAAGACCCTGGTGATGACGCCTGGCGGTGCCGCGCCGAAGCGGGTCCGCTCAAGTGTCGCGCCTGAGATGGCTTCCTAAGGACGGGCGGGCGGGGGCTTCAACGCCCCCGCCCATTTCCTTTCCTGGAACAAGGCTGCACTCATGTCCGCAACTGACACCCGCATTCCCGCTACCGTCGTGACTGGATTCCTTGGGTCCGGCAAGACCACACTTATCAACCGCATCCTGCGCGAGCAGCACGGCCGCAAGCTCGCCGTCATCGTCAATGAATTCGGCGAGATCAGCATCGACGGTCAACTGGTGATTCACGACAAAGACGCCCAATTGGTTGAGTTCAACAACGGCTGCCTGTGCTGCACCGTGCGGGGAGATTTGGTGGAAACGCTGGGCCGCTTGCAGGAGCGCGCCGGCACGCTGGACGGCATTCTCATTGAGACCACGGGCCTTGCCGACCCGGCGCCCGTCGCTTCCACCTTCTTCGCTGCTGATGACGTAAAGGCCGGCATACGGTTAGACGCGTTTGTTACTGTCGTGGATGCAGTCAATCTCGGACGCAATCTGGAACAGAGTAACGAAGCGGTCGAGCAGGTGGCGTTCAGCGACATCGTGCTCATCAACAAGATGGATTTGGTCACGCCGGAGAAAATGGCAGAGGTCGAGCGCCAGGTGCGTTCCCTCAATCCGCTGGCAAAGATCTATTACACAACCAATGCCGAAATCGACTTGGCCGAGATTATCGGCGTCGGCGCGTTCGACTTAGTGCAGAAGCTGGAGGTCGATCCCGAGTTCCTGGGCGACCATGAGCATGAGCATGACCCGGCGATCGGCTCCTTCGTGCTGCATGAGAGCCGCCCAATCGACGTGAACCGGCTAATGACTTGGATGAACGGCATTGCGGCGGAGCGGGGCGACGACCTGTACCGGACCAAGGGGCTATTCTACGCGAGCGGCTTCGACGAGCGTCTGGTATTCCAGAGTGTGCGCATGCTGACCACCCTGCGCCGCGACCGGCTGTGGGAGCCGAACGAAACCAAAATGACGCAATTTGTCGTCATCGGAAAAAACCTGAACCGGGAGGAATTCGCGGCCGGGCTAAGCGGCTGCGTGTTCAAGTAGGAGACCAACCCAGGACAAGGAGATTCCCAATTGACGATCGAGAGTGGCAAGACGATTCCGAGCGCAACGTTGAAGCAGATGACGTCTGATGGAATCAAAGATATCGATATGGCAAGCTTCCTTGCCGGACGAAAGGTGATCCTGTTTGGATTGCCGGGCGCCTACACCCCGGTTTGCACCACGTCCCACCTGCCTGGCTACGTTGCCGAGGCGGACAAGTTGAAGGCGGAGGGCACGGCCGAGATTGCCTGCATTTCCGTCAACGACCCGTTCGTCATGTCTGCTTGGGGCGAGCAACACGGGGTAGACGGCAAGGTTATCATGCTGTGTGACCCGCAGGCAGAGTTTACGCGCAGCATCGGCATGTCGCTGGATCTCACCGCCTTCGGGTTGGGCGAACGCTCCCAACGCTACTCGATGGTGGTGGAGGACGGCATCGTGACGACCGTGAACGTCGAGAAGAGCATTTTTGACCACGGGACGAGCGCGGCGTCCAGCTTGCTCGCTCAGGCCATAGCCTAACGCTATGCCGGCAGCAGGCGAAATGTCTCCCGCTGCCGGCGAGCACGGCCCGTTATACCGTGTGCATGTGTTCTGTTGCACCAACCAGCGTCCGTCCACCCATTGGCGCGGCTGCTGCGCCAGCAAGGGCAGCCGAGCGTTGTGCGACTACATGTGCCGTCTAGGCATGGTGCTCGGGGCACAACGAGTTCGCATCAACCATGCAGGTTGCATGAACACCTGCGAGCACGGCCCAATCATGGTAGTCTATCCGGACGGCGTTTGGTATCACTATGAAACTCAGGCCGATGTGGAGGAGATTATGCGCCGCCACGTCGTGGGCGGGAAGCGGGTCGAACGGCTGGTGCTCAACATCGACCCGGCTACCTTACACGGGTGAGGGCGAGCGGGCTAGAGCATCATAAACCTCATAGCCTGGATCGAACTACATTATCGGCTTGGATGATTGCAGCGGCCATATCCTCAAGCGCGATGCGCCTAGCCATCGCCCGGCGGCGAATAGCCTGGTAAGCCTCGGCCTCAGTCAGCCTGTCATTGGCCATTAGAATTAACCGTGCGCGCTGTACATTCTGCGTCCCGGCCAGTTTACGTTCCAGCTTCTGCACCCGGTCGGCCGCCGCCTGCTGTTGGGACCATAGGCTGCGGGCGATAACTAACTGGGTAAGCAGCCCGAAAGGCCGTACCGGGCGCTCGATGACGGCGTGCGTGCCGATCTCCAGTGCCAGTTGCAGCATGGATGGATTCTCATATTCGACGATGCCGATCACCGTTGGGCGCACCGTACCTTGGTCACGGAACAGGCGGCGCAACGGTTCTCGCATGTCATGGTCGATCGTCAGCAGGACCAGATCTGCTTTGCTTGCTTGCCCGTCCGGCAATGGCCACACCGCGCGGGTCACGCAGCCGATCCGTTGCAGGTGCTCAACCAAGCTCACCCTGTCCGAGTCTGGCGCGTGCATGACTTCGACATGGAGGCCTCTTAGATCGCGGAGAATTTCGATGGCCATGCTCGCCCGACCTCCGCCTGCTCGCTATGGTTGGGCCGGCAACGCGGGGCGCCGGGCATTGGCCGTGCCGTGCAGACTCTGGCCGATGCAGTATGGGTCCGGCCGAACGCGCACTCCCGGGTCCCAAACCACGCGGAACTGGCCCTGCGAGTCCAGCTTGGCGACGCGCGGCCATAGGTACGCATGGTTGTTGCTGGCATCGATGCGTACTGTCCCCTGCGGTGCCTCGTGCTCCAGAGTGCAGAGGGCCGCCCGCACCAGCGCCGGCTCATCCGTGCCCGCCTGCCCGATCGCGCTGGCGACCAGTTTGACTTGGAAGTACGCCGCTTCGGCGCCGGCCGTGATGGGGGCCTTCGCGCCGAAGCTGCGGCGAAACTCCTGAACGAACTGGTCCGCCGCGGGCGTCCTGAGGGTGTTGAAGAATGGAGCTGCAGTGATGTGGCCGGCGGCTGCGGCGGGATTCATCTCGGCCACCTCCGCCTCGCTGGTCGTCAAACTCGCAATCGGCATGAGCGCCGGGTCGAAACCTGCGGCGTGGTAGGCCTGATAGAAGATTGCAGTCGATTGACCGACGACCGTGGAGAAGACCACGTCTGGCTGAAGGCGGCCGATCTCGCGGATCGCGTGCACGAAATCCTCTGCCCGGGCCTGGAGCGGGACGTAGATTTCATCCATCACCGTGCCTCCGGCCTGGCTCACCAAGTCGGCCATGATCCGGTTGGACTCGAATGGATAGATATAGTCCGAGCCTACGAAGAGTAGCCGCTTGCCATAATGTCCGAACAGGTAGCGCGCCAGCGGCAGCGAGTTCTGGTTAGGAGCGGACCCGGTGTAAATGCAGTTGGGGGAATACTCGAAACCTTCGTACAGCGTCGGGTAGAGCAGCAAGCCGCGGTAGGCCTCCACCACGGGAAGCACGGCTTTGCGCGTGCTGGACATATAACAGCCAAAGATCAGCCGCACCCGGTCATGCGCAAGCAGGCGCTCTGCCAACGCCTGGAACTGCCGAGGGTCGGATTGCGGATCGTAAATCACCAATTCGATAGGCCGTCCGCCGATGCCGCCAGCCGCATTGATGGACTGCGCCGCGAGCACCGTTGCGTTGAGTTGCGTCCTCTCGATCGCCGCCGTCACGCCAGTTTGGGAGAACAGCACACCGAATTTCCAGGCGGAAGAGGCGCTTGGGCGTTCGGTCATAACATCCTTGCCCAGGGTTGCCCGGGGTTTGCGTATCCTGCAGCCTCGCATACTCCGCCAGCCAAGCACAGTGACTTACACCAAAATAACGTTCGCTTGCGTTGCATTCGCCTTGTCATGCTATGAGCCATGACGAATGACGCACACCATCCGCGAGAAGCAAAAGCTGTTGGCCCGGGTGCGCCGCATCCGCGGCCAGGTCGAGGCGATCGAGCGGGCGCTGGACGCCGAGGCAGGATGCGAGCAGGTCATGCATTTGCTCGCGAGCACCCGGGCGGCCATGGCAGGACTGATGGCCGAGGTCGTGGAGGACCACGTGACGACGCACCTCGTCGATCAGGAGCAGTACCCCGGCGCGCTGAACCAAAATGCAACCGAACAGTTGCTGTCGGTCGTGCGCACCTATCTCAAGTGATCCCACAAAGAACTTAGAATAATCGGCCAGGAAGAACGGCGACTTCTCCTAATGATGTAGATCACGACGAGCCTCTATTAGACTTCACCCGACTACTCCTTGATTATATAACTTAGGCTTTGACAGTTCAGCCCGATCTGTAACGAGCTTGCTGTCGGAGAAGATGCGCTAAGTGAGGTTGTCGCGCCACAAATCGGCCGGGCTCAGGTAAGCTAAGGCCATTTGGTTGTTCTCGTACCGGGTCCACCGCATGAGGCCGGGCAGGACGGCATTGCCAGCGATAGTGGCCAGGCCAGCGCAAAGGGAGTGACCGCTGTAGCGCTCCGGATCCAGCCCGGCCCGCAATGCAGTTGTTTTCGAGAGCCTTTCAGAACCTCTGACTGTATGTTTGCGGACAGATGGCCGAGCATGCGGAGGCGGTAAGGGCAGGGTGAATGTCGAGGCGTCGTTCGTAGCGGATGGTGAAGCTGCGAAAGCGGTTCAGCCAGGCGAAAATCTGTTCGGTAACCCAGCGATGACGTCCAAGCGTCTGGCTGGTTTCGACACCGCGTCGTGCGATGCGGGCCTTGATGCCTGGTTGTTGGCAGGTGTGGCGGCATCGGCGAAAGTCGTAGGCCTTACCGGCATGGAGCTTGGTCGGTCGGGGTCGGGGCCTGCCTTGCTTCCAGCCGACGGAGGGGACGGTATCCAGCAACTCGTCAAAGGGCTTGCTGTCGTGGACGTTGGCCTCGGTCAGCAGAAAGGCGAGCTGGATGCCTTACCGGTCGGTGGCGAGATGGTGCTTGGTTCCCGGCCTGCCGCGATCGGTCGGGTTGAGCCGGTCTGCTTGGTGTGGACCGCGCTGCAGTTCGCGGTGCAGTTGATCTCAAACGCCGCCGCTTGCCAGTACCGCAACCGCCGCCAGCACGTCACCCCCGAGCTGCACGCCGTCTCTTGCGGCCGCATCTCGCATGGGGTGCCGGCTCGTGGCACGAACAGGATGCCAATTAGCGTAGCCCGGTCGCCAATACGGAGACCGCCACCCTTCGGCTTGGCAGGTTCGATTGGCAGCAAAGGCGCGATCATCGACCACAGGGCGTCGGAGACAAGCGGAGCAAGCATGTCACCTCATGAAGCTATTCGCATCGGAGTACAAGGTTTTTAAAAAGCTGGCCAGAACTGACGAACTAGGATTTCGAGATGCACAAGCAAACAAACTAAGAACGCGAACCCGACCTAAGCGAACATGCGAATTTTTGGCCATAGAAATCATTCCGAGTTGGCTTTTTGCAAGCTTCAGGCATGGTTTGGGGTTGCCCCCGATACACCGTCAGCGGCCGGGATGGCAGCTTCCTGCATGCCTTGCTCCTCCTCCAGATTCTCCAGCGCCAGTTCCAGTTGGGTAATCGCCGCGTCCAGCTTCTCTGACGAGCGGCCAAACTGCTGGCGGCGCAATTTGGCCAGCTGCGCCCGGAGCTGCTCGATGCGGGCCGCCTGGCCGTCCCGCGCGGCTTGCTGGCGCAGGATCGTCGCCGCCTGCGACGCGATCAGCGCGCGCACCTCGTCGGGCAGGACGGACAGGTCGATGGCCACGCCGCATCATGCCGGGACAAGCCTGGGAAATACAGGCTGGGCGGCGTGCTGCACTGCAGTGGGCGCCGTGCCGGGCCGCAACGTCACAAACGGTGGCACCCTGTTCGAAGGTTTCGGCAACAATGCGCAACTTCTCCGACGTGCTCCAGCGACGACGCCGCTCCCGGCCGGTGATGATTTCGATCATGCCGTCCATGACCTTAAGCCCAATCTTAAAGTCAGCAGCATACCGACACGCTACCCACGTCAGAAAGCGGAAATCACCCGACGCGTACGGCCGTGCTGCATGGATCATGGCTGATCGGGCCGAATGGCGCGCGGGCATGTTCCCTGCCGTTGTCCGGGGGAGGGGGCTCGTGCCATCCAGGCCGATGCCGCGTGCCGCGGCGCGACCTATCCGACCGCCCCGCGTTGCAACGGCGTCAACCACGGGAGATCACCATGAAGCTCTACTATGCACCGGGCGCTTGCAGCCTGGCCGACCACATCGCGATGCACGAGGCGGGCCTGTCCTTCGAGCGCGAGAAGGTGGATCTCAAAGCCAAGCGCACGGAAACCGGCGTTGACTTCTCGACGATCAATCCAAAGGGCTACGTACCGACGCTGACGCTCGATTCAGGCGAGACGATTACCGAGAACGTCGCGATCTTGGACTGGATCGCGCAGCAGGACAGCAAGCTGGCGCTGTCGGGGCCGATGGGGCGCACGCGCCTGCTGGAGGCGCTCGCGTTCACCTCGACCGAGATTCACAAGAGCTTCAAACCCTTCTTCGGCGGGGGCAGCGACAGTGACAAGGCGAAGGCCGGCGAGCTGATCGGCAAGCGCATGGGCTACCTGGCCGACACCATGAAAGGCGACTACCTGTTCGGCTCCACCGTCAGCGTGGCTGATTTCTACCTGTTCGTCATGCTGCTCTGGGCGAAGAAGTTCGACATCAAGCCGCCCGCACCCTTGGCCGCGCTGCGCGAACGCATGATGACGCTTCCTTCCGTCCAAAAAGCGATGGGGCACGAGGGACTCACCTAGCCGGGTGCTGAAAACCGAAGCCGGCTGTTTGCAGGGCCCTGCCCTGCACCCGAAAGGGGATGGTCATCCCCTTTACCCCTTAGACCAAGTACCCAGAGGACCACCGTCCTCTGGTGGAGTTCGGGGCGGAGTGGGTCAAGGTTCCACTCGCCTTCTATCAGGCGAGTGGAATACGCACGCAGGGAAAGCCCCAACCTTTGCTAGGCGAGCGGGCGTCAGTTGGCCTGGAATCGACCTTCGACCACGGTCTCCGAGGGCGCCCGCGTGTTGGCCGGGGCGCCGCTGCCCACCCGCAGCAGCGTCGCCAGGAAGGTGCGGCCCCACAGCAACGGGGTGGCGCCGTCGATTGCGCGCCAGCATGCCTGCCAGCGTTGCTGCCGCTCCGCCAGGGGCATGCGCAACGCTGTGTCCAGCGCGTCCGCCACCTCGTCCGGGTCGTGCGGGTTGACGATCAGCGCCGCACCCAGTTGGTGCGCCGCGCCGGCGAAGCGGGACAGCACCAGCACGCCGGGGTCCTGCGGGTCTTGCGCGGCCACGTATTCCTTGGCCACTAGGTTCATGCCGTCGCGCAGCGGCGTCACCAGGCCGACCCGCGCCTCGCGCATGTAGCCGCCCATGGTGTTGCGCGCGCTGGCGCGGGCCACGACGCGCAACGGGGTCCAGTCGGGCTCGCCCCACTCGCTGTTGATGCCGCCCGCCTCGTGCTCCAGCGCCTCGCGCAGGTTGCGGTAGGCGACGACGTCCTTGCGGCTTTCCGCGGCGATCTGCAGCATGGTCACCCGGCGACGCCAGTCGGGCCGGGTCTCCAGCAGGCGGCGGTAGCCGTGCAGCCGCTGGATCAGGCCCTTGGTCGGATCCAGCCGATCCACGCCGAGCACCAGCTTCTGGCCCTGCAGGCTGCGCCGCAGCCGTTCGGCCGGCGCGCCGCGCCAGGCCTGCTCGGAGGCGGCGGCGAACTCCTTCGCCTCGATTTCCACCGGGAACGCGCCCAGCCGCACCCGGCGGCCATCCACGTGCAGCCATCCGCCGGCCAGCCGGGTGGCGCCGGCCAGGCGGTGCGCGGCCTCGGCGAAGTTCTCCACATCGTTCTGCGTCTGGAAGCCGATTAGGTCGGCCGACACCAGGTCGCGGATCAGCGCCCCGGCCTCCGGCACGCTCGCCAGCATGTCGGCGGAGGGGAACGGGATGTGCAGGAAGAAGCCGATCGGCGCCGTCACCCCGCGCGTCCGCAGCATCGCCGGCATCGCCATCAGGTGGTAGTCGTGAATCCAGATCTGGTCGGTCGGCCGCAGCAGCGGTGCCAGCGAGGCCGCCATGCGCTCATTGACGGCGTGGTAGGCCTGCGCGTTGCGCCGGTCGAAGGTCATCAGCTCCGGCATCGAATGGAGCAGCGGCCACAGGGTGCTGTTGGAGAACTCGTTGTAGTAGCGGTCGTGCTCGGTCTCGGACAGGTCGATGGTCGCATACTGGACCCCGCCCTCGACGTTGGACTTGACCTGGTGATCGTTGGAGACCGTGCCGCTCCAGCCGAACCACAGCCCGCCCCGCTGCGCCATGAGCCCGGACAGCGCCACTGCGAGGCCGCCGGCGGTGGCGCCGGCGTTGGGCGGCGGAACCCGGTTGGATACGACGACGAGACGGTTCATCTGATCTCCAGCAGCGCCACCGGGAACTTGGCGAGGATGTCCGACAAGAGCATCTGCTCTGCCGCCTCAGCCCTCTCCTGGCCGGCCAATATGTCTTTCACGGGGCGCCCGACAAGGTTACGTGGCATGCTGAGGAAGGTTGCGCCCCACCCTTCCGCATCGGGCAGCGGCTGCGCCCCGATGCCCGGCAGCTGCGCCGGCAGCCGGGTCACGACCGTCACGCAGGCGCGGCCCTCCAGCACCCGAGCGAAGGCAAGCACGTTGTCCGCCCGCACCCCCTCCGCCTTCAGCGGGACGTAGCTGCCCTCGGTAAACAACCCCTCCGACGCGGCGCGGAATTGCAGCGCGCGGGCGACAACCGCCTGCTTGACCCGGCCATCCTTCCATTCCGCCAGCAACGCCGCCGGGTACTGCGCCTCCGCCAGCGAGGCTTCCCGGGCGGGGAAGTCCACCGGGCGGCGGTTGTCCGGGTCCACCAGGCTAAAATCCCAGTACTCCGTCCCCTGGTACAGGTCCGGCACGCCGGGCGAGGTGATGCGCAGCAGCACCTGCGACAGCGCGTTGACCGCGCCAGGGGCGGCGATGCGCTCCACGAAGGCCGCGATGTCCTGCAGCACGCGCGAGACCCGGTCCGGGTCCATCACCTGGTGCAGGAAGTCGCGGCAGGCGGTCTCGTACTCCATGTTCGGCTCGGCCCAGCCGGTGTGGCGCTTGCCTTCGCGCAGCGCCTTCTCCTGCCAGGCGGCCAGCCGCTCCTCCAGCGCCGCCACGCCCTCATGGTCCTCGGCCGACAAGCCGAGCGGCCAAGCGCCGACCAGGCTCTCGTAAAGCATGATCTCGTCGCAGGAATCGGGGGCGGGGCCGCCATCGGCCTCCTTCTTCAGCGAGGCGTTCAGCCGGGTCCAGCGGGCCAGCGCCGCCTCCCACTCGCCCGGCAGCTCGCTGATGACCGCCAGGCGGGCCCGGGTGTCCTCGCCGCGCTTGTGGTCGTGCGTGGCGGTGGCCAGCAGCGCCAGCGGCAGGTATTTGCGGCGGTCCCGCATGGTCGCATGGAACGCCACCGGAGACAGCGCGAACTGCGACGGCTCGGTGCCCACCTCGTTGCGCGAGATCAGCCGGCCGTAGCGATAGAACGAGGTGTCCTCCACCGACTTGGCCGCCGTGGGCGCGGAGAGCTGCTGGAACTTGACCATCGCCCGCCGCCGCTCCTGGCGGCGGCTGCCGGCCGGCACCTGGCGGATGCCCTCGCCGGACAGCCAGCCGCCCATCAGCTCCAGCAGGTCGCGGTCGGTGGCGCGCACGGTGCGGCGCGCCCCGGCCATCGCCCAGTCCATCTCGCGCTTGTCCGTCTCCGACAGCCCGCCGAACCCGGCGTAGATGCGGTACACGTGGAAGTGGACCAGGATTTCCGTCAGCGTGCGGCGCACCGCGGTCAGCGTGTAGTCGCGCGTCGCCAGCTCCCGCCGGGCGATGCGGTGGATGGCGGCGGCGGTGGCGAACAGCTCGCTCGACAGGCTTTCCCGCAGGATTTGCCGCCGCGCCGCCATCGCCTCCACCTCAAAGGCGGCAGGCCGGCCGGTGAGCCCCACCCACAGCGCGGTGAGCGGCTCCTCGCCCGCGCCGTCGTGCAGCACGGCGGACACCTCATTCATGTAGTCGTAGCCGGTGGTGCCGTCGGTCAGCCACTCGCCGTCCAGCGATTCCTGCGGCGCCAGGATCTTCTCGATCCACAGCCCGGCGCGCTGGCCGCGCAGTTCCGGCGGGCGGTGCGCCTCCATGGCGTCCAACCGGCGGCGCAGCTTGCGGCAGTAGCCGCGCGGGTCGGCCAAGCCGTCCACGTGGTCGATGCGGACGGCGTCCACCAGCCCCTCGGCATACAGCCGCAGGATGGTGCGGTGGGTGTCGTCGAACACGGCCGGCACCTCGGCGCGCACGCCGGCCAAGCCGTTCACGTCGAAGAAGCGCCGCCAGTTGATCTCGTCCGTGGCCGCCCGCCACCAGCTCAGCCGGTAGCTCTGGCGCTCCAGCAGCCTGTGCAGGCGGTCGCGCCCGGAATCGGTCGCTGGGTCGTAGGCGCGCAGGCACTCGGCGATGGCTTGGGCGTAGTCCGGCGAGCGCAGCGCGGCGCGGGCGGTGGCGGCGTCCGCTTGCGTCGCCTCCGGGCTGGCGGTGGACAGCTCGCCGAACGCCCGCGCCGGCTCCTCCAGCGGGCCGCCCTCCGTCAGCAGCACGGAGGGGTAGTCGCGCGGGTTGATCGGGAAGCGGTGGGAGTAGTAGCCGACGAACAGCCGGCCGTCCTCCGGGTCGAACTGCAGCGTCAACTGCTTGTCGTTCAGGCAGTCGCCGTAGGGCGAGCCGAGGAACGGCGCCAGCATCCGGCCGCGCAGGGAGGCGTCCGGTGGGTCCCAGTCGATGTCGAAATACTCGGCATGGGCGCTGGCGCGGCCCCATTCCAGCACGTCGAGCCACCACTCGTTGTCCGCGCCGCCGACGCCCATGTGGTTGGGCACGATGTCCAGCACGAGGCCCATTTCGTGCCGGCGCAGCTCGGCCACCAGCCGGCGCAGCGCGTCCTCGCCGCCCAGCTCCGGGTCGATCTCGTTGTGGTCCACGATGTCGTAGCCGTGGGTGGAGCCGGGGCGGGACTTCAGCAGCGGCGAGGCGTACAGGTGCGAGATGCCGAGCCGCGCGTAGTACGGCACCAGCGCCGTCGCCGCGTCCATGGTGAAGTCCTTATGGAACTGCAGCCGCGCGGTGGCGGTGAACGGCGTCATGAGCGTCTCCTTGCGGCGTCCAGGTTTTGCAGCCGCGCGGCCACGGCGGGCGAGTCGAGCAGGGTCGCGGCCGAGGCGGGCATCCGGCGGCGCCAGTTCGGGTGCTCGTCCAGCGTGCCGGGGAAGTTCGGCTGCTCCGGCAGGGCGAGCGCGTCCTCCAGCGGGATCAGCGTCAGCGCGCAGGCCGCGCCGCCGACGTGGCGGATGGCGGCGTCCACCGCGCCCTCCGGCTCGCTCGGCGGCGGCGGCGGGCCATGGGCCGCGCCGCTGGCCTGCATGGCGGACCACAGCAGGCCCCGGTCGCGGCGGCGCTCGCCGTGCTCGCGCGCCACGCCGCCCTCGTCGATCTGCCCGAGCTTGTGCCGCCATTCGGTGTCGCGCCCGGCCCACCAGCCCGCCACCGTCGCCAGGTCGTGCGTGCTGGTCATGGAAACCGCGCCGCGGTCCCACAGGCCCGGCGAGGTGAAGCCCTGGTCGTCCGCCCGCTCGAACCACAGCACCCGCATCCCCAGCACCCCGGCCGAGCTGATGCGCCCCTGGAAGCCCTCGGGCAGGGTGCCGAGGTCCTCCCCCAGCACGATGGCGCGGTGGCGGTGCGATTCGAGGCGGATCAGCCGCAGCATGTCGTCCACCGGGAAGTGCAGGTAGACGCCATCCGCCGGGCTCGCGCCGTCCGGCAGCACCCAGAGCCGGGCCAGCCCCATCGCGTGGTCGATCCGCACGCCGCCGGCGTGGCGCATGGCGGCCCGCAGCATCTCGATATACGCGCCGTAGCCGTTCAGCTGCAGCCCGCGCGGGGAGAACGCGGCCAGGCCCCAACTCTGCCCGCTGGTGTTCAGCAGGTCGGGCGGCGCGCCGACCGACAGGCCGAGCAGGGTCTGGTCCGGCCGCGCCCAGCACTGGCTGCCGCCGGAGTCCACGCCCACGGCGAGGTCCGAGATCAGGCCGATCGCCATGCCGGCCGCCTTGGCGGCGTGCTGCGCGGCGCCCAGGCTGCGGTCGGCGATGAACTGGTAGAAGCCGTGGCGGAACACCTCGCGCTCGTTCTGCGCCGCAAAGGCGGCCACGGCGTCGCTGCCGGCGTCCGACAGCCCACCCGGCCAGTCGCGCCAGTGCCACGACCCGTCCGGCTTGGCCTGGCTGGCGTGGATGGCCTCGAAGCGGGCGTGGCCCTCCAGCGTCGCACCCTCGGCGGCGCGGAAGCGCAGGAACTCGTCCCATAGCGGGCTGCCGCGCTCCGCCTCGGCGAACATCGCATCCAGCCGGGCCAGGCGCAGCCGGGTGCTGGCCGCCCAGTCCACCAAGTCCAGCGCCTCAAGCCGTCGCGCCTCCTCGCCCTCCAGGTCCAGCGCCGAGTGCACCACGTTCAGCAGGGTGCGGCTGGACGGCGAGTACGGGCTCGACCGGCCGGGCGTGGCGGAGAACTGCGCATGCGCCGGGCTGATCGCCACGGCTGCCGCGCCGTGCTTGGCCGCGTTGGCCACGAAATCCGCCAGGCCGCCGAAATCCCCCAGGCCGCCATCCCCGGCCCGGCGCAGCGAGTAGAGCTGCGCCGCCAACCCCCAGGGCCGCCCCGGCGCCGCATCCGCCACCGTCCAGCCGCGGGCGGGCGCCGCCGCCACGACCGTCTCGGCGCCGCCGATGCGCAGCCGGTGGTAGCCGGGGGTCGCGGGCAGGGAGATGGCCGCACCCCCGTCGTCCCGCGCGGTGCCGCTGATGACGGTGCCATCCTCCAGCGCGATCTCGTAGGCGCCCGGCGGCACGGGCAGGCGCAGCACGCCGCCGGCATCCGCGGCCACCAGGGGCGGCAGCCGCCCCGGGCTGCGCAGCGATTGCAAGCTGTCGGCGGTGGCGGAGGCGGAGTCCGCCGGCAGGCCGAGGGCGGCCAGCACGGCGATGAGGGTTTGGTCACCGACATCGTGCCAGCTGCCGTGCACGTCCTTCCAGCGGGCCGCCAGCCCGGCCGCCTCCGCCAGCTCGTGCAGGCTCAACGCGCCGGCTCGATCCAGGCGGTGGCGGAGCGTTCGACCAGGAAGCCGTACATCGCCCCGTCCCAGGCGCCCACCGGCCACTCGAAGATCATGTCGCCGGACGGCATCGGGATGCCGGGCTTCTCGTTGCCGAGGTTGAGCGCGATCGCCAGCGTCTCCCCGGTGCCGAGCGTCCAGCGCGCCACCAGGGCGTGCTTGGCGAGCACCTCCACCCCGGCGCTGCGCGCGCCCGGGATGCCCGGCGCCACGCGCTGCTGCCGCAGGTGCAGCAGCTTGGTGGCGAACGAGGCGTCGCCGCTGAAATCGGGGATGGAGGCCTGGAAGGTGCTGGCGGCATTGGGATCAGGGATGCTGTCGCGCCGCGCCGGGTCCTGGAAGGCGGCGAAGTGCTTGAACTCGGCGCGGCGGCCCTTGCGCACCAGCTCCGCCAGCTCGGCGTTGTGGTCGGTGAAGAACAGGAACGGCGTCTGGCTCTCCACCTCCTCGCCCATGAACATCAGCGGGATGAACGGCGACAGCAGGAGCAGCACGGTGGCGGCGCGCAGCGCCTGCGGGTCGGCCAGCGCCGTCAGCCGCTCGCCCAGGGCGCGGTTGCCGATCTGGTCGTGGTTCTGCAGGCAGATGACGAAGGCGGTAGAGGGCAGGTGGCCGGACGGCTCCCCCCGCGGCTCGCCGCTGTGCTTGGACACCTGGCCCTGGTAGGCGAACCCCTCGGCCATCGACTTGGCCAGGTGATGGATCGGGTCGGCGAAGTCCTCGTAGTAGCCTTCCTGCTCGCGCGTCAGCAACACGTGCAGCGCGTGGTGCACGTCGTCCGTCCACTGCGCGTCGAAGCCGGGCGCGTCCGGGCCGGCGCGCAGGTGGCGGGCGGCGTTGCCCTCGTGCTCCAGCACCAGGTGGACGTGGCGGCCGGGCTCGACTCCGGCGCGGATGGCGGCGGCCAGGTCGTCCAGGAACTCCGGGTCCTTGAAGGCGTGCACGGCGTCGAAGCGCAGGCCGTCCACGCGGTACTCCTTGAGCCAGTACAGCGCGTTCTGCGTGAAGTACTGCTGCACCTGCGGCTTGCGGAAGTCGATCGCGGCCCCCCAGGGGGTGTGCAGGTCCTCGCGGAAGAACGTCTTGGCGAAGGCGTGGATGTACGCGCCGTCCGGGCCGAAATGGTTGTACACCACGTCCAGGAACACCATCAGCCCCAGCCCGTGCGCGGCATCGACCATGGCCTTGAACTGATCGGGCGTGCCGTAGGCGGCGTCCGGCGCGTAGGGCAGCACGCCGTCATAGCCCCAGTTATGCGCGCCCGGGAAATCGGCGACCGGCATCAGCTCGACCGCGGTGACGCCCAGGGCGGCCAGGCGCGGCAGCTGGGCGCGCAGGCCGTCGAAGCCGCCGAACGCGCCGGCGTGCAGCTCGTAGATCACCGTCTCGTGCCACGGCCGGCCACGCCATTCGGCGTGCTGCCAGGCGTAGCTGCGCGGGTCCACCAGCAGGCTGGCGTCGTGCACGTCCGGACCCTGCGCGCGGGAAGCCGGGTCGGGGAAAGCCAGGCCGTCCGGGGCGGCGAACTTGTAGCGGTCGCCCGCCTTGGCCGGCACGGTGGCGGCATAGACGCCGTCCGCCTCCGCCGCCATCGAGTGCTCTGCGCCATTCAGCTGCACGGCAAGCCGTTCGACCGAGGGCGCCCAAACCCGGAAGCGAGCCTGGTCGCCCTCCAGTTCGGCACCGAACGGCAAGGGATGGGCGAACCGTTCGGTCATGGTGGGCTCCGTGTCGGCCGCAGGATCACTCCGCGACGAGGATGATGGTGGCCAAGGGAGGCAGGGTCAGCAGCAGCGAGGCGGGAAAGCCATGGCTCGGCACGTCTTCGGCCTGCACCGGGCCGCCATTGCCGACGTTGCCGCCGCCGTAGAGGGCCGCATCCGTGTTCAACCTTTCCCGCCACGCGCCGCCTTGCGGCGCCCCAAGGCGGTATCCGTAACGCGGCACGGGCGTGAAGTTGCAAACCACCAGCACGGGCGTCACGCCATCGCCCCCCATCCGCAGGTAGGCGAACACGCTTTGCTCGGCGTCCCCGTCCACCACCCAGCGGAAGCCTTCCGGCACGCAGTCCATCCGGTGCAGCGCCGGCAGGTCGCGGTAGCGCGCGTTCAGGTCGCGCACCAGGGATTGCACGCCGCGGTGCTCCGGCTGGTCCAGCAGGTCCCAGTCCAGCCCGTGATCGTGGTTCCACTCCCGCTCCTGGGCGAACTCGCAGCCCATGAACAGCAGCTTCTTGCCCGGGTGGGTCCACATGAAGCCGAGATAAGCGCGCAGCGTGGCGAACTTCTGCCAGCGGTCCCCCGGCATCTTGCCGAGCAGCGAACCCTTGCCGTACACCACCTCGTCGTGGCTGATCGGCAGCAGGAACTTCTCGCTGTAGGCGTACACCATGCCGAACGTCATCTCGCCGTGGTGGTACTTGCGATAGACCGGCTGCTCCTCGGCGTAGTGCAGCGTGTCGTGCATCCAGCCCATGTTCCACTTGTAGGTGAAGCCGAGCCCGCCCTCGTCCGCTGCCTTGGTGACGCCGGGCCAGGCGGTGCTCTCCTCCGCCACCAGCATGGCGCCGGGCGCCCGCTCGGCCACCGCGCGGCTGAGGTCCTGCAGGAAGGACACCGTCTCCAGGTTCTCGCGCCCGCCGTACTTGTTCGGCACCCACTCGCCGGCCTTGCGGCTGTAGTCGCGGTACAGCATGGAGGCCACCGCATCCACCCGGATGGCGTCCACGTGGTAGTGCTCCAGCCAGAACAGGGCGGAGCCGATCAGGAAGGCGCGGACCTCGTTGCGGCCGAGGTTATAGATCAGGGTGTTCCAGTCCTGGTGGAAGCCCTCGCGCGGGTCCTGGTGCTCGTACAGCGCCGTGCCGTCGAAATGCGCCAGGCCGTAGGCGTCGGTCGGGAAATGCGCCGGCACCCAGTCCAGGATCACGCCCAGGCCCAGGGCGTGGCAGCGGTCCACGAAGCGCGCGAACGCCTCCGGCGGGCCGAGCCGGGAGGAGGGGGCGAACTGCCCCAGCGGCTGGTAGCCCCAGGAGCCGCCGAACGGGTGCTCCATGATCGGCAGCAGCTCGATGTGGGTGAAGCCGAGCCCCGCCGCGTAGGGCGCCAACTGGTCGGCCAGGCGGTCCCAGCCGTCCACGCCCATGTGGGCGGCCGGCGACCAGGACCCGGCGTGCACCTCGTACACCGAGATCGGCGCCCCCTGCGCCTGCCGCGCCGCGCGGCTGGCCACCCACTCGGCGTCCGTCCACGGGAACGGCGCGTCGTCGGCGACGATGGAGGCGGTCAATGGCGGGATTTGCGCGGCCCAGGCCACCGGGTCGGCCTTCAGCGGCAGCCGGTCGCCGTGCGGGCCGAGCATCTCGTACTTGTACAGCACGCCCGCGCCGATCCGTGGCACGAACAGCTCCCACACGCCGGCGCCATGGCGCTTGCGCATCGGGTGGCGGCGGCCGTCCCAGCCGTTGAAGTCCCCCACCACCGACACGCGCTGCGCGTTGGGCGCCCACACGGCGAACTGCACGCCGGCCACGCCCTCCAGCTCCGCCGGGTGCGCGCCCATGCAGCGGCCGAAATCCAGGTGGCGGCCTTCCGCGAGCAGGTGGACGTCCAGATCCCCAAGCACGGGCGGGAAGGAGTACGGGTCCTCCGTCTCCCAGCTCGCCGCCCCCTGCTGGATGCGCAGCCGGTAGGCGCGGTGCGTGCCCGCGGGGCCAGCGAAGAACCCGGCGGGATGCACGCGCCGCAGCTCGCCCACCACCAGCCCGGTGTCCTGCTCCACCACGCTCACCGTGTCGGCGCCGGGGATGAAGGCGCGGATGGCGCCGTCATGCGGCCCCAGCACGGCGAATGGATCGCCGTGGCGGGCCTCGACGATGGCGTTGACCGCGCCGGGGTCGAGGCCGGGCAGCGCGTCCGAAATCACGTCAAGCATCGACGGCCTCCGGCGGCAGGTTCAGCAGGCGGGCGGCGATGGCGTACAGCCCTTGCAGGGGAATGCCGATCCAGGTCGGGCGGTTCGCCGCCTCGTAGCGAATCTCGTAGGCGGCCTTTTCCAGCAGGAACAGGTCCAGCATGGCGGCCTCCCCGGCCGGCGACACCCACTTGGCCGGCGCCTGCGCCAGCACGGCGCGGTAGGCGTCGAGGAACGCCGCCTCCGCCCCCGCCCGGAACAGCCGCAGCAGCTCTGCCCGGCGGCCGGAGGCGGCGGCGTTGGTCGCCACCCGGCCCGGCAGAGCGGCCGCGGCGGCGTAGTCGAACGAGCGCAGCAGCCCGGCCACGTCGCGGATGGCGCAGGACTTGGCGCGGCGCTGCTCCATGGTGCGGGCCGGCTCGCCCTCGAAGTCGATCAGGTAGGCGTCCGCCTGCACCACCAGCACCTGGCCCAGGTGGAAGTCGCCGTGCACCCGGGTCCGCAACGAACCCTCGCCGGACGCGGCCAGCCGGTGCGCCGCCTGCCGCAGCCCGTCGGCATGGCTGATGACGGTGTGCGCCAGCTGCTCGGTCCGCGCGTTCGGCCACTCCGTCACCCGGCCCAGCATGCCCAGCGCGAGGTCGATCTGCTCCACAGCACCTTGCGCCCAGCCCTCCAGGGCGGCGGCATCGACCGGCTCGGGGGTGAACGCCGGGTCGTCGCTGGGGGAGGCGAACACCGCGTGCAGCTCGCCCAGGCGCTTGCCGATGGCGGCGGCGAACACGTCGTAGGCCGCAAAGGCGTCGGCCTCGTTCTCGCCCTTCTCCTCCGTGTCGGCGACGGTGGCCGTGGTGAGGTCGTCGATCGTGCGTTCCAGGAACTCCAGGGTCCAGCCCCAGCCGTCGCCCTGGTTGCGCACGAAACCCTGCACCAGGCCCAGCGTGTTGGGCGTGCCGTCCGGGTCCACCCGCACCACCTCGCCATACAGCGGGGCGGTGTTGCCGAAGCCGCGCTCGGTCAGGAAGCGGGTGATCTCGCCCTCCGGATGCACCCCCGGGGTGACCCGGCGCACCACCTTCATCACCACCGCGTCGCCCACGATGAGCGAGGAGTTGGACTGCTCGGCCGACAGCCGGCGGATTTCCGCGTCGTCCGCCAGTTCCAGCTCCGCCATCAGCGAGGTGGGCCGGAACTCCAGCTGGCCGCCCTCGAACGTCACCACCGAGCTTTGCCGCAGGTTGCGCAGCATGGCGCGGGTGAACGCGTCGATGGCGAAGGCGTCCGTCAGGTAGCCGACGCGCGGCCCGAGCCGGACGCGGGCGAGGGCGAGCTGGGACGGCAGGTTGCCCACCGCCTCATCGTCCCACACGACGCCGAGCGGCAGGGCGTAGCGCTCCGTGCGGTCGCCGAACTGCGCCTCCACCTCGGCCAGGAACATCGGGTCCGGCTTTGTGTGAATCTGGGCGAAATACGCCACGCTCACGCCGGTCAGCGTCTCGGTCTTGGAGGCGAACCAGCGGCGCTTGGGCAGGTAGGCCGGCAGCGCCTCCTTCTCCAGGACGGAGCGGCCGTAGCCGGGGCGCACCTCCTCGACGGAGTTGCGCAGCACAATGGTGGCGAACTCGGGCATGCCTTCCGGCTGCGGGGTGTGCCATGCGGGCATTTGCGCGTCCGATGCGATCTGGAACCAGTAGAAGGTGAACGGCGGCAGCGTCAGCAGGTAGGGCAGCTGGCCGATGTTGGGGAACACCGAGCCGCCGACGATATCGACCAGCACGCGCCCGTTGAACGCCGACAGGTCAAGCTCGACGGCCTGCGCCGAGCGCGACAGGTTGGAGACGCACAGGATCGTCTCCTCCTCGCCGCCCTCCGGCGTCCACTCGCGCAGGTAGGCCAACACCTTGCGGTTGCTGGGGTACAGGAAGCGCTGCGTGCCGCGGCCGAACGCCTTGTGGTTCGACCGCACCGCCAGCATCCGGCGCATCCAGTTCAGCAGCGAGTATTGGTCGCTGGCCTGCGCCTCCACATTGACGGCGGCGAAGCCGTAGATCGGGTCCATGATGGGGGGCAGCACCAGCTTGGCCGGGTCGGCGCGGGAGAAGCCGCCGTTGCGGTCCACCGACCACTGCATGGGCGTGCGCACGCCGTCGCGGTCGCCGATGAAAATGTTGTCGCCCATGCCGATCTCGTCGCCGTAGTAGATCACCGGCGTGCCGGGCATGGACAGCAACAGGCCGTTCATCAGCTCGATGCGGCGGCGGTCCCGCTGCAGCAGCGGCGCCAGGCGGCGGCGGATGCCGAGGTTGAGCCGGGCGCGGCGGTCGGCGGCGTAGGTCTCCCACAGGTAGTCGCGCTCGCCGGAGGTGACCATCTCCAGCGTCAGCTCGTCATGGTTGCGCAGGAACACCGCCCACTGGCAGTTGGCGGGGATCGCCGGGGTCTGCCGCATGATGTCGGTGATCGGGAAGCGGTCCTCCCGCGCGATCGCCATGTACATCCGCGGCATCAGCGGGAAGTGGAACGACATGTGGCACTCGTCGCCCTCGCCAAAATAGACCTGGGCGTCCTCCGGCCACTGGTTCGCCTCGGCCAGCAACATCCGGCCGGGGGCGTGGATATCCAGCTCGGCGCGGATCTTCTTCAGGATGGCGTGGGTCTCGGGCAGGTTCTCGTTGTTGGTGCCCTCGCGCTCCACGAGGTAGGGCACCGCGTCCAGCCGCAGCCCGTCGATGCCGAGGTCCAGCCAGAACCGCATGACGGAGAGCACCTCCTCCATCACCGCAGGGTTGTCGAAGTTGAGGTCCGGCTGGTGGGAGAAGAAGCGGTGCCAGTAGTACTGCCCCGCCGTGTCGTCCCAGGTCCAGTTGCTCTTCTCGGTGTCGGTGAAAATGATCCGGGTGCCTTCGTACTTCTCGTCCGTGTCGGACCAGACGTAGAAGTCCCGCTCCGGGCTGTCCTTGGGCGCGTTGCGGGCGCGCTGGAACCAGGGGTGCTGGTCCGAGGTGTGGTTGATCACCAGCTCGGTGATGACGCGCAGGCCGCGCTCGTGCGCCGCCTGCACGAAGGCCTGCGCGTCGGCCAGGGTGCCGTAGTCCGGGTGCACCCCGCGGTAGTCGGCGATGTCGTAGCCGTCGTCGCGCCGCGGCGAGGGATAGAACGGCAGCAGCCAGATGGCGGTGACGCCCAGGTCGGCGATGTAGTCGAGCTTGCCCAGCAGGCCGCGGAAATCCCCGGTGCCGTCATTGTCGCCATCGAAGAAGCTCTTGAGGTGGAGCTGGTAGATGATGGCGTCCTTGAACCAGCTCGGGTCCTCGGCGTCCGTTGCGGCGGTGACGGTGGTTTGGACAGCGGTGTCGGGCAACTGGACCTCGGTTCAGGAGAGCAGGCGGATGGACCAGGCCGCGTACGGGCGGCTGGCGTCGAGCTGGACGGACTGGTACTTGCCGCGCCAGGTGGAACGCGTCCCACCTAGCACGTCCTCGGCCTCGAAGGGGGCATTCTCATCGACTCCCCACAGCCAGAACGGAAACTCCCACCCGGTCGCCTGCGCCTGGTCGGGGTCAAACGAGATGGCTACCACCACCACGTTGCTGCGGTCGGGCGTGGCCTTCATGAACACGCTCACCGCGCCGTTGCCGGCGGGCAGGAAGCGGGTGTCGAGGTGGGTGCGCAACGCCGGGTTAGCCCGGCGCATGCGGTTCAGCGCGGTGATCTCGGCCACGATGTTGCCCGGGCGGTCCCAGTCCCAGGCGCGGACCTGATACTTCTCGCTGTCCAGGTACTCCTCCTTGCCGGGCACGGGCGCGCCCTCGCACAGCTCGAAGCCGTTGTACACGCCCCACAGCCCGGACAGCGTGGCCGCCAGCGCCGCGCGGATCAGGTAGGAGGAGCGCCCGGCGCCCTGCAGGTACAGCGGGTTGATGTCCGGCGTGTTGACGAAGAAATGCGGGCGGAAGAACTCGCGCGGTCCCGGCTCGCCCAGCTCCGTGAGGTAGGTCTCCATCTCCTGCTTGGTCTCGCGCCAGGTGAAATAGGTGTAGGACTGGCTGAAGCCCACCTTGGCCAGCCGATACATCACCTTGGGCCGGGTAAACGCCTCGGCCAGGAACACCGCGTCCGGGTAGCGCTCCCGCACCATGCCGATCATCCACTGCCAGAACGGCAGCGGTTTGGTATGCGGGTTGTCCACCCGCACCAGCCGGATGCCCTGCTCCATCCAGAACAGCACCGCCTCGGCCAGCGCCAGCCACAGCCCCGGGACGGCGTCGGCCGCGTAGAAATCGACGTTGACGATGTCCTGGTACTTCTTCGGCGGATTCTCCGCGTACTTGATCGAGCCGTCCGGCCGCCAGTCGAACCAGCCGCGGTGCTGCTTCAGCCACGGGTGGTCGGGCGAGCACTGGATGGCGAAGTCAATGGCGATCTCCAGCCCGTGCTCGGCCGCCGCGGCGATCAGGTGCTGGAAGTCCGCCATCGTGCCCAGCTCGGGGTGCAGCGCGTCGTGCCCGCCCTCCTCCGAGCCGATCGCGTACGGGCTGCCCGGATCGCCCGGCGCCGGCGTGAGGGTGTTGTTCGGCCCCTTGCGGTTGGTGCGGCCGATCGGGTGGATCGGCGGGAAATACAGCACGTCGAAGCCCATGGCACGCACGCGGGGCAGGTGGCGCTCCACGTCGCGGAAGGTGCCGTGGCGCGCCGGGTCGTTGCTCATGGAGCGCGGGAACACCTCGTACCAAGCGGCAAAGGCGGCGCCGGGGCGCTCGGCGTCGATGCGGATGGGGCGGGGCAGCAGCGCCGCCTGCGGCCGGTCGTCGGCCTGCGCCATCAGCTCCGCCATCTCCGGCGACAAGAACCGCGCGAGCTTGGCCGCGTCGTCCGCCGCTTCCAGCTCGGTCATCGCCGCCTGCAGCGTGGCGCGCAGGCTGCCCTGCGCGCGCCCGAGGGTGCGCGCCAGCAGCGCCATGCCCTCGCGCAGCTCCAGCGCCACGTTCAGCTCGGCGGCGCTCTTCTTGGCGATCTCGTCGCGGTAGCTGGCGAACGCGTCGCGCCAGGCCTGCACGCCGTACTCGTAGCTGCCGATCCGGGTCAGCGGCAGCTCCGCCACGAACCGGTCGTTGCCGGCCGGGCTCATGCGCATCTCGTGGTGCGCCTTGCTGCCCGCCTCGCGCCAGTGCAGCGCCACGCCCAGCTTGTCGTGCCCGTCGCACACCACGTCCACCGAGATCGTCACCGACTCCCCCACCAGCCGCTTGACCGCGAGCGAGCCGTCCTCGACGCAGGGGGAGGGCGCCTCGATCGCCACCCGCGGCCCGTTGGCGAAGCGGCGCGCTGCGTCCGCGTCGAGCGGGCCGGCCGGCTCCGCCTTGGCCACCGCGTCGGCGGTGAACAGCAGTATCTCGCCCGGCGCCAGCTGGAACGGCGCGCCCGGCTGCAGCACCGCGCCATCCGCCGCGCGGAACGGCGCAAACGACCCATCGATGGCCGAGAGCAGCCCCGCCGGGTCGAGCGGGCAGGGCCGCGCCGTGTCCGCGTTGAGCAGCTTGACCGTGGCGCGCCGGGCGAAGCGGGCATCGGCCGCGTCCGTGCGCAGCACCGCCAGCGGCGACGCCCCGGAGAGCAGCTGCAGGCCCTGCTGCGGCTTGCCGGCCTCGGCGATCAGCTGGTTGTACGCGGACAGGTCGAGCAACGCGGCCCGCGCCTCGGCCGGGGTGCGGCCGCGCGGATCCATGGCGCGGCGCGCCCCCGCCTCGAAGCCTTCCGGCACCAGCCAGCCATCGCCGGCGAGGCAGGCGAGCCCGGCAGCCTGGCGCAGCGCCGGCAGCAACTGCGCCGGGTCATGCACCGCGCCGCCGATGCGCGCGCCGAACGGGTCCTCCGGGCAGGCCAGCACGGGCGCCACCTGCCGCAGCAGGGCCATCTGGTCCCAGAACCACGCCGCCCGGCCGTCCCAGCCGGCCAGGGAGGCGGCGACGTAGCTCGCGCCGGACAGCCGGCCGAGCGACTCGGCCCCCATGCCGACGGTCCAGGCGAGCAGCACGGCATCCGGCGCGGCGCGGCGCAGGTGGGCCAGCGCACCCGGCGCCGTCTCCAGCCCGAGCACGCGGAACCCGGCGATGTCGGCGGCCACGCAGGCCTGCACCGTGGGCGCCCACCAGGCGCCGAGCCCGGACGGGTCGGCCACCTCGCGCCGCCGCGCCGCCCCGCCCCGCGGGTCCAGCGCGTCGAGGGCGGTGACGGGGGCGAACGGGGCCGCGTCCGCGGTGAACTCCGCCGACAGCGACGCCAGCGGCAGGTCGATCATCGCTTGCAGGCCGTGCTTGCGGCACGCCGCGGCGAACTGGGCCAGGCACTCCCCTGCCCCGCCGCCGCCGAGGCCCGGGTGCACCCGCTCCAGCGTCGCCGGGGCGAAGCGGTCCCCGTCGGCGCCGGGCGCCCAGGGCGGCGGCATCAGGGCGGCGGTGAAGCCGGCGGCGGCAGCCCGCTCCAGCACGGCATCCCACGATCCGGGCCACGGGGCGGCGAGCGGGTCCAGGTAGCGGATGCGGGCGCAGGACTGCCCCGGCGCAGGGGCGGCCATGGTTGCGGCGGCGCGGTCGATGGCGTTCATGCCGGCAGGTCTCGCATACGGGGGAACATGGTTTCAAGGACGCCCGGGCGCGCGGGCGGTTTCCGCTCCGGGGGCAAGATCAATCGAGCCGCACGCCGCCGGTGACGGCCTGGTAGGTGGCGATGGCCAGTGTCAGCGGCTCGAACGGCTTGGTGATGACAAAGGCCGGCTCCAGCGCTTCCCCCGTCAGCAGCCGCTCCGGGTAGGCGGTGACGAAGATCACCGGGGCGTAGTGGCTGCGCATGATGCGCGACACGGCGGAGCTGCCGTCGCCGCCGGCGCCGAGGTTGATGTCGGCCAGGATCAGCCCGGGCCGGGTCTGCACCGCCATCGCGACCGCCTCCGCCTCCGTGGCCGCAACTCCCACCACGCGGTGGCCGCAGCCGGCCACCAACTCCTCGATGTCCATGGCGATGACCGGCTCGTCCTCGATGATCAGCACGTCCGTGGCGGCGGCGGCGCGCAGGTGGCCGCGCGCTTCGGCCAGCAGCTGCTCGGCCTCCTCGCCGCCCAGGCCGAGCAGGGATGCGGCCGTCGCGAGCGGCACCTCCTCCAGCGAGGTGAGCAGCAGCAGCTTGCGTTGCACGTCGGACAGCCTCGCCTCGATGCCCTCGGCCGGCAGCGCGCTGCCAAAGCAGGCGGTGACTTCCCGGTACAGGGCGAGCCGGGCGTCCTCGGCCTGGCTGGCCGCCAGCAGGGTGCGCACCGCCTGCGTCACCAGGGCATCGCCGCCGGCCTGGTCGCCCGACAGGGCGCGAGCGTAGCGCCGCGCATAGGGCAGGGCGCGAATCAAGTCCTCACGCTGGAAGCCGCTCATGACAAAACCTCTACTTGCCGGAAGGCGGCGCGGAACGGATATGCGGGCGCATGGCGACGGCGGGAGAGCAAGGCTTGGACGGGGCGGATCAATCCGGTCGGGATGCGGCGGGCCAGGACGGCGTGGAGGGCCTGCGCCGCGACATGCTCGCGCTGATGCCGGATTTGCGCGCCTTTGCCCGCTTCCTGCTGCGCGACCGCGCCATGGCGGACGACCTGGTGCAGGACACGGTGGTGCGCGCCCTGGCCGCCCTGCCGCAGTTCCGCCCCGGCACCAACCTCAAGGCCTGGCTGTTCACCATCCTGCGCAACCTGTTCTACGAGCAGGTCCGCCGCCGCCGCCGCGAAACCGCAGCACTCGACGCCCACCCGGCCCCGCACGGCGCGACGCGGCCGGAGCAGGCCGACGCCGCGGAGCTGCGCGACCTGCAGCACCTGCTGTGGCGCCTGCCCCCCCTGCTGCGCGAGGCGCTGGTCCTGGTGGGCGCCCAGGAGCTGACCCACGAGCAGGCGGCGCAGATTTGCGGCGTGCCGGTCGGCACCATGAAGGCGCGCGTCTCCCGGGCCCGCACGCAGCTGACGCAGATCATGCAGCCCGCTGGGACGGACCGTTGAGGCCGGGACGCGCATTGGGCGCACCCTAGCGGCGCTTTTGCCCACGGCAACCTGCGCCGGGCGAGCGTTCCATCCCCTCGCGGTTTCGTGACGCAGCGGATGCAACCTCCCGGAAGCGAGCGTCATTGATCGGGCAACAGCGGAGTGCGTAACGATGACGACTGTCTTCCACGACCAGGTTATAGCCATCCTTCCCAAGCTTCGCGTCCAGGCCCTGGCGCTGACCCGCAACCGCGCCGCCGCCGAGGACCTCGTGCAGGACGCCGTGTGCAACGCGCTATCCGCCCAGACCACCTTCATTCCCGGCACCAACTTCCCCGCCTGGATGCACCGCATCCTGCGCAACCGCTTCATCTCCAACCTGCGCAAGCGCCGCGACACGACGGACATCGACGACGTGCCGCAATCCGTGTTCGCCACGGAGGCGCCGCACGAGGACCGCCTGGCGCTCAAGGAGCTGAGCGCGGCCATGAACCGGCTGCCGGCCGACCAGCATGAGGCGCTCGTGATGGTCGTGGTTCACGGCATGAGCTACGAGACGCTGGCCCAGTCCACCGGCTGCGCCGTCGGCACCGCCAAGAGCCGCGTCTTCCGCGCCCGCCGCCAATTGGAGGCCTGGCTGCTCGGTGAGACCAAGGAGAGCAGCCGCGCCACCCAACGCCTCACCCGTGATGCATTGCTGGAGCGCGCCAAGCTGCTGGCGGAGTCCGCCGGCGCCTGAACCCTGATTATCGTCGCGTGCGAGGAGAAACCGGCCCGCTCGTGGCCGGTTTCCATGTCCGGGCCCTGGCATCGTAAGGCATCCGGGTATGAAGCAGTCCAAGCCGCCGAAGCCGCCGAAGCCCGACAAGCCGGAAGCCTTTGACCTGTGGCTCAAGCGCGGCCTGCACCAGATCTACGACGACATCGCCAAGGAACCGCTGCCCGACGAGTTGCTCAAGCTGATCGAGGACGACCGCAAGTCGTGATCGGCCCCAGGCGCAAGCCGTGATGGGCCGCGGGCGGTGAGCCGCTGGCCGCCTGCCGGATGGCCCCGGGTCGGCAACATCCGCGGCCGCCTCATCCTGCTGTCCTGCGTCGCGGCCCTGCCGGTCACCGGGCTCGCCGCCACCATCGTCTGGCAAAGCTACCAGGCCGTGGCGCAGCAATCGCAGGAGCGCGCCGCCCTGATCGACGGCCAGGCGCTCGCCCAGCTGCGCGTCGCCCTCACCGACATCGTGGAGCGGCTGGCGGTCATGGGCGCACGCTATCCGCCCGGCCAGTGCGCCGCGGCGCTGAAGGCGGACGGCCTGGGCGACATCGTCGGCCTGCTGGACCTCGACCTGGACGGCCATGCCCTGTGCCGCGCCGGCGACGTGCCGCCGCTGGCTCCGCCAGCCGAGTGGTTCGAGCAGGTGCGCGGCGGCGCCGAGGCTGCGCTGGGCATGGCGGACGGCTTCCCCGTGCTGGCCAGCCGCGCCGGCGCCGACGCCGTCGCGGTCGCCGTGCTGCAGCCGGGCTGGATCGCTCAGCGCCTGCTGCTGGACGTCACCGAACCCGGCGGCGCCATCTGGCTGCTGGACGCGGACCGCGCCGTGCTCGCCTCCCGCGGCGACGCCGCCGCCGCCCTGCCGACGCTGAACAGCATGGTGCGCCTGGTCGGGGCCGACCAGGTCGCCATCCGCGCCCGGTCGGCCCAGGGGCTGAGCTACGCCTACGCCACCACGCTGCTGCCCAACCACTGGCGGCTGATCGCGGCCACCTCGGCGCAGAACGAGCATGACGAGGGCATCCGCAACCTATTGGTGCGCATGGCGGAGCTGGCAGCCCTGTTGCTGGTGGGGTTCGCGGCGGTGATCCTCGGGGCGGACGTGGCGTTCGGCAGCCCGATCCGCCGCCTGACCGCCGCCGTGCGCCGCTGGCAGGGCGGCGGCGCGTTCGACCCAGGACCGCTGCCCGGCGCGCCCGACGAGGTGGCGGACCTGGCCCGCTCGTTCCGCGACGCCACCGGCGTGCTGCGCCAGCGGGAGGCCGAGCTGGTCCAGGCGAAGGAACGCCAGGACCTGCTGGTGCTGGAGATCCACCACCGGGTGAAGAACAACCTGCAGGTGGTCGCCAGCCTGCTGAACCTGCAGGCCAGCCGCATCCGCATGCCCGAGGCGCGGGCCGAGTTCCAGGCCGCGCGGGACCGGGTGCGCGCCCTGGCGACGCTGCATCGCCACCTGTACGCCGACGGCGCGCTGCACACCATCAACATGCGCTCCTTCCTGACCGAGCTGTGCGGCCAGCTGTTCCAGGCGCTGGGCGAGAAGGAGGGCGAGCGCATCCGCCTGCTGATCGAGGCGCCGGAGCTGCGCATGTCCAGCGACCAGGCCGTCCCGCTCTCCCTGATCGTGACGGAGGCGGTGACCAATTCCATGAAATACGCCTTCCCGGACGGCCGCCGCGGCACCATCAGCGTGACGCTGAGCGACCGGGGCGGCGCGCTGGACCTGGTCATCTCCGACGACGGCGTCGGCATCGTCGCCGGCAAGGGCGACCAGGAGCCCGGCCGGCGCGACGGCATCGGCCTGCAGCTGATCCGCGGCTTCAGCCGCCAGCTCGGCGCGGCGCTCGACGTGGAGGAAGGCGACGGCACCCGTTACGCCGTCCGGCTGCAAGCCCGCCCGGCGACCGCCGCGCCCCTGGACGCCGCGGCAGCCGGGCAGGATACTGTCCCATGACCGTATCCCTGCCGTCCCCCGGGCTCGACCCGGCGCTGGCCCGATCCATGGTCCAGTGGCGCCACCACCTGCACGCGCATCCGGAGCTGTCCTTGCACGAACGCGCCACCGCCGGCTTCGTGGCGGAGCGGCTGGCCGAGCTGGGCATCCCGTTCGCCGCCGGGGTGGGCGGCCACGGCGTGGTGGCGACGCTGAGCCGCGGCCGCTCCAACCGCAGCGTCGGCCTGCGCGCCGACATGGACGCCCTGGCCATCGAGGAGCAGACCGGCGCGCCGCACGCCTCCACCGTCCCGGGCGTGATGCATGCCTGTGGCCATGACGGCCACACCGCCACCCTGCTCGGCGCGGCCGCCCTGCTGAGCCGGGACCCGGGCTGGTCCGGCACGGTGCAGCTGGTGTTCCAGCCGGCCGAGGAGGGGTTCGGCGGCGCGCAGGCGATGCTGGACGACGGCCTGCTGGAACGCTTCCCGATGGAGCGGGTGTTCGGCTGGCACAACTGGCCCGGCCTGGCCGCGGGCGAGGCGGCGGTGCATCCCGGCCCGGTGATGGCGCAGGGCGCGCAGCTGGAGGTCGTGCTGGAAGGCCATGCCGGCCATGCCGCCATGCCGCATCTGACGCGGGACCCGGTGCTGGCCGCTGCCCACGTGCTGGTGGCGCTGCAATCGGTGGTGTCGCGCACCGTCGATCCGGTGGACTCGGCGGTGCTGTCCATCTGCACGGTCGATGGCGGCATGGCGACCAACCAGATTCCGCACCGCGCCGTGATGCGCGGCACGTTCCGCTCCCACCGCCCCGCCGTGCAGGCGCAGATGGGGCAGGCGGTCGGCCGCGTGGTGGCCGGCGTCGCCGCCGCGTTCGGGGTGGCGGGCCGCGCCGAGGTCAGCCGCGGCGTGCCCGGCGTCGCCAACACGCCCGAGGAGGCCGAGCTGGCCGCCGCCGCCGCCGCCGCCGCCGGGCTGCCGGTGCGGCGGGACCTGCCGCCCTCCATGGCGAGCGAGGATTTCGGCGCCTACCTGCAGCACCGCCCCGGCGCGTTCATCTGGATCGGCAACGGCCCCGGCGACGGCGGCCGCGAGCTGCACAACCCGCAATACGACTTCAACGACGCCATCCTGCCCGCTGCCGCCCGCTACCTCGCCGGCGCCGCCAAGGCCGCCCTGGGCTGAGGGGCGCCGCCTCCGGCCCCGTTCGCGCTTGAGCCGGCAGCCTGACGCAGGTTTAACCCCCCAGGCTGCTGACATGCGGCCGAGGAGCCGCCAGATGGCTACGGCATGAGCGAACAGACCGCAGCGGCGAAAACCTGGCTAAGCGGCGAGATCAAGGCCGGCCGCCGGGCCGCGCGCCCCGTCGTGCTGTGCGGCGCGCTGGGCACGGTGCTGGCCATCGCGCAGGGTGCCTGCATCGCCATCGTCTTGGGTGCGGCCCTGCGGGACGGCTCGCCGCCGGCCGCCTGGCTGCTGGCCGGGTTCGCGCTGGCGGCGCTGGGCCGGGCCGGCCTGGCCTACGCCTCCGACCGGCTGGCGGCGCGCGCCAGCGACCGCGCCCGCGCCGGGTTGCGCACCGACGTGATGCGCCGCCTGCTGGCTGCCGGGCCGGCCATCCTGCGGCGCGAGCACTCCTCCGCCTACGCCACCACCGCCGTGGACCGGATCGACGCGCTGGACGGGCTGTTCGCGCGCTGGCTGCCCGCCGCCACGCTGGCCATCGTCTCGCCCCTGCTGGTGCTGGCCGCCGTGGCGCTGGTGGACTGGCGCGGCGCGCTGATCCTGGGCGCGGCCGGCCTGCTGGTGCCGGTGGCGCAGGCGGTGTCCGGCATCGGCGCCGCCGTCGCGTCCCGCCGCCAGCTCACCGCGCTGAGTCGGCTGCAGGCCCGCTTCCTGGACCGGGTGCGCGGCATCTCCACCATCGTGCTCGCCGGCCGCGGCGGGGATGAGGCGCGCGCTCTTGGCCTGGCCGCCGACGAGCTGCGCCGCCGCACCATGCGGGTGCTGCGCGTGGCCTTCCTGGCCTCCGCCGCGCTGGACTGCGCCACCGCGCTCGCCCTGGTCATCCTGGCCATCCGCTACGGCCACGCCGCCATGGCTCACCGCCTAGACCCTGCACCCGCGCTGTTCGCGCTGTTGATGGTGCCGGAGTTCTTCGCCCCGCTGCGCGCCTTCTCGCTCGCCTACCAGGACCGCTCGCAGGCCGCCGGCGCGGCCGAGGCCATCGCCGCCATCCCGCCCGCCCCCGTCATCGCGGCGCCGGCCGCCCCGGTCCGCACCGTCGCCGCCCATGGCGTGAGCCTCGCCTTCGAGCATGTCGGCTTCACCTGGGACCCGGCGCGCGGCCCCGCCTTGCAGGACGTGAGCTTCCGAGTGCCCGCCGGCGAGACGCTGGTGCTGGCCGGCCCGTCCGGCGCGGGCAAGTCCACCGTGATCGAGCTGCTGCTCGGCTTCGTGCCGCCGCAGACCGGACGCATCCTGCTCAACGGCGCGGACCTCGCCGCCATCGTGCCGGAGGCGCTCACCCGCATGACCGCCGCCATCGGCCAGCGCCCCGTGCTGTTCGCCGGCACCATCCGCGACAACATCCGCTTTGCCCGCCCCGACGCGACGGACGCCGAGGTGGACGCCGCCGCCCAGAGCGCCCGCCTGGCCAGCCTGCTCGACACCCTGCCGCAGGGCCTCGACACCCCGCTGGGCGAGGCCGGCCACGGCCTGTCCGGCGGCCAGGCGCAGCGCGTCGCCATCGCCCGCGCCTTCCTCAAGAACGCGCCGCTGCTGCTGCTGGACGAGCCGACCGCCCACCTCGACCCGGCCACCGAGGGCGACGTGATGGACAGCCTGCGCCGCCTGGCGGTGGGGCGCACCGTGGTGATGGCCAGCCACTCCGCCGCCGCCAGCCGCCTCGGCACCCGCCGGCTGGACCTGCGCGACGGCCAGGTGGTCGCGGCGCGAGGTGCGGCATGACCCCAATTCTCGCCTCGCTCGCCCGCATCCTCGGGCTGTGGCGCGGCCGCTGGCCCAGCCTCGTCTTCGCCGCCGCCGTGGCGCTCGCCTCCGCCCTGGCCGGGGCCGCGTTGCTGGCGGTGGCGGGCGGCAACGTCGCCATGCTGCTGCTGGGCGCCGGGTCCACCTTCGCCGTCCTGCTGGCGGTGCTCGGCCCGGCCCGCGTGGCGCTGCGCTACGCCGAGCGGCTGCTCACCCACAACGCCACCTTCCGCGCCCTGGCGGATTTGCGCGTCTGGTTCTTCCAGCGCCTCGCCGCCCGCTCCGCCGGGGGCCTGGGCATGCAGCGCTCGGGAGACCTCACCGCCCGGCTGGTGGCGGACGTGGAGGCGCTGGACGGGCTGTACCTGCGCATCCTGGTGCCGTTGCTGGTGGCGGTGGCGCTGTTCACCGTGCTGTTGCTGGCGCTGGTCGGCACCGGCGGCCCGCTGCGGCCGGAGGCGCTGGCCGCCACCGCCCTGTTCGCCGTCACCGCCTTTGTCCTGCCGCTGCTCGCCGCCCGCTCGGCCGCCACGCTCGGGGCGGACATGACCAGCCGCACCGCCGCCCTGCGCGTCGCCGTGCTGGATGCGCTGTCCGGCCTGCGCGAGGTCCGCATGTTCGGCGCCGAGGGCCGCATGCTGGCGGCGGTGCAGGCGCGCGACGCGGCGGCCGGCGCGGCGCGGCGCCGGCTGACCCGGCGCGCTGCGCTGGCCAACGCAGGCGGCTTCCTGTGCGCCCAGGCCGCGGTGGGTGCGATGCTGCTCGGCGCAGGCGTGCGCCCGGTGTTCGCCGCCGGGTCGGTGTTCCTGCTGGTGGCGGCGTTCGAGGCGGCGGGCGGCCTGCCGCGGGCCGGCGTGCTGGCCGGGTTCGCCGCCGCCGCCGCCCGCCGGGTGCTGGACGCCGCCCAACCCGGCGACTCGGTGCCCGAGCCGGCGCGGCCAGCGCCGCTGCCCGGCGGCACCGGGCTGCGGCTGGAGGGGGTGCGGTTCCGCTGGTCGCCGGACCGTCCCGAGCTGTTCGACGGCCTGACCCTCGATGTGCCGCAGGGCGCGCGGGTGGCCGTGCTCGGCGTGTCCGGCTCCGGCAAGTCCACCCTGGCCGCGCTGCTGCTGAAGGTCGCGGCCCCCCAGGCCGGCCGCATCCTGCTCGGCGGCACGGACATCGCGGCATTGTCCGCGGACGAGCTGCGCACCCGCTTCGGCTGGCTGTCGCAGGACAGCCACCTGTTCGACGACACCATCCGCGCCAACCTGTTGCTCGGCCGCCCGGATGCGGACGAGGCCGCCCTGTGGCGCGCGCTGGACCAGGCGGAAGTGGGCGAGTTCGTGCGCGGCCTGCCGGAGGGCCTGGACACCTGGCTCGGCGAGGGCGGCGCGCGGGTGTCGGGCGGGCAGGGCAGGCGGGTGGCGCTCGCCCGCGCCCTGCTGTCGGAGGCCCCCGTGCTGATCTTGGACGAGCCCTGCGCCGGGCTGGACGCGCAGACGGAACAAGCCTTCCTCAAGACGCTGAACGGCCTGCCCGCCGGGCGCACGCTGATCCTGATCTCCCACCGGCTGACCGGGGTGGAGAAGCTCGACCGCATCTGGCGGCTGTCTGCTGGCCATGCCGTGGCCGCGGCGGCATGAGGCTGGCGGCCCTTGGTTGACGCCGCGCGGATGCGGACGGCACTAGGGACGCTCCACACCGGAGATCACCGTATGCGCCGCCTTGCCCCGGGCCTGGGTCTGCTCGCCTTGTCCGCCTGCGCCCAGCCGCAGCTGCCGAACCAGGTCTATCCCGTGTTCTTCAAGGAATTCTCCGCGACCCTGGACGACGCGGGCGCCGAGATCGTGGCCAACGCCGCCTCCGTGGCCAAGCAGTTCCCGTCCCTGCCGGTGAAGGTCTCGGGCTATGCCGACCGCGCCGGCTCCCCCCAGGCGGACATCGACATCTCCAAGCGCCGGGCCGACGCCGTGGCGGACCTGCTGCAACGCGATGGGGTGGCCGCCGCCCGCCTGTCCCGCGAGGCCGTCGGCACCCCGCCGGACAGCCAGCCCGGCCCCGAGCGCCGCCGGGTCGAGATCGACATCGGCTCCTGACGCCATGCCGGACGGCGCCACCGGCCCCGATGGCGCGCGCGAGGTGCTGCGCCGGGTGTTCGGCTTCCCCGAGTTCCGCGGCTTGCAGGCGGAAGCCGTGCAGCGCGTGGTGGCGGGCGGCGACGCGCTGGTGCTGATGCCCACGGGGGCGGGCAAGAGCGTTTGCTACCAGGTGCCCGCCCTGGTGCGCCACGGCGTCGCCATCGTGGTCTCGCCGCTGATCGCGCTGATGGACGACCAGGTCGCCGCCCTGCGGCAGCTCGGCGTGTCCGCCGGCGCGCTGCACTCGGAGGTGGAGCCGGACGACGCCGCCCGCACCTCCCGCGCGCTGACGGACGGCACGCTGGACCTGCTGTACGTGTCGCCCGAGCGGCTGATGATGTCCGGCACGCTGGAGCGGCTGTGGCGGCAGGAGGTGGCGCTGATCGCGGTGGACGAGGCGCACTGCGTCTCCGCCTGGGGCCACGAGTTCCGCCCGGAGTACCGCATGCTCAAGCGGCTGCGGCAGGACTTCCCCCGCGTGCCGCGCATCGCGCTGACCGCCACCGCCGACCCGCGCACCCGGGAGGACATCTTGGTGGCGCTGGACATGACGGACGCGCACGTGTTCGCCGCCTCCTTCCACCGCCGCAACCTGCACATCGCCGCCAAGCCCAAGGTGGGCGAGATGGCCCAGCTCGCCGAGTTCCTGCGCCGCCGCACCGGCCAAGCCGGCATCGTCTACTGCGGCAGCCGCAACAAGACCGAGCGGGTGGCGCAGAGCCTTAAGACGGCCGGCCAGCCGGCGCTCGCCTTCCACGCCGGGCTGTCCGCGCTGGAGAAGCGGCTGGCGCTGGCCCGGTTCCGCTCCGGCGAGCCGGTGGTGATGGTCGCCACCATCGCCTTCGGCATGGGCATCGACCGGCCGGACGTGCGCTACGTGGTCCACCTGGACATGCCGGACAGCCCGGAATCCTACTACCAGCAGATCGGCCGCTCCGGCCGCGACGGCGAGCGGGCCGACACGCTGCTGCTGTACGGCGGCGAGGACATCGTGCGCGCCCGGCACTGGCTGGAGCAGTCCACCGCGCCGGAGGCGGAGCGCCGGGTCCGCGCCGCCCGGCTGGAGGCGATGATCGGCCTGACCGAGACGCCGCAGTGCCGCAGCCGCACCCTGCTCGCCTGCTTCGGCGAGGATTTGGGCGAGCCGTGCGGCCACTGCGACATCTGCGCCAACCCGGTCAACCTGTTCGACGGCACGGTGGCGGCGCAGAAGGTGCTCTCGGCGATTTACCGCACTGGGCAGATGTTCGGCGCGTTGCACATCACCGCCGTGCTGCGCGGCGAGCGCACCCCCATGGTCGAGAAGCACGCGCATGACCGGCTGCCGACCTGGGGCGCCGGCAAGGACCAGACCGACGGCTTCTGGCGCGGCGTGATCCGCCAGCTGGTCTCGATCGGCGCGCTGCGCCGCGGCGAGGGGGAGCGCGCCGGCCTCGCCCTGGTGTCGGACCGCGCCCGCCCCATCCTGCGCGGCGAGGAGGTGGTGATGCTGCGCGAGGAGGTGGCGGACCCGCTGGCCGGCAAGCGGCCGCCCCGCAGCCGCGCCGCCGCCAAGCCTGACCCGGGCGACGCGGACGCCCCCGCCGGCGCGTTCGAGGCGCTGCGGGCCTGGCGCACGGCAGAGGCCAAGCAGCAGGCGGTGCCGCCCTACATCATCTTCAGCGACGCCGTGCTGCGCGACGTGGCCGCCGTGCAGCCCCGCACGCTGGACGACCTGGCGCAGGTCAAAGGCGTCGGCGCGTCCAAGCTGGAGCGCTACGGCAAGGCGGTGCTGCGGGTGCTGAAGGAGTCCGCCTGACCATCACCATCCCGTTTCAGCCGGACCGGTTCCGCTCCGCCGCCGCGCACTACCTGCAGGGCCGCCCGCGTTACGCGCCCGCGCTGATCTCGGACGTGGCGGCGCTGTGCGGGCTGGACGGCACGGGAGCCCTGCTGGACCTCGGCTGCGGCCCCGGCCAGCTCGCCGCCGCGTTCCGCCCCCACATGGCCGCGGCCCTCGGCATGGACCCGGAGCCGGAGATGCTGGACCTTGCCCGGCGGATGGCGCCAGGCATCGAGTTCCGCCACGGCAGCTCCGCCGACCTCGCCCCCGGCCTGGGGCCGTTCCGCCTCGTCACCATCGGCCGAGCCTTTCACTGGATGGACCGCGCCGAGACGGCCCGGCGACTGGACGGCCTGATCGAACCCGGCGGCGCGCTGACGCTGTTCCGCACCGACCACCCGGATCTGCCGGACAACGCCTGGCGCGCCGGCTTCCGGCAGGTGGTGGACGCTGCAGTCATCGGCGGCCAGCGCGCCGCCTGGCGGCAGCCGGGCTGGGTCCCGCACGAGGCGGTGCTGCTGGACTCCGCGTTCAGCGACCTGCGCCGCCTGAGCGTGCTGGAGCGCCGCCGCACGCCGGCCGGGGCGCTGGTGGACCGGGCGCTGTCCATGTCCAGCACCACCCGGGCGCGCCTCGGCGAGGCCGGCGTCGCCGCCCTGCGCGCGGCCCTGAGCGCGGCGGTCACGGCCACCCTGCCGCCGGACGGGATGGTGACGGAGGTGGTGGAGTCCACCGCCCTGATCGCCCGCCGCCCCTCCAGCGCTTGACCGCGCCCGGCCGCGGACGCATTTTCCCGGCCAGACCCCGCTCAGCAGAGAAGCCCCATGGCCAAGTCCAACACCGTCCAGATCCGCCTCGTCTCCACCGCGGACACCGGCTACTTCTACGTGACCAAGAAGAACGCCCGCTCCGCCACCGGCAAGCTGGAGCTGCGCAAGTACGACCCGGTGGTGCGCAAGCACGTCGCGTTCAAGGAAGCCAAGATCAAGTAAGCCGCCGCAGCCGCCAGTTCACGGCGGCCCCCGCCAGCAGCAGCGCCGAGGTGAGCCCGAACACGGCGCGCAAGCCCACATGGGTGCCGACGAACCCGCCCAGCAGCGGCCCCGCTACCTGGCCGGCGAACTGCGCCGACACCGCGTAGCCCAGCATGGTCCCCGCCACCCCGTCCGGCACGCTGTGGCGGATGGTGGCGTTGACGGCGGGCAGCAGCCCGGCCAGCGCCATGCCCATCAGGAATCGCAGCCCGACCAATTGCCACGCCGCCGTCACGAAGGCCTGCGGGATCAGCAGCAGCCCGCTGGCCAGGAGGCATCCCGTCACCACCCGCCACGCGCCCACCCGGTCCGCCACCCGGCCCAGCCGCGGTGCTGCGAGGATGCTGCCGAACGCGGAGGCGGCCATCACCAGGCCGGAGGCGAAGGTGACGCTGCTCCCCGGCGAGACGAGAGGTCCGACATACACCGAGATGATCGGCTCGATGGACATGGTGGCCACCATCAGCAGCATGGCCGTGCCCAGCATGGCCACCACCGGGCGGCGGTCCGGCACGGCGGCCCAGCCGCCGCCGCGCGCGGCCACCCGGGGCGGGCGCGGCTGCTCGCGCACCAGCAGCAGGGTGAGCAGGAACGCCACGAAGATCACCCCGCCGGCGAGGTAGAACGTGCTGCGGATGCCGATCAGCCCCGGCAGCACGCCGCCCGCCAGCGGCCCGGCCAGGTTGCCCGCCATGGCGCCCACCGAGAGCGTGCCGAGCGCCCAGCCGGCCTTCTCCCGCGGCGTCTGCGTCGCCACCAGCACCACGGCGCCGGAGGAGTAGCCGCCCAGCAGCCCGGCCAGCAGCCGCAGCAGCACCAGTTGGCCGACGCTCTGCGCCAGCCCGATCGACCCCATGGCGAGCGCCATGCACAGGCTGGCCCGCACCAGGATCAGCTTGCGGCCAGTGCGGTCGGCCACCCGCCCCCACACCGGCGCCATTACCCCCGCGCCCAGGAACGTGGCGCCGAACGCCACCCCCGACCACTGCACCACCGCCTGCGGCGAGCCTGCCCCCAATTCTGCCACGTAGGCCGGCAGGAACGGCAGCAGCAGCGTCATCGCGGCCAGCGTGGTGAACGAGCCGAACAGGCAGACCCAGAGGTTGCGCCGCCAGTAGGCGTCCGGGGGCGTCAGTCCACCGCCACCATCACGTCGCTCGCCTTCACCACGGCGCTGGCCGCCATGCCGTCCTTCAGGCCCAGCTCGTCCACCGCCTCGTTGGTGATGGCCGCGGTCACCACCGTGCCGCCCACGTCCAGCCGCACATGCGCGGTGGTGGCGCCCCGCTGGATCGACAGGATGGTGCCCCGCAGGACGTTGCGCGCGCTGATCTTCATTGGCAGCAGCCCCTTCTTGCGACGATAAGCGCGGCGTCCCGGAGACCCGCGCCATGCATCGCCGCACCCTGCTTACCTTGCCGGCCCTGCTGCTGCCAGCGGTGGCCCCAGGCCTCGCCCGCGCGCAGCCGGCCCCCGTCACCGTGTTCGCCGCCGCCAGCCTCACGGACGCCATGGGCGACCTGGGCGCGCTGTGGCAGGCTGCCGGGCACCCGGCGCTGCGCACCTCGTTCGCCAGCTCCTCCACCCTGGCGCGGCAGATCGAGCAGGGCGCCCCGGCCCAGGTGTTCGCCTCCGCGGACGAGCAGTGGGCCGACTGGCTGCAAGCCCGCGCCCTGCTCGTCCCCGGCACCCGGCAGGATGTGCTGACCAACAGCCTGGTGCTGGTCGAGCCCCGCGCCGCCCTGCGCCCGGTGGCGGTCGGCGCGGGCCTTGACCTGGACGCCCTGCTCGGCCCCGGCGGCCGGCTCGCCGTGGGGGACCCGGCGCACGTTCCCGCCGGCATCTACGCCCAGCAGGCGCTCACCCGGCTCGGCCTGTGGGCGGCCGCCGAACCCCGCCTGGCCCGCGCCGAGGACGTGCGCGGCGCGCTGCTGCTGGTGGAGCGCGGCGAGGCCCCCGCCGGCATCGTCTATGCGACGGACGTGGCGGTGAGCCCCGAGCTGGCGGTGGCCGGCACCTTCCCGCCGGGTTCGCACGACCCGATCAGCTACCCGTTCGCCCTGGTGCAGGGCGGCGACACGGCAGAGGCGCGGGCCTTTCTGCACTTCCTGTCCAGCCCGCCGGCGCAGGCGGTGTTCACGCGCCGCGGCTTCGGCCTGGCGGACGCCGCCCCCGGGTAAGCCGCTGCGGCCAGCACGGGTTGCGCCGGGATGCCAGGAATGGAATGTCTGGGGCAGAGGTTTCTGTGTTGCAGAAGCAACGCGCAAAAGCGTGGGCAACATATCGTCCATTGAGAGGAAGCGAGCATGCCTTCTGAAACTGGCCCCAACTCGTCAGCCCAGGACTTCGCTGCCTTGCGGGACCGCTACCGCGTCGAGCGGGAGCGCCGCGCCCCGGGCGAGGGCGAGCGCAGCTACCTCGACATGGGCCGCGGCTTCCAGCGCCTGCTCGATGACCCGTACGCCGCCCCTTCGCCCCGCGAGACGCTGCATGACGAGGTGAACGTGCTGGTGGTCGGCGGCGGCCTGGGCGGGCTGCTCACGGCGGCGCGGATGCGCGAGGCCGGCGTGGACAAGGTCCGCATCGTGGAGTCCGGCGGCGACGTGGGCGGGACCTGGTATTGGAACCGCTACCCGGGCGCAGCCTGCGACGTCGAATCCTACATCTACCTGCCGCTGCTGGAGGAAACCGGCTACATGCCGACCGAGCGCTACACCAAGGCGGCCGAGATCAGCGCCCACTGCCGGCGCATCGCCGAGCACTACAAGCTGTATGACGACGCCTGCTTCTCGACGATGGCGACCTCGCTCGACTGGGACCCGGCGGCCGCCCGCTGGACCGTGCGGACCGACCGCGGCGACGTCATGCAGGCGCGCTTCGTCGTGCTGACCACCGGGCCGCTCAACCGGCCCAAGCTGCCCAACATCCCGGGCATCGAGAGCTTCAAGGGCCACAGCTTCCACACCAGCCGCTGGGACTACGAGTACACCGGCGGCAGCGCCACCGATCCGCTCACTGGCCTAGCGGACAAGCGGGTCGGCATCATCGGCACCGGCGCCACCGCCATCCAGTGCGTGCCGCCGCTCGCCAGGTCGGCCCGGCACCTGTCCGTCTTCCAGCGCACGCCTTCTTCCGTGGACGCCCGCGACAACGCGCCCACCGACCCCGCATGGGCGGCGAGCCTCGAACCCGGCTGGCAGCAGCGCCGCATCGAGAGCTTCACCAACCAGCTCGCGGGCAACATCCTGGAAGAGGACCTGGTCGCCGACGGCTGGACCGTGCTCGCCCGCGCCATGCGCGCCATGCTGGCGGAGAACCCCGCCGCCAACCCGGCGGCCCTGCTGGAGCGCGCGGACATGGAGAAGATGGTGCAAATCCGCGAGCGGATGAGCAGCATCGTCAAGGACCCGGCCACCGCCGAGGCGCTGAAGCCCTGGTTCAGCCTGTTCTGCAAGCGGCCCTGCTTCCACGACGAATACTTGCAGGCGTTCAACCAGCCGAACGTCTCCCTGGTGGACACGGCGGGCAAGGGCGTGGAGCGGATCACCGAAACCGGCGTGGTGGTGGCCGGCCAGGAGCACCCGATCGACTGCCTGATCTACGCCACCGGCTTCGAGGTCAGCACCGACTTCTCAAAGCGGTCAGGCTTCGCGGTGCGCGGCGTGGATGGCGTCTCGCTCACCGACAAGTGGGATGGGGGCATGTCCACCCTGCACGGCATGCACAGCCGCGGCTTTCCCAACTGCTTCGTGCTCAGCCACTCGCAATCCGGCATGTCGGTCAACTTCCCGCACATGCTGAGCGAGCAGTCCAAGCACCTCGCCCACATGGTCGAGCACTGCCTGAGCCACGGCGTCCGCACCCTGGAGGCCACGGCGGCGGCGGAGCAGGCTTGGGTCGGGACGATCATCCAGCAAAGCGAGGGCCGCCGGAAGTTCCTCGAAACCTGCACGCCGGGCTACTACAACAACGAGGGCAACGTGACCGACGCCACCAGCCGCAGCGCGCCCTATGGCGCAGGGCCGATCGCGTTCATCAAGCTGCTGCAGCAATGGCGCGAGGCGGGCGATTTTGAGGGCCTGGAACTCGACGGCAAACCCGTCCCCGCCAAGGTGCTGGCATCGTCATGACGCAGGCAAACGGCCGCAAGTCGGTCTTCGTCACCGGCGCCGCCTCCGGCATCGGCCGCGCCACGGCCCTGCTGTTCGCGCAAAAGGGCTGGTTCGTCGGCGCCTTTGACGTGAGCCAAGCCGGGCTCGACTCCCTCCAAGGCGAGATCGGCGCGCAGAACGGCTTGTTCGCCGCCCTGGACGTGTCGGACCGCCAAGCCTTCCACGCGGCCGTCGAGGCGTTCGGGGCCGCCACCGGCGGCAAGCTCGACCTGCTGTTCAACAACGCCGGCATCGGGATCAGCGGCTTGTTCGACGAGCTGCCCTGGGACGACGTGATGAGGATCGTCAGCGTCAACTTCCTGGGCGTCATGATCGGCATCCAGGCCGCGATGCCGCTGCTCAAGGCGACGCCGGGCGCGCTGTGCCTCACCACCTCCTCGTCGTCGGCCATCTGGGGCACTGGCGGCATCGCGGTGTACTCCGCCACCAAGCACGCCGTGAAGGGACTGACCGAGGCGCTGTCGGTCGAGTTCAAGCGCTACGGTCTGCGCGCGGCCGACTTGCAGCCGGGCCTGATCGACACGCCCATCCTGCCCGACACCCTGCGCGCCATGGCGCCGCCGGACGGCATGTGGCGGCTGGTGCCGCCGGCGGAGGTGGCCGAGGCCGTGTGGGCGGCCTATCATAGTGACCAGCTGCACTGGTACGTGCCGCCGCAGCTGAAGGACTTCGCCCTGCAGGTCGCCCAGTCCCCCGAGCAGGTGCGCGAGGAGCGCGCCAGGCAGTTCGGCTTTACGCCTCAAACCAAAGGACCCTCATGACCTATCGCCTCGCTGTGCTGGCCGCGCTCGCCGCCCCGCTGCTCTCTCCCGCCCTACTGCTCTCCCCCGCTCACGCCGCCGACGCGGTGTCCGCCGCCGACCGCAACTTCGTCGCCATGGTCAGCCAGGGCGGCATGTTCGAGGTCAAGGCCGGCCAGCTCGGCGCCGAGCAGGGCAGCGCCCAGGACATCCGCGACCAGGGCAACACGGAGGCGCACGACCACGAGGGCGTCGGCGCCAAGCTCAAGCAGGTCGCCGCCGACGCCGGGATCACCTTCCCCGACACGCTGAACGCGCAGTTCCAGGGCAAGCTGGACGACCTCAAGGCGCTGTCCGGCCCGGCGTTCGACAACGCCTACCTGCACGACATGCAGGACATCCACGCCAAGGACGGCGCCGCTTTCGCGGCCGAGGCCAAGGGCGGCGCCAACCCGAAGCTGCGCGCCTTTGCCGCCGAGACCTACCGCATCGTGCAGCGCCACATCGGCGAGCTGAAGGCGGTCGGGCCGGAGAAGCTGTAGGGGACTGAGCCAAGCCCCGGCCAAGCCGCCCCGGCGCGGTCGGGGCGGCGGACACGGGCGCGGTCCCGGTGAGCAGCAGCCCGGTCCGCGGTTGGGCTGTCATACGACCCAAAACTGTAAAAAGCGCCCCATTTGCGTTAGCAAGACAAACAAAAGCTTGCGACCGTCCGCATCGCGTGTTCTTATTCCGTTCGTGACCAGCCCACATCCCATTCCCGAGCCAGCCGACGCGCCC
>CAXSAX010000018.1:0-72433 GCA_964235495.1 uncultured Acetobacteraceae bacterium | reverse complement strand
ACGCTCGCTGCTACCGTCATCTTCTGACTGAAGAAATGAGTCCTGACCCTAGGTGGAAGTGCTGGGCGAGCTGATCCGTGCTGGGCTTACCGGCGTAATCGCTGTATCGGTGTTCCTGCTCCGCCGTTAGGAAGGAGACCCGCATTTGATGGTCAGCGGCTAAGCAGTTTGCGGGTGCGTGGTTTTGCTTGCCCTTTGTCATCGACGTGACGTAGAGCGTGCTGATGGAGATGCCGAGCTGCTCAGCCACTTCGCCGGCGACATTGGTGCGGTCGGCCATTATTGTCATGGCCGTGCGCAGTTCGGCGCGCGTCATAAGCCGGGCCTGCCGTCGGTTGTACCGCGAGCGCGGGCTGCAGCGAGTCCAGCCAAGGTGCGCTTCCTAATCAGGTTGCGCTCGAACTCGGCCTACGCACCATACAGACGCGAAACGAATGGTGCTCTGCCTTTCAATAGCTTGCATGTTACGATACCGAACCCGTTATAGGGCCGTTGAGCAACGGTGGCCTTCAACGCATTTGGTGGTTTGTTGCAGCCAACCCAGGACGATGCTCACGCAAGATCGAGAAATCAAAAACTTGCTGCGGCTATGGTACTCATTCTAGCCACGCCGTGAGTCGCCGCTAAGGCGGTGATGGCCGTCGATCCTACTGCCATCGAACCCACCCAAGAAACTCAGCACCTGGTGGACATCATCCAAGAGGGCGGCGAAGAAGCGGGATCAACAAGTCTTCTAATCATGGTAAGCAGCAACCGTAACTATCAGCGTCAGTGGTGGCATGAGCGATGCGGTTCAGAAGAGGCTTTAGTTCCATTTAGCATTCCCGATCCGGGAAGTGCAGTATGGAATTATATGGTTCTGTTCCGGATTTGCCAAAAGAGACAGATACAGTATCGGTATGCAACATGAGTATCGTTGTAAACCGAAACATGTGGCACTCGTGACGTTTGCCTTCGTGCCTGAGCCGTTGGGTTTGATTGAATGCAGGACGGCTTACATTGAGGAGGGCCATGTCATAGCGCAAACGCGCCACTGGACGGGTCGAGACGGACACTCAAACCCAAGCGGACCTGGCATGGTCAGGATAGATCTCGACGGCGGTCTTAAACTCATAAGCTCTTCCTAACAGCCGCAGTGCAATGTTAGCTGTAGTCGAATTAATATTCAGTTATGCTGCTACAGGACTTCCAACTCCATATGCACTCTACCATGCTGGAATTGACATTAATTCAGCGCAAAAATTTCTACTATTATCATAGAAGTATAGCACTATACATAATATCTTGATAATTGAAATAAACCTGGACATCTGTATGATTAATTAGAAATGTACAATTTATCCGTTTATCTATTTACAAAAGTTTTGCAGGTAGTTTACTGAGAACTAGATTTTGTTAAATTTATTTTCTATATTTCTTGTCGTTGATAATAACTCACATTACGGTAGTATTGAAAATTTATTTTGCCTTTGTCAGATTAATAATGCTATGCGTTAAATCCACATGCACATATACATAGCTAACTTTCTCCGAATTTCTGATAGTGGGACTAATTGTTGGCAACTAAGAAAATTTTAGCGTTAATTTCTAGACAGAATCCCATGTGTTGGAAGACCAGCTTTCTCTGCTATCCTGCGGCGCTCGGCATCGGCATCGTGCTGGTCGCTTGGGCGTTTCCGCTCTGGGCGGTCTTGGGCTTGCCGCCTCCGGGGGCGCCAGCCTCGCCGGACTTCGCACAGCACGTCGTGGGCCAACGTTATTTCCTGCAGGAAGGCTGGCACTGGCCGCTTCTGGTGGCGCAACGGCTCGATGCACCCCATGGGACCAACATCGCGTTGACTGACAGCCTGCCCTTGCTGGCGCTCGTGTTAAAACCTTTTGCCGCCTTGCTGCCAAGCGGCTTCCAGGCCGTGACGGTCTGGCTTGCCATCTCCTGGGCGATGCAACCGGTTGCTGCCGTATTTGCGTTGCGGGGCGCCGGCGAGCAAAGGCTACTTTCAGCCATGGCGGTCGCGGCGCTGGCCAGCACGGTGCCGAGTTTCCTCGCGCGGTTGCCACATGCAGCCCTTGCCGGCCATTTCACGCTGCTACTGATGCTGGGACTTTATCTGCGGGCCGTTCATCCCGGACGGGATGCCGCACGATGGATCGCATGCGCGGGCCTGTTGCTCCCCGCGTTGCTGCTGATCCACCCGTACCTGATGCTGATGGCAGCTGCCTTGCTGCTGGCCATCCCGCTGACGCTGCTTGTCCGGCGGTCCCCTCATTGGACTTCAGCCTTGTGGACGGCTTTGCTGTCACTGGCGGGCACCGCGGGGCTGGCTGTCCTGCTGGGCTACGCCGGGGCACCGGAGGGCAACGGCTTCGGCGTTTACTCGATGAACCTGCTTGCGCCGGTCTGGCCAGAAACATCGTCGCTGCTGCCCAGCGTCGCGACGCCGCTCGATGCCACGGGCGGCCAGTATGAGGGCATTCAGTATTTGGGCGCAGGCCTGGTCCTGCTTAGTGCTGCTGTCCTGCTCCTGGCCCCAGCCCGGTTTGCCGCAGCGATCAGCCGCCATACCGGCTTAGCGGCAGCCTGCCTTGTCCTGACGGCGCTTGCTCTGTCGAGCCGGGTCTATGCCGGGCACACTTTGCTGCTCTCGTTACCATCGCCTTCCGTGCTGGGGATCGTGCGTGCCAGCGGCCGGTTATTCTGGCCGGTGACCTATGCCCTGCTGATTGGCGGCGCGGCCTTGCTGCTGAGGGCAGCGCCGCAGCGCGGGCCCGTCATGCTGCTGATGCTTGCGGCCCTGCAGGTCGCAGACTCCTCCGGCCTGCTACGCCTGGACCGGGAGCGGTTGAACCGAACCCTGGCCTACCCGTTCGACGTGGCACAGCTGCGATCGGCCTTAGCTGCAGGCCGCCAGCTTGACATCATCCCGCGCTTCCCGTGCGAGGCGACATTCGCAAGCATCTCGTCGTTGATGCAGGTTATCTGGATCGGCTCGGAAACCGGCATTGTCACGGACACGGCCTACACGGCCCGTCCGATGCCCCCGTTCGAGTGCGATGCGCGGGAGCAGGCCGCGCGCGCCCTTGCGGCCGGCGAGGTGCGGGTTCTGCTGCCGGGCCATGCCGACCTCGCAGCGCTGGTCCCTGGCGGATACTCGCTGTGCCAACGCTCCAACGAGTTCACGATCTGCTCGAACCAACCCGGCCAGGCTGCAGAGTGAGGCCATTTTTTACTCAGACTGTTTCATTATCGCATCAGCTCATTAGTCAGACCGAGCAAGGTTCGATCCAGGCTCAGCGACCCTGCCTCGTGCAATTTCACCATCCGGCGCAGCAAGCCTTCTAGCAATTGCAGCAGTCCGCGGGCGTGCCGCGCCACGATTGACGCCAATGCTGATAGGCCGGCTGCTACGCAAGCATGACGCAGGTTTGCCCCCTGGCGTGCTTGGAGACGCCTAGAAGCCCGTCCGGGTAAACGCCTCGCTGTTGGATGTTGTGCCACATCGACCACGACACTCATGACCTGGAGACCACTTCGGCGGATACCCTCGATTTTACCGCGCGACGAACCGCAGCTTGGTGCTGACAGGGGTTACCCGGGCCACCCCGGACGTTTGCGTCACGTCACCACGAAGGCCCGCCACGCCGCCTGCTCAGTCGCCTCGCGCAGCACGCCGGCGGCCACTAGTTGCTTGAGCAGGATCAACGCCGCCTGCGGGCTGAGCTTCAACTGGTCGGCCAGGCCGCATGCCGTCAACACCGGACGGCGGATGGCGAGCACCGCGGCGGCGGGGAGCTGCGAGCGGTGCGGCGCAGGGCAGCCGCCTTCGCCGCCCCTTGTAGCCACGAGAGCTCCTGACTGGCGCCCCGGGCCGCGTCTGCGACCACCATTAGGAAGCCAAATATCCAGGCCGGTCCTGCGGTGAGCGCGAGGTGATCCAGCTGTCCGGGCGTCGCCGACCAGAACGGCAGCGCCAGCACCGGGGTAATGCCTGCCCGGCGCCAAACACAGGCCGCCAGGAACAAGGCAGCGGTCGCGAGGTGATACCCCCTCCCCTGGCCCGGCTCGTGTTCCGACCACGCTTGCGCTGCCTGCGCTGTCCGCAGCTGGGCCGGCAAGGCCCGCGGGGCGGCATCAGACGGGGCTGGGCGACCGGCAAACTGGCCAAGCCATGCGTTCATGGCTTTCCCGGCCGGCGCGTGACGGCCCAGTTGCGCCAAGACCGGCTTCAGGGACGCCGCATCGGTCAACGGTGCCCAGGTGTGGTGCTCAGCCAGGCGTAGCCAGAGACGGCCGAGCTGCAGGGCTTGGGCGACGCCCAGAGCCTCCGCAACCGCCTCCGGCAACGGCGCGTCCTCCGTAGTTGCCGGCAAGGTGGCGCGCGAACGCCCGCTCGTCGCCGCGATGGTGATAGAGCCGGTCAACCCGGCGGCACGCAGGCCGAGGTCGGTCAAGTGTACCCAGGCGGCACGCTGGTGCGCCAGTTATCCCGCTGCCTCGCGCAAGACGAGGCGGGCACGCAGCCCTTCGGCAACGGCTAGGTCGGCGGCATCGAGCCGCGCGTCAAGGCGGGCAAGTGTGGTGCTTACCTCGGCGAGGGACGCCAGCGAAGCGGGTGCGTCCAGTCCCGTGACAACCGTGAGTCGGTCGCCGGGGGGCAAGCCTGACAGGTCGAGACCGTCCTCGGCAGACTCAGATTCCCAAACCGGGCGGAACCAGAGGCCGTCGTCACGCTCGGTCGACCTCGGTTGTCTTGGTCCTTGAGTCTCGATGTTCAAGACCTCTAATCCATTGTCAGAACACAGAGCCATACTCGTGTTGAAAAAAGGATTTTTGCATTCGCAACGACCGCGATTTGAGCTGCTGCTCGTGTTGACGACCGATAGCGATGTTGCTGAAGCAGCCCGTCATGGCTCGCTTGAGCCTTCAGTTTGATACCCTTTCCAGAGCCACTCCAATGCCTCGGGCAGGGTCTGTGCCTCCGTCGGATTGTCAACGTGTTCTGCATTGCGCGCGAACACGAATTGGTAGTGATACCCCTTGGCCGCCAGAACGGCAGCAGTGCGTTCATCAGCAAGCGTCCAATCATGCATGCCGTCCGCCATAGCCGGAACGTAGTAGAAAAGGTCACGGTCGCCAGTTTCGAACCAAAAGCGGATCGGCTTGACCGGGCTGTTCGGGATTAGCGGTGCACCGTCAGGGAAACTTGACGTAGTCACTGTCTTACCATTCACGAGAAGGTTGGGCGCAGCCGCACCCGGCCAAAGATCATGAAACTCCCATGCGCCGCCTGGCAGTGCCGGGTCATGCGGCCATTGCTGATTTACCATGGTCGGCGAGTAGGCCAGAACTCTATGATACAGCTCGGAATGAAACCACGCCATCGTGAAGGCCGCAGAACCACTGGAACTAAAACCCATGGTGGCACGGCCATCCGGGTTGCTAGTGAGGCGGACGCCGGCAACTTGCTCAACGAGTGGTAGCACCTCTTGCTCAATCCACTCGGCGTAGAGACCGGAGATGGTATCGTACTCACGGCCTCGTTCAGATCCCTGTGCATCCTGGCCACCGGCGCCGACACCAATCGCTACCATGGGCGGCAGAGCATGCGCTGCAATCATGTTGTCGAGCATCGTGAACAGCATGTCTTCATGGAAAAAGCCGGTCGGACTACCATCGCCGAAAATGATGAATGGGGCGATGGTGCCCGATACATACTGCGCAGGAACATAGACGTCGACCTGTCGCTTCCAACTGCCAGCCTGACTTGCGCTGACAAGCAGGTTGGACGGGTCTCCTGATGCTGTGACAGCAGTGTTAATCGCTTCGTTCTGGCAGCCACGCGCATCGTTGCGGACAACTCCCGGCTGGTAGATCAAGCTATCGCTGGAAGTCATGACAAAAGATCGGACCATCCCGTGCGGCACGTCGGCGCGGGCCATGGCCTCGGCCGCAGGAGCGTGCGTCGGACCGATGATGAAGTTGCCATCAACGTCTGGCGAGGGAAGCTGGCCATCGGAAAGTTCGGTTGCGGAAGGGTAGGCTGAATTGTGAGGATCACGCGTGGGAGGTGTGGTTCGAAGATCAAGGCCAGTGGTGTTTACAAAGAACGGCGCGGACGGCCTTGTGGTGTTAGCGCCGGACGGAACAGCCTCGCCATGAGGCGTGCAATCTGCCCTCGCCGTAGTAGCAGGCAGTGCGGCAACGGCCGATAGAAAGACTACAACTAGGAAGGTGCGCGCCTTGTGCATGCTTTCCAGCTCCAAACACCCGACGTACAGGCGTGACGTTCTCAACGTGTGAGGCTCAGGCGATATTAAATGCTGTTCTCTAATCGTATTTCCTTTCAGCCGCCATCACCGTTCGCTTGCTGCTGTTGTTATTTTGCCGGGGTCACGACCCTCCACGATCGGCGTTTGCCGCCTTAACATCCAGTTAAAAGCACTAGGTGCCGCAATGAGTGCTATTGCATGCGTGAATATCAGATAATCGCGGCGGGAGCATAGGTAAGCAACAGTTCGGACCCGCGCGCTCACGCCACCACTCTGAAGAAACCAGCACCGCCAGTCAGCGCGGGTGCCAGCCCATTATGGCATCTACCGGATTTCCTGGTCCGTGTCGGGCGCGTTGTCGGGTGCGTTGAACGGCTCGGCCCAGGCAGCGAGTGCCTCCCGCAGCAGGACCAGCATCATCGGCGACAGGTCGAGGCCTGGGCATACTGCTTCGCATCGCCTACGCCGCAGTCAGACACGTTGCGGATGACGGCCATCTCGACGGTCGAGCTGGTGTCGGTCCGGATCAGGCCGAAGCCGTCCTCGATGCGGTCCTGGAATGGCAGCACCAGCAATGGTCTGGAAGTCACCGGCATGGTGGAAGCCCAGTCCGATAGGGATCCCGGTGCGCCGAGCACGTCCCATATCAACGCGGTGAACACCATCGCGCCGCCCGCCAACTCCAGGCACTTCCTGATTCTCTTCCTAATCGCCATTCCCTTGTTCTCCTGCTGAGTCTCGTCCTTGAAGACTCAGCCCGCCGGCCGCTTCGGGCTGGGCGGGGCAAGGACGGCGCAGCTGGGAGCGCGTCAGCGCGACGCACCCTTGCGCCGCCAGGGCCGCAAGCGGCAGCAATTTCCCTCTCTTCTCCTCCTGCTGATGAACCCCGATCCGCCTTGCACGTCCTGTTCTATCAAACGGAAAAGGTGGTTCAGGTGGCGGACCAAGCAGAGATCAAGGTGAACCGCGCCCCGGTGCTGACGCTTTGGGCCGCGATCGTCGCCGAGCGGCTGGGCCACGACCCGGACGCCGCCATTACTCTCGGCCGCGCAGTGGCCAGCTCCAGCGCCCGCATCAAGGCCCGTGCAATCGGGCTGGAGGAGGGCGAGCGAAAGGAAGCGGGCGAGGGTAAGGCCAAAGCCCACCCGCCTGCGCCGCGCCAGGTGGTCCATCTACTCGGCCGGGATATGCCGGTAATTAAGGGCAAGGAAGGCTTACGCGCCCTGGATGGCAATAAAGTTGCCGCCGCTGGCCCGGCCAGGGCCTACGTCGAAAAGGCGTTGGGCGAGCACCTGCTGGCGGTGCGGCAGGCAATGGAGGCGCTGGCCGGCTCCGTCGAGCCGGCTGAGCTGAACCGCACCGGATTTCGGCTCTATGAGCACTTCCGGCCTGAGGTGCCGCCCGGCACTAAGGGCTGGGGCGCCAAGGGCGTGCTCGACATCGCCCGCATCAAGGCGGCAGCGCGCTGACTTCCTCCGCCTCTAGTTCCTCCTTGAACACCGGCAGGTCATCCAAAATCGGCGCGTCGGCATCGAACAGCCCGTAGTCGCAGCCCAGTGCCCGGGCTCGCTCGAAGATGACCCAGGGCACGTCGGAGATGCCGTCGCAGCAACGCTCGTCGTGCGCGTAGACGAACCAGCCATAGGTGCCTGCCATCACGGTCAGGCTGCCCAGCGATCCAGGATTGGCCGGGAACTCGAGGAATAGGCGATCGGCCTGCTGCAGGTGTGCGGTGCTCAGGTCCAGGAAGCGCCGGATCGGCATGGCGGTGCAGCAAATCGTCTGAGTGACGGGTGTCAGGTGCTCGGGCACTCCCCGCTCCTCCTCATGAGTTGTGGTTCGGGATTGCGGGTCAGAGCAGCGCCACTTGGCCGGACGGAACCGGTGTCAGCGGCGCTGCAACGCAGGGCAGGACGAGGTGATGGGGACGCCGCCCGTCCCAGGTCAGGGCACCGTAGCGGGTCACCTGCCCGGCCTGCATCGCGGCGAAGTCGCGGGTGATGCATGGTGGCGCTGTACGGTCCCAACCAGACGCAGCACTCACTCGCTCTCGCGGCGCAACGCGGACAGCCGACGCCACTGGTCGAGCTTCAGGCCGCCATACTCGACCCATCAGCGATAGTGTGGCGGCTCCGTCACGCCGATCGCCCGCCAGCTACACATCACTAGCAGCACACTCCTAGATGGTCAGGTCAGCGCTCGTCGTGTGCTAGGTCGGGAAGCATGGGCGGGGTGCTGCGACACCCCACCCAGCGCAGGTTACAGCGTAGGCTCGTTCAGCAGGTCAATAACGAGATGGCGGTCGATGAAGCCGCTCGTGCCAAGAACCAGGACGTTCGACCCGGCTCTTGTCGTGCCCGTCATGGCTGGTTTTCCGGGGCTGACCGGGATGGATGCGGTGCAAGTGTAGCTGCCACAGCCGCAACAAGCCGCCACAGCAGCCACCCGACGAGGCCAGCCAATACGACGCACAACCCGGCGACGAGCAGGAAGCCGAGCAGCATGAACGTCAGAACGAGCAGCACGGCCCCTAACTGATGAAGCTGAGGCGAATTAAGCCACCCCATCCGCCACGCCATCCCTGCAAGTGCACACGCGCTTGCAGGGCCGTAGAGTCGGGCCAGACCGGTCATGATCACTCATCCACCGGCCGGTCGGTGATGCCAGCAGCAATCTGGGCGGAGCGGACCCGGGTCATGGCCTGACTGGGTGCGCTCAGCATGACGGCGGCGCCCATGACCAGGAACGCGGCAATCAGCCCGAACGAGACCAGGTAGACGGCCCGGCGCACGAAATCGGCCAGGTTGTCCGCCCCACCCGCCGCGGTGAACACGAGGAACAACGGCCCCATCACCATCAGCACCGAGGCGAAGGTCGTCCAGAAGCGGGCGCCAACATCATGCCCGCAAATGAGCTGCAGTACGCCGAACAGGGATCGGCGGATGACGATGGCGACCGTGGTGGTGAGGCCAAGCGTGAGCACGGCGGCGATGACGAGTTGCATCCAGTCGACAGCGAGGGCGGCGCCGACGGGGGAAACGGTGGTGTGCATGACGAGAGACTCCTTGAAGGGGTAGCCCCACCCTCATCGCAGACAGCGTGCCAGTCTGGTCCATCCTATGAAGTCTCTGAATTCGTTGAGCATCGGGAATCGTTTCGGCGTACCGCTGACTACCACGGATACGGTAATGCAACAGGAAGCTGTATCCAAAGTTGACAAGTCTCGCCGCAGACGCGCCAATTTCCATGCCGGCACGTCTGGCCCTGAACTTGCGGTAGTGCCCGTCATGGCCATCCACGTCGCCCTGTTCCTCTCGCTGCTGGAAACGCTTGGCCTCGCGGCAGTTCTGCTGCACTGGGCGGACCGAGTGGCCGGCGCGCGGCTGCTGGTCGGCTTCGTGCTCGGCGTCGCGGTCTGGATCACCGGCAACGAACTGCCTGCGTGGACGGATTTGGACGCGGAACGGCCTGCCCTCATGTTGCTGGCCACCGCGGCGCTCACCTCGGCGGTATTCCTGCATTTCACCCTCGTGTTCTGCCGTGTCGCGACGCGGCAAGGGGGGCTCGCCGCCATTTACGCAATTGGCCTCGCGGCGACCTGCGCGTCGGTGGTGCTTCCGCCCGGGCACTTCGTAGCGATGCCCGGGGTGTCGCTGGTGGCGGTGCCGAACCGTGTCGGGTGGATGACCAGCCTCGTCTGGGCCGCGCTGGCCGGGACGGGGGAGCTTGTCCTGTTGCGGGCATTCCTGCGCGGCCAGGGCTTGGAGCGGCGACAGATCGCCGCCGTCGCCGCGTCCAGCGCCTGGGGGCTGGCCTGCATGTCGGGCTATGCGGTGCCCGTCCTCGGCCTGCCGTTCTATCCCTGGCCGCTGCTCGGCCTGCCGCTGTATCCGCTCATCCTGGTCTATGGCGTGCTGCGCTACCGGGTGCTGGTCGCCAATGCCTGGGCGCGTCGGGCGCTCGGGTGGACCCTGCTGGTTGGGCTTGCCGGGCTGCTGGCCGGCGGGATCGGAGCCGCCGTGCCGCTGCTGCGCCTGCCCGGGGCCGAGTGGCTGTCCGGCGTCGTCGCGGCCGTGGCCGTGCTGGTGCTTGGCGGGCCGGTGCGGCGCCTGGCTGAGCGCGTCGTCTATCCCGGCCGTACTGTGTCCGCCGCCGATCTTCGCGGCTGGCGTGCGATCCTGGCAGGTGCCGACACGCATGACGCGTTGTGGAGCAGCGCCGCTTCCCTGCTTTCACGCATCGTCAACACCCCCGTCCAGGTCGGCGTCGCACGGCCCACCGCCGGGGTGCCCGCCGTAAGCTGCCGGACCGGCACGGCTGGATGGGCCTGCGAGCTGGAGGGCTGGGATGCGGCGCCGCCCGGGGTGCGGCGCCTGGCCGGGTTGTTCGCGGACGTGCTCGCGGAGCAGGCAGTGCGGGTGGACAGCCAGGAGGCGACCCGCGTGTCCGAGCGCGACCGGCAGCACCGCGATCGCCTTACTGAACTCGGCGCGCTCGCAGCGACCGTCGCCCACGATGTCCGCAACCCGCTCAACACCATTGCCATGGCGGTCGCGATGGCGGATGCCGATACGCGGCGCGAGGTCGGCGACCAGGTACGCCGCATCGCTCGCCTGGCCGACGACCTGCTCGATTACGCAAAACCCTGGACGGTGGAACCCGCCCCGATCAATCCTGCCGAGATTGCGACCGCAGCACTCGGCCGCCCGGTTTCGGTCCCGGCCGGCCTGCGCATCCGGGCCGATCTGCACCAATTGCGGCGGGCGCTTGACAACCTGGTCGAAAATGCCCGTTTGGTCGGCGACGGGCGGATCGGGATTGAGATCGAGGCCGCCGGCGCCACCGTTCGCATCCACGTCTGCGACAACGGGCCTGGTATTCCTGCCGAGCTGCGGGACCGGCTGTTCCAACCTTTTGTGTCTCGCCGGGCTGGCGGCACGGGCTTGGGCCTCGCCATCGTGGCCCGGATCATGGAAGCGCATGGTGGCTCGGTGGCCCTCGATGCGCGGCCTGGCTGGACCACCTGCTTCACCCTTGTTTTCCCGGCAGCGACCCGATGAACAGTGCCGTCCAGGATGATCACGGCCACATCCTGTTGGCCGACGATGAACCTGCCTTCCAGCGCCTCGGCGGCGCCTGGCTCCGCAACCTTGGCCACCGCGTGACCCTGGCCGACGACGCCGATCACGCGCTGCGCGCCTTTGCCGATGTGAGGCCCGACGTGGTCCTGCTCGACCTCTCCATGCCGCCGCGCATGGACCCGGAGGCCGGGCTCGACCTTATCTCGGCCTTCGCGCCCGCCCCCGTTATTGTGCTGACCGGCCACGCGCACCACGACTTGGCGCTGAAAGCCATGGAGCGGGGCGCCTGGGATTTCGTCGCCAAGCCGATCGAGCCCGACATGCTGCGAGTCATTGTTGCCCGCGCGGTTCGCAAAGCGAAGCTGGATGCCGAACTGACCCGGCTGCGCCAACAGGACAGCACCGACGATCTGGGCCTCGCCGGTCGGTCCGCCGCCATGACCCGGCTCCGCGACATGGTTCGCCGCCTCGGCCCCACCGGCGTTGCCGTCATCATCCTTGGCCCGACCGGCACCGGCAAAGAACTGGTGGCGCGTGCGTTGCACGCCACCAGCCCGCGCGCGCGCGGGCCCTTTGTGCCCGTGCATTGCGGCGCCCTGTCGGCCGAACTGCTGGAAAGCGAGCTGTTCGGCCATCTCAAGGGCAGCTTCACCGGAGCGCATCGCGACCAGCCCGGCTTGGTCGAGACCGCTCACCACGGCACGCTGTTCCTCGACGAGGTGGGCGAGATGCCAATGGCGATGCAGGTCAAGTTGCTGCGCTTTCTGCAGGAAGGCACCTTCGTCCCCGTGGGCGGCCGGGTGCAAAAACGCGTCGATGTCCGCATCCTTGCTGCCACTCACCGCGACATCGAGACGATGGTGGCCCAGGGCAGCTTCCGCGAGGACCTGTTCTATCGCTTGAAGGGCGTCGTAGTGCGTACCCCGGCGCTTGCGGAACGGCGTGAGGACGTTCCCGTTCTTGCCGCCTTGTTCCTCCGCCGAGCTGCCGTCCCGAACAGGCTCACTCAGGACGCGCTGGCCTGGCTCGCCGAGCACACTTGGCCCGGCAACGTCCGTGAGTTGCGCGCCGTCGTCGAGCTGGCGGCAGCCCTTGCCGCGTCCGGCCCGGTCGATGCCGCTAGCCTCCGCTTCGCCGCTGGCGAGTCAGACCCCGTCGAAGACGCAGCGCTGGGGTCTGAGCCTCTCATTGGAGCGCTGGACGACGCAATCGCCCAATTGGAAACGCGAATGCTCCGTGACGCTCTTGCAGCCTCCAGCGGCAACCAAAGCGAGGCCGCCCGTCGCCTGGGCATATCCCGAGTTGGCCTGATCAAGAAAATTGCCCGGCTCAAATTGAGGTAGGTCGGAACTGATTGCTTACGGGTTTCCGCTCCGCTTCGGAGAAGACACTGGCAGGAAGCAGACAGGCCCAACCGAGGGTTCCCGGTCGGCAGCATCCATTCATAGGCGACCTTCACGCTCGGCTATGTATGAGCGATTACTCGTGGGTTGCTGATCGCCGAGTTTGGCGAAAGGCTGCATCAACGGTTGGTTGCTAAAATGATGAATAGCGCTGGTCCCGCCGCTACGACGGCCAACAGTACGGCAAGCCATCGGAGCAGCTTGGTCCGACCGCTCACGGGGTGCCTGGCTTAGAGTAGGCACATGATAGCACCAGCGACGCACAGAATTGGAATCAATGCCGGAATTTCGGCGGTTCGAAAAATGGCTTCGCCGATCCGTCGTGCGGTGCTGTCCGGTAATCCTCCGATCATCGCCATCCTTCGGCCGAGTGAATGAGACTTCGTTTAGAGCTGGGCTGAGTTCGTTGAACCAGTAAGTCTCCTCAGGAGGGAGTGGCCGAGGCCACTGCTCAAAACCGCAATGTAGCGACGGCAGTCACGAGCGCCGCGTGGGCGGCGGTGACTGCGGTGGTGGCAGTGTTGATGGCGGCGTCCAGCTGACCATGGCGCGTCTCGTCGGCGTCGAGTTGACGGAGCAGCCGAGTACGGATGGCGTCTCCGGTGCTGACCGCGGCCAAGTTGCTCCGCACGCGCTGCTCGTCGGCGTCTACCGCTTCCTGCTGCTTGGCCAGTGCATCGCGATCCGTCGTACAAGCCGCTTCTTGAGCGCGAAAGTCAGTGATGCGCTTCAGGGCGGCTCTAGCCGCGTCAGTGGCCCCATGCAGGTTGAGCACGGTGGCGACGGCGTCCGTGTCGTCCAAGGTGGCGATCGTCTGCTGGTCATGGCGATCCACGGCAAGCGTGAGCCGCTTCACTTCGCCAGGTTCAAGGTCGGCGGCGAAGCGCCAGGCAAATGCGGTTTCCTCGGTGGGCCTGGAAAAGCCATCGGCAATCATGCTGCCGGAAGGCTTCGGCAGCTCCAGCAAGACGTGCCTGGATTCGAGCGCAGGCCCCGTCAGCGTCACGTGCACCAGGCTGCGGGTGCGTTCGTCCACGGTCAGCACGCCGGACGCGGCCGTCAGTCCGGCGACCGTCACATCTTCGTCATGCTGCCATTCGGCGGTGGTGCGGAGATCCTGGGCGTAGGAGATCAGGCGGCTTTTGCTCGCGGGGACGCCGCCAAGCCGGGCATCGCCGGTATAAGGTGCATCAGCTGTCGTGTCATACAGCGTCAGTACGCCAGCGGGCAGGCTGGCGCCGGAATTGTTGACAAGGCGGATCGCGGCAAGTGGGTGGGATTGGTCCTCGGTGATCAACGAGACCCGGCTGGCAGGAAACGCGCTGTCGAGGAAGGGGATGGAGGCGCTGTGCCCGGCGGCCAGGGTCACGGGCGAGGACACGGTGAACACTGTTTCCTCGGCCGTTTCGGCCACGGCAGCGGCTTCAGCCGGGGCCGCCATGCCGCCGGTCGGGGCCTGCGCCTTTTGCGCCGTCAAGGGTGCCGCACGGCCGATGGCCGGTGCTGGAGCAGGAAGTGGCGGGGCTGGGATTTCGGCCATGGCCGAGTGGGCTCGGCTGTCGACGTCGGGCAAGAGCCAGCCGAGAATTTCTATCGGCACATCTGGGCGGGACACGAAGTAGGAGCGGTAGATTGCCTGGTGGAACGTGATGGGGTTACCGTACTGGACGGAGAGCGTGACGCCGGACCAAGCAGCTCCGGTGGTGTTCTCCAGCGTGGCCCAACCTTGCAGCCTGGCCTTTGAGTCCGGATCAGCACCTGCGGCGGGCAGCACCAATCGGTATGATGCTTTCCAGAGCGGGGCGGCAGCGACGTAGCTCACCCGGAGAATGCGTTGGCCCGGCCCGGTGGCATGAATAGTGATGTGGCGGGCGTCCTGCGCGGTTTCGTGGCGGGCGGCGGCCAGGGCATGGGCGATGCGTTCGCGAAGCGCCGGGTCGGTGACCTGGACGGCCTCGCTGTCCTCGAGAACGAACTGCTTCAGCCCGTCCACGGTCAGCACGCTAACGCGAGTGCGGGCTGGAGCCGGCGCGTTCGGCTGAGCTGGCGTATCCTGTACCAGCTCGGCATGGAGTATGCGCCCGGTCATAGGACGCGGGCCGGCGACACTGACCTCAACACCTTGCAGGCTGTTGAGAAAAGCGAGCGGAGAGGCCAGGCCATCCTGCCTGAATGGAACGTCACCAAAAGCGGCATGGGCATCATCCCTGCCCGGCAGGTCGATCCCGCCCACGCCGCCCGTGTCGTCAAAAATGACCAGGGATTTTAGTATATCGTCCGCCTGGTCCAGTGAGACATCCAGGCCGAGGGTCGCCGGGCCATCTACGGCCGCCTAGTATTCGAAGTAGCCGACACCGGCGGAGGACAGCATGACGCGCTTCAGGACCAAATCGGCCGCATAGGCGGGAGTGGAGAACGCGGTGGCGGCGAGCAGGATGGCAGCAACACGCATGAACGATCCTCCCTTGTCGCGACTTTGTCGCATAGATCAGTAGGCGGTCGCAGTTCGGCCGTTTCGTTTCATTATTGTGGGAAGCGGAAGTACTCCGGTTGCTCGATTTCAAACATCCGGTTCAGCGTTTTAACGGCGATATAGCGGACCGTTACCGACAACTCGTTTGAAGTGGCTGATGTCGGCCCTAGTTAGAGCCCGCCAGTTGTAACCAGCGGTCTTCTGCCAAGCCATGCGGCCACACTCGGCCATGATCTGCAGGTACCGGTCGCGCATCGTCGGCGCTGTCTTTGCTGTGTCATTTGGCACGGCGCTGGAGCGTGGTGGGACGATGACGCACGCCTTGAGATAGCGCGCGACAACATCGCCGTAGACGCCGTCCTGATCGCAGGCACCGCCGGCGGTGAACGAGATCACCGGAGCGTCCACCTGATCGAGCAAGGCGCCGACCTGTAAGGTACCATCGACGTCGCTGGTGCTCAGCACCGCCGCCGCGATCCGTCCGGTGTTGGCGTCCATAGCATCGTGTAGCTTGCGCCATGATCGCCGGGTCCGCGTGCCATGCTTCTCGAGCAGCCATTCGCCGGAACGGCAGAGTTTCAGCTCCGTGCCGTCGACCAGCAGAGGCACGGGACCGGAGCCCGGCCAAAGGCAAACCACGTCCAAACTATCGGCTCGGCGGCTCAAGGTGGCGTGATCCGGCATGGTAAGATCGAGGCCGAGCAGGGCGATGATGGAGCCGATCAACCCTTCGGTCTGGCGCAGGACCAGGCAGAATACCGCTTCCAGCATCAGCGCCACAGTAATGGCCAAAGCCGATGGCGAGATGTCGACGCGCTTGTTTGTTGTGGGAGTTCAGACTGCCAGCTGCGACTTGCACGAGATCGAATCAGTACGCCTCAATCTGAGCAAGGGAGATGAGACTTTGATCGCCACCTTTTGACGATCCCTGCAGCTCGGCAGCTTTATTCTCAATCTAAAAGCCCGTATCCGCATTGCCTGGGGAACTTCACCTCGATCTTCGTGGCTCACACTGTCTAGTACAGAGACGGTAGCTGGGAAAAGCGGACACCAACCATCGTGCAGCGCGGATTGTCGCTTTCGATCTCATTGCGGACTTTTGAAGGCGTCTGGTCCCGGCTTCCTGCGTTTGTGGGCGTGAGGGAGAACAACTTATGGAATCTGCACACGATGCGTCCTGTCCGCATTGCTCCAGCCGTGGGCTGCTCGGCTCCATCAGCGTTGGCGTCGCAGCCGGGGTGGTGGCTGCGGCGGGTGTGGTGTTCGGCCGTAAAATCGTCACCGCGGCGCGCGTCGGCCGGGGACATTCCCTCAAGCATCGCGTGCTTGATCTAGCGGCCGGTGCTCTGCAGCCGAAGTACCCGCTGGATGCGATGAGCACCTACCTGAACGGCTTCCACATGTACGCCGACGAGATGGGCCAGCAGGTGGAGGCGTCGCATTTCTGCATCCACCTGCGCCACGACCTGCACCAGTGCGTGATCTTCGACCGCAACGCGCCCGATGCCCGCCTGATCGGTATCGAGTACATCATCAGCAAGGAGCGCTTTCGTGGCCTGCCTGAAGACGAGAAGCGCCTTTGGCACAGCCATCACTACGAGGTGAAGTCCGGCATTCTCGTCGCCCCAGGCATCCCCGACCTCGCCGAGCACGCCTACTTCAAGGACCTGGTGACGACGTATGGTAAGACTTTTCACACCTGGCAGTACGATCGGGACGACTTTCCCTATGGCATCCCGCAGTTGATGATGGGCTTCACGGAGGACGGGCAGGCCAACGAGGCTATGATCCATAACCGGGACCGCAGGCTGGGCATCTCCACGGCGCACAAACGTCGGAACCGCGCCGACATCCCGATGCCGAATGTCGCGCCGGGTGCCAATTCCTGGGAGAGCGGCCGGACCGTGCAGACTCGTCTGGAGGAGACCGACTTTAAGCAGTAGCCGCGCGGCGAAGCGCTCGACCGCGGTGTGGTTCTCTGCAGGTTGGGCCACGTTCCGCGCCGAGGAATGGCTTGTAGAGGGCCATGTTTGATATGCACAGGCCGCTCGCCTCTACATCGAAGCGCTCACACAGGCCGGCGGATCAATCGCGCAACACACGGATGCAGAGATTGGTATCGAGTAGATACCGCAGTATCAGAACCCATCGCGATCTTCGGCTGTAAGCTGTTGCAGTGCCAAGATCGATGCCAGGCGCGTCGAAGAAGTCGTCCCACGCGGCATCGGCCAGGGCAATGATCCGCCGTGGTCCATGAGACGGCGATCTAACCCCAGGTCGTATCCAGCAGTCGCTGGAACTCCTGAACGACGACGCCATGGCACTCGCACGCGGCCGCCTCCAGTCCGGCCCGGTCGGTGATAGTGATTTGGCCGTTGCTGTAGCGAATGAACCCTGCCTGTTGGAACAGACGCGCGGCAACCGTGACGCCGGAACGGTGCACGCAAAGCATGATCGACAGGAACTCCTGCGTCATCGGGAAATTGTCGCCGTGAGTTCGGTCATGGGCGGTCAGCAGCCAGCGGGCCAGGCGCTGATCCAGGGCGTGGCGTCCGTTGCAGGCCGCGGTCTGCGCCACCTGGGCCTGGAACGCCAGGGCGTAGCGCAGCAACAGCTTGCGCAGGGGAGGACTGCGGTCCTGTTCCTCCTGAAATGCAGCCGCGCCGAGTCGGAGGAACGTGCCGGGCGCCTGGATCATGGCTTCAGTCACGGTACGATCGCTGCCAAGCAGGAGCGATAAACCGACCATGCCTTCGAAACCGACGATACCGACCTCCGCCGCACTGCCGTCGGCCAGCAGCGCCATCATCGAGGCCCAGCCGTTTTCCGGGAAGTAAACGGCCGCGATCGGCTTGTCCGGAGCTTGGATGACCTCGCGCAAGCCAAACTCGACCGCTTCGAGCCGAAGCCAGATTCGAGCTAAATCCTCGGCCGGCAAGGCGGCGAGCAGACGGTTCTGGGGCGCAGGGTGCGACGATCGGAAAACGGCCATGAGAGGCTCCGCGACGTGTGACGGCGGGAGCACAAACCTCTCTCTGGCACCCACGCCGAGAATCTCAGCGGGCAATTCGCTTAGCATACACGCATTCCGGTGCGCCGATGCCGGAAATCCGACAACCGGCAGGATCGTGCTGACCTATAAATGATGGGTGGCCGAAGTATGTATCCCGCTTCCAAACCAGACTACATGGTGGTGGCTGGAACGGCGGCCGCCTCACTTACGGGGATCGTCGCCTTGCCGATCAACAGTCTAGCAGAGCTTGTCTCGTCCTGCGGCAAGCGAGACAGCTATGTTTACGAAGCGCGTATCGCCGAGCTGGAAGCGGAACTCCGCACCTTGCGCGAGCGGGATGCGCGTCTCTGCCTGACCCTGGACAGCGCGACCGACTACGCCATCATTACCATGGATGCCAATGGTTGCGTGACGAGCTGGAATGTGGGCGCTCAGACCATCATGGGCTACGCTGAGGCCGAAATCCTCGGCCGGTCGGGGGAAGTCGTCTTCACCGCCGAAGATCGCAGCAATGGCAGATTTGCCATCGAGATGCGCCTGGCGGCCGAAACAGGCCGCGCATGCAACGAGCGTTGGCATCTGCGCCGGGACGGCACCCGCTTTTGGGCCAGCGGCTTGATGATGCCCTTGCTGGATGGGGACGGGCAACTGCAAGGTTTTCTGAACATTTTGCGCGACCGTAAGGAGGTCCAGGCAGCCGCCGAACGCCGCGAGTTGCTGATGGCCGAGATGAGCCATCGCATCAACAACACCTTTGCGCTAGTACAGGCCGTCGCCACGCAGACGCGCCGTCACACGGAAACGGCCGCTGAGTTCGGCGCGGCATTCGGTGCCCGCCTCCGTGTGCTGGCACGTTCCAACGATGTGCTGACCCGCGCCGACTGGCATGACACGAACCTGCGGGAGGTTATCGAGAGCGCGCTGGCGGCCCATGGCGGCCCATCCGGCCGCATCACCGTCGAAGGTCCGTCCGTGCTGTTGGGGGCAGGCCTGGCCGTGGCGGTCAGCCTGTCCTTTCACGAGCTCGCCACCAACGCCGTGAAATACGGCGCGTTGTCCGTCCCGGCAGGCCGGGTGGAGGTAGCATGGACCGCCGGCCAAACCCGAAAGGGAGACTGCAAGGTGGACATCGCTTGGCGCGAGCGTGGCGGTCCCATGGTGGAGCCGCCAACCCGACGCGGCTTTGGTTCCCACCTGCTCGAGAAAGGCATTCCGTCCGGTGGGACGGTGAAGCTGGATTACCAACCCGAAGGTCTGGAATGCCGCATGTGCCTGCCCTTGAGCAGCTCAGCCAACCAAGGAATGTCGTCATGATCTGCAGGAGCATGAGCACCGACGCGCATATGGCATCATCCCAGCACACCAGCCGCGACACTACGCGGCTGACGGAGGATGTCATCGGCGTCAGGAACGAGTTAGTGGACTTTATCGTCCACCGAGCTTTCTACCCCATGCTCATGGCCGACCGAGCCGGACCTGACAAGGCCATGGTTGAACATGTCCAGAAAGCGACACGCGCCGAGGTCGACCGTTTTCGCAGCTACGATTCGGCCGAGGATGTGATTTACGGCTTCGAACGCGATGTCAGATCGAGGCCTGCCCAGACCATCCATTCTGAGTTGAAGCTGCTGCACTTGCCGGTGATCGATGACCTCCGCGATGAGTTCGAGCGCAAAGCACGCGAACTTGGTTTCGAGCCTGACACTTTGCTGACCTCACTTTGCTCAAGTTCAGATAAGGAAATATGATTATGGGGCACGAACGCGTCAGCCAGCGTGCTTATGCTTCATAGGAAAATGTGGGGCAGCCTAACGGTGCTCATGATAATCACTGGCAGCAAGCCCGCCGCGAGATCGAGGCGGAGGATGATTCGTCCTTGTCCGACCAAAATTCTACGACAGACATGCTGGTGGAAAAGCGACATCTGATGAAAGCAGTCCGGGTGGATCGGTAAATCAGCAGTTCCGACGGCGGTTTGCAATTACTGTCTTTGCAATTTAGCCAACTTTACAATATCAACACGGCGCAGGTTTTACATTCAAGTCAACTGCTCTTGCTTTGTTGTAGAGTAGAATTGGTTTTTTAAGCTTACTGGGTAAGTGGTGCGAAGCTGAGCGGCACCGGCCGTGTGTGTTTCGGGAGTGTTCGAGGTTTCCGAGGCTGCCCATGTGGATCCCTGTCGCCTTCGGCGGCCACGGGCAGGCCGCATAAGCGGCTGCTGCGGCTCGCAGTGGACACCATCCTGCATGTGCTTAGGACCGGATACGCGTGGCCACACCTGCCGCACGAGTTCCCGCCATCCCTCACCGTGCATCGCTGGTTCCTGCGCCTGGCAGGCACCAGCCCGTTTGAGCGCATGACGCATGCCCTTGCCATGGCCGACCGCGAATGGGCCGGCCGCGATGCGGCGCCGACAGCTGCCGTCATGGACGCGCGAACGGCGCGGGCGAGCACGGCAGGATGCGGCCAGGGTGCGGCTATGACGCCAAAGCGCGGGCAAGCGCGGGCAAGCGCGGGCAAGCGGCACGCCCTTGTGGACACGGACAGCCGCTTGTTGCTGGCCGCCGTCTCGCCCATGCCTGCGCGACGCCCATGGGGGCACAGCCCTGCTTGGTACATCGCGCAGGCCGTGGCCGCTCTTGGCGCGATGCTTCGCCGACCGCGCCGATGCCGGGCAGCGCGTTGCAGGCATATGGCCGGTCAAGGTCAGCCTCGTCGGCAGCCTGCCAGGCCAGCACAGCTTTGCCGTCCAGCCGCGCCGATGCACCGTCGCTTGCCGCGACTCGGAAGCACGCGTAGCTGCGCCGCATGATGGCGCGCTCGCACGTCGTGATCGGGGCGGCCGCGTGGATTACCGTAGCCCCCTTGCTGCACCTTCCGCCGTGGGACCCGGTGACGCTCGGCCTGGCCATGGCCGGGTCACTGCTGCCGGACATCGACCACCCGAAATCCTGGGTTGGGCAACGCTCCCGTCCCGTCTCCACCCTGCTCGCCGCCATCTTCGGCCACCGCGGGATGACGCACTCGTTGGTGGCGGTGTTCGGCATGGCGGCCCTGCTGCTGCACCTCGGCACCCGGCGCGGCTGGGTGTGCGGGCTGGCGGTGGGTTACCTGTCCCACTTGGCGGCCGACATGCTGACCCCAGCCGGGCTGCGGCTGGCCTGGCCGCTGCGGGGGAACTGGGGCCTGCCGCTGTGCCGCGCCGGGTCGCCAGCGGAACCGGTGATCGTGGCAGGCGTCATGCTCGCCACCGCCTGGCTATGCTTCACCCGTGGCGGCGGCCGGGTGATGGTCCACCTGCCGCCGCTGCTGCACTGGACCGCTTGAGGAGAACGGCCATGCCCGGCCCGCTGCACGGCATTCGCGTGATCGACCTCACTTCCATGATCTCCGGTCCGCTCGCCACCATGATGCTGGGCGACCAGGGTGCCGACGTGATCAAGGTGGAGGCGCCCGGGGGTGGCGACCACACCCGCGCCGGCGCCAATCGCCGCGGTGGCCAATCCGCCTCGTTCCTCAATAACAACCGCAACAAGCGCTCCGTCGTGTTGGACCTCAAGGCCGCGGCCGGCCGCGCCGCGTTGCTGCGCCTGGCTGCTAAGGCCGACGTGTTCGTGCAGAACTTCCGCCCCGGCGTCGCCGAGCGCATCGGCGTGGGGGAGGCCGCCATCCGCGCCGTGTCCCCAGCCGTCATCTACGTCTCGATCAGCGGCTTCGGCGAAGCCGGGCCGTATGCCGCCAAGCCGGTGTACGACCCGCTGGTGCAGGCGGTGTCCGGCCTGGCCACGGTACAGGCCGGCTCCGACGAGAAGCGCCCCCGCCTGGTCCGCACCATCCTGCCCGACAAGCTGACCGGCATCGTGGCGGCGCAGGCCATCGCCGCCGCCCTGTTCGCCCGCAGCCGCACCGGGGAGGGCCAGCACGTCCGCCTGTCCATGCTGGAGGCGGTGACGGCGTTCCTGTGGGCATCCGACATGGGCAGCCAGACCTTCGTGGGCGACGACCTGCCGCAGCAGGACGCCGCCAGCTTCACCGACCTGATCTACGAGACAGCCGATGCCCCGATCAGCGTCGCCGTGCAGAGCGACCGCGAGTGGACAGCGCTCACCCAGGCGCTGGACCAGCCAGCCTGGCTGGACGACCCGCGCTTCCTCAACCCCGGCCTGCGCCAGCAGCACATCAACGAGCGGCTGGCGCTGACCCAGGAGGTGTTGCGGACCCGGCCCGCGTCCGAGTGGCTGGACCGGCTGACTCGCGCCGGCGTGCCTTGCGCTCCCGTGCTCACCCGCACCGCCACGCTCACCCATCCACAGGTCCTGGCGAATGGCCTCGTGGTGGAGCTGGACCACCCGGCGGCTGGCCGCATCCGCGCCGGGCGTCCGGCGGCGCGGTTCTCCGCCACGGCGCAATCTATCCGCACCGGCGCGCCCGGCTACGGCGAGCACACGGCGCAGGCGCTGCGCGAGGCTGGGCTGAGCGAGGCGGAGATCGCCGCGGCGATGCCGCCACAGCAGGGCGTTGCCCTGCACCCGGAAGGAGCCAAGTTTTGAAAGCAGGACGACTCCTTCACCCCTGATGAAGGTTCTCAGGTAACTACGTGCGCCACTTGCCTGAATGCTGCCGTCTTCCCGTTCCCGGGTCGTGCTGCTTTTTTGTGATCAACTTGGCCGATAGGAGCAGCAAACGGCTGATCCAAGATATGGCCGCATCGCGCAGCGCCGTTGCCAGTATGCGGATTTATCATATGGATGCGTGAGGGTGTTTCCGGATCACCTTCCCGCCGTTTGGCTTCCGTCCAAAGGGAACTACAGCTTTCCTACCCTTTAAGTCTCGATCAAATGCATTTTCTTGTGGCAGCAAGCGGGTAATCAAGCCGACTTCCGCACCCACATCGATCACATGCATTTAACTCGGTAGAAACAAGAACTCGTTTTACATCCGAGCCTATAGCCATACCCCATATTCTGCGATCTTCTTCATGCCTCCACTGAGGATACCTTTAATCTCTAGCTAGGAAAGGCGGGATGTATAAAATCCTAAATGTAAACTGAAATCATACCGTCCAGTCTCAGTGGCATTGAGTGTTTGGCGTGACATGCCAAGTCATCTGCCAAATCCATCCTGAGAGTGTTTGCGCTTGTGCCGTAATTTGCGCGATTCGTTGTTCATCAGTAGCGCCGCACGACTACGAAACGGCCCAGCACCCACAAAGGATCCATGATGCTCCATACCCAGAACATGGACAGTTTCGGCCAATTAACACCTTCAAGAAGGCCTTACGCGAAGGTGAGAAGCGCTGTTGAGACGAATGAAAACCTAAGCCTGAATATTACGGCCCGGAGCAAACCTTTATCCTTAACTTCCCTTTCCTACCCTCTCCCCATGTTCCCCTCCGGCCCCTGGACCATCCACCTCGACTGGCGCCTCCCCCGCCTGCGCCGCCGCATCGACGCCGTCATCCTCACCCGCGGCGCCATCGTCGCTTGCACCGTGCGTTCCGGCCGCCGCCACACTGGCCGGGACCGCGAGGCGGCGGAGGACGCGGCGCTCGACCTGCACGACTTCCACCATGGCAGCCGCGCCCACCCGGTCATCCCCCTGCTCATCACCCTGGACGCCTCTCGGGACAGCGCCGCCCGCCCGCTGATGTTGCCGGGCGTCACGCCCGTCATGGAAGCCAGTGCCGCCACGCTGGAGGCGCGGCTGCAGGAGATCGCCACCGCCACCCCGTTCGGCCCGGCGCTGGACCCGGCGGCGTGGCAGCAGGCGCCCTATCGCCCTATCCCGTCGCTGATTGAGGCAGCGCGGATGCTCTATGCCCGGCACGGCGTGGCAGACATCCGCACCGCCCACGCCGCGGCGGACAACCTCGGCGCCACCCGCACGGCGATCACCCGCGCCGTGGCGCAGGCGGCGGCGGAGCGGCAACCGACCATCCTGTTCATCACCGGCATCCCCGGCGCGGGCAAGACACTGTGCGGCCTGGACACCGCGTTCGCCGGCGAGGCCGCGTTCCTCACCGGCAACCCGAGCCTGGTCCACGTGCTGCGCGAGGCGCTGGCGCGGGACGCCGGCGGCTCACCCCGGGCGGCGCGGCAGCGCATGGAAGGCGTGATCCAGGCCCTGCCCGCCTTCCGGGACTGCTACGCCCAGGGCGGCGTCCCCTCGGAACGCGTGGTGGTGATCGACGAGGCGCAGCGCTGCTGGTCCACTGGCCACGCCATCGCCAAGACTGCCACGCGCACCCACCCGCTCGACCGCAGCGAGCCGGCGCTGCTGCTGGACATCATGGTCCGGCGCGCGGACGGCCCCGCCGTGCTCTGCCTGATCGGCACGGGGCAGGAAATCCACGACGGCGAGGGCGGGCTAGCCGAATGGGGCGAGGCGCTGCGCCATCGCCCCGCCTGGCGCGTGCTGGCCGCCCCCCGCGCGGCGGACGGCCTGCCCCGCCACCGCCTGCCCGCCCTGCCCGGTCTCAGGCCCGAACCGGCGTTCCACCTGCACGTGCCAGTCCGCTCCCTGCGCTGCGCCGCCGCCACCGCCTGGGTGGACGCTGTGCTGGCCAACGACGCCCCCCGTGCCCGCGCCCTGGCCGACGCCGGCGTGCCGTTCAGCGTCACACGGGACTTGGGCGTGATGCGCGCCCGCCTGCGCCGGGCCTGCCGCGGCAGCCGCCGGGCGGGGCTGCTCTGCTCCTCCGGCGCGCGGCGGCTGCGGGCGGAGGGCCTGGGCAGCACCCTGCCGCACGACGACCCCGCCGCCGTCGCCCGCTGGTTCCTCGACCGCTTCCCGGACGTGCGCGCCTCGAACGCGCTGGAGGTGGCGGCCACTGAGTTCTTCGCCCAGGGCCTGGAGCTGGACGCCGCGGGACTGTGCTGGGATGGCGACCTAGTGCGCCACGGCGCCGCCTGGCAGGCCCGCGCCTTCCGCGGCACCGCCTGGACCCGGCCGCGTACGGCGGAAAAATTGCAGAACAAGCTGAACGCCTATCGCGTGCTGCTGACCCGGGCGCGCTATGAGACGGTCATCTGGGTTCCGCCGGGCGACGCGCGGGACCCGTCTCGGGAGCCAGCGGCGATGGATGCAGTGGCGGATTACCTGTTGGCGTGCGGCGCCCACCGGATGGGCGAATGAGGCGCTGGCTGCTGGCGCTCCTGGCCCTGCTGCCAAGCGCTGCCATCGCCGGAGACCTCAAGGTCACCACCTGGAACCTGGAATGGCTCACCACCCGCCCCCCGGGTGACCCGGCGCTGCCCGCGGACGTGGTGCCCAAGACCGCCGCCGACTTCGCCGTGCTCAAGCGATACGCCGCCCAGCTCGGTGCGGACGTGGTGGCGATGGAGGAAGTGGACGGCCCGGCAGCGGCCTCCGTGCTATTCCCGCCCGACCGCTACGCGCTGTATTTCACCGACGATGACGTGGTGCAGCGCGTCGGCATCGCCGTGCGCCGCGGCATCGCCGTGCACCGCAACCCGGACCTAACCGGCCTCGACCTCTACCCGGAGGCCCGCCACCACCTCCGCAGCGGGCTGGACCTCACGCTCGACCTGCCTTCCGGCCCGCTGCGACTGCTCGCCGTCCATCTCAAGACCGGATGCCAGCGTGACAACCTGGACACCAGCAGCCGCCCGCAATGCGCCACCCTGCGCAGCCAGCTTCCCGTGCTGCAGGGCTGGGTTGCGCAGCGCCGCCGCGAGGACGTGCCCTTTGTCATGCTGGGCGACTTCAACCGCTGGATGGGGCCGGAGGACGACATGCTGGCGGCCCTGCGGGCCGATGCCCCGCTGGCCTTGGCGGATGAGGGCCACGACAGCCCATGCTGGGGCGGCGGACGCTTCATCGATCACATCCTGGCCGGCGGCGCGGCCCGCTTCTGGCTCGACCCGGGCTCGCTGCGGGTGCTGGTCTATCGCGAGGGCGCGGACCGCAAGGAGCACCTGTCCGACCACTGCCCGGTCTCCGCCCGCTTCCATCTGCCGGGCTGATCGCGTTAAACCCAGCGCATGGAACTCGAAAACACGCCCCTGCCGGACGACACCGCCAAAGCCGGGTTGGGCGTCCTTTGAGCACCGCCCTCGTCACCGGCGCCACCGCCGGGTTCGGCGCGGCGATCGCCCGGCGGCTGGTGCGCGACGGCCACCGGGTCATCGCTACCGGCCGCCGGCGGGACCGGCTGGACGCCCTGGCCGGCGAACTCGGCGGCGCCGTGCTGCCGTTCACCCTCGATGTGACCAACTCCGCCGCTGTCGCCGCCCTGCCCGGTAGCCTGCCGGAGGGGTGGCGCGAAGTGGACGTGCTGGTCAACAACGCCGGCCTCGCCCTCGGGCTGGACCCGGCGTGGCGCGCCAGCCTGTCCGACTGGCAAACCATGATCGCCACCAACGTGACCGGTCTGGTGGAGACCACCCGCGCCCTGCTGCCCGGCATGGTGGAGCGGGACGCAGGCTACGTCATCAGCCTCGGCAGCGTGGCCGGCGACTACCCCTATCCGGGCGGCCACGTGTACGGCGGCACCAAGGCGTTCGTGGCGCAGTTCATGCTGAACCTGAAGGCGGACCTGGTCGGGACCAACGTGCGGGTGACGAACATCGAGCCCGGCCTGTGCGGCGGCACGGAGTTCAGCACGGTGCGCTTCGGCGGTGATGCGGAGAAGGCGGCCGGCATCTACAAAGGCACTACGCCGCTGACGGCCGAGGACATTGCGGAGACCGTGGGCTGGCTGGTAGGGCTGCCGGCCCACGTCAACATTAACCGGATCGAGATGATGCCGACCTGCCAGTCCCCGGGGCCGTTGGCGATCAAGCGGACCTAGCGCCGCCGATGGGCGGACAGCACCGTTGAAGAGGCTGCTGCGGAGCGCTGCCGTGCAGGCGGTGACCGCCCGGATCGTCGGCCGCTACCTCGACCTTGCGCTGCGCACTACGCGCTGGCGGCTGGTGGGCGAGGAGCATGTGCTGGAGCAGATCGCCGGGCGCCCGGCGATCGCCGCTTTCTGGCACGAGCAGCTGCCGCTCGTGCCGGCGCTTTGGTTCGCCATGCAGCGCCGGGGCGCCCAGGGCACGCCGCGGGTGCTGGTCAGCAAGCACCGGGACGGGCGGTTCATCGGCATTGTCGTGCAGCGGTTCGGGGTCAAGGTGGTGCACGGGTCGTCCTCCAAGGATGGCTCGGCGCGGGATGTGTCGGAGAAGGGCGGGGTGGCCAGCATCCGGGTGCTGCTTGCTCAGCTGCAGGCCGGCGAGCACGTGCTGATCACGCCCGATGGCCCGCGCGGGCCGCGGCGGCGGGCGGCGGCGGGGGCGGCGCAGCTGGCCGGGCTGTCCGGCGCACCGATTTTACCGGTCGGCGCGCAGACCAGCCGGCGCCGGGTGCTGCCGACCTGGGACCGCATGGTCGTGCCACTGCCGTTCGGGCGCGGCGTCATTGTCTGTGGCGCACCCATCACCGTGCCGCGGGTTGCCTGGGAGGGCGCATTGCCGGCCATCGAGGCCGCTTTGGACGATGCAGCGAACCGGGCGGACTCGCTGTGCCCGGGTTGAGCCGGTCCGGAGCGGGCCTGGCGCTGGCCTGGCGGGTGGCCGCCACGCTCGCCACGCCGGGTTTGCGATGGATGCTGCGCCGCCGGGTCCACCGCGGCAAAGAGTGGCCGGACCGGCTGGCCGAGCGGCGCGGCGTCGAGCGCACGCCGCGCCCCCCCGGCACGCTGGTCTGGCTGCATGCCGCGAGCGTCGGCGAAATCGTGTCCCTGCTGCCGGTGCTGGACGCGTTGCAGGCGGGCGGCGCGGCGGTGCTGGTGACGACGGGGACAGTCGCGTCGGCCCGGCTGCTGGCCCTGCGCCGCCCCGGCGCGCTGCACCGCTTCGTGCCGCTGGACGTGCCGCGCTGGGCGGCGCGGTTCGTGCGGCACTGGCGGCCCGACGCCGCGGCGTTCCTGGAAAGCGAGCTATGGCCGAACTTGCTGACAGCGTGCCATCGGCAGGGCGTGCCGCTGCTGTTGCTGAACGGCCGGCTATCCGCTCGCAGCGCCGCCGGATGGGCCCGGGCGCCAGGGTTCGCGCGGCTCGTGTTCGGGCTGTTCGACGCGGTATGGGCGCAGTCGGACGCGGACGCGGCGCGGTTCCGCGCACTGGGCGCACACAACGTCAGCTCCCCCGGCAACCTCAAGTTCGCCGCGCCGCCGCTGCCCGCCGACCCGGCGGAGCTATCGAGACTGGCAGCGCTGCTCGGCGACCGGCCGCGCTGGCTGGCCGCCAGCACGCATCCCGGCGAGGAAACCATCGCCGCCGCCATTCACCGCAGGCTCAGCCCGGCGCACCCAAACCTGCTGACCGCCGTGGCGCCACGCCATCCGGACCGCGCCCCAGCCCTGGCCACGCAGCTGCCGGCGGCGCGGCGCGGCGCGGGCGACGACCCGCCAGCCGGCGCGGGGGTCTGGTTGGCCGACGGGCTGGGCGAGATGGGGCTGCTGTATCGCCTGTTCCCCACGGTGTTCATCGGCAAGAGCCTCGGCGGCGAGGGCGGGCAGAACCCGCTGGAACCGGCGCGGCTGGGCTGCGCGCTGGCCGCCGGCCCGGCGATGGCCAACCAAGCGGAGGCGGCAGCGGCGTTGATCCAGGCCGGCGGCCTCGTCACCGTCGAGGACGAGGCGGCGCTGGCCGCCTGGGTGGACGCCTGCCTGCGGGACCCGGCGAGCCGGGACGCGGCAGGACGGGCGGCGCAGGCCGCGGCGGGCGCGGATGCGGGGCTGCCGCAGCAGGCCGCCGCCGCGCTGCTCGCCATGGCCGGCTGATGCGCCCGCCCGCGTTCTGGGACCATGACGGGGCTTTGCCGCGCCTGCTCGCCCCCCTCGGCAGCTTGGTCGCCGGCGCGGCGGCGCGGCGGGTGGCCCGGGCCGGGTGGCACGCCGGCGTGCCCGTGCTCTGCTGCGGCAACGTGTCGGTGGGCGGCACAGGCAAGACCACCCTGGCGCTCGACCTCGGAACCCGGCTGGCGCGGCAGGGCCGGCGGGTCGCATTCCTCACCCGCGGTTACGGAGGACGAAGCCGCGGCACGGTCCGGGTCGGGGCGGGGCACACGGCCGACGACGTGGGCGACGAGGCGCTGCTGCTCGCCGCCCTGGCACCCACCTATGTCGGGGCCGACCGGGCCGCCAGCGCCCGCGTGGCCATCAGCGATGGGGCGACGGTGCTGGTGATGGATGACGGCCTGCAGAACCCAGGCCTGGCCAAGGACCTCGCCCTGCTGGTGATCGACGGCGCCGCCGGGTTCGGCAACGCGCGCGTGCTGCCGGCGGGCCCATTGCGGGAGCCGGTCGCCGCCGGAGCGGCGCGCTGCGGAGCGGCAGTGCTCATCGGCGAGGACGTGGCAGCCGCCACGGCCGAACTGCCGTCGGGGCTGCCGGTGCTGGCGGCACGGCTGCGGACGGCGGCGCCTGGTTTGGCAGGGCGCACGGTGCTGGCCTTTGCCGGCATTGGCCGCCCGGCCAAGTTCTTCACCGCCTTGGTCGAGGCCGGGGTAGGCGTCGCGGCCAAGCAGGCCTTTCCCGATCACCACCGATACCGTGAGTTCGAGTTGCGCCGGCTGCATCGCCAAGCCGAGGCGTTGGGCACGGTGCTGATCACGACGCCGAAGGACGCCGTCCGGCTGCCGCCCAAGTGGCGATCCCAGGTGATGGTGGCAGGCGTGGAGCTGACATGGCGGAATGAGCAGCAGATCGACGCGTTGCTGGCGAAGCTGGCATGACCTGGCTCGCCTTCTGGCTGGAAGCCTGGGCCGCGCGCTGCCTGCTGATGCTGTTTCGGGCGCTTGGGCCGGTGCGCGCATCCAACCTGGCGGGCGGCATCGCGCGTGCGGTCGGACCGTGGCTGCCGGTGACCCGGGTCGCAGAGATCAACCTGCGGCTCGCCCTGCCAGCGCTGGATGCAGGCGCACGCCGCCGGGTCATCCGAGGCGCATGGGAGAGTCTTGGCCGCACGGTGGGGGAGTTTCCCCACATCGCCAAGCTGAAGCAAAACACGCCGACTGGTCCGGGATGGGTCATAGAAGGAGCGGAAACGTTGCGGAGCGTGGCAGAACGGGGTGGCCCGGCGATCCTCTTCTCCGGCCACATCGGCAACTGGGAGATGCTGCCGGCTGCCTGCGCCGCTTACGGGATGCCGTTCTCCTCCATGTTTCGGGCAGCGGCGAACCCGGCCATAGACGCACTCGTCATCAGGTTGCGGCAGGAGGCAATCGGCGCGGCCGTGCCGATGTTCAGCAAGGGGGGAGCGGGAGCGAAGGCGGCGCTGGGCCATTTGAAAGCGGGCGGCGCCTTGGGCCTGCTGATGGACCAGAAGATGAACGACGGCATTGAGGCCACCTTGTTTGGGCGCCCTGCGATGACAGCGCCCGCCCTGGCTGTGCTGGCTTTGCGCTTCCAGTGCCCGGTGATTCCCGGCCATGTTCAGCGCATCGGCCCGGCCCGCCTCCGCCTGGTGTGCGAGCCGCCAATGGTGCTGCCGAACACAGGGAACCGGCGGCAGGATATCCAGATCATGACCCAGGCCATGAACGACATCCTAGAGCGCTGGATCGTCGAACGGCCGGAAAGCTGGCTCTGGATGCACCGGCGTTGGCCCAAGGCGGTGTATCGCTGAACCGTCACCGGAGCTTGGCGAAGAACGCCCGCAGCATCTCGGCCGACTCGGCCTCCCGCACGCCACCCACCACCTCCGGCCGGTGCAGGCAGCCAGGGGCCGCGAAGACGCGGGGGCCATGCTCGATGCCGCCGCCTTTCGGGTCGTAGGCGCCGAATACGACGCGCCCCACGCGGAAATGGACGGCGGCGGCGGCGCACATCGGGCACGGCTCCAGCGTGGCCACTAGGGTGCAGCCGGCCAGCCGCGGCGAGCCGAGGCGGCGGGCGGCCAGGCGCAGGGCCGTCATCTCGGCATGGCTGCTCGCGTCTCGCTCCGCCTCCACGCTGTTGCTGGCCTGAGCCAGCAGTTCGCCTTCAGGCGAGACCACGACGGCGCCGACGGGAACCTCGCCGCGGGCGCCTGCGGCCGCGGCCTCCCCCAACGCAAGCGCCATCGCATCCATGCCTTTCGTCCTGCCTCCCTCAATCACAAGCTCAAGTGCCCGAAAGGTTCCATGTTCTGGCAGAGCCCCAGCCTTGCTCAGACGTTTAATCCAAGCTCCCTGTTTCAGCCCGCGCCAAACTGCTCTAGGGACGGGCATGACGCGCCCTCTCATCGGCATCACCCTGGACAGCGAGCAGCCGGGCGGCTGGTCGAGCTTTCCCTGGTACGCCTTGCGCGCCAATTACATGGACGCCATCGCCGCCGCGGGCGGCCTGCCCGTCGCCTTGCCGCATGACCCAGCGCTCGCGGCTGGGCTGCTGGCCCGGCTGGATGCCTTGCTGGTCACCGGCGGCGCGTTCGACGTTGACCCGGCGTTGTACGGCGTCGCCGAGGTTCATGCCACCGTCACCCTGAAGAACCGCCGCACCGCCGCCGAGCTTGCGCTGCTCCACGGCGCGCTGGCCTTGGACATGCCGATCCTGGGCATATGCGGCGGCCAGCAATTGCTGGCGGTGGCGCTGGGCGGAACCTTGATCCAGCATGTCCCCGACGCGGTTCCCGGCGCGCTGGCGCACGAGCAGGCCAACCCGCGCAACGAAGCAAGCCATGTTATCAGCGTGACGCCAGGCACCCTGCTAAGCCGCACCGTCGGAACGGACACGATGATGGTGAACTCGGCTCACCACCAGGCCGTCGCCACCGTCGGGCCGCACGCAACCATCAACGCCACCGCGCCGGATGGGGTAATTGAGGGTCTGGAGGACGGCAGCCGCCGGTTCTGCCTCGGGCTGCAATGGCATCCGGAGTTCCTGATCGACCCCGGCGATGCCCGGGTTTTCGACGCCTTCGTGGCGGCGGCGTCGTGACGGAGGCCGCCACGGAACGCGGCGAACGCATTGCCAAATGGCTGGCCCGCGCGGGCGTAGCGAGCCGGCGCGATGCAGAGAAATTATTGGCGGAAGGGCGGATCAAACTCAACGGCGCGCCCGTCGCGCACCCGGCCACCTTCGTGAACCCGGACGATGTCGTGCAGGTCAACGGCCGGGTGGTGGACAGCCCGGAGCGGGCGAAGCTGTGGCGCTATCACAAGCCGGAAGGGCTGGTGACGACTCATCGCGACCCGGAAGGCCGCCCCACGGTGTTCGAGCGGCTGCCGGAGCACCTGCCGCGCGTGGTCAGCGTCGGCCGGCTCGACCTCAACAGCGAGGGCCTGCTGTTGCTGACCAACGATGGCGGGCTGGCGCGCCGGCTGGAGCTGCCCTCCAACAGCTGGATTCGCCGCTATCGGGTGCGGGTCCATGGCATAGTGCCGGAGCGGGCGTTGGCGCAGCTGGTGGACGGGGTGACTGTGGAGGGGGTGCGCTACGGCCCGATCGAGGCCGCCGTGGACTCGCGGGCAATCAGCAACACTTGGCTCAGCGTCAGCCTGCGAGAGGGACGCAACCGCGAGGTGCGCCGGGTCATGACCCACCTAGCCTTGCAGGTAACGCGGCTAATCCGCGTGGCGTATGGGCCGTTTCAGCTCGGCAACCTGGAGCGGGGCGCCGTGGACGAGATCAGTGGCAAGGTGCTGCGCGACCAGCTGCCGGACATCCCGCGGGAGCCGCGCTGAGGATCATCGCCGGCCGTTGGCGCGGGCAGGCTCTGCAAGCGCCGCCGGGCACGGTCACGCGGCCGACGGCGGAACGGCTGCGCCAGGCGCTATTCGACATGCTGCTGCACGCGCCCTGGGGAGGGCAGCTAGAAGGCCAGTCCGTGCTGGACGCCTTCGCCGGCACTGGCGCGCTGGGGCTGGAAGCACTGTCCCGCGGGGCTGCCTCCGCCGCGTTCATGGAGCAGGACCGGAACGCACTCACGGCGCTGCGAGCGAACATCGCCTCCTGCCGGGGCGCTGCGGCGCGGGTCATCGCCGGGGACGTGCTGCGACCGCCGCCGGGGCGCGCCTGCGCCTTGGTGATGCTCGACCCGCCTTATGGGGAGGCACTGCTTCCACGTGGCCTGGCGGCGCTGGCCGCGGCGGGGTGGCTGGCGCCGGGGGCGCTGGTGGTCGCTGAGTCCGGCCGCGACGAGATGCCCGAGCTGGGCGAGAAGCTGGCGGACCGGGCGCACGGGGCGGGCCGGATGACGGTGTGGCGACTCACGCGCCCATGATGACCCGGCGCTTACGGTGAATCACCACCAGCAGGCCGGCAATCAGCAACAGCGTAAGCGCCGCGCCGACCCGCAGCAGCTTGACGACCTCGAGAGAGTACTTCCCCGTGGTCGAGTCATAGTGAAAGCACAGCAGCAGCAGCGGCGAGGCAGCTGGCGCCACCGTGCCGGCCCGCGCCTTCAGCAGGGCGTCCCGAATTGCCGTCCCGGAATAGCCCACCCCGAGCACATACGACGAGACGATGCCGGTCGAGGTCAGGAATACCAGCCCGGCCGGGTGGAGGAACTGTTGGAGCCCATTATCCCACCGGCTCGGGAAGCCCACTGCGGCCGTCACGGCGGACAGGTCCTCCGGCGCCCCCGTCAGGAAATGCCAGCCTTCCGCCGCGCCCGGGGTGGGGAAGCGGGCCAGGTCCTCGTCCCGCGCTTGGGCGGCGTCCTTGGCGCCCTCATGCGGGTCAATGCTGAGATCGATGACGCTGAAAGCGGCAGGCGTGTCGAGCCCGGTCTGCGAAAGCGCCTCGAATGCGTCGTCCCGCACTACGCCGCACAGGCTTGGGCAGTGGAAGTAGCCGAGCATCAGCACTGCCGGACGCCCGTTCAGCAAGGTGCGAAGGCTCGCCACCTGGCCGGTATGGTCGATGAACTGGACATCGAGCGGGACGGAAGCGCCCGGATGCTGCCGGAACGCCAGCCCGGAGGCATCGGGCGGCGCGGCCAGGCAGGGCGCGCAGAGTAGGAGCAACAGGATGAGCACACGCATCACGCGCCCTCCCGCATCAGGGCTTTGCATCCCTGCCACATGGGGGCTTGCCGGCCGGGCGCATCCTGCGCGTCATGCCGGCGTTTCCGGAGCCGGGGTCACGCCCTCCGGCGCCGGACGGTGCAGCACGTCCTGCTTCCGGAACACGTCTTCCATGTTCGGTGCCCAGAGTTTTACGCCGCCAGTGATGCCAGCGGCGTTCGGCACGATGCGGACATTGGGCGGCAAGTCGAAATCGATGTGCTGCGCGTTGCCGCCGCCAATCAGCAAGGTGTCATAGGAAACAAATGTATCAAGAATGCCGAGCGCCTTCTGCAGCCGCTTGTTCCACTTTGGCCGGCCGATCTTGTGAAGTGCGGCATTGCCTAAGTAGTGATCATAAGTCTTGTGTTTTGCGATGGGATGCTGCCCAAGTTCAAGGTGCGGTGCGATTACGCCGTCTTGGAACAAGGCAAAGCCGAATCCAGTGCCCAAGGTAATAACGCACTCCAGACCCGCGCTGGAGATGACGCCAAGGCCCTGGATGCTGGCATCGTTCAATACCCGGGTCGGCCTGCTCAGCCGCTGGCTAAGATCGGTTCCGAGTGGAAAGCCATGCCAGGCTTCGGTGCCCAAGTTAGGCGCGGTCAGGATGCGTCCTGCACGGACGACACCTGGAAAGCCGACCGAGATGCGGTCGAACGCTCCCATCGGCCTCACCAATTCAATAAGGGAGGAAATGACCGCTGAGGGGACGCTCGGGTGAGGCGTATCGACCCGGCGGGATTCTGAAATCATGCTGCCTTCAGCGTCAAGCAAACCGGCCTTGATACGGCTGCCGCCGATATCCACTGCCAAGGTCCGAGGTCCGAGACGTTGTGATACGTCTACGGGAAGGCTTACTCGACGATTGGGTCGCGCCATGAATGAGAGTTCCTGGAGAGAACCTCAATCAGCCACTGCTTGGCCGTGGGAACAAGTGGTCCGCACCACGACCGGTGCGGACCTTGCGCCGGCCTCTAGCGCCGGGTCAGCATCGCCAGCACGTAGCCGACCGCGCCTGCCACCAGCAACGATGTCAGTGGGCGTTCCGCGACCGTGTCGCCTAGGAAGGCGCTCGCCTCGTCCAGCTGGTCCGATACGGAGCCGCCGGCGGTGTCCTTGATCTTGCCATAGGCCCGCTGGGCAGTGCCGACGACCTGGTCCACCGCGCCAGACGCCTGCGTCTTGCTGTCCCCGGTCAGATTGCCGACGCCGCTCTTGATGTCGCCGCCGAGGTTCTTGGCGGCTCCCTCAATCTCATTTTCACCCATAACATTTGACTCCTTGCCCAGATACGGCATCCAACAGACCGGTATGCCTCTAGTTCCCAGGAACGCAACTCAATAGGCAAATTGACCGGGGTTTCCCTGTCTAATCAGCGTCAAACCAGCGAGGAGGCGTCGCGTGACGGATACAGCCAACGTGTGGCCGCAGGATCTGCGAGTGCAGGACATCTTGGACATCGTCGTCAAGGAAACCGGGATCAGCAAGGAGCGCCTGCTCCCCAGGGCCACGATCGTCTCGCTCGACATCGCCTCGCTGGACATGGTGCAAGCCATCTTCGCCATCGAGAGCCGGTTCGACATTGAGATTCCGGTCCTGTCGGAGCAGAGCGGGCAGGAAGCCGAGACGATGGGCGAGCTGGTCGGCCAGGCGCTAGCCGCGATCGACAACAAGTCCCCCGCGTGAGCCGACCAGCGTGAGCCGCCATGTCGTCGTCACCGGCATGGGCGCGGTGTGCGCTGTGGGTCACGATATGCTGTCCTTCGCCAGGGCGTTGCGGGCCGGGACGGTGGGCATCGGCCCCATCGTCAACATCCCGACCGAGCGTCTCGCTGTGCAGATCGCCGGCGAGGTGCGCGGATTGGACGTGGCGGCGCATCTCCCGGCCAAGCGGCTGGCCGTGCTGGACCGCACGGCCCAGCTGGCGCTCATCGCCGCCCGGCAGGCCATGGGCCAGGCCGGCTTGGCCCATGGGATGGCGCCGGACGGCGCCGTGGTGCTGGCGGCCGCCATCGGCCAGCAAACGGTCGATTTCGCCTATGAGCAGCTCTATGGGCAAAGATTGCCGCGCGTCCACCCGTTCACCATCCCCAAGATCATGCCGAGCGCGCCGGCGAGCCAGGTTTCCATCGAGTTCGGGCTGCGCGGGCCGTGCTACTCCGTGGCGTCCGCTTGCGCGTCGGCTAACCACGCCATCGGCCAGGCCATGCACATGATCCGCTCCGGGATGGTCGATGTGGCCGTCACGGGCGGCAGCGACGCTTCCATCGTCGTCGGCGTCGTAAAAGGGTGGGAGGCGCTGCGCGTGCTCAGCCCCGCCGCCTGCCGGCCGTTCTCCTTGGACCGGACGGGGCTGGCGATCGGCGAGGGTGCGGGCATCCTGGTGCTGGAGGAGGCCGGCCACGCTGCAGCCCGGGGGGCCACACCGCTGCTGGAGGTGGCAGGCTTCGGCATGAGCGCGGACGCCGGCGACCTGCTAGCCCCCAGCGCGGACGGCGCGGCCCGGGCCATGCGGGCGGCCCTGAAAGACGCAGGCTGCGCGCCGCAGGACGTTGGCTACGTCAACGCCCACGGCACGGGCACCCGGCTGAACGACAAGACCGAGACGGCGGCGCTGCGCGAGGTGTTCGGCCGCCGGCTTGACGGCTTGCCGGTGTCGTCCACCAAATCCATGATAGGGCACTGCATGACGGCGGGCGGGGCGCTCGAGCTCATCGCCACGGCGGTGGCGCTGCGGGGCGGCTTCATCCCGCCGACCGCCGGGTTCACCACGGCTGATCCGGACTGCGACATAGACTGCGTGCCCAACCAGGCGCGCCCTGGGGAGTTTGACTGCGCCATGTCCAACGCGTTCGCTTTCGGCGGCCTGAACGCCGTCCTGGTCGCGCGCCGCTGGGCTGGCGCATGACGGCTGTGCCCTACGTCAACCGCATCGGCACCGCCGTGCCGGCGCACGATATTCACGCGCCGTTCATCGCCTTCGCCCGCACCCTGCTGCCGGATGCCAAAGCCCGCGCCGTGTTCGACCGCATGGCCGAGCGCTCCGGCATCGAGCACCGCTTTTCCGTGCTGCGCCCCAGCCCGCCCGGCAGCAACCCGGTGGACGCAGAGGGCTTCCTGCCGCGCGGCCGCTTCCCCTCCACCGCCGCCCGCATGAGGCGCTACGAGCGGCACGCGACGGACCTTGCGGCCGAGGCGGTGGCCTCGCTCGGCGAGGATACCAGCCGGCTGACCCACATCGTGGTCGCTTCCTGCACCGGGTTCACCGCGCCGGGGTTGGACCAGCTGATCGCCGCCCGCCTCGGGCTGCCCGCAGGCATTGAGCGCACCCTGATCGGCTTCATGGGGTGCTATGCCGCCGTGAGCGCCCTGCGCACCGCGTTCCACATTGTCCGCTCCGAGCCGGCGGCCCGCGTGCTGGTCGTCAACCTCGAGCTGTGCAGCCTGCACCTGCAGGAAACCTCTGACCTGGAGACGGTGCTGTCGTTCATGCTGTTTGCCGACGGCGCCTCCGCCGCGCTGGTCTCGGCGGAGCCGGAAGGCATCGGCCTGATCGACTTCCGCTCCACCACCCTGCCTGATTCGGCCGACCTGATCACCTGGCGCATCGGCGACCAGGGCTTCGACATGCGGCTGTCGGGCAAGGTGCCAGCGCGCATCGCCGGCGCGCTGCGGGGCGAACTGGAGCGGGCGGACGATGGCGGCCTATTACGCGGGCTAGCCACCCAGCAGATCGACCTGTGGGCGGTGCACGCCGGCGGGCGCACGGTGCTGGACGGGGTGGAGCAGGGCCTGCGGCTCAGCCGCGGGGCGCTTGACTGGTCGCGTGGAGTGCTGCGGGACTTCGGCAACATGTCCTCAGCCACCATCATGTTCATCCTGGACCGCATGCTGCGCGGCAGCGCGCCGGGGCAGAACGGGCTGGCCATGGCGTTCGGCCCGGGGCTTTGTGCCGAGACGTTCCGCTTCCGGCTCGCATGAGCCCGGCCGCGCGCGGCAGCGCCCCGGCTGCGCCCAGCAACGCCCTCGCCGCGCGCAGCGACGCTGCGGAGCTGATGGACACGGAATGCGCGGACGCCGCCGACTACGCGCGATGCCTGCGTGACCTGTCGCGGGCCAACACGCTCACCTTGGCGCGGCGACCCACCCTGGCTTGGCTCGGCCAGGCAGCCCGGGAGTGCGATGCCCGCGATGCCCTGCGCGTCTATGACGTGGCCTACGGGCATGGCGACATGCTGCGCGCCGTGGCGGGCTGGGCGAAGCGCCGGGGCCGCGCCGTCCGGTTGGGTGGCATCGACCTCAACCCGGGCGCCCGGACGGCCGCCCTTGCCGCCTCGCCCGGCCTTGCCCTCGACTTGGCGGTAGGCGACGTGTTCGCCGCCGACCCGGGCCGACCGGACGTCATCATCAGCTCGCTGTTCACCCACCACCTGAGCGACGCGCAGGTGGTGGCGTTCCTGCGCTGGATGGAGCGGCACGCGCGGCTGGGCTGGTTCATCAACGACCTGCACCGCCACCGCCTGCCCCATCTCGGCTTCCACCTGCTGGCCCGCGCCATGGGCTGGCACCGCTTCGTCGGGCATGACGGCACCGTCTCGATCGCCCGCGCCTTTCGCCCCCGCGAATGGGAAAGCCTGCTCCGGCAGGCCGGCGTGCCCGGCACGGTGCGGCGGCGCTTCCCATTCCGCCTCTGCGTGAGCCGCCTGCGTTGACGCAGGTGCTGATCGCCGGCGGCGGCCTGGCCGGGGGAGCCGCGGCGTGCCGGCTGGCCCAGGCAGGCATTCCGGTCATGCTGCTGGAACGGGAACGCGTGCCGGCCCACAAGGTCTGCGGCGAGTTCCTCAGCGGCGAGGCGCTGCTCGATCTGGCCGCCCTAGGCATCGACCCGGCGGCTTTGGGCGCCGTGCCCATCACCGGAACGCGGCTGGTCAACCATCGCCGGGTGGCCGAGAGCCGCTTGCCGTTCCCCGCGGCAAGCCTGTCGCGCCGGGTGCTGGACGAGGCGCTGCTGCAACGGGCGGCCCTGCTGGGCGCCGAGATACGCCGCGGGGTGCACGTGCTGCGCGCCGAAGGGACGGCGCTGGACACCGACGAAGGCCGCCGCTCCGCGCCCTGCTTGTTCCTGGCCACCGGCAAGCACGACCTGCGCGGCCTGCCCCGGCTGCTGCGCAAGCCGCCCAAGCCGCTGATCGGCTTCAAGATGTACCTCACGCTGCAGCCCGCGCAGCAGGCGGCGCTGTCCAGCCATGTGGAGGTCATCCTGTTCGCTGGGGGCTATGCCGGGCTGCAGATGGTCGAGGGCGGCACGGCAAACCTAACCCTGCTGATCGACCGGGCGCGCTACCAGGGACTGGGCCAGAGCTGGACGGCGCTGCTGGCAGCGTTGTCCCACGAGGTTCCCCATCTCGGACGCCGCCTGGACGGCGCCGCGGCGTGCTGGGAGCGTCCGCTCAGCATCTTCCGCGTGCCTTACGGTTTCGTTCACCGCGAGGACGGGCAAGCCGGCGTGTTCCGGTTGGGCGACCAGGCCGCCGTGATCCCCTCGTTTTGCGGCGACGGCATGGCCATTGCGCTGCACAGCGCCCGGCTGGCCGCCGAGGCAGTCCGCACGGCCGCCGACGCGGAGCGCTATCACCGCGCCATGCGCCGGGCCGCCGCCGGGCCGGTCAGGCTGGCCTCGGGCCTGTCCCGCGTGGCCGCGTCCCGTCCCGTGCGCGACGCCATGATAGCCGGGGCGCAGCTTTGGCCAGGCCTGATGGCGCAAGTGGCGCGGCGCACCCGGATCGCCGCCTGCTGAGGCGCTTGCGGAACCCGGCGGAGGCCGCACCTGTTCATCCACCCGCTCAAAGGAGGCTGCCACGGCCGTTCCCGCGCCCACGCCCGACGTTGACGAAGCCAAGCTGGCCGCCAAGGCAGCCAAGCTGCACTACGTCACCGACAAGAAGCCCGGCCTGGCCCGCGTGCCCGCCGGGGACGGGTTCGAGTACCGCCGCAAGGACGGCGCCCCCATCACCGACGAGGCGGAGCTGGCGCGCATCAAGCAGCTGGCCATCCCGCCGGCCTACACGGACGTGTGGATTTGCCCCGATCCGAACGGGCACTTGCAGGCGACGGGGCGGGACGCGCGCGGCCGCAAGCAGTACCGCTACCACGCGCGCTGGCGCACTATTCGGGACGAGGCGAAATACTCGCGGATGCTGCTGTTCGGGCGGGTGCTGCCCAAAATCCGCGCCCAGGTGGAGCATGACCTGGCGCTGGACGGCCTGCCGCGCCGCCGGGTGCTGGCGGCCCTGGTCAAGTTGCTGGAGAAGACTCTGGCCCGCGTCGGCAACGAGGAATACGCGCAGCAGAACGACAGCTTCGGGCTGACGACGCTGCGCAACCGGCACACCCGGGTGGAGGGCAGCCGCATCAGGTTCGACTTCCGCGGCAAGCACGGCATCGACCATCACCTCAGCCTGCAGGATCGCCGCCTGGCCAACATCGTCAAGCGCTGCCGCGAGCTGCCGGGCCAGCACCTGTTCCAGTTCCTCGACCATGATGGCGAGGTGCATCACATCGGCTCGGACGACGTGAACGCCTACCTGCACGAGATTAGCGGCGAGGAAGTCACGGCCAAAGACTTCCGCACCTGGGCCGCCACCAACCTGGCGGCCCTGGCGCTGCGCGAGCTGGAGCGGTTCGACACGGAAGCGAAGAACAAGAAAAATGTGGTGCAGGCGGTCGAGACGGTGGCGGAGCTGCTCGGCAACACGCCGTCTGTGTGCCGCAAGTGCTACATCCACCCGGCGATCTTCGACGGCTACCTGGACGGCAGCCTGCTGGAAGGCTTGAAGGACCGCGCCGACGCGGTGCTGGACGACGGGGCGACGGGGCTGACGGCGGAGGAGGTGGCCGTGACCGCCTTCCTAAGCCGGCGGCTGGGCGAGGCGATCAAGCATCCGGGCGGCGCCCGGACGGCCTGAGCCGCCCAGGCGTGAGCCTTAGATATGCAGCGCGCGGCCCTGCACGGCCAGGGCCGCCTCCTTGACGGCCTCGTTCAGGCTCGGATGGGCGTGGCAGGTGCGGGCCACGTCCTCGCTGCTGGCGCCGAACTCCATTGCGGTGGCGATCTCGGCGATCAGGGTACCCGCGTCCGGGCCGATGATATGCGCCCCCAGGATCTCGTCCGTTGCCTTATCCGCCAGAATTTTGACGAAGCCATCCGTGGCGCCCATCGCGCGGGCGCGGCCGTTGGCGGTGAACGGGAACCGGCCGGCGTTGTAGGCCCGGCCCTCCGCTTTGAGCATCTCCTCAGTGGCGCCGATGGAGGCGACCTCCGGCCAGGTGTAGACCACGCCGGGGATGACGGCATAGTTCACGTGGCCCGCCTGCCCGGCCAGAATTTCCGCCATCGCCACGCCCTCCTCCTCGGCCTTGTGCGCCAGCATCGGCCCGGTCACGATGTCGCCGATCGCGTAGACGCCGGGCACGTTGGTGGCGAAGTGGGCGTCGATCTTGACCCGCTTGCGCTCGTCCAGCGCCACGCCGGCCGCCTCCAGGCCGAGGCCCTCGTAGTACGGCCGCCGGCCGATCGCCACCAGCACGATGTCCGCGTCCAGCGTCCGCGCTTCGCCGCCGTCGGCCGGCTCCAGGGTCAAGCGCTGGCCGGTCTCGGTGCGCTCCGTCTTGGTGACCTTGGTCTTGAGACGGAACTTGATGCCCTGCTTGCCCAGCACCCGCTCGAACGTCTTGCCGATCTCGCCGTCCATACCGGGCACCAGGCGGTCTAGGTACTCGACGACCGTCACCTCGGCGCCAAGCCGCCGCCACACGCTGCCCAGCTCGAGCCCGATATAGCCGCCGCCGACCACCACCAGGTGACCGGGCACGCGGTCCAGCTCCAGCGCGCCGGTAGAAGAGACGACCGTCTTTTCATCCACCGCGACGCCGGGCAGCGGGATACTTTCGCTGCCGGTGGCGATGACGATCGCCTTGGTCTCGTACTCCTGGCCCTCGACCGTGACCCGGCCAGGGGCGGTGATGCGGCCCTCGCCCTTGAGCCAGGTGACCTTGTTCTTCTTGAACAGGAACTCGACGCCCTTGACGTTGGCGGCGACGACCTCGGCTTTGCGCGCGTGCATCCGCGCCAGGTCGAGCCGCACGCTGTCGATTATGACGCCGTGATCCTTGAAGCTGTGCCCGGCCTCCTCGAAGTTCTCCGAGGATTGCAGCAGCGCCTTGGACGGAATGCAGCCGATGTTCAGGCAAGTGCCGCCGAGCGTCGCGCGCTTCTCGACGCATGCAGTGCGCAGCCCGAGCTGGGCGGCGCGCAGGGCGCATACGTAGCCGCCGGGGCCCGCTCCGATGATAATGACGTCGAAGGATTCGCTCATGATGTCTCCAGGCGCCGCTGTTGCGGACGCAGCAAAATCAGGCACATGAGATGGTCATCCACCCGGCAAAAGTCGATGGTCTGCGAGCTGTTTCGCAGGGCGTTGCCCTGCACCCGGAAGGGGACAGTCGTCCCCTTCACCCCTTTATGTGAGGGTGTCCAGAGGACGACTGTCCTTTGGTGGGGTTCGGGGCAAAGCCCCGACCTTTGTCCTACAGTCCCAGCAACAGCCGGCGCGGGTCCTCCACGCCCTCCTTGACTCGGACCAGGAAGCTTACCGCCTCCTTGCCGTCCACGATGCGGTGATCGTAGCTGAGCGCCAAGTACATCATCGGCCGCACCTCCACCTTGCCGCCGACCGCCACCGGGCGGTCCTGGATCTTGTGCATGCCCAGGATGGCCGATTGCGGCGGGTTGAGGATCGGCGTGCTCATCAACGAGCCATACACGCCGCCGTTGGTGATGGAGAAGGTGCCACCCGTCAGCTCGTCCAGCTTGAGCGCGCCGTCCCGTGCGCGGCGGCCGAAATCGCCGATGGTGTGCTCGATCTGCGCCAGACCCATCCGGTCGGCGTCCCGCAGCACGGGCACCACCAAGCCATTCGCGCCGCCAACCGCGATGCCCATGTGGACGTAGTTCTTGTACACCATCTCGTCGCCGTCGATCTCGGCGTTGACCGCCGGGAACTCCTTCAGCCCGGCGATGCAGGCCTGCACGAACAGGCCCATGAAGCCGAGCCGCGCACCCTGGTGCCGCTTCTCGAATGCCTCGCGGTATTGGCTGCGCAAGGCCATCGCCGCCGACATGTCCACCTCGTTGAAAGTGGTCAGCATGGCGGCGGTGTTCTGCGCCTCCTTCAGCCGGGCGGCGATGGTGCGGCGCAGCCGGGTCATTTTGACCCGCTCCTCCCGCCCGGCGTCGGGACCGGGGCCGCGTACGGTGGCTGCGGCGGAGGCCGGCGGTGGTGTGGGCGCGGGGGCGGGGCGACTCATGAAGGCCAGCACGTCGCCCTTGGTGATGCGGCCATCCTTGCCGGTGCCGCTGCCGATCTCGGCGGACGACAGCCCGTTCTCCACCATGCGTTTCGCCGCCGCCGGCATCGGCGCATGGGCCGGGGGGGCAGGATGCGCGGTTTGGCCAGGCACGGCACTGCCGTCCGTTGGCGGGAGCGGCTTGGCGGGGGAGGATGCGGAGGCGGGCGTCTTGAGCGGAGCCTTGGCGGCCGCGCCGCTGACCTCCTCAATGGTCCCGAGCAGGGCGCCGACCTCGACTTCAGCTCCTTCATCGGCGCTCAGCGGCCCCAGCGTGCCGGCGGCCGGCGCATTGACCTCAACGGTGACCTTGTCCGTCTCGAGCTCGACCAGCGGCTCATCCGCCTTGACGCTGTCGCCGGCTTTCTTGAGCCAGCGCGCGACGGTGGCGGTAGTGACGCTCTCGCCCAACGTGGGCACCTTGATCTCGGCAGCCATAACGGCTTTCAACTCCTGCTTTCAGTCGAGCGCCAGCGCGCTCGCGACCAACGCCGCCTGTTGCGCGGCGTGCACCTTGGCCAGGCCGGTGGCTGGGCTGGCCGCTGAGTCGCGCCCAACATAGCTCGGGCGGCGGCAGGCATGGCGGAGCACGCCCAGCGTGGCCTCGATCTTGCGGTCTACGAAACTCCAGGCGCCCATGTTCTCCGGCTCCTCCTGGCACCAGACCACCTCGGCGTTCGGGTAGGCAGCCAGCGCAGTAGCGAGCGACTTGGTGGGGAACGGGTAGATCTGCTCCAGGCGCACGAGCGCCACGTCCCGCACCTGCTTCTCGCGCCGCTCCGCCAGCAGGTCATAATACACCTTGCCGCTGCACAGCACGACGCGCTTGACGGCGTCCAACGGATCCGTCTCTGGGATGACGTGCTGGAACCGCGCCGCGCCGGTGAACTCGGTGAGCTTGGAGACCGCCAACTTGTGCCGCAGCAGGCTCTTCGGCGTCATGATAACCAGCGGCTTGCGGAAATTGCGCTTCAACTGCCGCCGCAGGGCATGAAAGTAGTTGGCCGGGGTGGTAAGGTTCGCCACCGTCATGTTGCGCTCGGCGCAGAGCTGCAGGTAGCGCTCCAGCCGGGCGGAGGAATGCTCCGGTCCCTGCCCCTCATAGCCGTGCGGCAGCAACAGCGTGAGGCCGGACATGCGCAGCCACTTGGTCTCGCCGCTGGCGAGGAACTGGTCGATGATGACCTGCGCGCCATTGGCGAAGTCACCGAACTGCGCCTCCCACAGCACCAGCGTCGTGGGGTCGGCCAGGGTGTAGCCGTACTCGAAGCCCAGCACGCCCACTTCGGACAGCAGGGAGTTGAAGATCTCGATTTTGGCCTGGCCGCCCTTGCTCTCGGGCCGGATGTTGTTGAGCGGCACGTGCTCGCGCGCGTCCGTCTGATCCACCAGCACGGCGTGGCGCTGGCTGAAGGTGCCGCGCTGGCAGTCCTCGCCGGACAGGCGCACCCGGTGGCCGTCCAGCAGCAGGCCGCCGAACGCCAGCGCCTCGCCGGTGGCCCAGTCGATGCCCTCACCCTTGGCGAACGCTGCCCGCTTGGCTTCGAGCTGGCGCATAATCTTGGGGTTGGCGTCGAAGCCGTCCGGCACGGCGCTGAGGGCGGCGCCGATCTCGGCGGCCTCCGCCATGGTCAGCGCCGTCGCCTCTTCGGAACGCTCGTCCTCCTGGTCGGCCTGCTTAAAGCCGGCCCAGCGCCCCTCCAGCCAGTCCGCCTTGTTCGGCTTGTAGCCCTGCGCCGCCTTGAAGCTCTCCTCCAGCGTGGCAGTGAAGCCGTCCCACATCGCCGCGGCCTCAGCCTCGCTGACCGCGCCCTCGGCCGCCAGCTTGCGGGCGTACAGCGTGCGTGTGGTCTCCATGTCGCGGATGGCACGGTACATGATCGGCTGGGTAAAGGCCGGCTCGTCGGTCTCATTGTGGCCGTGGCGGCGGTAGCACACAATGTCCAGCACGAAGTCCGTGCCGAATTCTTGGCGGAACTCGGCGGCCAGGCGGGAGCAGAACACCACCGCCTCCGGGTCATCGCCGTTCACGTGCAGGATCGGCGCCTGGATCGACTTGGCGATGTCGGTGCAATACAGCCCCGAGTAGGCGTGCGCCGGGATCGTGGTGAAGCCGATCTGGTTGTTGACGATGACGTGGATCGTGCCGCCGGTGCGGTAGCCGATCAGCTTGCTCATCGCCAGCGTCTCGTACACGAGGCCTTGGCCGGCGAACGCAGCGTCACCGTGCATCAGGATGCCCATGACGCTGCGCCGGGCCTTGGTGTCTCCGGCGGCGTCCTGCCGGGCGCGCACCTTGCCGACCACCACGGGATCCACCGCCTCCAGGTGGGACGGGTTCGGCTGCAAGGAGATGTGGACGGAGTGCCCCGCCATCTCGATATCCGTGCTGGTGCCGAGGTGGTACTTGACGTCGCCGGAGCCCTGCACGTCGTCCGGCTTCGGGCTGGCGCCGCCGAACTCGCTGAACAGGGCGGTGAACGGCTTACGCACGATGTTGACCAGCGTGTTCAGCCGGCCGCGGTGCGGCATGCCGATCGCGACCTCGCCCACCCCGTCCTTCGCCGCCGTCTCGATCATGGCGTGCAGGGCGGGGATGGTGACCTCGCCGCCTTCCAGCCCGAAGCGCTTGGTGCCGACGTAGCGCTTCTGGCAGAACACCTCAAAACCCTCGGCCTCCGTCAGCTGGCGCAGGATGGTTCGCTTGGCGGCAGTGTCCAGGGCGCTGGGGGCCAGTTCATTCTCGATGCGCAGCTGCAGCCAGGCCTTCTGGTCCGGGTCCTGGATGTGCATGTACTCGACGCCGACCGGGCCGCAGTAGGTCCGGCGCAGCATGCCGATGATCTCGCGCGCCGTCGCGGTATCGCGGCCAAGCACGTTGTCGATAAAGATGGGGCGGTCCATGTCGCCGGGGCCGAAGCCGTAGCTCGCCGGGTCCAACTCGGGGTGGGACTTCGGCACCGTCAAGCCCAGTGGATCAAGCCGCGCCTCCAAGTGGCCGCGAACGCGGTAGGCGCGGATCATCATCAGGGCGCGCAGGCTGTCGAGCGCCGCCGCCCGCACCTGGTCGGCAGAGGCCTGCGGCGCCAAGTCCTTTTTAGCAGATGGCTTGGCGGGCTCCGGGTCGCCCACGGCGAAGTGCCGCGGCGCCCAGGTGGCGCCGGAAGCATCGGTGAGCACCGCGAGGCCCTCGTCGTTCAAGGAGGCGAACAGCTCGGCGAAGCTGGGATCGACGCTATCCGGCCGCTCAGCCCAGCGGGCGTAGAGATCCGCGATGAAGGCCGCGTTGGACCCATTGAACGCCGTGGCGAGGATATCAACGCCAGCCATGTCGGACTCCTTCCGCGCTTGCCGCTGCAAGATGGGCGACGGATTGGGCTTTTGGCAGCGTGCAGGTCACTGAGATAGGTATTCTTTTAGCCGGTCAGCCTTGCAACGCCTTGACCATGGTGCTGCCGAGCGCCGAAGGGCTTTCGGCCACGTGGATGCCGGCGATGCGCATGGCCTCGAACTTCGCCGCCGCCGTGTCCCGCCCGCCGCTGATCACCGCGCCCGCGTGACCCATCCGCCGGCCCGGCGGCGCCGTGGACCCGGCGATGAAGCCGACCACCGGCTTGGGGCTCCGCTCCCGCGCCAGGAACTCGGCCGCGTCGATCTCGGAGGCGCCGCCGATCTCGCCGATCATGATGATGCTCTCGGTCTCCGGATCGGCCAGGAACATCTCTAGCACCTCGATGAAGTCAGTGCCCTTCACCGGGTCTCCGCCGATGCCGACGCAGGTGCTTTGCCCCAGCCCGGCGGCCGTGGTCTGCGCCACCGCCTCATAGGTCAGCGTGCCGGAGCGGCTGACGATGCCCACCTTGCCGCGGCGGTGGATGTGGCCCGGCATGATGCCGATCTTGCACGCCTCCGGGGTGATGACGCCGGGGCAGTTGGGGCCGATCAGCCGGCTGGCCGAGCCGGAGAGCGCCCGCTTGACCCGGATCATGTCCTGCACCGGGATGCCCTCGGTGATGCAGACGATTAGGGCCAGGCCGGCGTCGATGGCTTCCAGGATGGCGTCCGCCGCGAAGGGCGGCGGCACGTAGATGGCAGTCGCGTCCGCGCCGGTATGCTGCACGGCCTGGGCCACGGTGTCGAACACCGGCAGGTCCAGGTGCAGGCTGCCGCCCTTGCCCGGCGTGACGCCGCCCACGACCTTGGTGCCGTAGGCGATGGCCTGCTCAGAGTGAAAGGTGCCTTGGGCGCCGGTGAAGCCTTGGGTAATAACCTTGGTATTGGCATCGACCAGGACGGCCATATTAATGGGCTCCCTCTGGCGCAAAATCGGTGATGATTGGAAGGCCGTTGCTAGACACTGAAACTAGCAACTCGCCTGGTGTGCAAACACGACTACGTTTACCGTCTTGCACGCGGAATGGCAGATATCCGTTGATGACTTTATCGACCACATCGCGCGCGGACAGCACAAAAATCGTCGGACGCAAATCATCGCCCGGGCTGGGCGGCAAAAGCTCGTAGCCGTGGTCGGTCTTCCATACCGGGAGATCGACGGGGCCGCTTCCGTCGGGGTTGCTAGGCATCATGCCGCTTCCTTCACGGCTTTCACCACCTTGGCCGCCGCGTCCGCCAGGTTATCGGCGGAGATAATCGGCAGGCCGGACTTGGCCATGATCTCCTTGCCCAGCGCCACGTTGGTGCCTTCCAGCCGCACCACCAGCGGCACGCCGAGCGAAACCTCCCGCGCCGCCGCCACCACACCCTCGGCAATCACGTCGCAGCGCATGATGCCGCCGAAGATGTTGATCAAGATGCCCTCCACGTTGGGGTCGGATAGGATGATCTTGAACGCCGCCGTCACCCGCTCCTTGGTGGCGCCGCCGCCCACGTCCAGGAAGTTGGCGGGCGACGCACCGTACAGCTTGATGATGTCCATGGTTGCCATGGCCAGTCCGGCGCCGTTCACCATACAGCCAATTGTGCCGTCCAGCGCCACGTAGTTCAGGCTGTACTTGGCGGCCTCCAGCTCCTTGGGGTCCTCCTCCGCCTCGTCGCGCAGCTTCTCCAGCTCGGGATGGCGAAACAGGGCGTTGTCGTCGAAGCTCACCTTGGCATCCAGCGCCACCACCTCGCCCGCGCCGGTGACGACCAACGGGTTGATCTCGATGGTGTCGCAGTCGAGCGCGGTGAACGCCGCGTACATGGCGGCGACGAAGCGGCCGAACACGCCGACCTGCTTGCCTTCCAGCCCTAGACTGAAGGCCAGCCGCCGGGCGTGGAACGCGGACAGGCCGGTCGCCGGGTCAATGGCGACGCGCAGGATGCGCTCCGGGTGGTGCTCGGCCACCTCCTCGATCTCCATGCCGCCCTCGGTGGAGGCCATGACGGTGACGCGCGAGGTCGCCCGGTCCACCAGCAGCGAGAGGTACAGCTCCCGCTTGATGTCGCAGCCGGCCTCCACGTACACGCGGCGCACCTTGCGGCCGGCCGCACCCGTCTGCTTTGTGACCAGGACGTGGCCCAGCATGGCGGCGGCGGCCTCGCGCACTTCGGCGGCCGACTTGGCCAAGCGGACGCCGCCCTTGCCTTCCGGCGCCTCGGCGAAGCGGCCAGCACCGCGGCCGCCGGCGTGAATCTGGCTCTTCACCACATACACCGGGCCGGGCAGCTTGGCGGCGGCCTGCTCGGCTTCCTCCGGCGTCCAAGCGACGTGGCCTTGCAGCACCGCCACGCCGTAGCCGCGCAGCAGCTCCTTGGCCTGATACTCATGGATGTTCATGGCCTCAGCCCACCAGCTTGCGGGAGGCGTCGATCAGCTCGCGCACCGAGTCGCAGCTCTTCTTGAACGCCGCATCCTCCGCCGGGTCGAGCGCGATCTCCACGATCCGCTCCACCCCGCCGGCGCCGATCACCACGGGGACGCCGACGTAGAGGTCGCTCACGCCGTATTGCCCGGTCAGCATCGCCGCGGCCGGCAGCACGCGCTTCTTGTCCTTGAGGTAGCTCTCCGCCATCGCAATGGCGGAGGCGGCAGGGGCGTAGAACGCGCTGCCCTTCTCCAGCAACTTGACGATCTCGCCGCCGCCGTTGGCGGTGCGGGTGACGATGGCGTCGATCCGCTCCTGCGTGCTCCAACCCATTTTGATCAGGTCCGGCACGGGAATGCCGGCAACCGTGGAGTAGCGGATCAGCGGCACCATGGTGTCGCCATGGCCGCCCAGCACGAAGGCGGTCACGTCCTCCACGCTGACGTTGAACTCCTGCGCCAGGAACAAACAAAAGCGCGAGCTGTCCAGCACGCCCGCCATGCCGACCACCTTATGGGGGGGCAGGCCGGATTTCTGCTGCATCACCCATACCATGGCGTCCAGCGGGTTTGTGATGACGATGACGAACGCATCCGGGCAGTTCGCCTTGATGCCCTCCGCCACCGTGGCGATCACGCCCGCGTTCTTGGCCACCAGGTCATCGCGCGACATGCCCGGCTGGCGGGCGAACCCGGCGGTGACGATCACCACGTCCGACCCGGCGATGCTGCCGTAGTCGCTGCTGCCCGTCATGTGGCTGTCGAACCCGTCCACCGGGGCAGACTGCATGATGTCCAGCGCCTTGCCCGCCGCCACGCCGCCGAACACGTCGAACAGCGCCACGTCTCCCAGCTCCTTGAGGCCGGCGAGGTGGGCCAGCGTGCCGCCGATGTTGCCAGCGCCGATGAGGGCGATCTTGTTGCGGGCCATGAAAGTCCTTCCGGAAGGCAAGTGGATGCCCGCCAGGGCGGCCGGGCGTCCGGAAGGCAGTTGTGCCTACTCCATCCGCCGGAGGCGGGCAACCCGGCGAATGGGGGGTGCAGTTGGAGGGCTCCTCGACGCATAGCGGCCACTTGCACCAAGCTTCCGCTTGACCGTCAGGTTGAATGACATGCCGAACGTAAGCGCGTTTTTCGACAAGTTACTCGATCAACATGAGCACTGGAGGCATTTGCCTATCTCTGATCGAACAGGCGATGGTTGGCGCGGAGTCGCCTTAACTGTGCCACCGCCGCTGGAGTCTGACTTGGCCGGTCCACTCGATATCGAGAACGTAGGTGCCGAGGTCACCATTGGGCTCGGCTACAGCCACATTCACATGAATTGGCCTCCAAGCACCAGTGATACGGCTGGGAACGTGTGGGCTGACGCCATGGCTATGATTGATGCGGTCCTTAGCGAGAAAATTCTGTCTCTCTCGGGATGGATCGACGACAGGCTGCGGGAAGGGTCTCTGCAAGAGGCTGAGAGGCCTGTAGGACTCCTTGTCCCTAATCTTCAGCGCCTTCGTGTCCGGTCGTGAATGGGCACGTTTGACCGGGATGAGTTGCTCGGCAAAGACGTTTAGCGGCGCTGCTGGATGAGAGCCACTCTCGAGTTCAACCCCAGATCTGCTTCTCAACAGGCACTAAAATTCAAGCTGATCCAGCTATCAAGTCAAATGCGGCAGCCCCAGCCAAGCTTCCGACTGCATCTCCTCTAGCCGCGAAACCGTCCGCTCGAACGCCTTGGCCCCCTCGCCGCGCTGATACAGCTGATCCGGCGGCGCGTCGGCGGAGGCCAGCAGCTTGACCCGGTGCTCATACAGCGCGTCCACCAGCGTGATGAAGCGGCGCGCCAGGTCGTAGTTGTCCGGCCCCAGCCGGGGCACCCCGTCCAGCACCAGCGTCCGGTAGTGAGTGGCCAGCGCCAGGTAGTCGCCGGCGCCCAGCGCCTGGCCGCACAGGGCGGTGAAGTCGAAGCGCGCCACGCTGTCCGCCGCCAGCGGCACGCGCAGCGTGCGGCCCTGCACCGTCAGCCGCTCGGCCTTGGCCACGGCGCCGGCGGCGAGGTCAGCGAAGGCGCGGTCCAGCGCGGCGTCGGCGCGGCCGTCGGCGGGCACATACCAAGTCGGCAGGCCGCGGGGACGCTGGCGGCGGAAGTCGCGCTGGCCGTCCAGCACCAAGACGTCCAGCCGCTGCTTGAGCAGGGCGATGAACGGCAGCAACGCGTCGCGCCCCGGCCGGCCGCGCAACAGGTCGTCCGGCAGCGTGTTGGAGGTGGCCACGATCACCACGTCGCGCGCGAACAGGGCCTCGAACAGCCGCGCCAGGATCACCGCGTCGGCGACGTCGGTGACCTGGAACTCGTCAAAGCAGAGCAGAGCGGCGCCGTGAGCGATCTCGTCGGCCAGCTTCGGGATCGGGTCGCCCCCGTGGTGCTGCTTCCAGGCGAAGGCGCGGGCATGCACATCCTGCATGAAGGCGTGGAAGTGGATGCGCGACTTCCGCCGGATGACGGCCTGCTCGTAGAACAGGTCCATCAGCATGGATTTGCCCCGCCCGACCTCGCCAACCAGGTACAGCCCATGCGGACCCGAGGGCGCCTCGTCCACGGCGCGGCGGCGCAGCAGGCGGTTGATGAAGCTCGTGCGATCCGCGTGCGGCGCCGGGTCGTAGCCCTTCAGCTTGGCCCACAGGTCCTGCAGCCGCTCGGCCGCGGCGGCCTGCGCCGGGTCGGTCGAGAGCGCGCCGGATGCCAGCAGGCTGCGGTAGGCGAATAGCGGGCCGGCGGGGGCTGCGACATCCATGGTGGGGCAGGCGGATAGCCCGGCGCGGCGCGCTGTTCAACCAGCCGGCCGGCGCACTTGAACCATCGCCGACAGGTCAACTAAAACCGTGCCCATGGACAGCATCACCGCCCCCCCGGACCAGCTCGACATCGCCGCCCTGGAGGCGACCCCGGTCGCCGCAGCGCCGTTCCCGCATGTCGTGGTGCCGCATTTTGTGCCCCCGGCCTTTCTCCGGCACGTTCGCGACGGGCTGCCCGCGATGGCCAGCGGCGGGTCGTTCCCGCCCGAGTCGCTGAAGCTCGGCACAGCGGCCGCGTCCCTGGTGCGGCAGATGCAGGGGCGCGCCATGCAGGACGCCATCGCCGGCAAGTTCGGCCTCGACCTGCACGACGCCCCTGTGATGCTGACCTTGCGCGGCCGCACCCGGCAGAAGGACGGCCGCATCCATACCGACTCCGAGGCCAAGCGGGTGACGGTGCTGCTCTACCTCAACCAGCAGGCCGACGCCTGGGCGCAGCAGGAGGGCTGCCTGCGCCTGCTGCGCAGCCCCACGGACCTGGACGACTACGCCGTCGAGGTGCCGCCGGTGGACGGCACGCTGCTGGTGTTCCCCAACGGGCCGACCACCTGGCACGGCCACCGCACCTTCGTGGGCACGCGCCACGCCATCCAGCTCAACTACATGGCCAATGACGGCCGGGCGCGCAGCGAGCTGCGGCGGCATCGCTGGTCGGCGTTCGTCAAGCGGTTCGCGGCCTAGCGGGATGAGCCTGTCCTGGGCGCTGGCCGCGGTGTCGGCGGTGGTCTGGGTGGTCCCGGTGGTGATCGTGTTCCGCCATGAAATTGCCGCCAAATGGACGGCGCGCCACGACAAGTGGTTCAGGGATGAGTAGCCCTCAGCGCGGATGCGGCGGCGGGATGCGGAACAGCTGCCAGGGGCCCTTCTGCGTGCTGCCGTCCTTATGGAACTGCCCCATGTCCTGGATGTGCGAGGCGGTCACGTAGATCGAGCCGTCCGCCCCCTCGGCCATGCTGTCCGGCCAGCGCAGCCGCGGATCCTGCGCCACCACGCTCATGGTGCCGTCCGGCGCGCGCATCCGCACCCCGTTGATCGCTGGGTCGGTGATGAACAGATAGCTCTGCCCGTCCATCCACAGCCCGTCCGCCACGTTCGTCGTGGCCAGCTTCTCGATGCTGGCGGCGGCGTCGGCCGGGGACATCGTGGCGGAGCGGAGCGAGGCGGTGGGGATGCGATACAGCGTGCGGCCGACCAGCGCCTGCCAGTAGAGATACTGTCCCGCCGGGTCGAGTGCGATGCCATCGGCGGCGAAGGCGGGGATGCGATGGTCGGGGCGGCGCAGCTCGTGGCCGTCCACCATGGGCACCACGCCCGGCTCCGGCTGCGTGCTGGGGTGGCCGTCCAGCACCCGGCGGATGGCGCCGCTCGCGGTGTCCAGCACCACCAGCGCGCCCCGCTGGCCGGAATCGGTCAGGTACGCGGTGGCCCCGTCCGGGCTGACGCGCACGTCGTTCATGTAGCTGCCCTGCGGCGCGGCCGCCGCGTCGAACGGATAGACGCGCACCACCTTGTCGGTGCGCAGGTCGATCTTCACCAGCTTGACGCCGCCGGGCTTGATGAACTCGTTGCCGGGGGCGGCCGGGTCGATCACCCACAGGAAGCCCTGCGGATCGACGGTGACGCTTTGCACGCAGACGAAATGGTCCCCGAGCGAGAGCGGCTTGAGGTTGCTCCAAGCGTTCCATTCAGCATCCGGATAGGGCCGCAGCTGGCCGCCCGGCATCACCTCGGCCACCGAGACGGGAACGTCGGTCTCCCAGCGCGGGAAGTTGACGAACACCCGGCCCTCCTTGGACACGGCGACCCCGGTCACCTGCTGCTGGAAGTTCGCCACCACGGCCAGGGCCGTTTTTGGGGCTGGCGCCGCTGAGACGGGCCGCGCGGCGGCAAGGGCGGCGGCGGTGAGCATGAGGCCGCGGCGAGACAGCGTGACGGACATCGGGGTTCCCATGAGATGCACGGCGCAAAGCCGGCCAACCGCCGCAAAGTTCAATCGGCCAGGCGATTTCCGAGGGAAACGGGGCGGTGGTGGAGCTGAGGGGAATCGAACCCCTGACCTCCTCATTGCGAATAAGCAAAGCGAGTCCGCTACGAAACGCCAGAAGACGAAGCGGACCTTGCTAACTAGCTGTTTAAAAACAGGCTTTCTCTTGCACCTTCTGACATAATCCGCCAAGGTCTGACACGGGACGCCATTCTGCGGGGTCCGCTGGGGGTCCGCTGGCACATAGCGGACCCGGCTAGACCGGGGAGAGTCGGGCATGGGCACCAAGCTGACGGAACGGGAAATTGACCGGATGGCCTGCCCGCCTGGCAAGCGTGACTGCATGGTATTTGACACGGAGCAACGCGGCTTGGCCGTCCGCATCGTGGCCACCGGCAGCAAGTCCTACCTGGCGCAATATGTGACCGCCGGGCGCAAGCGCCGGGTGCCGCTGGGGAGCGTGGACGCTATCAGCCTGGCCGCCGCCCGCACCGCCGCCCGCGCAGTCATGGGCCAGGTTGCCGGGGGTGCCGACCCGGCCGCGGCGCGGAAGGTGGCGGTGGAGACTGCCAAGGTCGAGGCCAAACGCGAGCGCATGACGCTGGCCCGGCTGGTCGAGGATTGGGACCGGCTGCACCTGGCCCATCGCAGCGCGCGCTACCGCAAGGACGCGACGGAAGCGATGGAGCGGGCCTTGAAAGACTGGTGGAACCGCCCGGCGGAGCGTCTGCAACGCCGGGACGTGGTTTCCATCGTGGACCGTCTGACGCCCAGCGTAGCCCGCGCCCTGGCCGCCTATGGCCGCGCCTGCTTTGGATGGGCGCAGCGCCGCGGCAGTGTGCCGGGCAACCCCTTCACGGAACTGCCGGTGGCCCCCAGCAACGTGCAGCGGGACCGTGTGCTGACGGACGCCGAAGCTGTGAAGGTGTGGAAGGCTGCGGCGTTAGATACGACCCCATACGGCCCTATCGTCTGCTTGTTGCTGCTGACTGGGCAGCGCCGGGACGAAGTGCGCGGCATGAATTGGTCCGAAATCGCGTCGGACCTGACAACCTGGACCATACCCGGGGAGCGCACCAAAAATGGACAGCCTAGCGTGGTTCCCCTGTCCGCCCCGGCACAGGCCATCTTGCGCGAAAAATTGAAAAAGATGCGGGACCAGCGCCGCGGCCTGGTGTTCCCTGGGGAGGGCGGCAAGGTGATGTTTGGCAACTGGTCCAAGAGCAAGGCCGGGCTGGATAAGGAAGCGAGCGTGACAGACTGGCGCGTGCATGACCTCCGCCGCACGGTGGCGACGGGCCTGCAACGGCTGGGCGTGCGTTTGGAGGTGACAGAGGCGGTCTTGAACCATGTAAGCGGCACCCGCGGCGGCATTGTCGGCATCTACCAGCGCCATGACTGGGCGGCAGAGAAGCGCACGGCGCTGGACGGTTGGGCGGCGCACGTCCTGGCCGCGGTAGCGGGTGCCGGTGCCTCCCCCAAGGTGGTGCCAATGCGGCGGGGCCGGCGGGCAGCGGCATAGGCGCGATGCACTACCGCGAAGCCGGGTTCATCATTTTGCGGGAAGCCATCACCCGCGTTGCTGTCCGGCGTGCCCCGGATGCGCGGGTGCGCGAATACCTGAAAATACCCAATCCCGGTGCGGCTACCGACTTGGTAAACCTAGCGCCTTGGCGTTGGGAGCGTGCCCCCGAAATCGACCCCTTCCTTGCCGAGCCGCGCCCCCCATGGGTTCCCGCCGCCGCAGCTTTGGGTGATGCGCGCAAGGAACTGCAACATGCCTTCGCTGCCGGTCATATGGTTGTCCACGTCCGGGACGTTGCAGGCCGCCTGCAAGCCGTGCCCCGGAATGAATGGCATACCCGCGTTGGGGCCGACTTGATCCACGCCGGCACGGCCGGCGGTTTGCCCATACGCGACGAACCTGCATTCGTGGCGGAAGCGCCCTTCGCCGCTTGGTTGCAATACCGCCCTTTGTCCAGCCTGGTACTTCCCGGTGCAGTCCTGTTGCCTCCCATCGTGACGCTATTGCAGGCGTGCGCTTGGATCATGCTGCGCTGCCCCGAAGCAGCCCGCGATGCCGCACCGGGCCGGGCCGGGGATATCAAATTTCTTTGGGCTGAACAGCCTACAGGCCCGGACTTCATGGGGGCACAAGCAGACCTGTTGCTTGCCCTCCGCGATGGCACCCTGCCCGCCACGGTAGGGAGTGGAACGGCAGCCGTGCCCATGCCGGCCCGGCGCTGGCGTTCAATGGTGCTGGACTGCCAAGGTGGGGACGTTGTGGCCTATGAAGCTTTGCCATCCAATTTAGCTGCATCCCAGCCCTCGACTGTTGTTGCCGTGACCACCGCGGGCGTGCTGGCGTTGTGGCGGCCATTGCCTGGCCTGCCTCATGCCCCATTCCACCCGCAGCCGGCGACACACCCGGCCTTGCCTGCCGGTACACGGTTGCCCGTGCCTAATTCGGCAGCGTCCGGAATGCCCCGGCAAGCATGGCCTGTATCGGAAAAACTATTGACCGGCCAAGTTTCCGAACGCTGGGGGAAGCATAACGCCCCCGGGGTTTGGGATTTCCATAGCGCCGCAGTGATCTACTCGCAGGAGGAACTAAGCCGACTGGTGGAAATCAACAGCCGCGGCCTTCCGCCCGACCAGAAGATCATGGTTCGGCCCGGCGACATATTCCCGCCCGACGTTGCAGAAGTTTGGTGGGAAGCCAACGACCTACATACGCCGATCCTGCTGCAACGGCTGCTGCGGGGTGAACTGCGGGCCTTTGGCGACCCGGGAAGGGCTGGTGCCTGGCCTGAATGGATTGCTCCCCGAGCTTGGCAGGACCTCAAGCGCGATCCGGGCAACAAGCAACGCTTTGAGGGTGGCGGCAACGTCTATTGGCAGGTCAAGGTGCTGCCGGTGGAGATGGTGACGAATGAGAGTGCTAGTTCCACCGCCGCGGCCGTTTCTGCGGATGCGCCGATGAAGCGCCCAACAGAGAACATGCCAAGCGGTAATCTGCCGAGCGGTGATCGGTGGAGTGCATTTGACGCTTTTTCTTGGATTACGTTCAGCGAAGTCCGGGCACCCGGGGCGGAGTGCTTCGAGTTTCCAAAAAAGGAATGGTCCCGAGACTGGAAACACTGGCCGCCGGAATGGCTGGCATCCGCCTTCGAGGAAATCGAAACCGGCATTCCTTGGACGCCTGACCCTGACGAAATGGGGCCGTTTGGACCTGACAACCAACGCGCATGGGCAAAGCGCATCATGGCCGATACGGGGGAGAGTGCCGGCCAACTGCTCGAACGCCTCGTGTCCGATATAGCCCGTTACTACGCAATCCAGGACCGATGGAGGAAGGCCAAGGCGGCAGTAAACAAAGCCATACGCCGCGGGCAATTGCCGGTGTGGGGGGTCAAGGCTTATGCGCCATCAAAACCTGATCCTAATGGAGTCCACGAGCTGATTGACCCGTTGCTTTTTACCAAAACGCGGGGAGTGAACGAAGCGGGGTGGATTGATTGGACCCCGGACGACCTGAGATTTGTTGACTACAGAGGCCCCTCTTACGACCAAGTGTTTTTCGATTCTGCGAAAGTGCAGAAGCTTTGGCCCGCTTCGCGTAATGATGCTGCAACTGACAACGTTTCCCGTCCCGAAGCCAACTCTAGTTTTTCTGCACCGCAAGCTGAGCTGACACCCTCACCTCCGTTGGAGCCGAACCGCAAAAGGCGCGTTCAGGGCTTCAACTATGAAAGAGATGACGCGCCCCTAGTGGAACGCGCTCTCGAAGGTATCCGGGCCGGAACTTACAGGCACGCAACCGACGCGGCCCGTGCTTTGGCGAAAGACGCTACCGGAGTGGGCAGTGGGGAAAGCAAAATGAAGCGCCTGCTAGGGCGCATCAAGCCACTTATTCAGCCCTGTTCAGCGGCTGAACGGGACTGAAAGGACTGAACGAATAGGTGCTGTCACTGTCTGCATCGCGCCCACAAGCGGCGTCATGCGGAGAATTACATGCCCCATAACACGGCCACCCCAGCGCCGCCGGATATGCCGGACCTGGACCTACTGCTGACTTTGCCCGAGGCGGCGCGGCTCATGCGCCTATCCATTCGGTCCCTTGAACGGTTGACAGAGATTGGCGAGGCACCGCCCCGCGTCCAACTGACCAGCCGCCGGGTCGCTTTCTGGCGCAAGGACGTGGTGCGCTGGCTTGAGGCCCGAACCTCCCCAGCCAAGCAGGCCGCCTGAACGCAACCGCCGGCCTTTCACGGATGCCGGCGGCGCGGTCTCGTATGGCAAGGCACGCACTGGACAGGTGCAGCCGGAGCATACGGGGCCGCATCGCGCGGTTCAACATCTGTCCAGCCGGCATCGGAGACGATGCCCCATGCCTCCCGACACATACCCGCCCTTTGACCGAACCGAGCTGAACCATGCCCGGTCGCAACCCGTCCGCTTGCCGCTGGACCCTGCCCGCCGGCTGGACCTGGAAGCCGATGCCGAGTTGCAGCAAGGCCACCACGCCCGCGCCGAACTGCTGGCGCACCGCGCCGCCGCCCTCCGCGGGTGGTCCGCTTGACCCCGGCGCAACTGGCGGGCCGGCTCGGCCTAGCGCAACGCCTCCGCTCATGGGCGGGCGCGTGCCCGGCGTGCGACTACCCGCGCGCGTTCTCCCTCAAGCCGGGCAAGCACGGTACGGTGCGGCTGTACTGCGCCAACGGGTGCGACCGGCCAACGCTGCAAGACGCGGTGGCGCGGGCCGCTGGCGACGGCTGGACGCCCAAGCCGCCCGCCGATGCCGAGACAGCGCAAACCGCCCGCGCCGGCAAGCAGGCCGCGGCGCTGCGGCTATGGGCCGGAAGCGAGCCGGCGGCCGGGACCATCGTTGACGCCTACCTGGCCGGGCGGGCGCTCCCCGGGCTGGCCGCCTCCCCGGCGCTGCGGTTCCGCGGCGACTGCCCGCACCCGGAGGGCGGACGCTACCCGGCCATGCTGGCAAGCGTGGTGGATGCGGCGGGCGCGCCCATCGCGTTGCACCGGACCTACCTGGCCCGGGACGGCCGCAGCAAGGCGCAAGCCGATCCGCAGCGCGCGAGCCTTGGCCCGGTGTGGGGCGGCGCTGTCCGGCTCGCCCCGCTAGACCCGGCCCGCCCGCTAGTGATCGGCGAAGGCATCGAAACCGCAGCCTCCGCGGGCCGCCTGGCCGGCTGCCCGGCATGGGCGGCGCTATCGGCTGGCAACATGGCGCGCGGCCTTGCGCTGCCGCCGGAGGCCCGCCGGGTGGTGATCGCGGCGGACCCGGATGGGCCAGGCGAGCGGGCGGCGGCCGAAGCGGCGCGGCGCTGGCAAGGCGAAGGCCGGGAGGTGGTGCTGGCCCGCCCGGACGGCGTTGGCGATTTCAACGACATACTGACGGCGCGGGAGGCCATACATGGACGGTGATGCAGGGATGGCAGGCCCGGGCGGCATGGGAATACAGGACGTGCAGGGCATCAAATGGCACACTCCCGCCGCGCCTGCCGCGGCCATGCTCCCGGAGGTGGAAACCGAGTTGGCGCGGCTGGCGACGCTGAACCCCATCGAATACGACCGGTGCCGGGCCGATGCCGCCGCAACTCTGGGCATTCGGGTTTCAACGCTGGACGAACAGGTGCAAGCCCGCCGGCCCCTGCCGGACGCCGCTACCGGCCGCGGGGTGTCCCTGCCGCAGCCGGACCCCTGGCCTTCACCGGTAAGTGGGGCCGAACTGCTGGACGGGCTGGCCGCAGCCATCCGCCGCCACGTCATCCTTCGCTCGGCCGCAGCGGAGGCGGTGGCGCTTTGGATTGCCCACACTTGGGTTGCCGACCGCTTCCAGCACACGCCCCGGCTGTCCATCACCAGCCCGGCCAAGCGGTGCGGCAAAAGCACGTTGCTGGACGTGCTGAACGCCACATCCTGCAAGCCGCTCAAGGCGGACAGCATCAGCGCGGCGGGGACGTTCCGCACCGTTGAAGCCCTGGCTCCGCTCACGCTGCTGCTGGACGAAGCCGACGGCTTTCTTGCCGACAACGAAGAACTCCGCAGCATCCTTAATTCCGGCTTTGAGCGCAGCGGCAAGGCGATCCGCACCGTCGAGATGAACGGGGAATGGCAGCCGGTCCAGTTCAGGACATTCGCCCCGGTGGCGCTGGCCGGCATCGGCAAGCTGCCAGACACGCTTGAGGATCGGGCCGTGCCCGTGGCGCTGCAACGCAAGGGCGCTGCGGAAACGGCGGTGAAGCTGCGCGCGCCGGGTGCGAGGGCCAGCCTCGCCGAGCTGGCAAGCAAGGCGGCGCGGTGGTCCATGGACCGGGGCCGGGCGCTGTCCCTGCATCCCGCCATCCCCGAAAGCATGGGGGACCGGGAGGGAGACATTTGCGTGCCCTTGCTGTCCATTGCCGACGATGCCGGCGGGGCCTGGCCGGAGCGGGGCCGGGCAGCGCTGCTGGACCTGTTCGGCAAGCGGGCGGCGGAGGGCGGCACGGCGGAAACCGGGGCGCTGCTGCTGGCGGACCTCCGCGCCCTGTTCCGGGACAAGGGAGCGGCGGCGCTGCCTTCCGCTGAAATCGTGGGAGCGTTGCGCGAGATGGAGGAACGCCCCTGGCCGGAGTGGAAGCAGGGCAAGCCCATGACGGCGGTGCAGCTTGCCCGGGCACTGTCTCCGTTCAGCGTGCGCCCAGCCAACTTCCGACATGCCGGCGGGGTGGCGAAAGCCTACTATGCCGATCACTTTGCAGACGCTTGGCGGCGCTATCTCCCTACCGCCGATGACCCCTCTGCCGGCCTGGCCGCTCATCCCACGTTTGCCCCACGTATGGCTTCGGACACCCTTTCTCCCGCTGCCTCCCCCACTCGACCCGCTACGCCGCTACAGCCCGGTTCTTACGAGACAATTCAGGAAACCAAGCCGCTACAGGGTGGCGGCTGTAGCGGATCGAAAACGGGAAATAGCTATACGTATCAATCTTGTAGCGGTGTAGCGGATCAAAAGCCGGGGACAGCGGGGGGAAAGGAATGCAGCGAGTAGCAGGATGGGGGGCGGCAGTGGATCGCAGGCCGCGCGCAACGGAAACCATCGAGACTACAACTCCACCCGGGTTCACTCCACGATCCGGTGCAGCCCGGCCATGACGGCTGGCGTGACCAAGGAGCTTATGGACCTAGGCGGAATGGTCGACGTTCTGGAAAAGTGAGAGAAGGAGTAATCAAAGACAAAGGCGCAAGAATTATCACGCGCTACTGCGATTTCGGTGTAATGCCGGCTCCGTCAAATACCTCGTACGCTAAATCTACTGCATCGCGGGCCTGGTCGAACAGGACGTTTTCACTGAGGTTGTAGTCGGCCCTCTGTCTCAAGTCTCGCAAACTCTGAAAGTTCCTCTTGGCATCTACTAGGGACGGAGACTCGTGAGCTCTTGCTTTTAGGACAGTCCACACTTCACCATGCTTGGAATATCCTTCTCCCGTCACCACCAAGCCAAGCCGTTGTGCTGCATAGTGGAACACCGAGTAGTAGGCTGCGTGAATTACAGCCCGGGCTCCGCAGCTATCGCAACGCTGCCCATTATCGCCAAAGGACAGCAACATTCTTTCAGCGCTAGCAAGAAAAGCCGAGCTGTCCAAGAATTACGTAGTGCCTAAGCGGTGACGGAGGTCGATATGTATCTAACTGCTACGATACCGACAAGATTATCATCAATTTTCGAAACATGATCATGTAGCTGACGAGTGATGAAGCGCTTTTTTACTCGGTCTGCTCGAACGTCGTCAGCAACTGGAAAATTCACAAATGCCATCGCCTCAAAGTCCTCGGGATCTATCCGCGCAATTGCAGTATCTCTATAACCTGTGAGCTGCTCAACGGCATTGGAATATGCCTCAATCGCTCTAGTCACTGGAGCGTTTGCACGATTGCGTTCCATCTCGCGTTGGAGATCGGCTATGTCGGATTTAAAATCCTCTAGATCGTTACTCCAACCTTTTAAGGCCTGACTAAAGCGCATGGCAAACGTCCCAATGGTATGGGACCCTTGTAGATGTAACGCCACAACATATTTTGTGAAGCTTGTAATCTTCTGATTAATGTTGCTTTGAGCTAATAGGCTATCACGGTGACTGTTCTCAAAAATTGAGAGGAGCTTCGAGCAGTCAATGCTCCACCCATCCAAACGCGCGCCCGAAAGCCGCCCAATGATATGGGAAGCCTGCTTACTAAGCTGTAACCGGCTCAGCGCAATAGAAGCTTCAGTCTCAGTAGTGAGATTTCTGAAACGACTAACAACATCGCCAACCGGCGCTTCTCGAATGAATGCGGCAACCGGCTGCATGTCGATGCGCGGAATCTGAATCTCAGGCGCGATTGCGGTCCAAATCATGCCGTCCCTATCGTCCAGCGAGGTCCCGTCAGCGACCGGACACCTAATCTCAATTTCTCACATGGGACTCAACAATGACTCGCAAGCTAAACACCAGCCAAGCTAAGGCAGGCTCAACCATTGATAGTAGGACATGACGTCGCCCCTAAACTGCTATTACGAAACAGTGTCAATCCCTAAAACCAGGACCGATCCCTGGTTAACGCATATCTGCCATACCAAATTACCCTAGCAGATGGCTGATTTGTGCGCTCAACCCAAGAGGCCGCAGCCCCCCATACAGCGTCGATATACCCAAGCATTTATTTCTAGCGCTCCGGTTGAATGGGTTCGAACTGACCCGCCGCCGAGACGACGATATGACCGCGCCCGCCATCCTGGCCCGATTGCGGGAGGCCGCGTGGCGGTTTCCTTCAGTCGCGGCGGAGGTATCCAGCTAGCCTCCGCAGCCTCCTGCCCGCCGCGCCGCTGGCGGAGGCCCGCGCCGATTGCGGCCGCCATCGTTGCCGCGTTGGCGGCGGAGCCTGGCCATGCGGGAGCCGTCCCGGTCGCGGGTGATCGGCTGTCCGGCGGCGCGCATCCGCCCTCATGGGCGGATTGCTCCCTCATGCCGGCGAGGTGCTGCCGGTGCTGCGGCGGTTGGCGCTGGTGGTGCGAGCTGGTGGACCCGTCCGGCTGGCAATGCATAACATGCCATCCGCCGCCAGCCTTGCCGGGCTATCAGGCCCCGGTGGTGGCGGTGCAGGCGTGAAGGACGCCGCCCAAAGCCCCACGCGCGGCCAAGTTGATTCTACAGAATGAAGATAGAACGGCTACGCAACTAATCGCCGCGCTTCGCCAAACCTTTTAAGGTTGGGAAGTACCCACGCCATCCGCCGCTCAAACCCCGCGCGCGCGGTCAAACCGTGCACTTGCTACACGATCAAGAGTGCTGTTCCCAAACGACAGGCGGTCAAACCCCCTGCGCGCGCGGCCAGAAACCCGCTCCGCGTGGGATGCTCAATCTGCCAGTGGTAGCAGTGGCGTCTGAGTGGCCACGCTGCGCGAGGCGGGCGGGCCGATGTCCACGCGGGACATCCTGTTGCGAGTCATGGCGCTGCGGAGGCTGAACGCGGCGGGTCGGCCTATGCACGAGGCCATGCGGCATCGGGTGTCTGCGAGCCTCGGAGGGCTGCGGGAGCGGGGCAAGGTGCAGTCTGAGGGCAAGGCCGGGGCTGGGGTAAGGTGGTGGTTGGCGAGCTGATTGCGCATTCGATAGTGTGCTGGCAACAACACGGAAACCTCAAATGCGCCTATGTTTAACTACGGCGATCATCTTGGTGCTTGGTAATTTCCCCGCTTGGGCTTTTCAGCATGATGGCAGTGTTTACCGGTCAACGGACGGTTCTTTCGTTCACGGCCCGACCCAACGCTATCATGCTGAAGATGGCCAAGAGACGGCCCGTTGCCGAGACGGCACACATAGCTATGCGCATCATCGCTCCGGCACATGCTCGCGGCATGGCGGCGTAGCCGAATGGCGGTAAGTGGCCCATCATTATAAGGCACTAGCGACTCTGTCATACAGGCGTCTATAAACTGTGTCCGCGTGTGGGATGACGTTGGATGCCAACCTGAATGACTTTGCAATATCATCCTAAGTCCGGAACGATAATAGTCTGTGATTACCGTTCTGGTTTTCAACAGCCTGAAATGGTCAAGCGCCGTCCTGCGGTTGTAGTCAGTCCCGCCATGCAAGGCCGACCTAATTTGATAACCGTTGTTCCAATCAGTTCTTCGCGCCCGAATCTCGTGGCCGCGTATCATCTCGAATTGCCCAATCTAGCTCTTCCACCGCCCTTTGATACCGGACCCAATTGGGTTAAAGCGGATATGATGTTTGCTGCTTCCTTCAGCAGATGTGAACTAATTCGAAACGGAAAGGATGTATCGGGCAAGAGGCAGTACAATCTAATTTGCGTTTCAGACGAGGACTTGAACAATATACGGCGCGCGGTTCTTTGTTCGATTGGGCTTACTCACTTGACAAAGCATCTCTAGATTGCCATGTGACACCTGTCCGCCGCTCTTCCGAAAGGAATCGGCATTTAAGACCCCACCCGGGGCGGCCGCGCGACAGGTGATTGCAAGCCCAGCGCGGTGTCGATGAAGCCCCCGCCAGCAATGGCGGGGGCTTTGCTTTTCATAAAGTTAATTCGCTGCCCGCTGCCAGTATCCAAAGAAGTCCACGCTGGGCTTCGCAGCCAGCGCCCACCTCACCACACCCTTTGCCTATTACCCGTTGTCATCCCAGCGATTTGCGGGCTGACACCTAGCCGCTCCCGTGCTGCACTCCGCCCGTGTCCACTGCCCCCGCCTTGATCGAAACCTTCATCACCCGCTGGGACGGCACGGCGATGGCGGAGCGGGCCAACGCCCAGCTTTTCCTAACCGAGTTGTGCGACGTGTTGGACGTGCCCCGCCCAGACCCGGCACAGGGCGGCATTGGCCCCTACCGCTTTGAGCGCAACGTCATCCACCATGAGGCGGACGGCACCACGTCAACCCGCCGCATAGACCTGTACCGCCGCGGCTGCTTCGTGTGCGAAGCCAAGCAGGGCGCGGCACCGCATCGCCAGGCGGGCCTGTTCTCCGGGGAAACGGAAGCCCAGCGCCGCGCCAACGTCCGCAACACCCCGGCATGGGTTCGCCATATGCAACAGGCCAAGGGCCAGGCGGAGGGCTACGCCCGTGACCTGCCGACGGATGAAGGCTGGCCGCCCTTCCTGATCGTGTGCGACGTGGGTTTCTGCCTGGACCTGTATGCCGACTTTTCCGGCACTGGAAAGCACTACGCCCAGTTTCCCGATCGGGAACGCTTCCGCATCTACCTGCCGGACCTACGCCGGCCAGAGGTGCGGGACATGCTGCGGGGCGTGTGGATGGCCCCCAAGGCCCTGAACCCGGCCCTACGCCGGGCAGAGGTGACACGCGACATTGCCGCCCTGCTTGCCAAGCTGGCCGCAGCCTTGGAAGGCAGCCCGGCCAGGCCCCGCCACGCCCCGGCCCATGTCGCTACATTCCTCATGCGCTGCATCTTCTGCATGTTCGCGCAATCTGTGGGGCTGCTACCGGAGCGCACCAGCTTTTCCGACTTGCTGCGCCGCTGCCAAGGCAACCTGCCGGCCTTCGTGGGGCTGGTGGGGGAGCTATGGCGCATGATGGACGCGGGCGGCTTCTCTGCGGCCCTGGCAGCGCCCCTATTGCGCTTCAATGGTGGCCTGTTCCGCCCCGGGCCGCACGGCGGGGCCGATCCGCTGCCGGTGACGGCGGACGAACTGGCCTTGCTGATCCTGGCCGCCGGAAAAGACTGGGCGGACGTGGAACCGGCCATTTTCGGCACGCTGCTGGAAAACGCCCTGGACCGGAAAGAGCGCGGCCGGCTGGGCGCGGAGTTCACCCCCCGCCCCTTCGTGGAACGGCTGGTGCTGCCAACCGTCATGGAACCGCTGCGGGCGGAGTGGGACGGGGTGCGCGCGGCAGCGGAGGCCGCGATGCAGGCCGATGACGCCCCTGCCGCCGCGGCGCTGGTGCGCGGCTTCCATGCTGCCCTCTGCGCCGTGCGCGTGCTGGACCCGGCGTGCGGCACCGGCAACTTCCTGTATGTCACTCTGGAATTGATGAAGCGGCTTGAAGGCGAGGTGCTGGACACCCTGGCCGGCTATGCCCGGGGCGATGCAGGCTTGCTGGACCTAGCCGGCGCTACGGTTGACCCGCACCAGTTCCACGGCTTGGACGTAAACCCCCGCGCCGTGCCGGTGGCGGAGCTGGTGCTGTGGATCGGTTATCTGCAATGGCACTTCCGCACCAACGGCGCGGCACCCCCGGCGGAGCCGATCTTGCGAGACTTCCGCACCATCCGGGAAGCGGACGGGCTGCTGTCCTATATCCGGACGGAGGCGGACAAGGACAGAGCTGGCCAGCCCGTCACCCGCTGGGACGGTCTTACCACTAAGCTACACCCGGTCACGGGCGAGCGCGTGCCGGACGAGACAGCCCGGGTGGTGTTGATGCGTCCGGTGAAGCCGGTAGCGACAGTTTGGCCGGAGGCGGACTTTATCGTGGGCAACCCGCCCTTTATCGGTGCTGGCTTCATGAGAGCGAAGTTGGGCGATGGCTACGCTGAGGCGATATGGAAGACCTATCCCAAGGTTCCGGCGTCGGCGGACTTGGCGATGTTCTTTTGGTGGAAAGCGGCGCAACTAACGGCAGCAAAGGGCGGGGTGCGGCGGTTTGGCTTCATCACTTCCAGCAGTATTCGCCAGACTTTCTGCCGCCGAGTAGTGGCAGACGCGCTAGCGTCGCAGCGTCCGCTGCGCTTGGCCTTCGCTGTGCCAGACCACCCGTGGTCGGACGGAGCAGGGGATGCTGCCGTCCGCATCGCAATGACTGTTGCAGAATTAGACACTGGTAGCGCAGATACCTTGGCGACGTTGCAAACAGTCATTGCTGAAAGCTCGACTGCGGACAATGTTCCAAATGTAACGACTTTGACGGTAATTGGTCGTATAAATTCGGACTTGTCGACAGGGATAAATCCTGATGATGCCATTCCACTGCGAGCCACTGAGCGACTTAGCTGCCCTGGAGTGAAATTGCACGGGGCTGGATTTATAGTATCTCCTATGACAGCAACTCAATTGGGGTTGGGTCGAGTGCCAGGGTTAGATCAGCATATTCGCCCTTACCTGAACGGCCACGACATACAGCAAAAAAGCAGAGGTGTTATGGTAATTGACCTATTTGGATTATCAGAGTTAGAAGTTAGGGCAAAGTTTCCGGCAGTCTATCAACATCTTCTGTTGAAGGTAAAGCCTGAAAGAGATCATAACACAAGACCGGTTAGACGTTCTAATTGGTGGCTATTCGGTGAAAACGTAGCTGCTTTGAGAAACTCTATTTCCGGTTTGCCGCGCTTTGTCGCTACCATTGAGACCGCTAAGCACCGAGTATTTTCTTTTATTCCAGGTAATGTGCTGCCAGATAATATGATTACTGGAATTGGAACTGATAATGCTTTTCATTTGGGTGTATTATCTTCTCAAATCCATTTGACGTGGGCACTTGCTGTCGGCGGGAAACGCGGAGTTACGCCGCGCTACAACAAAACCCGCTGCTTCGATCCGTTCCCATTCCCGCTTGCCACCCCACCGCAGTACGCCGCCATCGCCGCTATCGCGGAGGAGCTGGACGCGCTGCGCCGCACCCGGCTGGACGCGCAACCCCAGCTTACCATGACCGGTCTTTACAACGTGCTTGAAGCCATGCGCGCCGCGCGCCCGCTCACCCCGGCCGAACGGGACATTCACGACGCTGGGCATGTCTCGATCTTGTGGGACCTGCATGACCGCCTGAACTGCGAAGTGGCCGCTGCCTATGGCTGGCCCGCGGACCTGCCCGCCGCCGCCATCGTGGAACGTGTGGTGGCCTTGAACCGTGAGCGGGTGACGGAGGAAGCTGCGGGCCAGGTGCATTGGCTGCGCCCCGCCTATCAAGCCCCCGCAGAGGTGGCGCAAGTCGCCCGCAAGGAGCAACTGGCGATGGCGATGGAAGCCGACGCCGCCCTGCCAAGCTGGCCCAAGGCGGTAGGCGCGCAATACGTGGCTCTACGCGCCGCCCTGGCCCGCACCGGACGCGCCGGCCCTACCGACCTGGCCCGGCAGTTCCGCGGTGTCCGGCCGGCCAAGCTGGGGCCCATGCTTGAAGCCCTGGCCGCGATGGGCCAAGCGCGGGAAGCCGGCGGAGGCCGCTACGTGGTTTAAAGCCTGTCTCTGATTAATGTCTGAATGGCTGCTTCCGACCCCATCTTGGCCATCAAAACACCTTGGCACTCTGCCCGAGAGCAGGCATCAGTTGTCTGAAAACTTGGGTAGCTTGGCCCTGCGGACACCGAAGAATGGCAGCCATGAAGTTGAACCGCCAGCAAATCCACGAGCGAGCCATGGAGGTGCTTGAGGCCAACCGGCAAGGCATTCGTTGGTCCGATTTACTGCGGGAGGTCGAAGCAACCGCGCCGGGCACTCCGCACAACAGTGTGCATGGTGGCATCCACAATCTGCTGACGACGCGCACTTCCGAAATATCGAAGGTCGCGCGGGGCACGTATCAACTTACCAAATTCATTGATGCAGATAACGTGGCATCCACCGCTCAGGAATCGGCGACAGTCGAAACACCAGTGAGGGCTGAGACTCCGGGTGCAGATACGCTTACTGAACAGGACTTCTATGAAAGCTTTGCAACATGGCTGGAAGAGAATGATGAGGCCACTTTTGCCTCCGCGCTGGGTGGAAGTAGTCTAGGTGGTAAATGGGGAACGCCTGATGTGATCGGCGTACTCAAACCTCGGGCTCAAGACATTTTCAGGTTTGAGCCGCAAATCGTGACGGCCGAAATAAAGGCTGTGCCCAGCCAGCCGGTCATCGCCTTCGGACAAGCTGTTGCCTATCGCTTGTTCTCGCACAAAAGCTATATTGTTGTTCCAAAGCTGACTAGCAGCGACGACATAAACAGACTTACATCTTTATGCAGCATTCATGGCGTTGGGCTTATCACATTCGCCCTCAATAAAAAGCAACCAGATTATGTGGTCATTGTCCTACCAGTAAGCGCAGTACCCGACATGTTCTACGTAAACACTATGCTCGAACGTCTTAAATACAGCGCTCCAGCAATCTTAAACAAGCTGTTTTGAAAGCCATACCCTCTCGTTCAAAGTGTCAAATGAGTTCGGTCTCGGCAATCTGTTTTTGCCGATTTTCGTCGTATAGCGGCCCATCTGCTTTCCACCAAACCTGGCCGTTTCCGGAAAGCAAGACTTTCGGGAGCGCCGCATGGCCGCTTCCGACCCACTGCGGATATTCGAGAGCACTTGCCGCATGAGCCCTCAACATGGAAACGTGCCCGTTAGCCCTGCAAGCCTTGGTAATATAGTAGCGACGTGAGATGGGACAGACCAGACAATGAATATAGCCAAGCTTATCAAAGAGCGCGTTCCGCCGCGGCCAAAATTTCCGCAAATTATAATGTTTCGACTAGGCCAACACAGACTGAAAGACTTAGTTAAAGTTTTAAATACATCTAATGATGATAGGGTTATAGCTTTTAAGGACATTCACAAGCGCAAAACCTTCCATATTACGGCGGATGAGTTCAGAGCATATATCGATTGGAGAACCCGTTATATAAGTTCTATACGAATACGAATAATATTCATGTTATCTATTGGTACTATTTTCATAATGTCTGTTATTTTCCTCCAAAAGGTGTTCGGAATTCTTCGATAAACTCCGCGAACCCTTTGAGGGTTTAGTTTGCCCGAATGACAGGGCCGAATGTCCGCTTACCACCCCAAACCACGACATTCCGGTGTCGATCAGGAACAGGCTCTTAGCCAACCAATACCCTTGCGTCGCTTGTGAACGCCTCCCCGTCTTGGCCGCAGCGGGAACGGGTGTTCAGCAATTCTTAAATCTCGGCTGGGCACGGTGGCGATTTGGGCGTTGCTGGCGGCTGGAGGAACCGTGTGGCTGCCAGCCGCACCATTGCAGATTTAACACGGCCTGACCGCGCACGCGCGCCGTTTGGATGGGGCAAATGTGCAACAGCTGTCAAGAGCAGGCGATGTGAGAGGTAGGCCCTGGCGGGCGCAAGCTAGGGAATGCGGCTGACCGGCTCACAACTGTTGCAAAGCCATTCTATCTAGGTTTCCAAAAATGGCGCGCCGCCAGGAAACGTCAGCCCAGCGGGTCCGCTATGGGTCCGCTGCCATTTTTTGACCGATACGGTTCCGGTCCAAAACAGGGGCTAAGTCATTGACGGGACGGTGGTGGAGCTGAGGGGAATCGAACCCCTGACCTCCTCATTGCGAACGAGGCGCTCTACCAACTGAGCTACAGCCCCGCCGTCCCGTGGGCGGGATATGCCGATCAGGGTGCGCCAAAGTCAAGCCGGCCAGCCGCATTGCCGCAGCCTGGGAGCGCCTGTAGGGTCCGCCGCCGACCCGAGGAATGCCCATCTTGCTCATCGCCAACGCGGTTTACGGAATCCTTCAAGAACTCCTGAATGTGTACTGGTGGGTTGTCATCCTGGCAGCCGTCATGAGCAACCTGATCGCGTTCGGGGTGGTCGATAGCCGCAACCGTCTTGTTTGGACGGTCACCGACCTCCTCTATCGGCTGACCGAACCCGCGCTGCGGCGCATCCGCGGCGTCCTGCCGAACATGGGCGGCGTCGACCTGAGTCCCCTCGTTCTGCTGCTGGCGATCTACCTGGCGCAGGCCGTGCTGGCGCAGATCTACGTGTCGGCCGTGCAGCCGCTGTTCTACTAGGGCCGGCGATGGCGGCCCGCATCATCGACGGCAAGGCGCTGGCCGCCGCGCTGCGCCGCCGGGTCGCGGGGCATGTGGCGCGGCTGCCGTTCCAGCCGGCGCTGGCCGTGGTGCTGGTCGGCGAGGACCCGGCGAGCGCCGTGTACGTCCGCAACAAGGACCGCGCCGCCCAATCCGCCGGCCTCGCCGTGACCACCACCCGGCTGCCGGCGGACACGGGGCAGGACGCGTTGCTGGCCGTCGTCGAGCGGCTCAACGCCGACCCGGCGGTGGATGGTATCCTGGTCCAGCTTCCCCTGCCCCGGCACATCGCGGCCGAGGCGGTGCTCGCCCGGATCGACCCGGCCAAGGACGTGGACGGCCTGACCGCGGCCAATGCCGGGCACCTGATCGGCGGGCGGCCGATGCTGTCGCTGGACCACCCCGGCGGCGCGGGCCTCGCACCCTGCACCCCGCGCGGCGTCATGGCGCTGCTGGAGGCCGCCTGCGGTCCGCTGTCCGGCAAGCGCGCGGTCGTGCTCGGCCGCTCGGCGCTGGTCGGCCGCCCGGTGGCTGCCCTGCTGACCAGCGCGGACGCCACCGTGACGCTGGCGCACTCCCGCACCGCGGACCTGGCTGGCGAATGCCGCCGCGCGGAAGTGGTGGTGGCGGCGGTGGGCCGGGCGGACCTCGTGCGGGCCGATTGGCTGCGGCCGGGGGCCGTGGTGGTCGATGTCGGGATCAACCGGCGGCCGGATGGCAGCCTGGGAGGCGACGTGGCCGAGGAATGCGCCGCGGTGGCCGGCGCCGTCACGCCGGTGCCGGGCGGGGTCGGCCCCATGACGATCGCCTGCCTGATCGAGAACACGGCCTGCGCCGCGCAGGCGCGGCGGGGCTGCGCATGACGCGCCGGGCCTGGCTGTGCCTCGCCTTCGCCCTGGCGGCGCCGCAGGCCCGTGCGGCGAGCCAGGATTTCGGCCTGGTCAACCGGACCGGCTTCGAAATCGAGAGCCTCTACCTGCGGGAGGCAGGCGCTGACCGCTGGGGCAACAACGTGCTCGGCATCGAATCGCTCGGCCCGGGCGGCAGGGTGCACGTCGCCTTTGCACGCTCGGAGCAGAGCTGCGGCTGGGACCTGATGGTCCGCTACCGCAACCAGGACACGGCCGTTTGGCCCCATGTGGATTTGTGCGCGATCCGCTATGTCGCCCTGTTCTGGGACCGGGTGACGGGACTGACCGTGGCCAAGGCCGAGTGACGCCGGCGGCGTGACCCGCCGTGCCCTCCCACCGTGATGGTCTGACCCTGCGCTGCGGAGTGCCGCCGCCTCACCCGCTATCGGGCGGCGGCGGCTCGTTGATGATGCGCAGCAGCTCGGCATCCGACATGCTGATATAGTCCGGCTTCG
>CAXSAX010000017.1:0-79959 GCA_964235495.1 uncultured Acetobacteraceae bacterium | reverse complement strand
GACACCCGCCCGGACCAGACGATTCAGGACCTGGAGAAGCAGCAGAACGAGGAGATTCGCCGCGGCGGCGGCCCGGCGGCCGGCGGCGTTGACCTGCCGCCCGGGCAGGCCGGCCGCGCCAACGCCGCCGACCGCGGCCTGCCGCCGCCGCGCATCCCGCCGCCGCCCCCGGCCAAGGCCGGCGCGCCCACGGTGCAGACCCCGAACGGCCCTGCGCTCGACGTCACCGGCCAAGGCAGCGGCCGCGGCTACCGGCAGCTGCAAGGCGGCGCAGGCACTGCCGGCAGCGGCATCCTGGTGCCGAACGGCAACGGCACCAGCACGCTGATCGGCCCGGACGGCAGCGTGAAAACCGTGCCGACCAAGCCCTGATGGTGAATGTGCTGTACTTCGCCCGGCTGCGGGAGCGCATGGGGCGCAGCGAGGAGCGCCTTCCGCTGCCGGAAGGCGTGGCCAGCGTGGGCGCCCTGGCCGCCTGGCTGCGGGCGCGCGACGCGGCGGGCGCGGCCGCCTTCGCCGACCCGGCGACGGTGCGCGCCGCGGTGAACCAGTGCTTCGCGCAGCCCGCCGCCGCCGTTTCCGACGGCGACGAGGTGGCGTTCTTCCCGCCCGTGACCGGCGGGTGAGCGGCGGATGACGCCCAGCGTCCAGGTGCAGGCCGCCCCGTTCGACACCGGCGCCGCCATGGCCGCGCTGCTCGACGGGCGCACCGATGTCGGCGGGGTCGGGTGCTTCGTGGGCGTGGTGCGGGACGACCCGGCGCGCCCGTTGCAGCACCTGGTGCTGGAGCACTACCCCGGCATGACGGAGGCGGCGATGGCGGAGATCGCCGCCGAGGCGTGCCGGCGCTGGTCGCTGCTGGGGTGCATCCTGGTGCACCGGGTGGGCGCGCTGCCGCCGGGTGCGCCGATCGTGCTGGTGCTGACGGCGGCGGCGCATCGCGGCGCGGCGCTGGAGGCGACGGCGTTCCTGATCGACTGGCTGAAGACCCGCGCGCCGTTCTGGAAGCACGAGCAGTTCGCCGACGGCACGGCGCAGTGGGTGGAGGCCCGCGGCGCGGACGACGCGGCGGCCGCGCGCTGGTGAGGCTGCGTTGACGGCGCGAGGCTGCGTGCCGCCAGGCTCCAGCCGCCGCAGGGAAACGGCCGGGTGAGGGCAGAACGCGCGGCCATGCCGGCCTGGGCCTCGGCTTGGGCCAGCGTGCCCGCCGGCGCGCTGCTGCTGCTGTGGCCGGCGCTGGCGAACGGCTACCCGATCATGTTCAGCGACACCGCCGGGTTGGCCGAGATGGGCCTGGCCGGCGACATGGGCTGGGACAAGCCGTGGGTCTATGGCCCGCTCATGCTGCTGCTGCACGGGGGCGTCAGCTTCTGGGGCGTGGCGGCGGCGCAGGGGCTGGCGCTCAGCGCCGTGCTGTGGCTGACGGTGCGGGTGGCGGCGCCGGGGCCGTGGCGGCACCTGGGGCTGTGCGCCCTGCTGGCGGCCGGCAGCGCCGCGCCCTGGTTCGCCAGCTTCATGATGCCGGACGTGTTCGCGCCGCTGACGGTGCTATGCATGTTCCTGCTGGCCTATGGCCGGCCCGTGCTGTCCGGGCCGGTCCGGCTGGCAGTGGGGGGGCTGGCGGCCGTCGCCATCGCCTCCCACCTGGCCCACCTGATCGTGGCGGCGGGCTGCCTGGCGGTGGTCGCGCCGCTGCGGCCGCGGCGGCTGCTGGCGGCGGCGGCTCCGCTGGCGGCGGCGCTGGCCTGGCTGCTGGCGAGCAACCTGATCGGCAATGGCGTGCTGGCCGTCTCGCCCTACGGCTCGGTGTTCGCGCTCGCCCGGCTGCAGGCGGACGGGCCGGCGGCGGACTACCTGCATGCCGCTTGCCCCGCCGCCGGGTATCGCCTGTGCGCCTGGTCCGACCGGCTGCCGATGGACAGCGACGCCTTCCTGTGGGACCCGGAGGGGCCGATCTGGGGGGGCGATTCCGGGCCGACCCGGGTGGCGCCGGAGGCGGGCCGCATCGTGGCGGCGGCGCTGCGGTTCGAGCCGGGGGCGGCGATGCAGGCCGCGGTGGCCAACACGGTGCGCCAGCTCGGGCGGGTGCAGCTGGGCGACACGCTCGGGCCGCAGTACCTCGACGCCACGGTCGGCTCCCTGCTGCGCCGGTATTTCCCGGCGGCCGAGCTGCGGCGGTTCATGGCCTCCCGCCAGCTGCACGACACGCTGGCGGCGCTGGCGGCGCCGCTGGCGGGGGTGCGGCTGGCCCTGCTGGCGCTGGGCGCGGCCGGCACCGTGCTGGCCGTGCCGTGGGCCTGGCGGCGGGACCCGGCGCTGGCCGGGCTGGGCCTGGTCGTGCTCGCGGGCGTGCTGGCCAACGCCTTCGCCACCGGGGCGCTGTCCGGCCCGCATGACCGCTACGGCGCACGGATCGCGTGGCTGGTGCTGCTGCCCCCGGTGCTGGCCGCGGCGAACGCGGCGGCTGGTTGGCGCGTTAGCCTGGCCAGGAGGACGCCAGCATGAGCGAGACCAACCCAGACGACGCCGGAACCGCACCGGTGGACCCGGCCAACATTGCCCCCGAGGTCGATGCCGGCCGGATGCAGGAAGGCGCCGAGGAAGCCGCGGACGCAGCCGGGGCCGAAGGCGCCGGGCCGCCGGACCCGATCGGCGGCGAGGCCACCTTGGCCGCAACCGCCTGGGGCGGCGCCACGGACGAGGAGGACGCCGCCATGCGCCAGGCCCCCCCGGCGGACTGACTAGGCTCCAAACCCAACTGGGTTTGAAGCCTAGCAGGGTGCTGAAGGCCGAAGCCGATGGGTGCAGGGCTATGCCCTGCACCCGAAAGGGGCCAACTCCTGCAAGCGGGTCATCCGCTTTACCCGTCATACCAGGTGTCCAGAGGACGACTGTCCTCTGGTGGGGTTCGGGGCGAAGCCCCAACCTTTACTTTGCGAAGTTTTTTAGCAGCCTGCTAGGCCGCGATCTTCGCCGCCGCTTCCGCCGGGCTCATCCGCACCAGCGCCTCGTAGTCGCGCAGCAGCGTCTCGGTGATGGCGCCCGGCGTGTAGGAATGCTCGCCGATCTGCCGCACCGGCGTCACCTCGGCCGCCGTGCCGACCAGGAACGCCTCCGTGGCGCGGGACAGCTCCTCCGGCATGATGGCCCGCTCGACCACCTTGATCTGGTGGCGGTGGGCCAGCGCCGTCACCGCCCGGCGAGTGATGCTGTCGAGGAAGCCGTCGGGCGTCGGGGTGTGCACCTCGCCGTCGAACACGAAGCAGATGTTGGCGCCGGTGCCCTCGGCCACCTGGCCGCGCCAGTCATACATCAGCGCGTCGTCGAAGCCCTCGGCCTCGGCTTTGTGCTTGGCCAGGGTGCCGATCATGTACATGCCGGCGGCCTTGGACGCGGTGGGGGCGGTTTGCGGGCTCGGCCGCCGCCACTCGGCGATGCCGAGGCGGACGCCGTTCATGCGGTTGTCGCCGAACAGGTTGGGCCAGGCCCAGCAGGCGATGGCGAGGTGGATCTTGGTGTTCTGGGCGGACACCGAGAGCTGCTCCGAGCCGCGCCAGGCGATCGGGCGCACGTAGGCGTCCGTCATGTTGTTGGCCTGCAGCACCTGCTGGCAGGCGGCGTCGATCTGCTCGGCGGTCCAGGGAATCTCGAATCCCAGGATGCGGCCGGAGGCGAGCAGGCGCTCGGTGTGGGCGCGCAGCAGGAAGATGTGGCCGCGGTAGGCCCTTTCACCCTCGAACACGCCGCTGGCGTAGTGCAGGCCGTGGGACAGCACGTGCAGCGTGGCGTCCCGCCAGGGCACCATCTTGCCGTCCCACCAGATCAGCCCGTCGCGGTCGTCGAAAGGAATGAGGGCCATGTGCCGCTTCCGGTGCAAGATTGTTGCTTTAGCGGCCGTGATGGTATGAGGTGGCAGGCAAAGCGTCAAGAAGACTGCCTTAATTGGAGCGACCTTCAGCCATGTCTGGATCGAAGGCTGAACGGCCTGCCCCGCAAGCCGGCGCGGCCCTGCTGTTCCTGCGGGAGGAGCAGATCCGCCAGGCGCAGGACATGATGTTCTTCGCCTACCGGGACTTCACCGCGGCGGCCGACGTGATCCTGGAGGAGCTGGCCCTGGGCCGCGCCCACCACCGCGCGCTGCACTTCATCGGCCGCAACCCCGGCATGACGGTGGGGGACCTGCTCGGCATCCTGCGCATCACCAAGCAGAGCCTGGCGCGGGTGCTGACCGAGCTGGTGGCGAACGGCTACGTGGCGCAGGCGCCCGGCCGGCAGGACCGGCGGCAGCGGCTGCTGAGCCTGACGGCTGAGGGCCACGCGCTGGAGCGCCGCCTGTTCGACCAGCAGCGCGAATGCCTGGCCGCCGCCTTCCGCGAGGCCGGCGGCCCGGCGGTGGAGGGGTTCGGCCGCGTGCTGCGCGCCGTGATGGGCCCGGCGGCGAGAAGCGCCGTCGACCGCGGGCGCACTTAAGTGAACGGCGATGTCCACGTGCTGGTGGTGGACGACGACGACCGCCTGCGCCGCCTGCTGCAGCGCTACCTGGGCGAGAACGGCTTTCGCGTCACCACGGCCGCCACGGCGGCGGAGGCGCGGGCCACCATGCGCTCGGTGCAGCCGGACCTGATGGTGCTGGACGTGGCCATGCCGGGCGAGACCGGCCTTGACCTCACGGAATCCATGCGCCGCGAGCGCTCCGACCTGCCGATCCTGCTGCTCACGGCGCGCGGCGGGCCGGAAGACCGGATCGCCGGGTTCGAAGCGGGGGCGGACGACTACCTGCCCAAGCCGTTCGACCCGTACGAGCTGGTGCTGCGCATCCGGGCGATGCTGCGCCGGGTGGTGCCCGCCGAGCCGGCCGGCAGCGTGCAGCTCGGCGGACTGGCGTTCGACGTGGGACGCGGCGAGCTGTCGGGCCCGGACGGCGTGGTGCACCTCACCGGCGGCGAGGCCGCGCTGCTGGGCCTGCTGGCGCGCACCCCGGGCGACGTGCTGTCCCGCGAGGCGATCGGGCAGTCGCTGGGCATGGACGAGGCGGGCGAGCGCGCCATCGACGTGCAGGTGACCCGGCTGCGCCGCAAGATCGAGGCGGACCCGCGCGAGCCGCGCTTCCTGCACACGGTGCGCGGCCGCGGCTACGTGCTCAAGCCGGGCGCCTGATGGCGTCGCCGATCGCACCCCTGGGTGCGTCCCTGGGCTTGCGGCGGATGCTGCCGCGCTCGCTGCTCGGCCGCAGCCTGCTGATCATCCTGCTGCCGCTGGTCATCCTGCAGGCCGTCGCGTTCGCGATCTTCTACGGCACCTACCTGGACGTGACCTCGCGCCGGCTGGCCTCCGCCATCGCCGGCGAGGTGGCGCAGTCCATCGACCTGATGCGCCGCTTCCCGGGCGAGGAGAACCGCGACTGGATCCTGAGCTCCGCCCTCATGCAGCTGCAGGTGCCGATGCGCTTCGCCCCCGGCGCCCGGCTCGGCGGGCAGCGCTGGATCAACCAGCCCGGGCCGATGGACGACGACCTCGCGGCGGCGCTGCGGCAGAAGGTGGGGCTGCCGTACAGCATGGACTGGACCTCCGACCCGCGCGACGTGCACATCGAGGTGCAGCTGGCGGACGGGGTGCTGAGCGTGCACGCCCCCCGCAAGCGGCTGTACAGCTCCGCGCTATACCTGTTCGTGCTGTGGCTGGCCGGCTCGGGGCTGCTGCTGTTCAGCATCGCCGCCCTGTTCATGCGCAACCAGGTGCGCGCCATCCGCCGGCTGGCCGCGGCGGCGGAGGCGTTCGGCATGGGGCGGGACCGCGGGCCGATCAAGCCGGAGGGCGCCACGGAGGTGCGCCAGGCCGCCGCGGCGTTCAACCGCATGCAGGCCCGCATTACCCGCTTCCTGGCGCAGCGGACCGAGATGCTGGCCGGCGTGTCGCACGACCTGCGCACCCCGCTGACCCGGCTGCGGCTGGCGCTGGCCATGCTGCCCGCGGGCGGCGAGCAGGGCCAGGACGTGGCCGACATGACGGGCGACGTGGAGGAGATGGAGCGCATGATCGGCAGCTACCTGTCCTTCGCGCGCGGCGAGGGAATGGAGCAGGCGCAGCCGGTGGACCTGTCCGCCCTGCTGGCCGACGTGGCGGCGGACGCCCGGCGCGCCGGGGCGGAGGTGGCGCTCGACGCGCCGCCCGCGCTGACGCTGCCGCTGCGGCCGGACGCGGCGCGCCGGGCGGTGGCCAACCTGCTGGACAACGCCCGCCGCCACGCCCGCCGCATCGCCCTGTCCGCCGCGCCGCGCGAGCGCACGGTGGAGGTGCTGGTGGACGATGACGGGCCGGGCATCGCGCCGGGCCGGCGGGAGAGCGTGTTCCGCGCGTTCGAAACCGGCGGCGGCGGCACCGGGCTCGGGCTGGCCATCGCGCGCGACATCGTGCGCGCGCATGGCGGGGACATCCTGCTGGAGCAGAGCCCGATGGGCGGGCTGCGGGCGCGGATACGGCTGCCGCTGTAGCGCTGGCGGCCGGCGGATGCCTCAGAAGGGCGCCAGCCGTCAGGCTCCCGTTTGGCCGGCCTGGCTCATCAGCTGCTTCACCTCGTCCACCGACTCGGCGAAACGTCCGTTCAGCAGCGACAGCGCCTCGCCGTTGGACTTCTGGATCAGCTCGGCGACCTCCCGCATGTTCGCCATCGCCCGCTGGTAAGCCGCCTTGAGCATCTCGGCCTGGTTGGAGGCGTGCGCCTGCGGCGACTCGCCGGAGGCCATCTGGCGCATCCCGTCGGTCAGCTCCGCCATGGTCTGCTGCATGATCTCCATGTTGCGGCGGGCGATGGCCTGGGCGCCTTCCAGCGCCACGCGGTTGGCGGCGGACAGCGTTTCGAGGTTGCGGCGGTGGGCGGCCATCAGGGCCTCCACGTCCGGCATCATCGGCAGCCTCATGTCGGAGAACATGCGGCTGAACTCGCCCATCGCCTTGGTCCCCATGTCCGCCATACCGCGGCCCATGGTCTGCGCGGCATCGGACATCTTGTCAGCAGGCTGCTCAGGCATGGCCGGTTTCCCTGTTTTCTTGGCTGTGCGAGCCTAGCACGCCGAGGCAGGCCGGACAGCCTGGTTTCGTCACACCGGCGAGTCTGCCGGCGGCGGGGGCGGCGGGTTGCGGATGACCGACTGGTCGGCAGCCGTGGCCGCCGCGTCCAGCCCCGCCTCCTGCACGGCCTCCTGCTCCGCCGCGATGTCCTCGGCCGGGATGTCGATCACGCCTTCGAGCGCCTCGTCGTCCGCGGGCGACGCGCCGCCGCCGAGCAGGCCGGAGAACCGCTCCGCCTGGTCGAGCGCCTTGTCGAGTGCCGCCATGGTGCCGGCCAGGTCGGCGCTCTCGTCCTTGCGCCAGGCGCGCAGGGCATACAGCCACACGCCGACCAGGGCGTTGGCGCGCACCTGCCCGCGCAGCCCGGCCACGGACACGCCGGCCGCGTCCAGCATCCAGCCCATGCTGCGCAGCGTGGCGCCGGCGAGCATCAGGGACAGCACGGGGTTGAACGGCAGCGTGCGCAGCAGCGCCAGCATGCCCTCGCGGTGCTCCTGCAGCACGTCGAAGCGGCGCATCAGCAGGTCGAACACCCGTTCCCGCGGGTTCGGCTCCGCAGAGGTCTCGGCCAGGGCGGCGGCGTCCGCGAGGAGGCCGAAGCGCGTCAGCACGGCGACCGGGCCGGGAAAGCGCGCCCGGGCCAGGCCGAGCGGCAGGCCGGCGGCGCGGGCGGCGTCCACCACGCTGAGGCTGGGCCAGCCGGTCAGCGCCGCCTGCGCAAAGGCGGCGGACACCAGGGCGGCGTCGAACTCGGCATCATCCATGACTGTCACCTGGGCCGTTTCGCATGCAACGCCGGGGAGGGCGGCTGGTGCCCCCGGCCACGATGACAACTCAAGACGACAACTCGCGCGAGCGGGCCGCCGCCGCCGCCACGGCGCGGCTGACCAGGGCGGGCCAGGCGTCTGGCGCCATCAGCACCGCCAGCGCCCGCTCCGTCGTGCCGCCCGGGCTGGTGACGGCGCGGCGCATCGCGGCAGGCTCCTCCTCGCCGGCCGCCAGCAGCGCGCCGGACCCGGCCACCGTGCGCCGGGCCAGGCGGCGCGCCAGGGCGACCGGCAGGCCTTGCTCGACCGCGGCCGCCTCCAGCAGCTCGGCCAGCAGGAACACGTAGGCCGGGCCGCCGCCGGACGTGGCGGTGACGGCGTCGAGCTGCGCCTCCGACCCGACCCAGGCCACCTCGCCCGCCGAGCGCAGCAGCGCGTCCGCCAGGGCGTGCTGCGCCGGGGTGACGCCGGGGCCGGCGCAGGCAGCGGTGAAGCCCTCGCCGATGGCGGCCGGCGTGTTGGGCATGGCCCGCACGATGGCGTCCGCCCCGGTCAGCGCCTGCAGGCTGGCGAGGCTGCGCCCGGCCATGATGGACAGCACCAGCGCTCCCTGCGCGAAGCCCCGCACCGCCGGAACCGCCGCGTCCGCGTGCTGCGGCTTGACGGCGATCACCACTGCGTCCGGGCGGAAACCCGGCGGCACCAGCGACGCTTGCGCCACCACGGCGAGGCCGGGGGCGGCGGCGGCGCTGCACGCCGGGTCCACCACCCAGCTCTCCGCCAGCCCGGTGCGCCGCCAGCCTGCCAGCAGGGCGCCGCCCATGCGGCCGGCGCCCAGCAGCAGGATGGCGGGCGGGCTCACGCCTCGCCCACGCACTCCAGCATGGCGGCGGCCAGCGCGTCGGCCGGCGACTTGCCGCCCCACAGCACGAACTGGAAGGCCGGGAAGAACCGCTCGCACTCCGTGATGGCGATGTCCACCATGTCCTCCAGGCTCTCGGCCGAGGCGCCGCGCGCGCCGCGCAGCAGCACGGAGTGGCGGAACAGCGGCATGCCGTCGTCGCTGTCCATGCCGAAATGGCCGATCCACAGCTTCTCGTTGGCCAGCGCCAGCAGCTCGTACAGCGCCGTGCGGCGGGCTGCCGGCACCTTGAGGTCGAAGGCGCAGGTGAAATGCATGGCGCTGATCTCGCGCGACCACGAGAAGTACAGGCCGTAGTCGCACCACTTACCGGGCGCTTCGGCCGCCATCTCGCCCTCGCTGCGGCGGTCGAATGCCCATTCGTTGGCCGCGACGATGCGCTCCAGGGCGTCGAGCGGGTTGGCCGCGTGCTCGCTCACGGTGACGGAAAGGGGGGTCGGCATCATGGGGTCTCCCCAGTTGGAGGAAGGCCGGACGCGCGGGCCGGGGGCATGCCGCGCCCCGACTCGATGCTTTTTGAGACTACCGGGCAGCCAAGCCCGGCTGCAACCCCGGCTAGATGCCGTTCGGGTCGGGGAAGCCCGGCTCCGCGGCGTCCATGCCGAGCGGCGGCTTAGGGGCGCTCTCCAGGGCCGCCAGCCGCGCCTCCAGCGCCGCCAGCCGGGCCTCGGCGGCTTCCTGCCCGGCGCGGGCGTTGGCGGCCATCTGCTCGACCGCCTCCAGATCCTCCCGGCGCACCAGGTCGAGCTTGCGGATCGCTTCGTCCAGCCGGGCGCGCAGCGTGGCCTCCGCCTCGTCCCGCAAGCCGGTCAGGGCGGAGAACGCCCCCCCGGCCACGCCAGCGAGGTCGTCGAAGAAGCGCGGGCGGTCGGACATGCGGGTTGCTCCTGGCTACCGCATCATTATGGGGCAGCCCGCGGCGGTTTGCACGCCGGGCCGGATGTGATTGGGTGCGCCATGGCCCTCAAACCCCTCGCGCTCACCATGGGCGACCCGGCCGGCATCGGCGGGGAAGTGGCCGCCAAGGCCTGGCGCATCCTGGCGGCCGATTTCGCCCCAGGTTTCGCCATCATCGCCGACCCGTTCTGGGTGGGCGGGCTGGACGTGCCGATGGCGGTGATCCGCTCGCTCGACCAGGTGGCCGACGTGTTCGGCGCCGCCCTGCCCGTGCTGGCGCTGCCCCTGCCGGAGATCGCGCGGCCCGGCCGGCCGGACCCGGCGAACGCGCCCGCGGTGATCGCCAGCATCGAGCGCGCGGTGCGCTTGGCGCAGGCCGGCGAGGCGAGTGCCGTTGTGACCAACCCGATCAGCAAGGCGGTGCTGTACCAGGCCGGCTTCCCGCATCCCGGCCACACCGAGTTCCTGGGCCACCTCACCGGCGGCGCGCCCGTGATGATGCTGGCCTGCCCCCAGCTGCGGGTGGTCCCGGTCACGGTCCACGTCTCGCTGCGCCGGGCGCTGGAGGGCGTCACGACGGCCGCCATCGTGCGGGTGGCGCGCGCCACGGCGGCGGCTCTGCGGCGGGATTTCGGCATCGCCGCCCCGCGGCTGGCGGTGGCGGGTCTGAACCCGCACGCCGGCGAGGGCGGCGCCATGGGGGCGGAGGAGGCCGAGGTGATCGCCCCCGCGGTGGCCGCACTGCGGGCCGAGGGGATCGACGCCACCGGCCCCTACCCGCCCGACACCCTGTTCACCGACGCGGCGCGGCCGACCTACGACGCGGCAATCTGCATGTACCACGACCAGGCGCTGATCCCGCTCAAGACGCTGGACATGGCGGGCGGGGTGAACGTGACGCTGGGGCTGCCCATCATCCGCACTTCGCCGGACCACGGCACCGCGTTCGGCATCGCGGGCCAGGGCCGGGCGGACCCGGGCAGCCTGGTGGCGGCGCTGCGGCTGGCGGCGGAGCTGGCGGAACGGAGGGCGGCATGAGCGCCCCACGGCTGAGCGTGAACCTGAACAAGGTGGCCCTGCTGCGGAACTCCCGCCACACCGGCGTGCCGGACGTGCGGCACTTCGCCCGGCTGGCGCGCGAGGCGGGGGCGGACGGCGTCACCGTGCATCCCCGGCCGGACGAGCGCCACATCCGCCGCAGCGACGTGCTGGCGCTGGCCGAGCTGATGCAGCCCTGGCGGCCCGGCTTCGAGCTGAACGTCGAAGGCTACCCGGACGAGCGGCTGTTCGACATCGTGGCCGCCGTCCGGCCGGAGCAGTGCACCCTCGTGCCGGACGCGCCGGGAGCGTTCACCTCGGAGGAGGGCTGGGCGCTGGGCGCTGCGGACGCGGCGCTGGTGACGGCGGCGGTGGCCCGGCTGAAGCGCTATGGCTGCCGGGTCATCCTGTTCGTCAGCCCTGAGCCCGGCGTCGTGCCGCGGGCGCCGGCGACGGGGGCGGACGGCGTCGAGATCTACACCGGCGGCTACGCGGCGGCGGCCCGGCGTAGCCAGCCTGCCGCCGCGCTGGAGGCCTGCGCCGCCACGGCGCGGGCCGCCTCGGCCCTCGGCCTGGCGGTCAACGTCGGCCATGACCTCAACCTCGACAACCTGCCGGCCCTGGCGGCGGCCCTGCCCATCGCCGAAGCCTCGATCGGCCACGAGCTGACCGCCGACGCGCTGGTGCTGGGGTTCGCCGCCGCCGTGGCCGCCTACAAGTCAGCCCTCGGCCCCGCGGGCTGAGAGGCTGACGCCGGGGATCTGCCGTGCGGAGCGGTCAGCCCGCCTGCTTCTGCAGAAAGGCGTGGGCGATGCTGGGCAGGTGCTCGCCGAGCCAATCGCCCATCTGCATCTCCTCCTCCATCGACTGCTTCAGCACGGCGCTGTCGCCTGCCGCACCGGCGGCTTCGGCCAGGGTCATCAGCATCTTGTAGGAGGCGATCTCGTAGGCCTTGAAGCCGATGGCGGCGAGGACGTTCTTGAGCACCTCGTCCGTGGCGGTCATGTGCACCACGCCGGACACCTTGCCGATGATGCTCGTCACCGCTTCCTTGGTGGTGGACGTATCCGTGCCGTGCTGCTTGAGCAGCGTTTCCAGCCGCTGCGCCTGGCTGCGGCTCTGCTCCAGCTCCATCTGCATGCGGGCGTGCAGCTCCGGATACTCCGCCATGCGGCCGAGCTGCCCCTGGATCGTCTCGGTGGCCTGGCCTTCGACGGCGTGCTGGTTGCGCAGCCCGGTCAGGTAGTAGTCCGTGGTCTTGTTCGTCTGGCTCATGCGGTGTCTCCTTCGACCTCGACCGCCGAACGCTTCGCCCGGCGCAAGATTCCGCCGCCGCCGTTCAGAACAAAGTGCACTTGACTGTCCACCGTCCGGGCCGATGTCATATGGCTATGCCCGTGGGTGGGTGGCCGCGAACACCGCCAGCAGCCCCGCTTCATCGACCGCCGTGTAGCGCTGCGTGGTGGACAGGCTGGCATGGCCCAGCAGCTCCTGAATGGACCGCAAATCCGCCCCGCCGGCCAGCAGGTGGGTGGCGAAGGAATGCCGCAGCGCGTGCGGGGTCGCGTGGTCCGGCAGGCCGGTGAGCTGGCGGTACTGCCGCAGGGTGCGCTGCGCCACGCCGGGGTTGAGCCGCCGGCCGCGCAGCCCGGGGAACAGCGGGGCCGCCGGGTCGGCGGCGGCGGGATGCCGCGCCATCCAGCCATCCACCGCCGCCTGCACCGCCGGCAGCACGGGGACCAGGCGTTGCTTGCCGCCCTTGCCCAGCACGCGCAACGCGCTGCCCGGGCGCGGCCGGTCGGCCACGTTCAATGCCAGCGCCTCGGCGATGCGCAGGCCGCAGCCGTACAGCAGGGTGAACAGCGCCACGTCCCGGTGCTGCACCCGCGGGTCGTCCCCGGTGGCGTCCGCCGCCACGGCGCAGGCGGCGGGCACGGGCAGCGCCCGCGGCAGGCCACGCCGGGCCTTGGGCGTCGCGAGCAGGCCGGGCGCCGGGTTCAGCAGGCCGTGCCGCCGGGCGAGGTACTTATAGAAGGACCGCACCGCCGAGAGATGCCGCGCCCGGGTGCCGTTGGCCTGGCCACGCCCGGCCTGGTCGGCGAGCCAGGCGCGCACGTCCGGCTGGGTGACGGCCGCGAGGTCCGGCTCGCCGCCGCCGTGGCGGGTGAGGAAGCCGAGGAAGTCGGCCAGGTCCCGCCCGTATTCCCGCACGGTGAGCGGCGAGGCCCGGCGCTCCTGCTCCAGCCAGGCCAGGAAGGCGAGCCGGGCGGCCTCTGCCGTCAAGGCGGCCTGGGGCGTCACCGCTCGCACGCCGCCGCCACGGCGCGCCCCAGGAACGCCAGCGGGCGCATGCCCTGGCCCGGGTGCAGGCGGGAGCGGTCCCGCGAGGCCAGCGCCAGCAGGGACCCGGCGTCCACCCGCACCAGCGCGTCCACCCGGGCGAGCGGGGCGGCCGCGCCGTGCAGCAGCCTGGCATCCGCCGGGGCCTCGCGGAACACCACCTCGCGCTGGCCGAGCACGCGCGCGACGGTGCCGCTGGGCAGCAGGCGGCCGGCGTGGCCGCCGCCGATCGTGCACAGGTCCGCGCACAGGCTGGCCGCGTCCAGGCCGAGCAGGGCGGGCAGCTCGGCGTGCACGAACTCCGCCGGGTCGGGCGCGCGGATGAGGGCGAGCACGGCCTCCTGCACGCGGGCGGCCAGGCCGGCGGCGGCGCGGCTGGCGGCCAGCACGCTGTCGGCGCGGGCGCACTCGGCGCGGGCGTGCTCGCGCTCGCGGGCCAGCATGGCGGCCATGTGGTCCGCCAGCGCCTCGCCGTGCAGCCGGCGCGGCGGGTGCAGCACGTGGTACAGCTCGGGGTTGTCGCGCAGCCAATGCGGGTTGGCGCGCAGGAAGGCCGCCACGTGCTCGCCGTCCACGCGCATCAGTCCGTCCCGGCCGAGGGCTTGATATGCGCGGCCGTGCACTCCACCCAAACGATCATGCGCTCGCCCTCCCTCGACCTCACCCTACCGGCACCCGGCGCGGCCCGGAAGCGGGTTCACGTGCTGCTGCCCTACCCGCTCACCGGGCCGTTCGACTACGCGGTGCCGGACGGCATGGACGTGCGGCCCGGCGACATGGTGCTGGTGCCGCTCAACCGCCGCGCGGAGGTGGGCGTGGTGTGGGACAACGGCGCCGGGGACCCGGTGCCCGCCGCCAAGCTCAAGCCGGTGGAGGCGGTGCTGGACGCGCCGGCCATGCAGCCCGCGCTGCGCCGCTTCATCGACTGGGTGGCCGCCTACACCCTGGCGCCGCCCGGCGACGTGCTGGCGATGTCGCTGCGGATCAACGCGCTGGCCCCGCCGGTGCCGCAATCCGGCTGGAGCCTGGCCGACATGCCGGAGGGCGCACTGGGGGACGCCAAGCTGACGGACGCGCGCCGCCGGGTGGTGGCGCTGCTGTCGGACGGCGTCTCCCGCACCGGGGCGGCCGTGGCGCGGGACGCCGCGGTGTCGCCCGGAGTGCTGCGCGGCATGGCCGGCGCGGGGCTGCTGCTGCCGACGGTGCTGCCCGCCCCGCGCCCCTTCGCCGTGCCGGACCCGGCGTTCCCCGGCCCCGCCCTGTCGCCCGAGCAGGCGGCGGCGGCGGGGATGCTGCGCGCGGCGGTGCGGGATGTGGCGTTCTCCGTCTCCCTGTTGGATGGTGTCACCGGCTCCGGCAAGACGGAGGTGTATTTGGAGGCGGTGGCGGAGTGCGTGGCGGCCGGGCGGCAGGCGCTGGTGCTGCTGCCGGAGATCGCGCTGTCCTCGCAATGGCTGGAGCGCTTCGCCGCCCGCTTCGGCACCCCGCCCGCGGTGTGGCACTCGGACCTGCCGTCCCGCGTCCGGCGCACCACCTGGCGCGCGGTGGCGGAGGGCGGCGCGCCGGTGGTGGTGGGCGCGCGCTCGGCGCTGTTCCTGCCGTTCCCCGAGCTGGGGCTGATCGTGGTCGATGAGGAGCACGAGACGGCGTTCAAGCAGGAGGACGGCGTGGTGTACCACGCCCGCGACATGGCGGTGGTGCGCGCCCGCCTGTCCGCCGCCCCCGCCGTGCTGGTGTCCGCCACCCCCAGCCTGGAGACCCTGGCCAACGTGGAGGCCGGCCGCTACCGCCACCTGACGCTGAGCGCGCGGCACGGCGGCGCGACCCTGCCCCTGGTGGCAACGCTCGACCTGCGCGACAACCAGCCGCCGCGCGGCCGTTTCCTGGCCGAGCCGCTGGTGGCCGCCATCCGCGACACGGTGGCGCGCGGCGAGCAGGCCATGCTGTTCCTCAACCGCCGCGGCTACGCGCCGCTGACGCTGTGCCGCACCTGCGGCCACCGGATGCAGTGCCCCAACTGCACCGCCTGGCTGGTGGAGCACCGCGCCCGCCGCCAGCTCGCCTGCCACCATTGCGGCCACGCCGAGCCGATCCCGCCCGCCTGCCCCGTGTGCGCCGCGCCCGACAGCCTGGTGCCGATCGGCCCCGGCGTGGAGCGCATCACCGAGGAAGCCGCCGCGCTGTTCCCGGACGCGCGCACCCTGGTGATGGCCAGCGACACCATGCCCGGCCCCAACGCCGCCGCCGAGGCCGCCCGCGCGATCTCGGCCCGCGAGGTGGACCTCATTATCGGCACCCAGATCGTCGCCAAGGGCTGGCACTTCCCGCATCTGACGCTGGTGGGGGTGGTGGACGCCGACCTCGGCCTGGCCGGGGGCGACCTGCGCGCCGCCGAGCGCACGGTGCAGCTGCTGCACCAGGTGAGCGGCCGGGCCGGGCGGGCGGAGGCGCCCGGCCGGGTGCTGCTGCAAACCTTCAGCCCGGAGCACCCGGTGATGCAGGCGCTGGTGGGCGGCGACCTGCACGCCTTCATGGAGCAGGAGAGCGCCGCCCGCCGCCCCGGCGGCTGGCCGCCGCATGGCAGGCTGGCGGCGTTGATCGTGTCGGCCGACGACGCCCAGTCCGCCGACGAGACCGCGCGGGATTTAGGCCGCGCGGCCCCCCGGGCGGACGGGGTGACGGTGCTGGGGCCGGCGCCCGCGCCGCTGGCGATCCTGCGGGGGCGGCACCGGCGGCGGCTGCTGCTGAAGGCGCGGCGGGACGTGGCGGTGCAGCCGCTGCTGCGGGCCTGGCTGGGGCAGGTGAAGGTGGGGCGGGGGGTGCGGGTGGATGTGGACGTGGACCCGGTTTCGTTTTTGTAGCAGAAGCTTACATAGTCATGATCGGGATTGAGATTATGCCTGCCAAATGCTATTGAGAGTGCATGCGATGCAGCCGAACTTATGCTGATCAAGTAATCCATGTATAGAATGGTGAGCGGTTAACCAATTTACATGAGTAAAATTTCCAACGTGGGCAAGTGGCCTAAACTGTATGAAGCGACTATAGACTTACCTGTTAAGAAACTAATATCTTTGCAGGAGATGCTACGGTTCTACTCTTGCAACTATGAGATGCTTTGTCAGTGGCGGTTACAGCCGCGTAATAAGATAACTCTTCGGGACCTAGTTGCCAGTCGGTGTAGGTTTTGCGGACTATCATCGCCAGGTATTTCATTCAGAAAGAAAGCGCATGCAATACCGGAGTGTCTAGGCAACAAATCCCTTTTTAGCTCTTACGAGTGTGACGCCTGCAACGAATTTTTCGGGAACGGAATTGAAAACGACCTAGGAAATTGGTCCAAGCCAATGCGCTTGCTTGGAGGAGTAAGCGGTAAAAATGGAGTTCCCACAATCCGGGAAGCTAGTGGCTCATTGAGGTTTGAAGGAAGGTATAACGGATTAGCTGTCTACCATGGTCGAGACGATCCCAGGGTTTCCGTTGACGAGATCAACAACGAGATCACGTTTACCTTCCAGCGCGATCCATACACCCCTACAGCAGTAATGAAGGCCTTTGTTAAGATAGGTTTGTCCATCTTGCCAGAAATTGAGATACCAAACTTTACTCCCGCTTTTAAATGGATTAGCCAGGCTGACCATACCTTAGAAGCTCCTTTTAACTGGCCTATTAACCACACGTTTCTTCCAGGATTTTATCGAAGTAGTTTTCTGCCTGTAATGGTATTTCGGCGGCGTCAGAGCACGTTAGAGGTGCCTTACATGTTTTTCGTTATACAATATGGTAACGACGTCTTCCAAATATTCTTACCATCTGAGCGGGATGTACACATTGATGGCAAAGAAATAGACTTTTGCCGATTTCCTACCGTGCTTGATTTCCGACCAAACTCTGCGGAAACTCCGCTAACCGAGTTAATAGAAATGAACGAAACAAATCAAATAAAAGGCGATCTGATAAAACCAGTCATGAGTTATGGTAAGCGTACTTTGATTTCTGGTAGATAGAAAATCAAATCAGGATTGTGAATAGTACATAATTGCACTTTTTCCGTCAAACAATTAATTCTTGTCAAGACGATATTAACTCTGGCGTTTAAACCATCTATCCAAGGACTCTAACTTACAGGTTATCACCCCCGCCGCACGTTCGTGAACAAGATCAGCCCTTTCAGCATCCCTACCAAGTCCGACCGGTACGCCGTCGGCTGCTCGTACGACCCCAGCGGCAGGAACGGCACGTCCTCCCAAGCCTCCTCCTGAATCCGCCGCGCCAGCGCCAGACGCCCCGCCGGGTCCGGCGTCGCCAGCCACTGGTCCCGCAGCGCCTCCAGCGCCGGGGCCACCGGCCAGCCGTTGTAGGCGCCCGCGCCGTTGCCGCGCAGCAGGTTGTTGTTGGCAGGCGTGCCCGCGTCGATGCCGCCGGTGAAGGAGGCGAACACGCTCCAGCCGCCATGCTCCAGCGGCTGGCGGCTGACGGAGCGCTGCACCACCGTGCCCCAGTCGGTGGAAACCTCGTCCACGTTCATGCCGATGCGGCGCAGCATCTCGGCGCCCACCTCGGCGATGGCGTTGATGCGCGGCACGTCGCTCACGGCGAGGAACACCACCCGCTCGCCGCCGTAGCCGGCCGCGGCCAGGTCGCGCCTCAGCGCCGCCGGGTCATGCGGGCCGGCGAGGACGGAGAGGCCGGAATCGTTGCTCATCGGCGAGTGCGCGCCGAACACGCCGCAGCGGTCGTCGAACGGGGCGCTGCCCACCACGGCCTGCATGAACTCGGTCTGGTCCACCGCCCGCAGTGCCACGCGGCGGATGGCCGGGTTGTCGAACGGCGGGAACAGCTGGTTGAAGCGCAGGAAGCCCATCAGCCCGCGGGTCTCGGCCACCGCCACCGTGATGCCGCGGCTGGCGCGCAGGCTGGGCACCAGGTCCATTTGCGGCTGCTCGACCCAGTCCGCCTCGCCCGAGCGCAGCGCCGCCGCCTGGGTGGCCGGCTCCGGCGTGGTGGCCCACTCCACCCGGTCGAAGTAGGCGATGCGCGGCCCGGCGCAGAAGCTGGGCGTGCCCTGGTCGCGCGGCCGGTAGCCGTCGAACTTGGCATACACGTTGCGCGAACCCGGCATCCGCTCGTCCGCCAGGGTGCGGAACGGGCCGCTGCCGACGATCTCGGTCAGCCGCGTGCTGGCGGGGGTGCGCGCCAGCCGCTCCGGCATGATCACCGCCATGGTGTTGGTCGGGTGCGCCAGCGCGTCGGGCAGCAGGTCGAAGCGGCGCTTGAGCCGGAATTGCACGCTGGCGTCGGTCGGCGCCGAGAGCTCGTCGGTGGCGGCCAGCAGGGCCTGGCCGAACGCGTCCTGCGCGCCCCAGCGCTGCAGGCTGGCCACCACGTCCCGCCCCAGCACGGGGGTGCCGTCGTGGAACAGCAGGCCGTCCCGCAACGTGAGCGTCCAGGTCAGCCCGTCGGCGCTGACGGTGTGCCCGGCCAGCATCTGCGGCTGCGGCACGCCCGCCTCGTCGAGCGCGAACAGCGTGTCGTACACCATCATGGCGTGGTTGCGGGTGACAAAGGCGCTGACCGCCGGGTCCAGCAGGGCGAGGTCGGCGTAGGGGATGAACTTCAGGGTCGTGGCGCTGGCGGCGCGCACCAGGGCGGGGGCGGCGAGCAGGGCCGCCGCACCCCCGAGCATCTGGCGGCGGCGCATGGCCGCGGTCAGCCGGCGCTCAGCAGCTCCACGTCGAAGATCAGCGTGGCGCCGGGCGGGATCACGCCGCCGGCGCCGCGCTGGCCGTAGCCGGAGTCCGGCGGGATGAGCAGCGTGCGCCGGCCGCCCACGTGCATGGTGGCGACGCCCTGGTCCCAGCCGGCGATCACCTGGCCGGCGCCGAGGGCGAAGCTGAACGGCTTGTTGCGGTCGCGCGAGCTGTCGAACTTCTTGCCGGGCTTGCCGCCATCGTCCAGCCAGCCGGTGTACTGCACCGTCACCGTCTGCCCCGGCTGCGGCTGCGGCCCGGTTCCCACCACCTCGTCATGGTATTTCACGCCGGAGGGGAACGTCACGTACGACTGGGCGGATGCGGGCAGGGTCATGGCGATCGACGAGGCTCCGAACAGGGATAGGAGAAAGCGGCGCATCTGAGGGGCGTTCCTTCGCGGCGCCGCGACCCTTAGCACGGCGGCGGCGCGACCCTTAGCACGGCGGCGGCCTGCGAACAGCCCGCGGGGGCCGGCGCTGCCTATTGGGGCCGGGCCAGCGCGCAGGCGTGGTCCTGCAGGTCCTCGCCATGGCCGCCGCCATCCTCGCCAATGCGCCCGGCGAGCAGGACGAACCCCTCCGCGCTGCCGAGCACGGCGAGCGTGTACTGGCCCATGGCCTGCCGGGCGCCCGGCAGGCCGCCGGCCAGCAGCGCGAACGGGTTGGCGTCCAGCGCCGCCGTGTCCAGCCGCATCGCCTGGTAGCGCTGCCCGGCCAGCGGCGCCGGCAGCGGCGTCCAGCCCGGGCCGGCCGGCAGGTCGCGCACGCGCACGCGCACGTCCGGCCGCACGCAGTCCACGTGGATGTGCAATTGGTTCTGCGAGCGCGCGCCCGGCGGGTTGACCGCCAGCGCGATGGCGTCGCGTGGCAGGGGATGCCCGGTGCGGGCCTCGACGTCGCGGCGGGCCTGCCAGGCGGCGGCGAAGTAGTTCGGCGCGTCCGGGGCCAGCAGCGCCGGGTCCTCGATGCCGGTGATGCGGGCGGTGGGGATCAGCAGGTACTGGGTGGCGCCGTTGATGTCCTTCAGCACCGCCCAATCCGGCGTCACGGCCACGCAGGGCGCCGGGTCCCCGGCCTGGGCGTTGGGGACGCAGCGGCCGGCCACGATCTTCCACAGCGCGTCCGGATCCGCCGCGCGGGCCACGGCGGCGGTGGCCAGGCTGGCTGCGGCTGCAAGGAAGGCCACGGGCAAGGTCAAGGCCACGGGCAAGGTCATGGCGGCCAGGCTGGCGGTGGGGGCAGGCATGGCGGCGACCTTTGCCCCCTGCCGCGTGGAAGGCAAGACGGCGGTGCATTGCCTCGAACCCCGGCCGCCGTTAGAGCCACGCCGCCGAAGGAGAGCCGCCCATGGCCGCACACCTGTTCCAGCCGATCGAGCTTGCCGGGCTCACCCTGCCCAACCGCATCGTCATCGCGCCCATGTGCCAGTACTCCGCCGAAGCCGGGGACGCCACCGACTGGCACACCATCCACCTCGGCCATCTAGCGCTGTCCGGCGCCGGGCTGCTGATCCTGGAGGCGACGGCGGTGGAGCCGGAGGGGCGCATCACGCCGGGGGACCTCGGGCTGTGGTCGGACGGCAACGAGCGGGCGCTCGGGGGCGTGCTGGACGCGGTGCGCAAGCATTCGGCCATGCCGCTCGGCATCCAGCTCGGCCATGCCGGGCGCAAGGCGTCCAGCCGCGCGCCGTGGGAGGGCGGGCAGCAGCTCCCGCTGGCCGAGGGCGGCTGGCGCACGGCGGCCCCCTCCGCCCTGGCGCCGAAGCCGGAGGAGGAGAGCCCGGCGGCGCTGGATGCGGACGGGCTGGCCCGGGTGCGGGACGCCTTCGTGGCCAGCGCGCAGCGGGCGGTGCGGCTGGGCCTGCAGCTGATCGAGCTGCACGCCGCGCACGGCTACCTGCTGCACCAGTTCCTCTCGCCGCTGTCCAACCAGCGCAACGACGGCTACGGCGGCCCGCTGGAGCAGCGGCTGCGCTTCCCGCTGGAGGTGTTCGACGCCGTGCGCGCCGCCGTGCCGCCCCACGTGCCGGTGGGGGTGCGGGTGTCCGCGTCCGACTGGGTGGAGCATGGCTGGGATCTGGAGGGCACGGTGGCGTTCGCCCAAGCCCTGAAGGCGCGGGGGTGCGGCTTCATGCACGTGTCGAGCGGCGGGCTGTCGCCGGCGCAGGCCATCCCGCTCGGGCCGAACTACCAGGTGGCGTTCGCGGCGGCGGTGAAGGCGGAAACCGGGCTGCCGACCATCGCGGTCGGGCTCATCACCGAGCCGCAGCAGGCCGAGGCGATCCTGGCGGCGGGGCAGGCGGACATGATCGCCCTGGCCCGCGCCGTGCTGTACGACCCGCGCTGGCCGTGGCACGCCGCCGCGGCGCTGGAAGCGACGGTGGCGGCGCCCCGGCAATACTGGCGCTCGCAGCCGCGCGAGCACGCGCGGCTGTTCGGCGAGACCCGGCTGGGCCAGCGCTGAGGACGCCGTGTTGCGTGGCCAAAACCCGCATGGTAAGGCGACCTCCCCCGGCGGAAAGGCCGGTTCTCCGCTTCCCTTGACCATGGATGGACCCTCGCGTGGCCGCTGAAGGCACGATTACCCAAGCTGTCGTGTCGCAGGCTGGCGGGCTGCCCGGGCGCTACGCCGCCGCCCTGTACGACCTCGCCGACGAGCAGCGCGGGCTGGACGCCGTGGTGGACCAGATGCAGTCGCTCGGCCGGCTGATCGACGAGAGCGCGCCGTTCCGCCGCCTGCTGTCCTCCCCCCTGGTGGACGTGACGCAGGCGCGCACCGCGGCGCAGGCCGTGCTGGCGGGGCAGGGCTTCGGCAAGACGGTATGCGACTTCGTGGGCGTGATCGCCAACAACCGCCGCCTGGGCGTGCTGCGCGCCATCGTCACCGCGTTCTCCACCCTGGTCGCCACCAAGCGCGGCGTGGTCACCGCCACCGTCGCCTCCGCCCATGCGCTCAGCCCCGTGCAGCGCGAGCAGCTGCGCGCCCGGCTGATCGAGGCCGGCTACGGCAACGTCAACATCCAGGAATCAGTGGACCCGGCGCTGCTCGGCGGCCTTGTCGTGCGCGTGGGCGCCCGCCTGTACGACACCAGCCTGAAATCCCGGCTGCAACGCCTGCAATACGCCATGAAGGGAGCTGCATAAGCACCATGGACATCCGCCCCGCCGAGATCAGCGAGATCCTCAAGCAACAGATCGCCAGCTTCGACCGCGAGCAGGACGTGGCCGAGACCGGCCAGGTGCTCTCCGTCGGCGACGGCATCGCCCGCGTGTTCGGCCTGCAGAACGTGATGGCCGGCGAGCTGGTCGAATTCCCCGGCGCCGGCCTGCGCGGCATGGCGCTAAACCTCGAGACCGACAACGTCGGCGTGGTGATCTTCGGCGACGACAAGACCATCCGCGAGGGCGACACGGTCAGCCGCACCTCCCGCATCGTCTCCGTCCCCGTGGGGCGCGGGCTGCTAGGCCGCGTGGTCGATGGGCTGGGCCAGCCCATCGACGGCAAGGGGCCGCTGACCGACGTGAAGGAGATGCTGGTCGAGCAGAAGGCGCCCGGCATCATCCCGCGCAAGTCGGTGCACGAGCCGATGCAGACCGGGCTGAAGGCGATCGACGCGCTGATCCCGGTCGGCCGCGGCCAGCGCGAGCTGATCATCGGGGACCGGCAGATCGGCAAGACCGCCGTCATCCTCGACACCATCATCAACCAGAAGCTGGCCAATTCCGGCACCGACGAGGGCAAGAAGCTCTACTGCGTGTACGTGGCGATCGGGCAGAAGCGCTCCACCGTGGCGCAGATCGTGCGTACGCTGGAGGAGAACGGGGCGATGGAGTACACCATCGTCGTCGCCGCCACCGCCTCCGACCCGGCGCCGCTGCAGTTCCTCGCCCCCTACACCGGCGCCACCATGGGCGAGTTCTTCCGCGACAACGGCATGCACGCCATGATCGCGTATGACGACCTGTCCAAGCAGGCCGTGGCGTATCGCCAGATGTCCCTGCTGCTGCGCCGCCCGCCGGGCCGCGAGGCGTATCCGGGGGACGTGTTCTACCTGCACTCCCGCCTGCTGGAGCGCGCCTGCAAGATGAGCGACGCGTTCGGCGCCGGGTCCCTCACCGCACTGCCGGTGATCGAGACGCAGGCCGGCGACGTGTCGGCCTACATCCCCACCAACGTCATCTCCATCACCGATGGGCAGATCTTCCTGGAGTCAGAGCTGTTCTTCCGCGGCGTCCGCCCGGCGGTGAACGTGGGTCTGAGCGTGAGCCGCGTGGGCTCGGCGGCGCAGACCAAAGCGATGAAGAAGGTCGCCGGCTCCATCAAGCTGGAGCTGGCGCAGTACCGCGAGATGGCGGCGTTCGCCCAGTTCTCCTCGGACCTGGACGCCTCGACGCAGAAGCTGCTGGCGCGCGGCGCGCGGCTGACGGAGCTGCTGAAGCAGCCGCAGTTCCAGCCGCTGCCGGTGGAAGTGCAGGCGGTGGTGCTGTTCGCCGGCGTGCGCGGCTACCTGGACTCGGTGGACGTCGGCAAGATCGGCGCCTACGAGCGGCAGATGGTGGGCGAGCTGCGCTCGCGCGACCCCTCGGTGATGGACGCGATCCGCGCCGACCTGGACATCAAGCCGGAGACGGAGGCCAAGCTGCGCACGTTCCTGGACGGCTTCACCAAGTCGTTCGCCGCCTAGCCCATGGCCAGCCTCAAAGCCCTCCGCGCGCGGATCAACAGCGTCAAGTCCACCCGCAAGATCACCAGCGCCATGAAGATGGTCGCGGCCAGCAAGCTGCGCCGCGCCCAGAGCCAGGCGGAGGCGGCGCGGCCCTACGCCGAGCGCATGGAGCGGGTGCTGGCGGCGCTGGCCACCAGCGTGCAGGGCAGCCCCACTGCGCCGCGCATGCTGGCCGGCACGGGGGCGGACCGCGTGTACCTGCTCATCGTCATCACCGCCGACCGCGGCCTGGCCGGGGCGTTCAACACCAACGTCGGCCGCGCGGCGCGCAACCTGGCGCGGCGGCTGATCGAGGAAGGCAAGACGGTCAAGATCATCACCGTCGGGCGCAAGGGGCGCGACTACCTGCGCCGCGAGATGGCCAGCAGCATCGTGGGCGACATCTCGTTCGCCGGCAAGAAGCGGGTCGAGTTCGCCGACGTGCAGGCGATCGGCACCCAGGCGGTCGAGATGCTGGGGCGCGACGAGTTCGACGTGGCGACCGTCGTGTACAACCGCTTCGTCTCCGTCATCAACCAGGTGCCGACCGAGCTGCAGATCATCCCGCCGACGATGACCGGCGCCAGCCCGGCGGAGCAGGCCGCCGTGCAGGCGGTGTACGAGTTCGAGCCGGACGAGGAGACCATCCTCGCCAAGCTGCTGCCACGCAACCTGGCTATCCAGCTCTACCGCGCCCAGCTGGACAGCGGCGCGGGCGAGCATGGCGCGCGGATGACGGCGATGGACAACGCCACCCGCAACGCGGGTGAGGCGATCAACAAGCTGACGCTGAACTACAACCGCACGCGGCAGGCCAGCATCACGAGCGAGCTGATCGAGATCATATCGGGCGCAGAGGCGCTTTAAGGCCGGGGCTTCGCCCCTGGACCCCACAAGGGGACAGTCGTCCCCTTGACCCCTTTACAGGGTTCCAAAGGACGACCGTCCCTTGGCGGGTCCAGGGCAGAGCCCTGGCCTAACCGGAGGTTACCATGGCGAACAACAACGTAGGCCGCATCACCCAAATTCTCGGCGCCGTCCTGGACGTGCAGTTCGAGGGCGACCTGCCGTTCATCCAGAACGCGCTCACCACCAAGACCGCCACCGGCACGCTGGTGATGGAGGTGGCGCAGGAGCTGGGCGAGCGGACGGTCCGCTGCATCGCCATGGACAGCACGGACGGCCTGGTGCGCGGTAGCGAGGTGCTGGACACCGGCGCGCCGATCAGCGTGCCCGTCGGCCCCGAGACGCTGGGCCGCATCCTCAATGTGCTGGGCGAGCCGATCGACGAGCGCGGCCCGGTGGGCGCCAAGATGACCTACCCGATCCACCGCAGCGCCCCCTCCTTCGAGGACCAGGCGACTTCGGCCGAGATCCTGGTGACCGGCATCAAGGTGGTTGACCTGCTCTGCCCCTACTTGAAGGGCGGCAAGATCGGCTTGTTCGGCGGCGCCGGCGTCGGCAAGACGGTGCTGATCCAGGAGCTGATCAACAACATCGCCAAGGGCCATGGCGGCGTGTCGGTGTTCGCCGGCGTGGGCGAGCGCACCCGCGAGGGCAACGATCTGTATTACGAGATGATCGACGCCGGGGTGATCAAGCTGGGCGAGGGCACCACGGAAGGCTCCAAAGTGGCGCTGGTGTACGGCCAGATGAACGAGCCGCCGGGCGCGCGGGCGCGGGTGGCGCTGTCCGGCCTTTCCTTGGCCGAGTATTTCCGCGACGAGGAAGGCCAGGACGTGCTGTTCTTCGTGGACAACATCTTCCGCTTCACCCAGGCCGGCGCCGAGGTGTCCGCCCTGCTGGGCCGCATCCCTTCCGCCGTGGGCTACCAGCCGACGCTGGCCACCGACATGGGGGCCTTGCAGGAGCGCATCACCTCCACCAAGAAGGGCTCCATCACCTCGGTGCAGGCGATCTACGTGCCCGCCGACGACCTGACCGACCCGGCGCCCGCCACCTCCTTCGCCCACTTGGACGCCACCACCACGCTGTCCCGCTCGATCGCCGAGCTGGGCATCTACCCGGCGGTCGATCCGCTGGACTCCACCAGCCGCTCGCTCGATGCCCGCATCATTGGCGACGACCACTACGACACAGCGCGCGAGGTGCAGCGCGTGCTGCAGACCTACAAGTCGCTGCAGGACATCATCGCCATCCTGGGCATGGACGAGCTGAGCGAGGAGGACAAGCTGGTGGTCTCCCGCGCCCGCAAGATTCAGCGCTTCCTGAGCCAGCCGTTCCACGTGGCCGAGGTGTTCACCGGCACGCCGGGCCTGTTCGTGCCCATCGCCGACACGGTGCGCTCGTTCAAGGCCATTGTGCGCGGCGAGTACGACCACCTGCCGGAGGCGGCGTTCTACATGGTGGGCGCCATCGAGGACGCGGTGAAGAAGGCCGAGGGGATGAAGGAGAAGGCGTGATGCCGGTCACGCTGGAGATCGTCAGCCCCGAGAAGCTGCTGCTGTCGCGCGACGTGGACATGGTGGTCATCCCCGCCTCCGAGGGCGACATAGGGGTGCTGCCGAACCACGCGCCGATGATCGTGCTGCTGCGCGGCGGCACAGTGGCGATCTACAGCGGCGCCCACGTGACCGACCGGCTGTTCGTCTCCGGCGGCTTCGCCGAGATCACCCCCGAGCGCTGCACCGTGCTGGCGGACGAGGCGCTGCCCACCTCCGAGCTGTCCCGCGGCGAGGGCGAGCGCCGGCTGGCCGTGGCGCAGACGGAGTACGACAACACGGACAAGGCCAACGTGGCCGCGCTGGATGACGCGATGGACCGCATGCAGTCCGCCCGCGCGATGATCGAGGCGGCCGCCGCTTGATTGTGTCAGCCGCGTGAACGCGGCATGACAGGCGGGCAGGCAGGTCGGGACCGGGTATGAAGCATTGGCAGATCGACGACGTGGCTTGGAGCCGGTTTGACCCGGCGAAGGTCGATCCGGAGATCGTGAAGCTGGTGAAGTCCGCTGCGATGGTGGAGCGCAACGGCACGGAGTACGCCGTCTATTTGTGCCGGGTGTTCCACGAGGATGCCGCGTTCTGCCAGGCCTCCGACAATTGGGCGGTCGAGGAGGTGCAGCACGGCGACGCGCTGGGCCGCTGGGCGGAGTTGGCCGACCCCGGCTGGAACTTCGCCGAGGCGTTCGACCGCTACCGCACCGGCTACAAGCTGCCGCTGGACGCCGAAGGCTCGGTCCGCGGCTCCAAGACGGGCGAGCTGATCGCGCGCTGCATGGTGGAGACGGGCACGTCGTCCTATTATTCCGCCCTGGCGGACGCCACCGTAGAGCCGGTGCTGGAGCAGGTGTGCCGGCTGATCGCAGCGGACGAGTACCGGCACTTTAAGCTGTTCTACGACCACATGCGGCGTTACCTCGCCCGCGAGCGGATCAGCGTGCTGAAGCGCCTGCGCATCGCCGCCGGGCGCATCACCGAGACCGAGGATGACGAGCTGGCCTACGCCTACCATTGCGGCAACGAGCCGTTGGACATGCCTTACAAGCACGAGCGCTGCATCGCCGGCTACATGGGCCGCGCGATGGGGTTCTACCGCTACCAGCACATCGACCGCAGCATGGGGATGATCCTCAAGGCAGTGGGGCTGCCGCCGCGGGGGCGGTTGTCGGTGGTGGGGGCGAAGGTGTTCTGGCGCATCCTGCAGCGGCGGCAGCGGCAATTTGCGGCGTACGGGGCGGCCTGACCCGGCCCGCCATAATTTATTTTGCGGGCGGAGCGCCTGGCATTCCAGGCAGTGATCCCATGGACGGCATCCCGCTCGGCATGGACGGCATGCCGCCCGGCATCTGCGGCATTGTCATGCCGCCGGGCATCTGCGGCATTGTCATGCCGCCGGGCAAGGACGGCATGCCGTTCTTCGCCGCGCCGTTCTGCTGGTAGGCCGACGAGGCTTGCACGGCCGAACTGCCCATCTGCTTGCACAGAGCTGAAACCGTCGTGTTGTGAGAGCTGGCCATGCTCGCCAACGTCATGGTCGTCCCATTCGCTGAGAGCGTGCCCTTGCGGCCCAACGCCTCGGCAGCGTCCGTCGGCGCTGCCGAGGGCGGCATGCGCCCGATCATGCTGCGCTCCGCTTCCACGGCGCTGGCGTCAACGTCGCCTTGCCCTTGGCAGTACTGAAGCAGGCCGAGCTGGTTGGCTGCCATGGTGTGCGCCATGGCGATCTGATCGGTTTGCGCCAGGGCAGGCAATGCGGAACACATGGCCAGGGTCAGGGCGAGGGGCACGGAGTGCATTGTCATCAAAGCATCCATCTGTTCATAGCTGAAACGAGGTAGCTCCGGATCGGTTTCGACATGTTTAACCCGCCATCGCCGCCCCCGGATGGAAATACTCGTACACCCGCCGCGCCGTCTCCCGGTTGATCCCCGGCGCCGCCTCCAAGTCGTTCAGCCCCGCCGACTTCACCCCTCGCGCCGAGCCGAAATGGTTGAGCAGCGCCCGCTTGCGCGCCGCCCCCACGCCGTCGATGTCGTCCAGCTCGCTCGTCACCAGCGTCTTGGAGCGGCCGGCGCGGTGGGTGGTGATGGCGAAGCGGTGCGCCTCGTCGCGCACGCGCTGCAGATAGTACAGCACCGGGTCGCGCGGCGGCAGCTGGAACGGGGCGCGGCCGTCCATGTGGAACCATTCGCGTCCGGCGTCGCGGTCCGGGCCCTTGGCGATGCCGACCAGCTTCACGTCCTGCACGCCGAGGTCGGCCAGGATGCCGCGGGCGGCGCTGAGCTGCCCGGCGCCGCCGTCGATCAGCACCAGGTCGGGCCAGTTGCTGCGCTCGCCCTCGGCCTGCTCGCGCAACGCGCGGCTGAAGCGGCGCTCCAGAACCTCGCGCATCATGGCGAAGTCGTCGCCGGGCATGATGGCGCTGCGGATGCTGAACTTGCGGTACGCCATCTTGTTCGGCCCTTCCGGCCCGAACACCACCATCACGCCGTAGGCGTTGGAGCCGCCGATGTGGCTGTTGTCGTAGCACTCGATGCGCTCCGGCAGGCCCGGCAGGTCGAACAGCTCGGCCACCCCCTCCAGCAGCTTGGCCTGCCCCGCGCCCTCGGCCAGCCGGCGCTCCAGCGCCTCGCGGGCGTTGGTGGCGGCGTGCTCCACGACCGCGCGCTTCTCGCCGCGCTGCGGGCAGGCGATCTCCACCTTGCGGTGCGCCTTCAGGGCCAGCGCCTCGGCCACCAACTCGGCCTGCGGCAGGGCGTGGCTGGTCAGCAGCAGCGGCGGCGGCGGCTTGTCGTCATAGAACTGGGCGATGAAGGCTTCCAGCACCTCGCCCGGCTCCTCGTGCTTGGCGTGGCTCGGGTAGAACGCCCGGTTGCCGTTGTTGCGCCCGCCCCGGACGAAGAACACCTGCACGCAGGTCTGCCCGGCGGTCTGCCAGGCGGCGATCACGTCCGCGTCCTCCAGGCTCGCCGGGTTGATGACGCCGGTGCCCTGCACGTGGGTCAGCGCGCGGATGCGGTCCCGCGCGGCGGCGGCGCGCTCGAACTCCATCCTGCCGGCCGCCGCCTCCATCTCGGAGGCCAGCTCCGCCTGCACCCCGGCGGCGCGGCCCTGCAGGAAGGCCTTGGCCTGCGCCACCAGCTTGCCGTAGCCCTCGGCGTCGATGCGGCCGACGCAGGGCGCGCTGCACCGCTTGATCTGGTGCAGCAGGCAGGGGCGGGAGCGGTTGCGGAACACCGTGTCGGCGCAGGAGCGCAGCAGGAACACGCGCTGCATCGCCACCACCGTCTGGTTCACCGCCCAGGCGGAGGCGAACGGCCCCCAGTAGCTGCGGCCCTTGACCTGGTGGCCGCGGAACTTGGCGACCTGCGGGAAGGCGTGGTCCTCCGTCAGCATCAGCCACGGGTAGTTCTTGTCGTCGCGCAGCACGATGTTGTAGCGCGGCTTGAGCCGCTTGATGAGGTTGGCCTCCAGCAACAGCGCCTCGGCCTCGGTGTGGGTGGTGACGATCTCCATGCTGGCGGTCTGCGACACCATCAGGCGCAGCCGCTCGGACAGCCGGGCGAACTGGGTGTAGCTGTACACGCGCTTCTTAAGCTGCTTCGCCTTGCCGACGTAGAGCGCCTCGCCCTTGCCGTCCAGCATGCGGTACACGCCGGGGCTGAGCGGCAAGGTGAGCAGAGTGCGCTCGATGACGGCGACGCCGATGGCCGGTTCGCTCAAGATTCGTTGCGCCCCCGCAATCCGCCTTTAAAACAATCCACCGATCGTGTGGATAAGTCTGTGGGGCATCGGCCGCCCACTGCGTTAACCCTGGGAAATCCTGTGACTTTCGCCACCTTGCCTGTAAATTGGGCAGTCTTGCAGAGCGTTGTTTTCATTGCATTCGATGGATCGTTACTGTCACGAATATAGCACATACAGCTAAATGTCTGACTCCATTAGGAGTCAATGGGCGCGCGTGGACAACTGCCGCGCTCGCGCTCGATCTCCACGCCGACGGACGCCATGTCGTCGAACACGTCCAGCTTCTCGATGCGCACCCGCACGACCATGACGCGGGCGTCCTCAAGGCAGGTTTCCGCCAGCCGTTCCGCCAGCGTCTCTACCAGCCGGACGTGGCCGGACGCCACCGCCGCCCGCACGGCGCGCGCCACGCGTTCGTAGTCCACCACGCGGTCCAGCTCATCCCGCCCCACGCCGGAGCGGGACAGCCCGGCGCCGCCCTGCCCGGCCAGGCCTTCCGCGACGCCGAGGTCGATGTTGACCCGCACGCGCTGCGGCGCCTGGCGCTCGTGGGGATGCACGCCGATGGACGCCGCGAGCACCATGTCGCGCAGGAACACGTGGCGCTGCCCCCTCCTGGCCAGGCGTGGGCTGTCGATCATTCCTCAGGCCATTCTTCGGGGCTTGCGCCCATGCTGGCAGAGACCGGCCCCCATTGCAGGTGCTGGCCGCCGTCGAGCGCGATCATCTGGCCCGTCATGGACCGCAGGGCAAGGATGGCGAGCACGGCGCGCGCCACTTCCTCCGGGTCGGTGCCGCGGTGCAGGGGGGTGGAGGCGCATTGCCGGGCGAACTGCTCGGCGGACTGCCGCGCGCTCGGCAGCGCCGGGCCCGGCCCCACCGCGTTGACCCGGATGCGCGGCGCCAGGGCCAGCGCCAGCGAGCGGGTCAGCGCCCATAGCCCGGCCTTGGAGACGGTGTAGGACACGAAGTGCGGCGTCAGCGACCAGACGCGCTGGTCCAGCAGGTTGACCACGTTGCCGTCCGCCCCGTCCGGCAGGGCGCGGGCGAAGGCCTGGGCGAGCACGAACGGGGCGCGCAGGTTGGGCTGCATGTGCCGGTCCCAGCTTGCCCGGTCGGCGGTGTCCCATTCGTCCCGCTCGAAGGTGCTGGCGTTGTTGACCAGCACGCCCAGCGGGCCCAGGGCGGACGCTGCCTCGCCGACCAGGGCGGCGAGCTGCGCCTCGTCGTGGAAGTCCGCCACCACGGCCGCGGCGTGGCCGCCGGCCTGGCGGATGGCGGCCACGGTGGCCGCGGCGGCGTCGCGGTTGCTGCGGCAATGCACCGCGACGGGATGCCCGGCCGCGCCGAGCGCCAGGGCGATGGCCCGGCCCAGCCGCTGCCCGCCCCCGGTGACCAGGGCCGCCAGCCGCTCAGCCATGCGGGCGCCGGGTCACTCGGCCGTGCTGGCCTGCTTGCCGCCGGTGCCCTCGCAGATCTGCTTGATGCTGGCGAGCGAGGTGCGCAGCCCGTCCGTCATCGCGGCGCTGGGGCCGCCCTGGTTCTTGTCCATGGCTTCCTTGATCTGGGCCGATGGCGTGAACCGCAGCGAGCACTCGACCTTGGAGCCGCTGTCCGCATCCAGCACGGCCATCTTGCCGGAGTAGTCGTTCTCGCCGTCCGAGCCCCAGGTCATGGTGCGGCCAGCCTGATCGACCTTGAACCAGCCATCGGAATTGTAGGGGTGGCCATTGGCCTTGCCCTCCACCCCCACCCGCTCGCCCGGCTGCGAATGCGCCTGGTGCACGGTCGGCAGGTACTTGGGCAGGTTCGCGATGTCGGATACGAATTGGAATACCGCGTCGGGCGGCGCCGAGACGTCTATGCGGTCGGTGTACTCGGGCATAGCTTTCTCCAGGGCGCGCGTGTGCGCGCATCGGGACGAACGCCGCGGACGGCAAAGCGGTTGCGGGAGGGAACCATGAACCAGATCGACCTGAACGGCCGCGTGGCCGTGGTGACGGGCGGGGCGCGCGGCATCGGCCTGGCCGTGGCGCGGCGGGCGGCGGCGTCCGGCGCCGCGCTGGCGCTGTGGGACCTGGACGCCGCTCGGCTGGAGCAGGCCGCCGCCGCCCTGCCGGCGGGCACCACCACCGCCACGCTGGACCTCACCGACCCGGCGGCGGTCCACGCCGCCGCCGCGGCGACCGAGGCCGCGCATGGCCGCATCGACATCCTGGTGAACAATGCCGGCATCACCGGCGGCAACGCGCCGACCTGGCAGCTGCCGCCGGCCGAGTGGCGCCGGGTCATCGAGGTGAACCTAGTGGCGCCGTACCTGGTGTGCAGCGCCGTGCTGCCCGGCATGGTGGCGCGGGGCTATGGCCGCATCGTCAACGTGGCCAGCGTGGCGGGCAAGGAGGGCAACCCGAACGCCTCGCACTACAGCGCCTCCAAGGCGGGGCTGATCGCGCTCACCAAGTCGCTCGGCAAGGAGCTGGCGGACAAGGGCGTGCTGGTGAACTGCATCACCCCGGCGGCGGCGCAGACCGAGCTGTTCGACCAGATGGCGCCGTCGCAGATCGCCTACATGCTGGGCAAGATTCCCATGGGCCGCTTCGTGCAGGTGGAGGAGATCGCGGCGCTGGCGGCGTGGCTGATGAGCGAGGAGTGCTCGTTCTCCACCGGGGCCGCGTTCGACATCAGCGGCGGGCGAGCGACCTATTGAGCGCCGTTCGCCCCGCCGCGCCGCCGCTCCGGTACGCCGTGGCCGCCCTGGCCTGCGTCGCCTGCCTGCTGGCGTTGTACCGGGTGCAGCTTCTCTCCGGCGGCGACCGCCTGCCCGGCGACGTGGTGGACGTCCGCATCGCCATCGCCCTGCAGGAGCACTGGTACAACGTGTTGCGCGGGCTCGAGGCCTGGAACCAGCCGCTTTATTTCTATCCGACGGCGGACACGCTCGGCTACAATGACGGCTACCTGCTGTTCGGGGTGTTCTACGCGCTGGGCCGCGTCGCCGGCCTGGACGTGTTCCTGGCCAACGAGGCCGCTGGGGCGGTGTTCCGGGTAATCGGGTTCGCCGCGATGGCGTGGTTCGGCCGCACCGTCATCCGCCTGCCGTTTGGCTGGGCGGTGCTGGCCGCCGCCGTGGCAACGCTGTCCAACGCGCTGTTCCTGCAATCGCCGCACATCCAGCTGCTGAGCCTGGCCCTGGCGCCCCTGTTCGCCTGCCTGGCCTGGCGGACGCTGACGAGCAGCGGAGGCCGCCAGGTCCTGTGGTCCTGCCTGGCAGCCCTGCTGGTCGATGCCTGGCTGCTGACGGCGTTCTATGCGGTCTGGTTCACGGGCCTGTTCGGGCTGCTCCTGGCGTGCGCCGGGCTGGCGTTGCAGCCCGCCGGGTGCTGGCGCGTCCTGCGACGCATCCGGCCGGTCCGCCTGCTGCCGGCGCTCGCCCTCCTGCTCACGGGCGCCGTCCCCTTCGCAGCGGCGTACCTGCCGAAGGCCAGCGAAACCGGCATGCACCCGTTGCAAGCGGCGCTCAGCTTCACGCCTTCGCTCGACCTGGTGCATCTCGGGTCCGGCAACATCCTGTTCGGGGGACTGGACCGCTGGATCACGCGGGCTTTGCGGCCTGGCTTCCCGGACCTGAGCGAGCTGACGATCGGCTTCTCCCCCGTGCTGCTCGGCCTGGCTGCGATGGGTGGCGTGCTGGCGTTCACCCGCAACCAGCCGGACCGTGCCGAGGCGCGGGGCTGGTTGCGGGCCCTGGCCGTCACGGCGCTGCTGTGCGTGGCCCTGTCCGTCCACATCGGCGGCAGCTCGCTCTGGTGGCTGGTGCACGATGCCGTGCCCGGCGCCCGCGCGGTCCGCGTCGTGTGCCGGCTCATGTTGCTGCTGGTGTTTCCGGCCGCCCTGCTCGCCGCCTTCGCGCTGGCGTGGCTGGCGCGCGCGCGTCGGCTGCCGGCCGCCGTGCTGGCCGGCCTGCTGCTCGCCGGAGAGCTGAACGCGGGCGGATCGTTCAACCTGGACCGGAGGGTGGAGGGCCGCTTCCTGGCGGCCATGCCGCCGCCTCCGTCCGGCTGCCAAGTGTTCTATCTCTCGGCGCCCCGCCCCATCGAGGGCGTGTCCGCCCCGCACGAGCCGATCAACCTTGGCGTGGACGCCATGCTGCTGGCGGAGATGGTCCATGTCCCCACCCTCAACGGCCATGCCTCCTTTTCCCCGCTCGGCTACCGGATGGGCTTCGCCGAACCGGCCAGCTATGCCATGGCCGTCCGCGTGAGCGTGGCCGGACAGGAGCCTCCGCAGGCGATCTGCGCGCTGGACCCGCGCAACGGGCAATGGAGCCTTGCAGCTCCCAGCCCCGCGCCCGTGGAGTACGGCCGCTGGACCAGCCTCGGGTCCGGCGATGGCGCAACCTACGTGCTCGGCAGCTGGAGCGCAGACCAGGCGGCAGGCCGCTGGACGGAGGGCCACGAGGCTGGGCTGGTCATGAGCGTCGGCCCCGGCGGTGACGTGGCGCTCAGCGTGGAGGCCGAGGCCTTCCAGGGCCGCAGCATTCCCAGCCCGGTCGATGTCCTCGCCAACGGCACGCTGGTCGCCCATTGGCAGCCCGTGGTGCTGCAGCAGACGCTCACGGCCACCATCCCGCGGCGGCTGATCGCGGCGGACGGCGTCCTGCGGATCAGGTTCAGCATCACCGACCCCAAGCGGCCGGCCGACGGCAGGCAGCCCAGCCTCGACATGCGGCAGCTGGGCCTGTTCGTGGAACGGTTCCGCCTGGACCTGGCTGGCGCACCTGCCGGAGGCTGACCGGGGCGCCCGGGATCAGCCGGTCCGATCAGCCGGGGCGCGGCTCCAGCACGACCTTGAGCGAGCCGCGGTCATGCTGCACCTGCGCCACCTGCAAGCCGGCCTGATCGAACAGCAGCCGCCACTCCCATGGCTCGAACGCCTGCTCGCAGATGCCGCTGAGCAGCTCGTCCCGGAACGGCGGCGGCAGCGTGTCGTGGGACACGTGGCCCACCGGCTCGCAAAGCACGCAGACGGCGCCGCCGGGCGCCAGCTTGGAGCGCAGATGCCGCAGCAGGCCGGCCGGGTCGGGGAAGTGGTGCAGGGTGGCAAACATCACGATGGCGTCGAGCGAGGCGTCGGCGAACGGCAGCCGCATGCCGTCGCCCAGCACGTCCTGGATGGCGTGCCCGCCGCCGAAGCGGCGCTGCACCGTGCCGAACACCAGGCCGAACGGGTCGATGTCGAGGTTGTAGTGCCGGGCGTGCGGCAGCCCGATCTCCGACGCCATCGGCGCGGCGTTGCCGCCCAGCTCCAGCACCCGCAGGCCTGGCCGGCCGGCGAACCGCTCCCCCAGCCAGGCGCCCGCCAGCCGGATGGCGCGCTGGTGGTCCTCCCGGTAGTCGCGCTCCTCGGCGGCGTAGGGCCAACCGACCGCGAGCGGGTCGGGCGCGGTGGCGGGCACGACCGCCACGGTGACGTCCGGGGCCTTGCCATCCAGCCACCGCAGCTGCCCGGACACCGGGGCGATGCGGTAGCGCTGCGGCCCGGGCCGATCCGGCGCGGCAATCGGCACCGGCTGGGTCAAGGCCTGGCCGGGCTGCAGATCGATCAGCAACGGGGATTGGAGCGCCCCGGGCGCCCAGGGACGGCGCAGCGTGCCCCAGGAGAACGGCTGCTGCGTCGAGCAGGACAGCAGCAGCGCGTCCGGGCCGGTGCAGCGCAGCACGACGTCGCCGGTGTTGACGACGCGCACCTGCACCCAGAACTCGCGGCCCACCCGCACCGCGGCCGGCGCCGTCAGCATCGCCAGCGTCAGGCGGCTGCGGCCGGCCGGATCGGGCACTGCCGGCTCAGCAGTGGCGGGGGCCGGGGCCGGGCCGGGGCGGATGCTGAAACCGGAGGAACGCAACCGGTGCAGGAAGCGGTGGCCCTCCATGCCCAGCCGCGGATCGGGGAAGCTGAACGCCTTGGAGAACAGGTCGCGCATCGCGTCCTGCGCCAGCGCTGCGGCGGCAGGCACCGCGACGCGCGACAGGTCCTCGACGAAGCCCGGGTCCGGCTCGGGGCCGGCCCGCACCGTGAGGCCGGGCAGCAGCATCGGCACGCCCTGCACCGTCTCGTAGGCGGCGCGGCATCCCGAACACGCGAGGCCCGCCCCGGCCGGAGCCAGCGCGCTGCCGCAGGCGGGGCAGACCAGGTCCTCGCACGCGGCCGTGAGCATGGCCGTCGAGCTAGCATCGGCCGTCATGCGTCACAAGGCCGCCGGGTCAAAGGTCCTCCACGCTGAACCGCACCTGGCGCTTCAGCGTGTCGCCGGGCTGCAGCACGCGCAGGCCGTGGTCCGCCACCGTGTCCATGCGGTTGACCGCGTCCGTCATGTTGCTGGCGGGCTCGACGGCGAAGTACGGCTTCGCCGCCGGCGTATAGGCAACCACGTGGCGGAAGATGTCGTCGGCCGCGATGGTGACGCGCACGCCGTGCTCCGGCCGGGTGACGACGGCGCGGCCCGACCAGCCGGCGTAGCAGTTGTCCAGCGCCTGCTCGCCGATCACGTGGCCCGGCTCGAAGCTCCAGGCGCCGTCGGCGGCCAGGCGGGCGTCCGGCAGCAGGTCCGGCGCCACATGCCACACCGACCCGGCGCGGAACTCGATGGCGGTTTGCGGCGTCCGGGGCTGGTAGGGGTGCAGCCCGAGCCCGACCGGCTGGGCGCGGCTGTCCGTGTTGGTGAAGCCGATGGTGACGGCCAGCCCGTCCGGGTGCAGGGCGTAGTGCAGGCTGGCGGCGTAGCGGTACGGCCAATGGCACGTGCCGGCCGGGGCGGTCGGGTCGTGCGCCGGGTCGTGGTGCAGCGCCAGTTCGGCCTCGGCGGCGGACTGGCTCGCCACCGTCCAGGCGCGCTGCCAGCCGTTGCCGTGGATGGCGTGCGGCTCGTCGTCGAAGTTGGGTTGGAGCTGGAAGCTCTCGCCGCCGAAGCTGAACCGGCCCCAGGCGACGCGGTTGGAGAACGGGATGAGCGGGAAGCAGGACAGCGGCCGGGCGTTGCTGCCGGCCAGGGCGGCGGCCGGGCTGGGACGCAGGATGGGGACGCCGCGCCGGGTCCAGCCGCCGATCGCGCCGCCCGCGTCCGGGCAGAGCAGCAATGTCGCGTCGCCGACGGCCAGCTCGATCATGGGGGCGTCCTCCTGTGGTGGCGCAGCCTAGCATGGCCGCGCCGCTTGCCGACCCCGTGGTGCTGGCCGCCCGCCGCGCCGCGCTGCAGGCGCCGGCCATGGCGCCCTTGCGGGATTTCGCGGCCGGGCTGCGCGCGGCGCACGGCCCCACCCCGGACTTCGACCCGGCGGATGGCGGGGTCGCGGCGCGGGTGCTGCTGCTGCTGGAGACGCCGGGGCCGTCCATTGGCCGCACCGGCTTCGTCTCCGCCGACAACCCGACCGGCACGGCCGCCAACCTCCGGCGCTTCCTGGCGGAGGCGGGGCTCGACCGGCGCTGGCTGGCGCTGTGGAACACTGTCCCCTGGGTGATCCACACCGGCGGCCCCAATCGCGCGCCCCGCCGCGACGAGATCCGGCAGGGGCTGGCGGCGCTGCCCGGGCTGCTGCCGCTGCTGCCGGAACTGCGCTGCGCCGTGCTGAGCGGCCGGATCGCCGCGCTGGCCGAGCCGGCGCTGCATGGCCTGAAGCTGGTCCGCGTGCCGCATCCGAGCCCGATCTACGTGTGCACCAGCCCGGACATCCCGCGCCGGCTGGTGGCCGGGTTCGCCCAGGCGGCGGCCCTGGCTCAGTCCGCCTCGCCTTCCGGGAGCGCATGCAGGTAGGCGAGCGGCTTGGCGGGCCGCACGGCGGAGGGCGGCGCGCCGCGCGCCACCGCCCGGCCGAAGGCGCGCAGGATCGGGCTGGGCGTCAGCTCGTCCTCCGTCAGGAACAGGCCCCGGCGGCGGGCGGCCAGGCCGGCGGTGCGCAGGCTGCTCCACACCGCGCACGGCACGGCCAGCAGCAGACCCGGCAGCAGCGACAGCGACCAGTGCAGCGCTGCGCCGCCGAGGGCCGACACGCCGGCCAGCCAGGCCAGCCCCACGACGGCCGGCAGCCGCAGCCGGTGGGCCGCCTCGGCCCAGGACACGCCGCGGTCGTCGCGCGGCTGCGCGTCCCAGCGGACGCTGCGGCCGAGCAGCATCATCAGGATGAACCGGGTGTAGAACACCAGCAGCACCGGCGCGCTGATCATGGCGGCGGCCTGCTCCAGCGCCGCGCTGGCCAGCAGGCGGGCGCGCCCGCCGAACCGGGCCGCCACCCGCCCGTCCCACAGCGCGGCGGCCAGGCTGCACAGCTTGGCGGCGTAGAGCAGCAGGAAGGTCAGCACGATCAGCCCCGTGCGCTGCGGCGACGCCTGGCCGAGCAGGCGCTGCATGAACTGGCCGCCGAGCAGCCCGTCCAGCGTGGCCAGGGCGGCGAACAGGGTCAGCAACGGCCCGGACAGGTAGTTCAGCACGCCCAGCGCCAGGTGGTAGCGCCCTACCGCCGGCAGCCCCGGCATGGGCAGCACGCCCAGGTGCTGCAGGTTGCCCTGGCACCAGCGGCGCTCCCGCTGGGCGAAGTCGATCATGTTGGCGGGCAGCGCCTCGTAGCTCTCGCCCAGGGCGGGCAGCAGCCACACCTCCCAGCCGCCGCGGCGCATCAGGGCCGCCTCCACCACGTCGTGGCACAGAATCTCGCCGCCGAACGGCTCCCGCCCCGGCAGGGTCGGCAGGTCGCAATGCGCCATGAACGGGGCGATGCGGACGATGGCGTTGTGGCCCCAGTAGTTGCCGTCGCCGCGCTGCCAGAAGGCGAGGCCCTCCACCAGCAGCGGCGTGTAGAGCCGGGCGGCGAATTGCTGGATGCGGGCGAACAGCGTCTCCCGCCCGACGGCGTAGGGCACCGTCTGGATCAGCCCAGCCTGTGGGTTCGCCTCCATCAGCCCGGCCAGCGCGGCGATGGTGGCGGCGCTCATCAGGCTGTCGGCGTCCAGCACCACCATGCAGTCGTAGCGGGCGGACCAGGTGGCGCAGAACTCGGCGATGTTGCCGACCTTGCGCCGCAGGTTCTCCGGGCGGCGGCGGTAGCGCACCCGGTTGCCGAACTGGCGCTCCAGCCGGGCGAAGGCCACCAGCTCGGCGGCGGCGGTCGCCGGGTCCTGCGTGTCGCTGAGCACGAAGATGTCCGTGCCGGGCACGCCCTGCTCGACCAGCGCCTCCGCCATCGCCTCCACGGCGGCGAACACGGCGCGCGGGTCCTCGTTGTACACCGGGAACAGCACGGCGGTGCGGCTGCTGCCATCCGGGCGCGGGCTGGCCAAGGTGGGGTGAGCCAAGGTGGGGCGAGCCAGCCGGGCGAGGAAGCCGAGCACGCCGGGCCAGCCGGTCAGCGCCAGATACAGCAGGTTGCCGAACAGCAATGCCAGCAGCGCCGGGCGCAGGGGGCCGGGCGCGCCGGCGGTGAGGCCGGCCGCCAGCCAGGTGCCCAGCAGCGGCAGCAACGCCACCGGCCCGGCGAAAGCGGCCCGGCGCGCCCACAGGCTGGCGCGGGACGTGCCGAGCCGCACAGCCCGGACAGGGGCCGGGGTCGGTTGGTCCTGAAGGGGGCGGGGCGGCAGGGCGTTCATTTCAACTCAATCGGCGAGAAACCGGCAACGTCAGGGCGACGCGTCCCATGCTGGTCCCACAATGTGTCTGGCGCATGGCCGCCGATAGCATCGCCGGGCCAAGTTGCAAATGAGCCGACTATCCCGCCCCCACCGGACAGCCGACGAAGCGCTCGGCCGCCACGCCGCCGCCCTCCTGCAGGGCGAAGCCGCCCAGCGCCTGCGCCAGGGCCTCCGGGCCGCCGAACTGCAGGCCGACTTGGCTGCCGTAGGCCTGCGCCGCGGCGATCTTGCGGCCCAGGCCGGCGGCGACCGGCACGGTGCTGGGCTCGCCGCGCGGCACGTACGGCAGCGGCTCGGCATCCGGCCGGCGCAGGGCGTAGGGCGCATCGCGGTAGAAGGCGGTGCGGCCCGGCGGCAGGCCCCGCACCACGGCGGCGGCCACCAGCTGGTGGTCCACGTGGTTGCCGAGCCCCTGCGGCGCCAGGAACAAATCCGGCTGCAGCTCCGCCGAGAGCTGCATCAGGGCGGCGAGCACGCTGACTGCCACCGCGTCCTCCGGGAGGAGCGGCCCGAACAGCGCCGGGGCGGATTCGTAGCCGCGGTGCGGCGCTTCCAGCAGGTCGAGCCAGCGGACCGAACTGAAGCCCAGCAACGCCCCGGCGGCCGCGTCCTCCTCCCGCCGCAGCGCCATGTAGTCGATCTCGGGCGGCAGGCCCTTGTCCAGCTGGCAGGCCAGCGCGAACCCGGCGGCCGGCACGACCGAGCGGGTGAACACCGTCGCCAGCACCGTCCGCCACTCCCGGTCCGCCAGCACCGCGGCCAGCCCGCCGCAGGAGAAAGCCACGTCGTCCAGGTGGGGCGAGATGAACAGGGCGGTCGGCATAAGCCTCAGAGCAGGTGGGGGTCCTGCCTGAAACGGCATGGCGCACGCGGCAGTTCCACCGGCCAGTCGCGATCGGGCCGGCTGCCGGCCAGGTCGGCGTACACCTGCATGATCTGCCCGCTCACCGCCCGCCACGAATACACCCGGCGGCACTCCTCCAGCCCCGCCGCGGCCAGCCTGGCGCGCTCCGCCGGGTCCGTCAGCACCCGGCGCAGCGCCGCGGTCAGCGCGGGCACGTCGCCGGGTTCGGTGAGCAGCCCGTTCTCGCCGTCCCGGATGCAATCGACCACGCCGACGCAGCGGCAGGACACGACGGCCAGGCCGCTCGCCATCGCTTCCAGGATGGTGTTGGAGAACCCCTCGGCGTAGGTGGGCGAGACGAAGATGTCCGCCTGGCGGTACACGTCCGGCACGTCGGCGTAATCGACGTAGCCGGTCATGCGGGCCTGCGCGCCCAGGCCCAGCTGCGCGATGCGCGCTTCGGTCTCGTCGTAGGTCGGGCCGATGCCGGACACCAGCAGCTCGAACGGCACGCCCTCCGCCGCGAGCGGGGCCAGCGCGTCCAGCATGTCCAGCACGCCTTTCCGCGCGTCCACCCGGCCGTGGTAGAGCAGCACGGGCGGGGCGTTGGGCGGGCGGCCGGCGGGCGTGAAGCGGGAGGTGTCCACCGCGCCGGGCACGACCGTCAGGCGCGCCGGGTCGGTGCCCAGGCGGTGCACCACCTCGTCGGCGAAGGAGCGGCAGCCGATCAGCACCGCCCCGGCATGCTCCAGCACCCGCACCATGGCCAGCCGGTGCGTCTCGCAGCAGGAGCCGACCCAGTGGCCGTCGCCGCCCTGGATGGAGACCACGGTGGGCACGGGGATGTCGCGCGAGGCTTCCAGGGCGGCCCAGCCGGTGGGGTAGCCGTACTGGGCGTGCAAGATGTCGAACGGGGCGCTGCGGTACTCGGCGACGATGGCGGCGCGCATGACCGCGATGTCGGTCTCGAAGTCGCCGGTGGTCTGCTCGCCCAGCTGCTCCAGGCCGATGACGCGGACGCCGGGCACCGGCGGCGGCGGGCCGCCGCCATAGACGCGCACGCCGAACGCGTCGCCGCGATACTGGCTGATCATGGTGACCTCGTGACCCGCCGCGACCAGCTCGCGCAGTAGGTTGAGCGCGTACACGCTCATGCCGGAGATCGCCGGGAAGAAGCGGCGGGAGACGAAGCAGATGCGCATTCAGCCGCTCGGGGTGGCGGCGCGCAACGCGGCCAGGGCGGCGGGGATCATCAGGTCCGCCCGGTGACTCTCGCGGGACAGCTCGACGCAGACCAGCTTGCCGAACCCGATGGTCTGCAACGCCCGCAGCACGCCGGGCACGTCCATGTCGCCCTCGCCGAACGGCAGGTGGACGTGCGCGCCGCGCCGCATGTCCTCGATCGTCACCGTACCGAGCACGGCCGCGAACTCCGCCACCGCCGCCGCCGGGTCCCGCTCGCCGGTGACGAGGCAGTGCCCGGTGTCGAGCGCCAGCGCCAGGTCCGGCACGCCGAGCGCCCGCCAGTCGTCCACCGTCTCGACCAGCATTCCCGGCTCCGGCTCCAGCGCGGCGGTGACGCCCATCGCCTGCGCCACCTGCACCACCTGCTCCACGCCCTCCAGCAGCCAGCCGCGCGCCTGCTCGCGCGTCACGCCGGGCTTGGGCACGCCGGCCCAGAAGCTCATCGCCTCGCCACCCGTCTCGGCCACCACCGTCAGCGCGCGGGTGAGGAAATCGACCCGGCGGGCGCGGCCGTCCGGGTCGGCGGTGAGCAGCGTCGGCTCGTGCTTGGCGCGGGGGTCCAGCAGGAAGCGCGCGCCCGTCTCCACCACGCAGCTCAGGCTCAGCGCCCGCAGCCTCGCCGCGACATGGCGGGTGTTGAGCAGGAAGTCCGGGTCGTACGGGTCGAGGTGGTGGATGTCGAGCGTGAGCGCCACGCCGTCGTAGCCCGCCTCGGCGATCAGGGTCAGCGCATCGTCCAGCCGGTGGTGGGCCGCGCCGTTGGTGTTGAAGGCGAAGCGCAGGCTCATCGCCGGGCCTCCATCACCAGGGGGGCGTGGTGCACCTCCGGCTCGCGGTACAGCGGATAGAGCGGCCCCACGATGCGGTCCACCGCCGCCACGTCCAGCCAGGCCGGGCCGCCCAGCCGCTCCGCAGCACCGGCGGGCAGGGGAACCGGGGCGGCGCCGGCGGGCGGCGCGCCCACGCCGGCCAGGGGCGAGCCTCGCCGCATCAGCTTGCGCACCCCGCGCTCGCCGATGCGGTGGTAGCTCATGGTCTCCACCTCCAGCCCGGGCACGATCGCCTTCACCACGTGCACGCCGCCGGCATTCGGCGGCGAGAAGTCAACGAACAGAATCTCCATGCCGGCGGCGGCGAAGCGGCGGGCCAGTTCGGCGACCAGCAGGGTGCCGGATAGCGGCCCGTCCCAGCGCGGCAGCTCGTCGAACCGCTTGGTGGCCTGGCGGGACAGCACGGTGTCCGCCAAGTGGCCGCGCAGGGTCGGCGCGTCCGCCGCGCACCACTCGGTCATCGCCCGCAGCGCCCGGCTCTCCTCGCCGTCCAGCGAGTGGTAGCCGCGGAACCGCTCGACGTAGCCCGGCGGCACCGCCGCGGCGATGTCCGCCAGCGGCGCGTGGCTGAACCGCTTGCGCACCCTCGCGGCGGCGAACTCGAACAGCGCCTTGCGCAGCGCCTGCTCCCGGTCGAGCGACGCCGCCTCCCCGGCGGCGGTCACCATGATGGGGAACGGCGGCGCGGCGTCCCGCTCGCCGCCCACGCAATACACGTTGGCGACGCCGAACTCGTCGGAGGCGAACTTGGGCAGCACGTCGATGCCCAGCTCCCGCAGCCGGGCGAGCAGGGCACGGGTGCGCGGGTCGGCCGGGCCGTCCTCGCCCCCGCCTTCGCCAAAATCGAGCACGATGCCGCGGTCCATGGCGCGGAAGCCGAGGCCGTTGCCGTCGCGCTGCAGCAGCTCGCACAGGCCATGGCCGATGGCGAAGTCCAGCGTCGGCCCGGCGCCGAGCCCGTTGGTGATGGGGGTGATGAACGGCTTGTAGCCCGGCGTGAGGTCCCCCACCGAGCAGGCGGCGATCTCCGTCGGCACCAGCACGCCGCCGCCGCCGGGCCAGCGTTGCGCGCGCACCCATTCCAGGGGGGTGTCGTGGTCCACCGGGCTGCCGGCGGGCAGGCAGAGCGTCAGCGGGTCGGCAATGGCGGACGCGCCCAATTCGGCGGCCAGGGCGGCGTAGCTGCCGGTGCGGCGGGGGAAGCGGGCGATGGCGCCGGCGGAATGCACCGCCTCGGCCAGCTCCCCCGTGGTGCCGATGATCGCCTCGGCGTCCGTGGTGCCGTAGCCGACGCCGTGCGGGGTGACGCCGTGGAACCGCGTGCCGTCCGCGTTGAGAAAGATGGCGTTCCAGCAGGCGACGCCCGTGCGGTCCAACGCCGCGAGGCTGAACAGCTCCACCCGGCCCGGCGGCATGGAGGCCACGTAGGCCGCCGCCGCGGCCGGCATGTCGGGCGGCAGGTGGTGGTCAGGCGGCATGCGACAGCCCCGGCTGTGCCTGGCGCTGGGCGCGCAGCACCAGCTCCATGACGTGCAGGTCGTGCGCGGGCGGGAACGGGAAGGGCTGGCCGTCCAGCAGCGCCGCGGCGAACGCCTCCACCTGGTTGAGGAACGGCGAACGGTCCGCGCCGGGCACGTCCAGCAGCGCCGCGCGGCCGGTGGCCGCGTCCGTGTGCAGCAGCGTGCCGCCCGGCGTCTGGCCCATGGTGTCGGTGGCGACCACCTGCCCGGCGGTGCCCAACACCTCCAGGCGGCGGCGCGGCAGCGTCTCGGGGCAGTTATAGGCGACGTGCAACTGCACCAGCACGCCGCGCCCGGTGCGGGCGACCAGCATCGCGCCATCCTCCACTGCATAGCCGTGCACGCGGGACTGGCCCAGGGCGGCGATGTCGGTCAGCCGGTCGTCCAGCAGGAAGCAGGCCAGGTCCAGCCCGTGCGGCGCCAGGTCCATCAGCGCCCCGCCGCCGGCGCGCGCCGGGTCGATGCGCCAGTTATCGCCCTGGAAGTTGGCATCAACCCAGCAGCAATAGGCGATTCGCACGGCGGTGATAGCGCCGAGCGCGCCGCCCCGCACCAGCCCGGCCAAATGCTGGTGCGCCGGGTGGAAGCGCTGGTCGAACGCGGTGGCGTAGGGCACGCGGGCGCGCTCGCAAGCGGCCACCATGGCGCGGGCGTCGGCCAGGGTGGTGGCCATCGGCTTCTCGCACAGCACCGGCACCCCGGCGGTGGCGGCGGCCTCCACCAGGGGGCGGTGGGCGTCGTTGGGGGAGGCGACATACACGGCGTCGATGGCGGCGAGGAAGCTGGCCGGGTCGGCGTGGGGCGCGGCGCCGGGGAACAGCGCCGCCATGCGGGCCAGCGAGGCCGGCGACACATCGTGCAGCGCCGCCAGCGTGCCGTTGGCCGAGGCGGCGATGGCCGGCGCGCCGTAGTCCCGCGCCACCCAGCCGCACCCGGCGACGCCCCAGCGGATGCTCACCACCGCTCCGGCAGGTCCAGCAGCACCCGGCGGCGGGCGAGCGCGTCGATGGCGGCGGTCTCGCCGGCCAGGGCGGCTTCCGGCGCGTCGGTGCGCGCGGGGTAGGTCGCCAGCGGGCCGTATTCCCGCTCGTAGCGCTCGGACGGCCAGTGGATCGCGCCGGCTTCGTACAACGGGTTGCGCCGCAGCCGCGCGCCGGGGGGCGGCGCGGTCAGCGGCCCGGCGGCCGGGCCCGGGGCTGCCGTGCCCATCGCCAGCGCCACCGCCGGCGCATCCGCCAGCTCCGCCAGGCTTGCCTTGCGCGGGGTGCGCGCCTCCAGCAAGGCCGCCGTCAGCTCCCGGTCGTCGAACAGGTCGGGGGCGGGGAACATGGCGGCGTAGGTGGCCGGCTCCAGCGGCGCGCCGGAGGACAGGTTGTCCACCAGGGCGTTGTGCATGTGGCCGACCAGCACCCGCGTCGCCACCCGCAGCATCTCGGCCGCCACGCGCGGCTTTTCCGGCAGGAAGTAGAACGCGTCATGGCAGAACAGCAGGTCCGCCGCCCGGTCCGAGAACGGCCACGGCTCGGCGGCGTCGAAGCACACCAGCGTCGCTGCCGGGGCGACCCAGTGCCGGGCCAGCCACAGCTTGGCGAACACCAGGTCGCCGCCCACCACCTCGCCCGCCTGGCCGGCGAAGGCGCGCAGGAAGTGCCCGGCGCCGCACGCCAGCTCCAGCACAAGGCGCGGCGCGCCCCAGTACGACTGCGCGAGCGCCAGGCCGGACAGGAAGGTGGGGTCCGACCAGCGATGGGCGAAATAGGTGCCGACCGGGCCGAAGGCGAGCAGATCCATCGCCTGGCGGAAGCTCAGCGCATCCCGCTCGCGCACCGCTTGGCGGCGGGCGTCCTCGGAGGGCGGCGGGGTGCGCGCCCAGCCGTCCTGGTCGCCCAGCAGCAGCACCAGCGCCGCCTCCGCATCGCCCGCGTCCAGCCGGGCCAGCGCGGCGTCGGCCAGGGCGCGGCGGTCGGCGCGCAGAAAGGCGATGCCGTCCACCACCGGCCACCGCTCGCCGGCCGCCGTCAGGGCGTGGCCCTCCAGCGCCAATGCGCGCCGCGTGACAGGGCTGCGCAACATCACGGCAGGCCGGCCTCCGCCAGCACCGACTGGTGGAACGCCTGCAACGGGCCGGCATGGACCAATTCGAGGTCGTCGAGCGCCTGGGCGGTGGTGAACGACGCCACCCGGTCGTACTGGCGCATCTGCAGCACCCGGTCCATCACGTCGGCGGCGTTGAAGGCGCGGCCCTCCGGCGTGGCGGCGTCGCCGATGGTGGCCAGGGCGGCCCGCACGGTGGCGGCGACGGGCGGGGCCAGGGTCGCCAGCTCGCGCTCGAACAGGCGGCGCATCAGCGGGGCCAGCTCGTCCCCGAGCAGGATTTCTCCGGCGAACCCGCTATCGGGCAGCAGGGCGTTGTGCAGGTGGTGCGCCATGCCGGCCACGAACACGACCGCCGGGTCAGCCCCATAAGTCCCGGCGAGTACGACGCCGAGCACGGCCACCACCAGGCAGTGATCGCCGTGGTTCTCCGGCGGCTCCAGCACCAGGCGCGGCTTGCCGGGGCAGGTGGCGCCGGCGCGGGGCTGGCGGATGAGTGCCTCGGCGAAGGCGGGCGCCGCGGCAGGGCTGGCTTGCCCGCCCAGGTGGCTGCGCAGCGCGGCCCGCAGCGCGGGGGCGACCGGGCCGGCAGTCTCGTCGAAGCTGCGGCGCAGGATAGTGGCAGGGTCCGGCGTTCCGGCCGCTTCGAGCACCGCCCGGTCGATGCCGCCGAGCCGCGCCGCGGCCAGCGCATTGGCCGCCGTGGACAGCGCGACGGTCCGGGCATCCTCTCCCGCGGCCAGGCGGCTCCAGGCCCGGCGGAACGCGCGCACCGCCAGGCTGTCCGGCGAGGATGCATCCCGGGTGCGCTTGAGGTCGCCCAGCTCCGCCGCCAGCGGGGTGAGCGAACCCACCCCGCTGCGTTGGCCGCCATCCATCAGGCCGCGGCCAGCCAGTCCAGCAGGTTGCGCTCCTGCACCGGGAAGGCGTGCTCCTCGCGGCGTCCGGCCGGGGTCATCGGCGCCTTGAAGAAGATGCCGAGCTGCTCCTGGATGCCGCCCTTGCCGCGCTGCTTGGCGAGGTCCAGCACGCGGGCGATCTCGATCACCAGCGGGGCGGCCAGGATGCTGTCGCGGCAGAGGAAGTTCACCTTCATCTGCATCTTCTGGCCCATGAAGCCGACCAGGTCGATGTTGTCCCAGGCTTCCTTGTTGTCGCCGCGCGGCTTGTAGTACTGGATGTTCACCAAGTGGTCCTCCACCGGGTAGCCCAGGATATCCTCCAGCACGTTGCCCTTGGTGTTCAGCTTGGAGCGCAGGCTGTCCGGGTTGTCGAGCGCCAGGCCGTCGCGGTTGCCGAGGATGTTGGTCGAGAACCAGCCTTCCACGTACAGCGAGCGGGAGCGGAACGCCGGGGCCAGCACCGTCTTGATGAAGGTCTGCCCGGTCTTGCCGTCCTTGCCGGCCACGGGCACCTGGCGCTCGTCCGCCAGCCGGGTCAGCGCCGGGATGTCGGCGGCCAGGCTTGGGGTGAAGTTGCCGTACGGCACGCCCTCCACGATGGCGGCGTAGGCGTAGAGCATGGCAGGGCTGATCGCCGGGTCGCCGGCGTCCAGGCCGCGCTCGAAGGCGGCGGTGGATTGCAGCACCTCCAGCGTCAGGTCCGGCCAGCGCTCGACGGAGGCGAGATTGACCATCACCACGTTGCGCACGCCCGACGTCTCGCGGTAGTTGCAGATGTCGGCGCGAATTTGCTCAACCGCGTCGCGGTGGCTGCCGACGAGCTTGTTGTCGCCGTCCACGTTTTTGCAGAAATCCTTGCTGCCGACAGCCGGCCACGGCTTCATCCGCGACAGCGGTGCCTCGACCATGTCCGTCTGGTCGCGGTCGAGCACGCGGTGCTCCTTGACCGCCTCGGCCAGGTCCTCGCCGTGCAGGTCCCACCCGGCGAAGTGCAGGTTGCGGTACGGCGTGAGCCCGGCCACGCCCACGTTGGCGAGCGGCAGGCCGGCCAGGTCGTTCGACCCGGCGCGCAACATCTCGATGCCGGCAGCGGCCGTGCTGGCGACGGCGCCCCCGAGTCCTACGACGAGCACACCTAAGTGCCGTCCAGTACTGGAAGGGTCCTGGCCGGTATCTGGCATGGTGGGTTCTCTTCTTGCGTTCGCCGGCCATGCAGGAATGCGGGCCGGCATGGGGGTGACATAGGCCGGAGGCCGGAGCTTGTTAAGCCGCGGAACCGGGGCGGGATTGCGGCGCCGTGACAGTATCTGCGTCACAGAGCTGTGAGCGCGTCGGCTTAACCACTGATATAAAACCGAAGTAAACGAAACGACGCCATCATGGCCGCGCCGGCGCGAAGCGGTACGGGCTGTCACTCGCGGTGTGCGGGTCCAGCGCCAGCCGGTGTTCCAGCGGCGGAAACGCCCGGCTGCGGCAATGCGCCCGGTCGCACAGGCGGCAGGACAGTCCGATGCCGACGGCGGCCGAGGCGAGGTCCAGCCGATCGGCATAGACCAGCTCCGGCGCGTTCGCCACGTCGCATCCCATGGCCACCACGTGCACCGGCGGCGGCTCGCCCCACGCGCTGGCCACCCCCGTCACGCTGCGGGCGAAGCATAAGAAGGCGGCGCCGTCCGGCAGCTGCGCCACCTGCACCTGCAGCAGGCCCGGCGTCGCGTGCGCGCCGTGCACCACCCAGCGCGGGCAGGAGCCGCCGAACCGCGCGAACGGGAAGCCGGCGCCGGAGAACCGCTTGCTGACGTTGCCCGCCGGGTCGATGCGCAGGAAGAAGAACGGGACGCCGCGCTGGGTCGGGCGCTGCAAGGAGGACAGGCGATGGCACGCCTGCTCGAACGACACGCCGAAGCGCCGCGCCACCGCCTCCACGTCGTGCCGCAGCTCCCGCGCGGTGCTGGCGAAGGCGGCGTACGGCATCAGCACGGCGCCGGCGGCGTAGTTCAGCAGGCCGATGCGGATCAGCTGCGCCGCCTCCGCCGTGCTGGGCGCGGCGCTCTCCAGCACCGCCTCCACGGCGTCGCGCGCTTCCAGCAGCATGATCTGGAACGCCATGTGGAAGCCGCGGCTCTCCCGTGGCAGCTGCTCGGACAGGGTGAGCACGCGGTCCGCCGGCTCGTAGCGGCGCAGCGCGCCCTCCAGCGGGCCGACCCGCACCACCAGGCCGTGGTGGCGGCGCAGGCGCTCGGCGATGGCGTGGTTGGTCTCGGCCGGGCTGGCGCCCAGGTGCCCCACCAGCGCCTCGGCCGCCGTCTCCAGCTCGGGGAAGTGGTTGCCGCGGTCGTTGAACAGGTCCCGCGCCTCCTCGTTGGGCAGCAGCAGGCGGCGGCCGGAGGGCAGCGCGATGCCGCTCGAATCCTCCCGCGCCACGCGCCAGGCGCGGTACAGCGCCAGGATGGCGCGCGCCGCGTTCGGGTTGCCGGCGGCCAGCGCGGCCACCTCCGGGTCCGGCACCGGCTCGGCGGCCAGCATCGGGTCGGCGAACACCTCGCGCAGCCCCACCTCCAGCTGCCGCTCCGACGTGCCGGACAGGGCGGCCAGGTCCATGCGCAGGATTTCGGCCAGCTTGATGAGCAGGGAGGCGGTGACGTTGCGCTGGTCGTGCTCGATCAGGTTCAGGTAGCTCGCCGAGATGCCGAGCCGCACCGCCAGCACCTGCTGCGTCAGGCCCTGCTCCAGCCGGATGCGGCGCACCGTGCGGCCGATCAGGGCGCGGCTCACTTTACAGGCTTTACGGTTTGCGTGGCTCGCATGGGGAACAAATGACAGGATTGCAACGTTGCGACAAGTTCCAGGCAGTCATCAAGCCAAGATTATGTCAAGACTTCACGCATCGATTGGCCCAGGAGCTTGACCATGACCCAGACCCCGCCTCACCGGCCCGACCCTTCAGAGCGCCATGGCGCCGTCGCGGTGGCGATGGCCGGCCGCACGCACGCCGACCGCTGCCATGAGCATGGCATGGTGGTGAACCGTGTGGGGCACGACGACCACGACGCTGGCCTGGTGCATGCGCACGAGTGGGCGGTGGCGAAGTAAGAAGAAGCAAAATCAGCCGCCGTCGTCGGCCGCGGGGCTCAGGCTCCGCGGCCGAATTTGTCTTGAAACCAAAAAGTTCGTGTGTATAGTGCGCACGATGAGCAGTGCCAAGATAATTCAGGCACTACAGGCGTCTGGACGGGTCCTGGATCGTATTCGAGGCTCGCATCACGTGTTCAAGCATCCTGGCCGCTCCAATCACATCGTAGTGCCGCACCCAAAGAAAGATCTTGGCACTGGGTTGGTCGCAGCGATCCGCAAGCAAGCTGGATTTTAGGAAGCTGGGCACAGCCATCCTACCGTGCATTTCGGCGGAAACATCACAGCGGTGGAACAGACCAAAGCATGCGCTATCCCATCGCAATCGAACCGGGCTCATCGACCGTGGCCTTCGGAGTCATCGTTCCGGACCTGCCAGGCTGCTTCTCAGCTGGAGACACGCTGGACGAAGCCATGGCCGGCGCCGAGGAAGCCGTGGCGGCCTGGGTCGATGCCGCCCTGGACAGCGGGCAAGCCATTCCGCCGCCAACGCGCCTGGATGCCATTAGTCAGAACCCGGACTATGCCGGATGGACGTTCGGCGTCGTCACGCTTGACCCCGCCTTGCTCGATGACGTCACGGAGCGCGTGAACATCACGCTGCCCCGCCGGGTGCTGAAACGCCTGGACGCGCTGGCCCGGTCGGCCGGGGAGACCCGTTCTGGCGCCATCGCGCGCTTGACCCTGGAAGAGCCGCGCCGCATCGCGTAGGCAACCCGCTTCGGAGGCCACATCCATGAACATCGATCCCTACCTGGACGAGACCATCGCTTCGTTCGCCGCCCTCAAGGCCGAGCCGCAGCACCGCCAGGTCATGGCCGGCATGGCGGACGCGATCACCGCGGCGCTGCGCGATGGGCGCAAGGTGCTGGTGTGCGGCAACGGCGGCAGCGCCGGGGACGCGCAGCACATCGCCGCCGAGTTCGTCTCGCGGCTGTTCTACGACCGCGCCCCGCTCGCCGCCCTGGCGCTGACCACCGACAGCTCCATCCTGACCGCGGTGGCCAACGACTACGGCTTCCAGCACATCTTCGAGCGCCAGGTGCTGGCGCTGGGCCAGGTGGGCGACGTGCTGCTCGGCATCAGCACGGGCGGCAGCTCGCCCAACGTGCTGCTCGCCTTCGCCGCGGCGCGGGCCAAGGGCATGACCTGCCTGGGCTTCGCCGGCAACAAGGGCGGCCCGATGCGGGAAGCCTGCCATCACCTGCTGGAAGCGCCGTCGGCCAAGAACACGATCATCCAGCAAATCCACATCACCGCCGCCCATATCGTCTGCGGCCTGGTAGAGGCGGCCATGTTCCCGCGCATGTGAGCCGCCTCTGAAACCTTGCCGGACAGCCTCCGTTAGGCGAGTTGGGAACGAACTGGGAGGCGTCATGCCCTTCGTCACAGCCACCGACGGCACCGAGCTTTTCTACAACGACTGGGGCAGCGGCAAGCCGGTCGTGTTGATCCACGGCTGGCCGCTCAATTCCCAGATGTGGGAGTACCAAGCGCCGGTGCTGGCGGCCAACGGCTTGCGCGTCATCGCCTATGACCGGCGCGGCTTCGGCAAGTCCGGCCAGCCCTGGAGCGGCTACGACTACGACACGCTGGCCGGTGACCTGAACAGCCTGATGGAGGCGCTGGACCTGCAAGGCGCCACCCTGGTCGGCTTCTCCATGGGCGGCGGCGAGGTGGCGCGCTATCTGTCCCGCCACGGGGCGCAGCGCGTGGCCAGGGCCGTGCTGCTCTCGGCCGTCACCCCCTTCCTGCTCAAGACCGCCGACCATCCAGACGGCGCGGACCAAGGCATCTTCGACCAGATGCTGGACGGTTTGGCCACGGACCGGCCGCACTTCCTGGCGACCTTCGGCAAGCAGTTCTTCGGCGCCGGCCTGCTGAACTTCACCGTCACCAGCGAGATCCTGCAATGGTCGATGGGCATGGCGCTGACTGGCTCGCCTAAGGCCACCATGGATTGCGTGCGCGCCTTCTCCGCCACCGATTTCCGCAGCGACATGAAGGCGTTCACCATGCCGACGCTGGTGATCCACGGCACGGCGGACGCGACGGTGCCGATCGCCATCTCCGGCCGCGAAGCGGCAAAGATGATCCCCGGCGCGACGCTGCTGGAATACGACGACGCCCCGCACGCGACGTTCTTCGTGTCCAAGGACAAGCTGAACGTGGACCTGCTCGCCTTCATCAACCGTTAGTCCCGCAAGGCTTCGCCCTGCACCCGCAAGGGGACGAAGTCCCCTTGACCCCTGTTGCTTATAAACAGGCGTCCAGAGGACGCTGTCCTCTGGTGGGGTTCGGGGCAACGCCCCGACCTTGCTACTCTTGGTGCAGCTCGATCAGGCTGCGCCGGATCGCCCGGCCGCGCTCGATCTTGTCCTCGATGTAGCCGCCGTCGCCCCACCGCACCGCCCGCGCCATCGCCTGCGCGTCCTCCGTGAAGCGCGCCAGCATCTCCAGCAGCGCCTCGCGGTTGTTCAGGAACACGTCCCGCCACATCACCGGGTCGGACGCGGCGATGCGGGTGAAGTCGCGGAACCCGGCGGCGGCGAAGCGCATCACCTGCTGCCGGCTCTCGTCCGCCAGGTCGTCCGCGGTGCCGCAAATGGTGAAGGCAATCAAGTGGGGCAGGTGGCTGACGATGGCGACCACGCGGTCATGGTGCGCCGCGTCCATGACCTCGATGGTGGAGCCCAGGCCGCGCCACAGCGCCGCCACCCGCTCCACCGCCGCCGGGTCAGTGCCGGCCGGCGGGGTGATGAGGCACCAGCGGTCCTGGAACAGGGCCGCGAACCCGGCATCCGGCCCGGAATGCTCGGTGCCCGCCATCGGATGCGCCGGGACCAGGTGCACGCCCGCGGGCAGCGCCGCCGCCAAGTCCCGGATCACCGACTGCTTGGTGGACCCGGCGTCCGTCACGACGGTGCCCGGCGCCAGGTGCGGCGCCATGGCGGCGGCCAGCGCCGCGAACGTGCCGACGGGGGCGCAGAGCATGACGCCGTCCGCCCCCGCCACGGCCTGCGCCAGCTCCGGCTCCACGGCGTCGGCGAGGCCCAGCTCCGCCACCCGCGCCAGCACGGCGGCGCTGGCGTCGGTGGCGACCAGCTCGCCCACCAGCCCCGGCCGCGCCCGGCAGCCGCGGGCGACGGAGCTGCCGATCAGCCCCATCCCCACCACCGCAAGGCGGCGGAACACCGGCTCAGGCCCCGGTTCAGGCCCCGGTTCAGGCATGGGCGGGCTGCCGCGCGGCATGCTCCGCCAGCGCCTCCGTCACCAGGTCGCACTCCGCGGCGGTGCCGACGGTGATGCGCAGGCAGTGCGGCAGGCCGTAGCTGCGCATGGCGCGGACCAGGATGCCGCGGCGGCGCAGCGCCTGGTCCGCCGCATCCGCCGCCGCCGCCGTGCCGAAATCGGCCAGCACAAAGTTGCACTCGCTCGGCCCCACCTGCAGGCCCAGGCCCTCCAGCGCCTGCGTCAGCCGGGCGCGCTGCCTGGCGTTGTGGCGGAGCCCGGCCTCGACCCAGTGCGGCTCCGCCAGCGCGGCGATGCCCGCCTCCTGCGCCGGCACGGAGACGTTGAACGGCCCGCGCAGCCGGTTCAACACGTCGATGACGGCGGGGGGGCCGTAGCACCAGCCGAGCCGTAGCCCGCCCATGCCGTAGATCTTGCTGAAGGTGCGGGTCATCACCGTGTTGTCCCCGGCTTCCACCAGCGCCGCACCCGCGTCGTAGTCCGCCCGGTCCACGTACTCGCAATAGGCGGCGTCGATCAGCAGCAGCACGTCTGGCGGCAGCCCGGCCCGCAGCCGCGCCATCTCGGAGTGCGGCAGCACCGTGCCGGTCGGGTTGTTGGGATTGGCCAGCATGACCAGGCGGGTGGCCGGGCCCACGGCGGCGAGCAGGGCGTCCACGTCCGCCGTCAGCCGCCGCTCCGGCGCCTTGACCACCCGGGCGCCCGACGCCGTGCCGGCGATGTCGTACATGGAGAAGCCATGCGCGCTCATCACGATCTCGGCGCCCGGCCCGGCATAGGCCTGGATCAGCAGCGCCAGCAGCTCGTCCGACCCGGCGCCGCACACGATGCGCGCCGGGTCCAGCCCCCACTGGTCGCCGATCGCCTGCCGCAGCGCGCGGCAGCTGCCGTCCGGATAGCGGTGCATGTCCGCCGCCGCGCGCCGGGCCGCCAGCACGGCCGCCGGGGGCGGGCCGAACGCGCCCTCGTTGGAGGACAGCTTGATGACTTGGTTGACCCCAGGCAGCGTGGCCTCGCCGCCGACGTAGGGCGACACCTGCAGGATGCCGGGGCGGGGCTGCGGCGTTGTCATGGCGGTGTCTCCTTGGGTGGGGCTCCCTGGATCGGCACGGCGTAGGCGCCCACCACCACGGGCGGGCGCAGGGTGGCGAAGCCGGCCAGGCGCGGGTCGGACTCGGTGACGAAGCCGGACACCTCCACCAGCACGCGGGCCGCCCCCGGATCCCGGCGCAGCACCACGGAGCCGGCCTCCAGCCCCGATGCGGCCAGCGCCTGCGACAGGCGGTCGCGGCTGTGCTCCACCGGCACCTCCAGCCCCAGCAGGGAGCGGTCGTCCCCGCTCGGGTCCGGCGCCGCCGCCGAGACCACCAGGGCCTGCACCTTGGGCGCGCCCTCCGGCCGCGGCGCCCAGAACGGCAGCCGCGCGGTGACGTGGATGCGCGGCCCGTCCTGGTGCAGCAGCGCCGTCCACCAGGCGGCGGAGGCGGCCTCGCCGTCCGCCGGCAGCGGCAGCACGGCGGCGGCGGCCCACCCGTTGCGCACCTCGCCCATCGCCTGCGCCGGGGTGCGATAGCTGCGCAGCGGGATCAGCGCGCCGAAATGCTCCCGCGCGGCGGCGGTGTAGCCGCACGCCGGGTCCGGATCGCATACGGCGACGGCGCAGGCGCCCTGCACGGCCGTCATGCCGCCCAGCAGCTCGCGCCAGAGGCGCAGCAGGCTGCCGGGCGGGAAAGGCCCGGCGTGGCGGGCGAGCAGCCGGCGCAGGATGGCGGCCTCGCGCCCCGGCCGCAGCGCCACGCGGCCCTTCACGCCGAGGCGGCCCACCTGCTCCACCACGGCGGCCCGGCGCAGCAGCACGTCGTGCAACGCGTCGTCCAGCTGGTCCAGCTGGCCGCGCAGCGCCGCCAGGTCGGCCACGGGTTGAGGCAGGGCGTCAGGCATACGGTTGGATTAAACCCGGGCAGGCCCGCGGGCAATCGCCCACGCTCGCCCACGCTCGCCCGCCGTGGCCGGCCCGGTTGCCGCGGGGGGGCCGCGTCGCCATACACGGGGCGTGGACCATCCTGAATCCCTGTCCGTCATCCCGCACCAGCACGCCCATTTCCCGGAGCCGTTCCCGCTGGAGTGCGGCCAGTCGCTGCCGGGGCTGGACGTGGCCTACTGCACCTACGGCGCGCTCAACGCCGCCCGCAGCAACGCCGTGCTGGTCTGCCATGCGCTGACCGGGGATCAATACGCCGCCGAGCGCCACCCGCTGACCGGGCGCGGCGGCTGGTGGGACGCGGTGGTCGGGCCTGGCCGCCCGATCGACACGGACCGCTTCTTCGTCATCTGCTCCAACGTGCTCGGCTCCTGCCTCGGCACCACCGGGCCGCGCTCGCCCGACCCGGCGACCGGCGAGCCCTGGGGCACTGGCTTCCCGCCCATCACGGTGGGCGACATGGTGCGGGCGCAGAAGCTGCTGGTGGACCGGCTCGGCATCGCCCGGCTGTTCGCCGTGGTGGGCGGCTCCATGGGCGGGATGCAGGTGCTGCAATGGGCCGCCGCCTACCCGGCGCAGGTGTTCGCCGCCGTGCCGGTCGCCACCGCCGCATTCCACTCGGCGCAGAACATCGCCTTCCACGAGGTGGGCCGCCAGGCGATCTTCGCCGATCCGGACTGGGTGGGGGGGCGCTACTGGGCCAGCGGCCGGGTGCCGGCGCGCGGCCTGGCGGTGGCGCGCATGGCCGCCCACATCACATACCTGTCGGAGGAGGCGCTGACCCGCAAGTTCGGCCGCCGCCTGCAGGCGGTGCCGGATTCGGCCCGCGAGGCGCTCAGCCTGTTCGGCGACTTGTTCGAGGTGGAGAGCTACCTGCGCCACCAGGGCAGCGCCTTCGTCAACCGGTTCGACGCCAACTCCTACCTGACCATCACCCGGGCGATGGACTACTTCGACCTCGCGGCCGACCACGCCGGGGATTTGTCGGCGGCGTTCCGCGGCGCCCGCACCCGGTTCTGCGTGGTGTCGTTCAGCTCGGACTGGCTGTTCCCCACCGCGCAGTCCCGCGCCGTCGCCCGCGCGCTGAATCGGGCGGCGGCCAATGTGAGCTTCGTGGAGATCGCGTCCGACAAGGGGCACGACGCCTTCCTGCTGGACGAGCCGGACTTCCACCGCACCCTGGGCGGCTTCCTGCAAGGCTGCGCCGAGCATGCGGGCCTCTCGTGAGGCGGCGGGCGTGAAGCCTCCCGTCCAGTTCGTCGCCAAGAACATGCGGCTCGACCTGCGGCTGATGAGCGAGATGATCGTCCCCGGCAGCCGCGTGCTGGACATCGGCAGCGGCGACGGCAGCCTGATCGACCACCTGTTCCGCACCCGCGGCTGCGACGCGCGCGGCATCGAGCTGGACATGGCGGCCGTGACGCACGCGGTGGCGCACGGCCTGCCGGTGATGCACGGCGACGCGGACAGCGACCTGGAGCACTACCCGGACGGCGCGTTCGACTACGTGGTGCTGTCCCGCACACTGCAGGCGGTGGAGCGCCCGCGCGAGGTGCTGCGCCAGATGCTCAGGATCGGCACCCGCGCGCTGGTCAGCTTCCCCAATTTCGGCCACTGGCTGGTGCGCTGGCAGCTGCTGCTGTCCGGGCGGATGCCGATGACCAAGACCTGGGACCGCCCCTGGCACGAGACGCCCAACATCCACCCCTGCACCGTGCGGGACTTCTTCGAGCTATGCGCGCAGGAAGGCTATGCGGTGGAGCGCTGGCTGGCGGTGGACGAGGCGGGCCGCCGCTCGCCGTGGCGGCGCTTCCCGCAGCTGGCCAATCTGTTCGGCGAGCAGGCGCTGTTCCTGCTGCGGCGGGCGGCCTAGCAGCAGGGCTCTGCCCTGCACCCGCAAGGGGACGAGGTTCCCTTGACCCCTGGTACTAGAGCCAGGTGTCCAGAGGACTTCGTCCTCTGGTGGGGTTCGGGGCAAAGCCCCGACCTTGCGTGCTGAACCTAGATCGTCGGCGGAGCGGCCAGCTGCCCCGGCACCACCACCGGCCGCAGCGTCCAAGGCGGGCCGGGATCGCAGAAAAACGGCGTGGCGTTCGGCGTGCGAGCGGTGAACTCCAGCCCCATCTCCGCCCGCAGCGCGCGAAACAGCCCGCCATGCGCCACCACCAGCACGGGCGCCGTGCAGGCCAGCGCCGCGCGCAGGCCGGCCGCGGCCCGGGTGCGCAGGGCGGCGAAGCTCTCGGCGCCCTCGGGCGTGGACGTGCCGGCGATCCAGCCGTCGAACCACGCCCCGCCCATCGGGGTGCCTTCCCGGATGCCGAACGAGGCTTCCTGCAAGTCCACCCCCGCCGTCACCGGCAGACCCAGCACGGCCGCCACCGCTTGGGCGGTGTCCATCGCGCGCGACAGCGGCGAGCTGACGATGCTGGAGATGCCGCGGCCGTACAATACCTGCGCCGCCGCCTCCGCCTGCGCCCGTCCGGTGGCGTTGAGCGGCACGTCGGTGCGGCCCTGGCTGCGCCCGGCGGCGTTCCAGTCGGTCTCGCCGTGGCGCAGGAACCAGAAGGCGCGGGCCGGCAGCGTGCTCAGGAAGCCAGCCCTTCGGCCACCAGCGCGCGGTGCACCGCGGGGCGGGCCTTCATGCGGGCGAAATGCGCCTGGAGCGGGCCGGGCAGCTCCGTGCCGGAGCGCGGCGCCCAGTTGCAGAGATAGAACAGCGCCGAATCCGCCACCGAGTAGTCGCCCGCGACCCAGTCCCGGCCGCCCAGCGACTCGGCCAGCAGCGCCATCCCCTTGGCGTAGATCTCCCGCCCGCGCGCCTGCACCGCCTCGCGGTCGGCCTCGCTGGGGGCGAAGTTGCCGGGGCGGGCGATGCGGGTGAAGCCCTGCATGTGCACGGTGGCCACGGCGTAGTCCATCGCCTCCAGCGTCCGCGCCTCGCCCTCGGCGTCGGGCGGCATCAGCCGCGCCGCCGGGTGGGTGCGCGCCAGCCAGGTGGCGATGGCGCCGTACTCGGTCAGCACGCTGCCGTCGTCGCGCCGCAAGACCGGCACCTTGGACTTGGCGCTCACCGCCACGAACTGCGGCTGGTGCTGCATGCCCTCGCGCACGTTGACCAGCTCCGTCTCGTAGGGCTGGCCGATCTCCTCCAGCAGCACGTGGATGCCCAGCGCGCACGTGCCGGGCGAGTAGTACAGTTTCACGCCATGTCCCCTTAATCGAACAGCGAGCTGACGCTGCTCTCCTCGTTGATCCGGCGCATCGCCTCGGCCAGCAGCGGCGCGATGGTGAAGGTGCGCAGGTTGGCCGCCCCCTGCACCGCCAGCGTCGGCTCGATGCTGTCCGTGATGGTCATCATCTCGATCGGGGAGGCGGAAATCCGCGCCACCGCCCCGCCCGACAGCACCCCGTGCGTCACGTACACGCCGACGGAGCGCGCGCCGCCCTCCATCAGCGCGGTGGCGGCGTTGCACAGCGTGCCGCCGGAGTCGCAGATGTCGTCCACCAGGATGCAGTCGCAGCCCTCCACCTCGCCGATGATATTCATCACCTCCGACACGCCCGCCCGCTCCCGCCGCTTGTCGATGATGGCCAGGTCGCAGTTGAGGCGGGAGGCCAGGTTGCGCGCCCGCAGCACGCCGCCCACGTCGGGCGAGACGATCATCAGCGTGCGCCCGGCGAAGCGCTCTTGGATGTCCGCGGTGAACAGCGGCGCGGCGTAGAGGTTGTCCACGGGGATGTCGAAGAAGCCCTGAATCTGCGCCGCGTGCAGGTCGAGCGTCAGCACCCGGTTGGCGCCGGCCTCGGTGATGAGGTTGGCCACCAGCTTGGCGCTAATCGGGGTGCGCGGCGCCGTCTTGCGGTCCTGCCGGGCGTAGCCGAAATACGGCACCACCGCCGTGACCCGGCGCGCGCTCGACCGGCGCAGCGCGTCCAGCGTGACCAGCAGCTCCATCAGGTTGTCGTTGGCCGGGTAGGAAGTGGATTGCAGCACGAACACGTCCTCGCCGCGGACGTTCTCGTGGATTTCCACGAACACCTCCATGTCGGCGTAGCGCCGGATCAGCGCCCGGGTGAGGGGGATGCCGAGGCTCGCGGCCACCGCCTCGGCCAGGGGCCGGTTGCTGTTGCAGGCAACGATCTTCATGGGTGGGGGCTGTCCCGGTCCGGCGGCAGGCGGTTCTAGCAACCGTTCACCATCTTGTCATCTATCCGCCCCCTGCTTCTCCCCCGACTGCTTGTCCCCCGCCTGCTTGTCCTTGGGCACCTTGGCCAGCGTGTCGGCGCGCCCGACGGCCTGGGTCACCACGTCGCGCACCCCGCCGGCCGCCTCGTTGGCCACCACCATCGCCACCTCGCCCCAGAACTGGTCCAGCGAGCCCTGCGGCACCTCGTTCAGCTGCACCACCCGGCCGCGTTCCCGCCCCTGCTCGTCCGTCACCACCCATTGCACCTCCACCCGCGTCGTCCCGCCCGCGCCGGGTGCGGTCTTGACCTCGCCGGCCACGGTGAAGTCGGCGCCCTTGGGGGTGTCCTGCACCACGTCGCCCAGGGTGGGCAGCTGCGCCGTCATCAGCCGGGTGAGCGCCGCGTTGCCGTCGCCGGGCGCCCCGGTGACGGCCTTGAGGTACAGCACGGGCGGGCGGTTCAGCAGGCTGTGCGGGTCGCTCATCTGCCGCCGCGCCTCGATGCCGGTCAGCAGGGACACGAGCTTGGGCGCCTGCGCCTCGGCCGCCGCCTTGAACGTGCCGGGCTGGCCGGCGGCCCACGCGCGCGCCGCCACCGGCTCGCCCTGGCTGGCGCCCTGCGGCACGCCCTGCGGGTTGGTCACGGTGTAGGTCGGCACTACCATGCCGCCCTGCAGCTCGGCCGTCAGCACCAGCCGCCAGTCGGTCTTGCGGGGGGAGGCGGTGGCGAACGCCGGCAGCTCCTGCGCCACCAGCGCGTCGGCCAGCGCGTCGGACCATGCGCGGGCCGCCCCGTCGGTCAGCAGCGAGGCGGTCGGCAGCGGGATGTCCAGCCGGGACGGTGGCGGCTGCGACAGCCGCACGGCGGTGGCGCCGGGCCGCCCGAGGAACGGCTGCGGCAGGTCCCCGCACCCGGCCAGCAGGCTCAACGCGGCCAGCATCGCCAGCCCTCTAGCTGAGCACACAGCCGAACAGCACCATGAGAACGATCAGCAGCAGGACGAAGATGGGGATGTAGGGCATGCGATCACCGCGACCTGATGGCCGATCGGGCCGCCCCCGGCAAGCGTGCGGCGGCGGTGGCTGAAGAAGCGCTGCTCGTCCGGCAGCGTGTCATGCCCCAGAACAGTCACCGAGACCCCGGCGGCGCGCAGCCGGGCGGCGCAGTAGCCCGGCAGGTCGAACAGCCAGTGGCCGGGCCGCCCGCCGGCAAAGAACCGCGCATCGGCCGCCTCCCGCGCCAGCACCGCGTCCCGCAAATCCGCGCCGACTTCGTAGGAAGCCGGCCCGATGCAGGGGCCGACCGCGGCCTGCACGTCCTGCCCGCCCATGGCCGCCACCACCGCCTCCAGCACCCCGGCCAGCGCGCCGCGCCACCCGGCATGCGCCGCCCCCACCACGCCGGGGGCGGCGAACAGCACGGGCGCGCAATCGGCGGTGATGATGCCGAGGCCGAGGCCGGGCCGCCGGGTCACCATCGCGTCCGCCCGCGGGCCGGCGCCGGGCGGCCACGGCGCGTCCACCACCGCCACCGCCGCCCCGTGCACCTGGGTGCAGCCCACCAGGGTTTGCACACCGATGGCCGCGGCGACCCGGCGGCGGTTCTCCGCCACGGCGGCCGGGTCGTCCGCGCCGGACAGGCTGCAGTTCAGGCTGGCGAACGGCCCGGTGGACACGCCGCCCTCGCGGGTGAAGAAGCCGTGCGGGGCGGGCAGCGCGCCGCGCAGGTGCGGCGTCATGCCTCGAACCCGGCGGGCGTGGCCAGGCCGGGCGAGGTGAGCGCCAGCGCCTTGAACAGCGCCCCCATGCGGTCCGGCTCCGCCAGCCGGCGGCCGGCTTCCGTCATGCGCGCGGCCTCCCGCCAGGGCAGCGTCTGCGCCAGCCGGTGGATGCGGGCGAACAGGCCGAGCCGGGTGAGGAACTTGCCCTGCGGCAGCGGGCCGTAGGCGGGCACGCCGGCGTCGCGCGCAAAGGCGGCGAAGTCCACGTGCGCGGTGAGGTCGGCCTCGCCCGGGTCGGCCAGCGGCTCCGCGGGCTTGCCGTCGCGCAGGGCTTGCAGGCTGTCGCCGGGTCCGCTGGCGAGCGGGCCGTAATCGAGGAACAGCGCGACCCCCGCCGACGCGCGCAGGCGTTCGCCGATGTGGATGGCGAGGGCAGGATCACGCACCTCCCGGATGTCTCCCTCGCTGCCTTCTCCCGCTTCCTGCGGGAAGGGGCATTCCACCCACGCGCCCTGCGCCACGTACCGCTCCGCCCACCCCTTGCCGCGCCGCACGAGCTGCCGCACCGGCAGCGCGTCCAGGAACTCGTTGGCCAGCAGGATCAGCGGCCCCCCCGGCAGCTGCTCCACCCGGTCGTGCCACACGGCGTCCGGCACCGCCGCCGCCTGCATCGCCCGCAGCCGCGGCGAGGTCTCGACCAAATGCACCCGCAGCGCCGCCCGGAACGCCGGCGCCACCCGCGCCACCCCGCGCAGCGCGTCCGCCATCAGCGTGCCGCGGCCGGGGCCGGCCTCGGCCAGCACCACCCGCTCCGGCCGCCCCATCCCCTCCCAGGTCACCGCCGCCCACGCCCCCAGCACCTCGCCGAACGCCTGGCTGATCTCGGGCGCTGTGGTGAAGTCGGCGAACGGGTCGTGGGTGGCGTAGTACTGCCCGTTAGCCCGCGCCATGAACGCGTCCAGCCGCTCCACCTAGGCCACCAGCACCCGGCGCGAGCGGGCGTAGCCGATCAGCCCCAGGCCCGCGATCAGCATGGGCAGCGACAGCAGCTGCCCCATGGTGGTGCCGTCGAAGAAGTAGCCCTTGAACGAATCCGGCTCGCGGAACAGCTCGCCCGTGCTGCGGGCGATGGCGTAGCCGACCAGGAACACCCCCGTCAGCGTGCCGAAGCGCGCCCGGATGGCCTCCCGCCGCGCTAGCACCCAGAGCACGACGAACAGCAGCAGCCCTTCCAGCAGCGACTCGTAGAGCTGGCTCGGATGCCGCGGCTCCGGCCCGGCGTTGGGGAAGATCATCGCCCAGGGCAGCCAGTCCGGCGCCGGGCGGCCCCAAAGCTCGCCGTTGATGAAGTTGGCGATCCGTCCGAACCCCAGCCCGATTGGCACCACCACGGCCAGCCGGTCGGCGAAGCCCAGCAGCGGGATGCGCTGGCGGGCACAGAACACGATCAGCGCCACCACCACGCCCAGCACGCCGCCGTGGAAGCTCATGCCGCCCTGCCACACCGCGAGGATGGACGCCGGGTTCTCCAGGAAGCGGCCCGGCTGGTAGAACAGCACATAGCCGAACCGCCCGCCCAGCACGACGCCGAGCGTGGCCCAGGTGAGGAAATCGTCGGTTTGCAGCTGCGTCGCCACCGCCGGGGTGCGCAGCACCAGCCGCCGCATGACGCGCCAGCCCAGCAGCAGGCTGCCGATGTAGGCCAGCGCGTACCAGCGGATGGCGAACGGCCCGATCTGCACCAGCGTCGGGTCGAAGCCGGGGAACATCAGCACGGGGATCATAGGTAGGGGTCCGGCGTGGCCAGGTAGTCCGTGATGTAGCGGCGCACGCCTTCCTCCATGACGGTGAACGGCGCGTCGTAACCGGCGGCGCGCAGCCGCCCCGTGGTGGCCTGGGTGAAGGACTGGTAGCCGGCGCGCAGACCCGGCGGCATGTCGATGTACTCCGCCCGCTCCGTCACGTCGCAGGCGCGGCACACCGCCTCCGCGAGGTGCTGGTAGGACCGCGCGTTGCCGGTGCCGACGTTGAACAGCCCGCTCACCTCCGGGCGCGCCAGCAGCCACAGCATGACGGCCACCGCATCCCCCACCCAGACGAAGTCCCGCATCTGCTGCCCGTCCGCCATGCCCGGCCGCAGCGAGCGGAACAGCTTGGGCGCGTGCCCCGCCAGCACGTCGTCGTGCTTGACCTTCACCACCGAGACCATGCCGCCCTTGTGATACTCGTTCGGCCCATAGACGTTGAAGAACTTGAGCCCCGCCCACTGCGGCGGCCGCCGCGCCCCCGTCCGCACCGCGTGCGCCACCCGCAGGTCGAAGGCGTGCTTGCTCCACCCGTATAGCGTGGTCGGCCGCAAGCCCTCCAGCGCGTCGAGGTCGTCCTCGAACCCGGCATCGCCCTTGCCGTAGGTCGCCGCCGACGAGGCATAGGCCAGCCGCACCCGGCGCGCCGCGCACCACTCCCACAGCCGGGCCGACAGCGCCACGTTGGTCCGCCACGCCAGGTCCCCGTCGGTGGCCGAGGTGTCGCTGATCGCGCCGAGGTGGAACACCATGTCGAGCGGCGGGTCGGCGGCGAGAAAGGCATCCAGCTCCTCCGGCGGCAGCAGCCGGGCCGGCGGGCGCCGCAGGTTGCGCCACTTGCCGCCGGAGCCGAGCCAGTCCGCCACCACGACCTCGTGCCCGGCCTCCGCCAGCGCTGCGTTCAGGTTGGAGCCGATGAAGCCGGCGCCGCCGGTGACCAGGATCATGCGACGGGGTTATAGGGGGCGTGCGGAAGCCAGGGAAGGCGACGCCGCCAAATCCACCGGGCCAGTCACCCGTCGCAGCGCAGCACCTGGACGGGATAGCGTAGCACGGCCTGGTCTTCGGTCATCAGAAGCGCCTGCTCGCTGACGGCTTGAGCGATCAGCAGAGGGTCGAACGGGTCGCGGTGGTGGGCCGGGAGGCCTTGCACGGCCAGATGCCCCGGCGTGATCGCCAGCCGGCCGAAGCGGCTGAGCACGAGCGCCTCGATGTCCACCCTCAACTTGCCGACCCGCACCTTCACCACGATCTCCCAAAGCGACGCTCACCAGGACATCGTTCGCCGGATCGGCGACGTGCGCCCGGGCGGCCTGGCCAAGCCGCGCATCGCCCGACAGCCACCAGAGCAAGACATTGGGTGCCGAGAAGCAGCCTCATCCCTCCATGGCGGCCAGCACGTCCTCCGGCAGCGAATCCAAGTCGTCGGCCATCCAGACCTGTCCCCGCAACAGGCCGAACCGGCGTGTCGCACGTGCACAATGATAGGCCGAACCGCGCTGAGCGTGCTGGCAGACCGCGACTACCACTCGGGACGCCAAGTGCTGGAGTGCACGGATGCTGGGATGGCGCCCTACGTGCCCAAGCCACTCACCTCGGGTGAAGGCCGAGGATCGATTCGGCAAGCAGGATTTCGTCTGCTTGCCCAGGGAGGATGCCTATCGCTGTCCGGCCGGCGAACGGCTGACTTGGCGGTTCAACAGCGTTGAGAACGGCATAACGCTGCGGAGCTGGACCGCACGCAGGAATGGCTCGACCAAGTGCCGCAGGCCATGATCCTGCGGCGGGAGCCAGTTGAGCACCCATTCGGCACCATCAAGGCGTGGATGGGATCGACCCACTTCCTGACCAGGACGATCAAACGGGTCAGCACCGAGATGAGCTTGCAGGTTCTGGCCTCCAACATGGAGCGAGGTACCCCGATCCTGGGTGGCGGGCCATTGATGGAGGCGATTCGGGCCTGAGGCCAGGACAACCGAGTGCATCGACGTGGGTATCACGCCCCTCAACGCCGCTTGCCGTACCCAGCCAAACACGTTTCCACACGGCCTCGGTGGGAAGCCGCCGGTCCCCTTTCGGGTAGCCGCGGCGGAATACTGGACATTCCGTTTGCAATCAGATGGGCCGAAGGCGGCCGGTCCGCTTGCCGCATGCGCGACGGATAACGGGCTCCACATCTGGCGGAATAGGTGAAGACAGGATCCTCTGATCGGCAGTATGTCGTGCGTCCCTTGAGATCCATGCCGCCGGCCTCGTTGTCGCCGCGGCTGACCGCGATGCGCGTTCGAGCGTGGCGACGGCTCCACCACCTTGCGGTCCAGGCCCGAACACCCCTGGAAAAATACCGAACACGGCGGCGCACCATCTATAGCCCAACGCCGACGATTTTGGCCGCATCATTCGCAAGCCACCGCAGAAGGTGGCGCACTGCGCTCGCGCACCTCGGGCGAAGGCTTGCTCGTCGCTGCTTTCGTCGTCATGGCTCAACTTCCTTAGGAGTTGGAGCCTCCGGTGAACCCGGCGCGGTTCACGGCCTCTTCGTCCGGCATCACGTCCGGGTCCCCCGAGCGCATCGCGCTGAGCCGCCGTTTCATGCCGGCGATCCGCTTCTGGTGATGGCTGCCGCGTCGCATGGCGACCCCGACGGCGAGGATGTCCACGAGCACCAGCGCGGCCAGCCGGGAGGTGATCGGCGTATAGATGTCGGTGTTCTCGAGCGTTTCCACCACCAGAAGCAGGTCGCACAGCCGGCTCATGCGCCCCCTACGGCCGGAGATGCCTATCACGGTGGCGCCCATCTCACGCGCGGCACGGATCACGTCGAGCACCGCGGAGGTTCGCCCGGTGTTGGAAATCGCCACGGCCACGTCGCCTGGCTGCATCATGGATGCTGCGATGAACTGCTGGTGGGAGTCGGTGTGGACCAGGCATGGCGCACCGAACAGCGGGAACTTCTGCTGCGCGTCGGCGGCGACGATCCACGACGCGCCGAAGCCGAAGAACTCGATCCGCTTGGCGGCCGCCAGCAGGTCGATCGCCTTGCCGACCGCCTGGTGGTCAAGCTGGCTGCGCGCCCAGTCGAGGCTGGTCATGGTGTAGTCGAACACCTTGTCGGCCAGCGTCTGCGGCGTGTCGGCTGCTTCCAGCACCGATTGCGTCGCGGGCATCCCGAGCGCCACGCTGTGGGCCAGCTTCAGTTTGAAGTCCTGGAATCCGTCAAATCCCAGGGCCGCGCAGAACCGCATCACCGTCGGCTCGCTGACCTTGGCCTGCCGGGCGGTTTCCGCCACCGTGGCGCTCAGCGCGGCCTGCGGGTTCGACAGGATGTGCTCGGCCACCCGACGGTCCGACTTCCTGAGGTCTGGCAGGCGCACCAGGATCAGCTCCAGCACGTTGCGTCCTGGCGCCACTGCGCGCTCTGCGCGTCCATCGTCCATGCCGCCCGCAAAGCCCCTGGTTTCCCGATCCGCTGCCTCAGCGGCTGGGCCGGTCCTGCTGATAACCCTCATGGCTCAGCTGGAACAGCTGTCGGGTGTCGGGCCGCAAAAGTCTAGGATGTCGAGTGCGCCCTGCCGCGGCGTCGATCTCGGCCGGGTCAGCGGTGTTGAACGCAAACAGGCCGAAATGGTGAGGAATCAACACGGGGATTCCGGCTGCATCGCAAAGCTTGATGGCTTCGCCCAGCGTGAAGTTGCCCGCGACGCCGCTGGCCGTGAGGGCGGCGTCCCGACCGTTCACCGGCAGCAGCGCCAGATCGGGCGCCAGGGCGCGAACGGCCCCGGCAAGACCCTCATAGGGCACGCAATCCCCGCTGTGGTAGAGCCGCAGGCCGTGCACGGACACGACGTAGCCCAGGAAATGGTGCCGGCCGTCCTGGTCCTGCTCGAAACGCTCATGGGCGGCGGGCAACGGATCGAGAACCAGGTCCGAACCCGGCAACGGCTGGAGCCGCACCCCGGCCTCGGCCGGCACGAGCCGGCTGGCTGGCAGCCCCATCCGTTCCGCGAACGCCGCCTCGGCCGCGGGAACCACGAAGCGGCACTCCGGATGCGCCTGCGCCAGCACGGGCAGCGTGCCAGGATCCATGTGGTCGCCATGCCGGTGCGTGCAGACGACGAGATCGACGCGCGACAAGCCGTCAGCCCCGATGGGCGCCGGCATCATGCGCGTGTGCGGGAGATGGGCGCCGCGGTACTTGCAGGCCAGGTGATCCGAGAGATAGGGGTCGATGAGCACGACCCGCCCGCCCGCCCGCAGCAGGAAGCCAGCCTGCCCGAGCCATGCCAGCTCCTCCTCAGCGGTACCGGGCTGCGCCAGCAATCCCGCAAGGCCGTCTGCCGGCAGTGGAACCTGCTCGACCCTCATGCGGCATGCGTCCGGGTGCGCGGGGGCCCGCCGGCCAAGGCGGACAGCGCCTCGAACGCCGGCCCCGCGGATGCGATCTCGACCGCGAACACTTCGGAGATCACCTGGGTCCAGCCGTGCAGGAAATAGTTCCAACCATCGAAGATGGCCAGACCGGATTGCCCTGCCTGGGCTTCGGCCCGATCGAGGAAGAGCAGGTCGCCGCGGTAGTTCAGCTCCCACACGATGGCGCCGCTGGGGAAACGCGCGGCGGCCCCGAGCGGCGAGCCCGGACGGTCCTTGCCAAGCCCGGTCGCGTTCACGACGAGCGAGCGCTCCGCCAGCGAGTGCAGGACAGCGTCGTTCTGCTCGGCCGTGGCGGCCAGCACGTAGTCAACCGCCATGCCGCTGTCGAGGCCGGCATGGAAGCGGCGCAGCTTGTCCAGGCGGGCGGCGTCCACGTCCGACACCACGATGCGGCGCGGCCGGCCGGCGCCGCGCCCCGGTTGCATCAAGTTCCACGTGATGGCGGTCGCAGCCCCGCCGGCGCCCATCAGGAACGCGTCGCCGCCAGGCTGCCGCCAGTGCCCATCCGGCACGATGGCGTCGAGCGCGAGCCGGGCCGAGATCGGGTCCTTGGCGTGGCCGATCAACTTGCCGCAGCGCTTGGACAGGCAGCTCACTTCCTGAAGCGCCGCCGCGTGGGCGTCCAGCCCGTCGATCAGGCCGCCCACTGCATGCAGCAGATCGATCTTGTGCGCCGTCACCAGCGCACCCACCGAGTGCGGATCGTCGCGGATGAACGAGACCACGTCCCGGTAGGCGGCCTCCGGCGCTTGCAGGGGCAGGTCGATGCCGTTGATGGCGCAGGCGCCCAAGCCGAGCGCCTGCGCCCAGCGTGGGAACACGGTCATGATCGACGATTGCTGCGTGGAGACGCCGATGAAGTGGATCGTCGGCAGGGCGGCGGGAACGAGCCCAGCCATCAGGCAGGCTCCCGCACGGCGCGGGCGGCGCGCACGGCTGCTGCAGCGGCGCGGCGAATGCCGGCCCAGTCACCCTCGCGGATCATGCTGCGGCTCGCGATCCAGGTGCCGCCCACTGCCGCCACCGAGGGCTCGCTCAGCCACTCGGCGAGGTTGCCCGGCGACACGCCGCCGGTCGGGATGAAGCGCAGCGCGTGCAGGCTGAACGGGGCGGCGATCGAGCGCAGGAACGAGACGCCGCCGGCCGGCACGGCCGGGAAGAACTTGAAAGTCCGCACGCCGCACTCGATCCCGGCTTGCAGGTCGGAGGGGGTCATGGCGCCGGGCACGTAGGGCAGGCCTATCTCGGCGGCCCTCTCCAGCATGCGCGGGTTTAACCCGGGGGCGAGGGCGAAGCGGGCGCCGGCCTGCGCGGCGCGGCGTAGATCCTGCTCGCCGATCACCGTGCCGGCGCCCACCGCCATGTCCGGGTAGCATTCCGCGATGCGCGCGATCACCTCGGCCGCCGCATGGGTGCGGAACGTCACATCGATCACGCCGAGCCCGGCTTCCAGCAGCGTTTCGGCCAGGGCGTCGGCTTCCGCCACGCCGTCCACCTCGACGACGGGGATGACGCCGAACGCCGTCGCCTCCAGCAGGGTCGCCTCGGAGGCGGTTGCCGCACCGGCCATGTCAGGCGGCTCCTGCAAGGTCGCGCGGCCGGTAGCGCGGGTTGGGCGTGCGTCTCCAGCCGCCGGCGCCGTCATCGACGATCAGCTCGGCCATCCCGCCGGAGCGGGCGATGATGCCGTAGTCCTGGCCGGCGTCAGCCGGGTAGCAGAACAGCGTCACGAGAGGCTCTGCACCGACGTTGACGCTGCGGTGAATCCAGTGCGGCGGCACGTACACCACGCTGTTGGGCCGCATCTCCTCGGCGTGGACCGTGCCGTCGGCCAGCTCCATCAGCATCACGCCATGGCCGGACTGGCAGTGGTAGGTTTCCGGCCGGTCGCCGATGGCGTGGATGTGCCCGCGGGTGAAGGCGTATTCCTGGCCGACCTTGCCCGGGTAGAGCGTGCTGGTTCCGAAGATGAGGTCGCCCGCGCGCTCCGACGGGCGGAACTCATCGACTTGGTAGGCGATGTCCGCGCCGCGGCGGCGGGCCAGCTCGGCGAAGGCGGCCTCGTCCGCGAACAGTCCGGCAAGGTCGTCGAAACGCTTCTCGTAGCGCCGGGTCCGCCCTGCCATTGCGCCGGTGCCGGGTTCGATGACGACGGATGCGGGCAGCAGGTTCGACATTGGCAGCGCCTCCCAGCGCATCTGAGACAGGGCAGATTTACGTAGTGCTATTACGTGAATGGGGGCTAGATCAACCGGCATATCGCCTTTTGCACTGCAACATGACGCTTTTGCGCTTGCTCATTCTGGAATGCGATGTTGTATTGCTACCATATAACGCGGCGCATGTTCGATGACGCCCCAGGGAGAGCAAGGTCCATGAAAGCGATTTTCGCGGCAGCGACTGTGGCGGGCGGCGTGGCGCTGGCGTTCTCACCACCGGCTGGCGCCAAGGCCATCAAGATCGGCATCTCGATGCTGACGCAGAACGCGCCCTATTATGCGGCCCTGCAGTCGGCGATCGAGAAGGAGGCCAAGGTTCTGGGCGCCACCACGGTCGCGGCCGACGCCAACAACGACCTGGTCAAGCAGATTGCCGACGTGGAGGACATGCTGTCGCAGAACATCGACATCCTCATCATGGACCCGAAGGACGCCAAGGGCCTGGTCGGCGCCACCAAGGACGCGGCCAAGGCCCACATCCCGGTCATCATCGTGGACAGCTCGATCGACGAGAGCGCCCCGGTGCTGACCACCATCCAGTCCAGCAATGCCGAGAACGGCCGGCTGATCGGCGACTGGCTGGTCAGCCAGGTGAAGGGCAAGGACCTGCACATCGCCGTGCTCAGCGGTAGCCAGGGCAACGTCGTCGGCGAGGCCCGGCGCGACGGCGTGATGGAGGGCATCCTGGAGGCGCAGCTGCGCCAGATCGGCCATGCCGGGTTCACCGTCGTGGGCCAGGGCTGGGGCGGCTGGACGCAGGAGGGCGGCGTCAAGGCGATGGAGGATCTGCTGACCGCGCATCCCGACATCAACGCCGTGCTGGCCGAGAACGACAGCATGGCGCTGGGCGCGCTGCGGGCGATCCAGGACGCCGGCAAGGCCAGCCAGGACATCCTGGTGTTCGCCGCCGCCGACGGCCAGAAGGAGGCGGTCAAGCTGATCCAGGACGGCAAGTACGGCGCGACCGGCCTCAACGACCCGGCGATCATCGGCAAGATGGCCGCCGACCTCGCGGTGAAGGTCGTGAACAAGCAGGCGCCCGCCGATATGGCCAAGATCACCTACACGCCACCGATGGCCATCACGAAGGCCAACGCCGCCCAGTATTACAAGCCCGACGCGCTGTTCTAGGCCGGCTGGCCGACATGGACACCGGGCAGGACGCGGCCGGCGTCGAGATGACGGGCATCTCGAAGGTGTTCGGCGGCATACGGGCGCTCGACGACGTGTCGTTCTCGGTGCGCGCGGGCGAGGTGCACGCGCTGCTGGGGGAGAACGGCGCCGGCAAATCGACGCTGATGAAGATCCTGGCCGGCGCCCACCAGGCGACCACTGGCGAGATCCGCATCGGCGGCGAGCGGGTGAGCGTGTCCTCGCCGCACGCCTCCCGCGCGCTCGGCATCGGCATCATCTACCAGGAGCTGGCCCTGGCGCCGGACCTGACGGTGGCGGAGAACATCTTCCTGGGGGAGCTGCCAGCCTTCGTGAGCGCCAGGAAGCTGCGGGCAAGGGCGGCGGCCCTGCTGCGGGACCTGGGCTTCGCGATCGACCCGGGCGCCCTGGTCGGCTCCCTACCGCTCGCCTTCCAGCAGGCGGTGGAGATCGCCAAGGCGATGTCCCGCAAGGTGCGCATCCTAATCCTGGACGAGCCGACGGCGGTGCTGGCCCCGCCGGAGGTGGGGCGGCTGCTCGACGTGGTGCGCGGGCTGTCGCGGCGCGGCGTGAGCGTCATCTACATCTCGCACCGCCTGGACGAAATCTTCCGCATCGCCGACCAGATCACCGTGCTGAAGGATGGCCGCACCGTCGGCACCTACGCCGCCGCCGGCATGGACGAGCACCGGCTGATCCCGCTCATGGTCGGCCGCGAGGCGGCGCAGCTGTTCCCCAAGGTGGCGCGCACCGCCGGTGAGGAATTGCTGCGGGTTGAGAGCCTCTGCGCCGCAGGCCTGGTCAAGGACGTGTCGTTCACGCTGCGGGCGGGCGAGGTGCTGGGCATCGCGGGCCTGATCGGCAGCGGGCGCACCGAGCTGGCCCGCGCGATCTTCGGCGCCGACCGCATGGAGTCCGGCACGGTCACGCTGGCCGGCCGCCGGGTCACGATCCGCACGCCGCGGCAGGGCGTGGCCGCCGGCATCGGCCTGGTGCCGGAGGACCGCAAGGGCCAGGGCTTGGTGCTGGCCCTGCCGATCCGGCAGAACGTCACCTTCACCACGCTGGCGCGCTTCACCAACCGCCTGGGCCTGCTGCGCCGGGCCGCCGAGCGGGCAGCGGTGGACAGGGTCGCCCAGCGCACCACGATCCGCGCCCGCAACCTGGACCTGCCGGTCAGCAGCCTATCCGGGGGCAACCAGCAGAAGGTGGTGTTGGCGAAATGGCTCGACGCCGGGTGCAAGGTGGTCATCCTGGACGAGCCGACGCGGGGCGTCGATGTCGGCGCGCGCTCCGAGATCTACGGCCTGATCGAGGCGCTGGCCGCCGCCGGGCTGGGCGTGATCCTGATTTCGTCGGACCTGATCGAGGTGATCGGCGCCGCCGACCGCGTCCTGGTGATGAGCGGCGGGCGCATCAGCGGCAGCCTGCCGCGCGGCGAGCTGTCCGAGGCCCGCCTCATGCAGCTGGCGCTGCGCAACACGGCCCACGTGGGAGCTGCGGCCCAAGCCGCGCCCGCCGGCAGCCGGCTCAGGGAGGCGTAGGGTGGACACCGTGCAAGCGGCCGAGGCGTCGGCTGGCGTGCGTCCGGCGCGGCGGTTCGATGCGCGGGCCTTTGCGGCCACCTACAGCACCATCGCCATCTTCATCGTCCTGGTGCTGGTCGCCAGCTTCATCTCCACCAGCTTTCTCGGCAGCCGCAACATCGAGAACGTGCTGCGGCAGGTGGCCAGCACGGGGGTGATCTCCATGGGGATGCTGCTCGTGATCCTGACCGGTGGGATCGACCTTTCGGTGGGCTCGGTGGCAGCGCTTGGCAGCATCGTCTGCGCGTCCCTGCTCACGTCGATGTCGCTCTGGGCTGCCATCCCGCTCAGCCTTGCGGCGGGCGGCGCGCTCGGGTCGCTCGCCGGGTATTTCGTGGCGGTGCGCCGGATGCCGTCCTTCGTGGTGACGCTGGCCGGCATGACGATCGCCCGAGGTGCCGCGCTGATCGTCTCCGAGGGCCGGCCGATCTTCCTCAGCGACAACGGCGCCTGGCTCAATGACGGCTTCAACCGGGGCAGCCTGCTCGGCATCCCGCTTCCCGTGCTGCTCATGCTGCTCGTGTTCGCCGGCACCGCGTTCGTGCTGCGGCTGACCGCATACGGGCGGTTGGTCGTCGCCATCGGCTCCAACAGCGAGGCGGTTCGGCTGTCCGGCGTCCGGGTGGTGCCGCGGGTGTTCTCGGTCTACGTCGTATCGGGCGTGCTGGCGGCTTTGGGCGGGGTCATCATCACCGCCCGCTCCGGCGTGGGCTCGCCCGTGGTGGGCATCGGGCTGGAGCTCGACGTGATCGCCGCCGTGGTGATCGGTGGCGCGAGCCTGATGGGCGGACGCGGCACGGCGCTCAACACGCTGATCGGGGTGCTGACGCTGGGCGTCATCGGCAACATCATGAACCTGCTCAACGTGCCCGGCTACCACCAGGAAGTGGTCAAGGGCGTCATCATCCTGGTTGCCGTGCTGCTGCAATCCTCCTTCTGGCCGCGTCGGGCCTAGGCTTCGGCATGGCCCGCGACCTGCTCCTGGCGATCGACGTGGGCACCGGCAGCGTTCGCGCCGCGCTGATGACGGCGGCCGGCGAGACCCTTGCCTTCGCGGCGCAGGACCACGAGCAGATCGTGCCCCGCTTCGGCTGGGCCGAGCAGCGCCCGGCGGATTGGTGGACAGGCGCCGTGGCGGTGATCCGCCGCGTGCTCGACACGCTGCCGGGGGCGGCCGCACGGATCGCCGCGATCGGCGCGTGCGGGCAGATGCACGCCACGGTGCTGGTCGATGCGGACGGCAACCCGGCGCTGGACGCCGTCCCGCTCTGGAACGACAAGCGCAACCGGGACACCGTCGAGCGTTTCATCCGCGAGCAGTCGTGGCAGGCGCTGCTGCCGGTGGCCGGCAACCCGCCGGCCGTCGCGTGGTGGGGTTTCAAGCTGCGCTGGCTCAAGGCGCACTGCCCGGCGGCGTACGCGCGCACCGCCGCCGTGCTGTCGGCCAAGGATTGGATCAACTTCAAGCTGACCGGCGAGATGGCGATCGACGCGCCAGAGGCGTCCTGCACCTACCTCTACGACGTGGCCGCCGGCAGCTGGAGCCGTGCGCTGGCGGACCGGCTGGGCATCGACCCGGCGTTGCTGCCCAGCATCCGCGAGCCGCACGAAATCCTGGCCGGCGTCTCGCGGCAGGCCGCGGCGCAAACCGGCCTGCCGGAAGGCGCCCCCGTCGTCGTCGGCATCAGCGACTACCCCGGCGCCTTGCTCGGATCGGGCGTCATTGCACCCGGCCTCGCCTCCGACGTCACCGGCACCTCCACCTTGCTGACCTTGTGCACGGCCGCACCGGTGCTCCACCCGGCGATCAGCAACGTGCGCGGCGCGCTGCCCAACTGGTCGGCCTTCACGATCCTCGATGCCGGGGGCGATGCCATGCGGTGGGCCCGGCGCGCCTTTCATGAGAAAGCCTACGACTACGACCGCATCGTCTCGCTCGCCGCCAGCGCCCCGGCGGGCGCAGGCATGATGCTGTTCCTGCCCTACCTGAGCGGCGAACGCCTGGGCGCCCGCACCAACGCGCGCGCCCAGTTCATCGGCCTGACCAGCGGCCATGGCGCCGCCCATCTGCACCGCGCGGTGATGGAGGGGGTGGCCTTCGCTGCCGCGCGCAACCTCAGGATCATGGAGCAGGCCGGCACTCGGCTGGACCGCATGATCGCCGCCGGCGGCGGCGCCAAGACCAGGCTGTGGCTGGAGATCAAGGCCAGCCTGTACGGCTGTCCCATCCTTACCACGGCGGCCGAGGAATGCAGCGTGCTCGGCTGCGCCATGCTCGCCGGGACGGGCGTGGGCTTCTTTCCCGACCTCTCGGCGGCAGCGTCCAGGCTGGTGCGCTTCACCGGCGAGATTCTGCCCAACCCGCGATGGGCGGACACCTACGCGCATCTCACGCCGGTGTTCGACCAGGCCTACGAGAACAGCCACGCCACCTGGGCCCTGCTTGAGGCGGCCGAGGCGGCGGCTGGCCTCGCACCGCCGCAAACAGCCTGAATGCAAGGACAGCCCGTGCCCACGTACCTCGACAAGTATGACCTTTCCGGCCGAACCGCCGTCATCACCGGCGGCGGCCGCGGCATCGGCCACGCCTGTGCCGAGGCGCTTGCGCAAGCCGGCGCCCGCATCGTGCTGCTCGAACGCGACGAGGCCGCCGCGCAGGAAGGTGCTGCAACCCTGGCCGAGGCAGGCGCCAGCGTGTCATGGCGCCTCGTGGACGTGACGCACCCGGCCGCCCTGGAGGACGCTGCCGCGGCAATCGAGCGTGACATCGGCGCCGTGGACATCCTGGTCTGCAGCGCGGGCATCGCGATCAGCGGCGTGGCTGCCGAGGCCGCCACGACGGAGCAGTGGCGCCAGGTGATCGACATCAACCTGAACGGCGTGTTCTGGTCCTGCCAGGCGTTCGGGCGCGCCATGCTGGAGCGGCGGCGCGGCGCGATCGTCAACATCGGGTCGATGTCCGGGCTGGTGGTAAACCGTCCGCAGGAACAGGCCTCGTACAATGCGTCCAAGGCGGCCGTGCATCAGCTGACCAAGTCGTTGGCGGCCGAGTGGGCGCCGCGCGGCATCCGGGTCAACGCCGTCGCGCCAACCTACATCGACACGCCGATGACCCGCTACGGCTTGCAGGACGAGGCTTTGAGACGGGCCTGGCTCGATGCGACGCCCATGGCCCGCGTCGGCCGCACGGACGAGGTTGCGTCCGTGGTGCTGTTCCTTGCCTCCGACGCGGCCAGCTTGCTGACCGGCAGCATCGTGGTCGCCGATGCCGGCTACACGTGCTGGTGACGGGCACGGCTTCCATCGAAAGGACCATCGGATGACCGCTCTCGATGCGCCGCCTGCGGCCGACAGCACGCGGCTCCGCGACGGCTTCAGCCCCGACCTGTTCATCACCGATCCGGACATCACCGCGTCCTACGCCCGCGACCGGACCGGCGCCTATGTCGGAACGCCGTTCGCGGTGGCACGGCCGCGCACGGCGGCGGACCTTTCGGCGATCATGATCCGCTGCGGCGAGCTCAGCCTCGGCGTCGTGCCGCAGGGCGGGTTGACGGGGCTGGTCGGCGCGGGCGTGTCCGGCGCTGCCGAACCGGAAGTCGTGGTCATCCTGGACCGGATGACCGCGGTCCGCTCGGTCGATCCGTTAGGCTACGCCATGGTGGTCGAGGCCGGCTGCATCTTGGAGACGGCCAAGCAGGCGGCTGACGCGCAGGACTGCCTGCTGCCGATCACCTTCGGGGCGCAGGGGTCAGCCCGGATCGGCGGCAACGTCTCGACCAACGCAGGCGGGTTCAACGTGCTGCGGTACGGCATGACGCGCGACCTGGTTCTCGGCCTGGAAGTCGTGCTGCCCGATGGACGGATTTGGGACGGCCTGCGAACCCTCCGCAAGGACAACCGGGGCTACGATCTCAAGCAGCTGTTCATCGGCGCCGAGGGCACGCTCGGCATCGTCACGGCGGCGGCGCTCAAGCTGTTCCCCAAGCCGACCCAGGTCGAGACCGCGTTGCTGGGCCTGCGCTCGGTCGAGGACGTGATGAGCTTCTATGCCAAGGCGCGCCGCAGCTGCAGCGACCTCCTATCCGCCTTCGAGCTGATCATGCGCGACGGACTCGTGCTTGGCCTCGGACATCGCACCGAGCTTGCCGAACCACTCGACCCTTGCCCGGTCTATGTCCTGATGGACGTTGCCGCCTGCGGCGCGGTCGATCTTCGGCACGTGCTTGAGACATGCCTGGAGGACGCCGGGGACCTTCTGCTGGACGGCACGATCGCGTCGAGCAGGGCGCAAGCCGACCGGCTGTGGCTTTATCGCGAGGCGATGGTGGAAGCGCAGAGCCGCAAAGGACCCTATTACCGGACCGACGTGTCCGTGCCGATCACCGCGATCCCGGCCTTCCTCGACCGAGCCATGGCCGACCTTGCGACTTCGCTGCCGGAGGGCCGTCCCGTTGCCTACGGCCACATCGGCGACGGCAACATCCACCTCAACGTCGTCCCGCCGGCAGACTGGTCGACCGAGCAAAGGCAGGCGCTGTTTCGCCGTGCCGAGGACGTCATCTTCGGTGCGCTCGACCATTTTGGCGGCAGCATCAGCGCCGAGCACGGCATCGGCCGCTCCAAGAAGCGGGCCTTCCTGGAACGGGTCGATCCCGTGACCCTGGACTTGTTCAGGACGCTGAAGAAAGCCATCGATCCAGCGCACCGGTTGAGCAAAGGACGCATCTTCGATCTCTGACATCACCGGCCTTGAGCTCCGACTCGCGAGGCTTGCTGCGGCCACGGCCGACCCGCACCTGCACCTGCTGGAGATCAGCCGCACCGTCACGCCGGGCCCGAATGCCGTGCTCGTGCTCGCCTATTCGCCCGAGCTGAACCCGGTCGAGAACATCTGGCAGCTCCTGCGCCAGAACCATGGCGGCAACCGAGCATTCGCAACCTGCGACGCCATCGTGGATGCCTGCTGCGATGCTTGGAACGCCCGCGTCGCACAGCCCGAGCGCATCCGGTCCATCACCACCCAAAACTGGATCTAGTTGCATCTCCCTTGCAGCCTGGCGGCGGCCGGCGGCGCCAATGGCCAGGATCAAGTGACCAGGATCATGGGACGGCGCTATACAAAGGGCGCAGACGGCAGGAAAGGGGACGCAACGGACGATGGAGATCGCGCTCAAAGGCCTGTTCGCCACCCCCGTCGCCGCCATCCAGGTGCCGGATGCGCCCGCCCGCAACGCCCGGCTGCAGCGCACCATCCTCGCCCGGCGCGCGGCGCACCCGTCCCTGCACTCCTCCAACGCCGGCGGCTGGCACTCCGCGCGGGACCTGGCGGAGTGGGGCGGGGAGGACGCCGCCCACATCCTCGCTCTCGCCCAATCCGCCGCCACCAAGCTGACGGCGGACCGCGCCGGCCAGCCGGTGCGCCCGCGCTGGGTGGTGCAGGCCTGGGCCAACGTCAACGGACCCGGCGACGGCAACATCTGCCACTACCACCCCGGCGCGTTCTGGTCCGGCACCTACTACGTGGCCGATGGCGGCTGCGCCGCCGACCCGGCGCTCGGCGGCGAGTTCGAGATGCTGGATCCGCGCGGCCCGGCGCCGGCCATGTACGCCCCCACCCTGCAATTCGCCGGCGAGGACGGCCGCTCCGCCGGCAGCGCCGAGACGGTGGCGCCGCGCCCCGGCCTGTTGCTGCTGTTCCCGTCCTGGCTGCAGCACCAGGTCCGCCCCTACCGCGGCACGGCGCTGCGCATCTCCCTCGCCTTCAACCTGGGCGTCTGATGGACGCCAGGCTCGCCCCGCGGCGGCAGGCGGAAATCCTCGCCCTGGCGCGGGAGGCCGGGCGCGTGTCGGTGGAGGAGCTGGCCGCCCGCTTCGCCGTGACGCCGCAGACCATCCGGCGCGACCTGAACGAGATGTGCGAGCAGCGCCGGCTCACCCGCGTGCACGGCGGCGCGATCGTGGCCAGCGGGGTGGAGAACCTGGCCTACGAGGCGCGCAAGCTGGTCGCCCCCTCGCACAAGCGGCTGATCGGCGAGGCCGCCGCCGCCCACGTGGCGGACCACTCCTCCCTGTTCATCAATCTCGGCACCACGACGGAGGAGGTGGCGCGCGCCCTGTCCGGCCATGCCGGGCTGCTGGTCATCACCAACAACCTGCACGTCGCCGCCGAGCTGTACCGCAACCCGGCGGTCGAGGTGGTGCTGGCCGGCGGCGTGGTGCGGCGCGACGGCGGCATCATCGGCGCCTCCGCGGTCGAGCACATCCGGCAGTTCCGGGTGGATTTGGCGGTGGTCGGCACCTCGGCGATCGACGCGGACGGCACCCTGCTGGATTTCGACGTGCGCGAGGTGCAGGTGAGCCAGGCGATCATCCGCAACGCGCGCCGGGTCATGCTGGTGGCGGATGGCAGCAAGTTCATGCGCGCCGCCCCCGTGCGGATCGCGCATCTGGCGGAGGTGGACCTGCTGGTGACGGACCGGCTGCCCTCGGCGACGGTGGCCGCGCTCTGCGAGCGCCACGGGGTGGCGGTCCAGGAGGCCGGCGGGCCGGAGGAGGAGAAGCCGGAGGAGGGGTGCGAGGAATGAGCGGCACGGACGGGATGGAGCGGCTGCACGCGGCGAACCGCGCGATGTGGGACGAGAGCGTGCCGGTGCACGTGGGCTCCCAGTTCTACGACGTGCCCGCGCTGCGGGCCGGCACGGCGCAGCTCTACCCGATCGAGCAGGCGGAGCTGGGCGCCGTGTCCGGTCTCGACGTGCTGCACCTGCAATGCCATTTCGGCTATGACAGCCTGCTGCTCGCGCAAGCCGGCGCGCGGGTGACCGGGCTGGACTTCTCCGCTCCCGCCATCGCCGCCGCGCGCGGCCTGGCCGGGGAGCTGGGCCTGGCCGGCCAGGCGCGCTTCGTGCAGGCGAACCTGTATGACGCCGTTCAGGCGCTCGACGCCCCGGGCGGCTTCGACCTGGTTTTCGTCAGCTGGGGCGCGTTGGCTTGGCTGCACGACATCCGGGGCTGGGCCGCCATCGTGGCGCATTTCCTCAGGCCGGGCGGCCGGCTCTACCTCGCGGAGGGCCACCCGGTCGCCTGGACCGTGCACGGCGCGCCCGCGGACGGGGCAGGCCTGCGCTACGACGTGCCGTATTTCCGTTCGGGGCCGATCCAAGACGACAACGGCCGCGACTACGCCGACGAAACGGTGGTTTTCGCCGCCGCCAGCACCTACGCCTTCCTGCACCCGCTCGGCACGGTCGTCACCGCCCTGATCGACGCCGGACTGGCGCTGGAGTACCTGCGCGAGCATGACGCCGTGCCCTGGCGGATGTACGACGGCCTGCGCCGCGACCCGGACCGGATGTATCGCTGGCCGGACCAGCGCTGGCTGCCGCTCGCCTTTTCGCTGTCCGCACGCTTGCGCCAGGCCTAGCGAGAGGCGCCGCCGCATGTCGGGTCCTGTGCCGGCTGATGCCCCGCGTCACGCCCGGACGGTCCCGGCTACAGAGCCCATAATCGTGAAAAGCGCGCCATTCTCGTTAGCGCAGCAAACAAGAGCTTGCGACCGTCCGCATCGCGTGTTCTTATCCCGTTCGTGACCAGCCCACATCCCATCCCCGAGCCAGCCGACGCCGCGCCCTGCGACAGCCAGGCCGCGCTGGACGCGCAGCGCCGCGCCAGCCAGGCGCACG